>NZ_VTQX01000005.1 GCF_008764295.1 Bacillus methanolicus | reverse complement strand
AAATATTGTTTAAACCAGCACCGCGATTTCCTGGTGTTGATTCTGTAGAAAATCCATTTTCAACTTCTTTTTGGGATTCTTCATTAGCTGCTTTAACTAACTCAATTCTTTCTTTAATATCTTCAACAGTGGATTGCTCTATTGTTTCTTTCAATAAAAGTCCTGCTTCAATTACAACGTGATTCGAGCAAACTTTAACACCGTCTTTTAATGTTTGTTTCAAGAACGTTAATTTCTTATTGCAAATAGGACATATTTTTTGCTTTTTATTATCCATTTCAATCCCCCCTTTAATTCCTTTGACTCTTTTTAAATTTTATATACTCATAAACTTCCTTCATATCCTCGGCTGTTAATGATTCCATATCTTTAAACATTAAGTCAATGTCAGGAAATTCAGTTGCAATTTTATTTTTATAATACTCTAATTCAACAATTTCTGACTTATGACCTAAAATATAGTCAATTGTAACTTCATAATAATCTGCTATTGACTTTAAAATTTCAAAATCTGGTTGAGTCTGACTTAACTCATAACGAGCGTAAGTCGAACGATTAATCTTTAATATATCTGCTAATTGTTGTTGAGATAACTTCTTATTTTCTCTCAACTTTTTTAATCTATCTCCATATTTCATTTTTTATTTCCCCTGTCTATTATAATACATCTATTATAAGTGAAAAATATGCACAATATAATATATGCGCAAAAAGTTAAAAAAACTATTGACTGTGATAAAAATTCACATTATATAAGTGTATAAATCGCACAATAAGGTGGTGAACAAATGAAAAACGAAACATTATTACAACGAAGAAAATTGCTTGGATACTCTCATCAAGACATTGCTGATGAAATAGGTATTGACCGGTCCTATTATACAAAGATTGAGAACGGCTTAATTCCAAGTGTTAAGGTTGCTAAGCAACTTGGTCATCATTTAGGGTTTGATTGGACCATTTTTTTTACAAATAATAGTGCAAATAATGCATAAAACCAAGCCATATGAAAGGAGGAACATAAATGTTCACCATGAACTTTGACGACGAAATGATTGAGCAACTCGCTGAAAAAATAGCGACTTTAGCATATGAAAAACTCAATAACAAACTATCTATTCAAAATAATTTGCCTTTAGTACTGACAAGGGAAGAGGCAATGAATGTTCTTAGATGCGGTTCAACAACAATGTCAGAGTTAATGAGACGCCCAGACTTTCCAGTTATCCGTGAATTTGGTGTAAAAATCCCAACTCACATGTTAATGAAATGGATCGAGAGAAACACCAATTGGGTTGAAAAGAACACCAATTATTTTGAACAGGAGGCGATTTAATGAACGAACTACAACGCATTTTTAATTTCAAAGGTCAAGATTTGCGTATGGTCATCCAAAATAACGAACCTTGGTTTGTCGCAAAGGATGTGTGTCACATTTTGCAAATAAGCAATAGTCGTGATGCGTTATCAAGATGCATTTAGAGGTAGGGTACAATACAGAAAAAGTAAAATTTATTGATATTATGAAAGTGGAGATAAGCTAATCAGGTACAAAAAACCGTCTCAATAAGAGACGGTTAAAATTCTTATGGACTTATTCTAAATTGTCAATCGCGTACTGAGCTTCTTCAGGAGCGAATTTTTCTCCGTGTTCTGAAATTAACTGGTCATAAATAGCTTGATTAGACATGCTCATAGTCTCGGCATACTGTTCAGCTTTTTTTAGTGCGTTTTCTTTCCAGTCCCATTCGATGTTGTCAATTGCATATTGAGCAGCGTCAGGAGGAAAGTTCTCCCCATATTCTGATACTAGTTGATCATAGATTCCTGACTTTGACATGTACATAGTTTTAGCGTATTGTTCAGCTTTTGTTAAAGCAGATTTATGTTCTCTAGGAATACTTTCTTCTTTTGCTATTGCTTCATCCTCTGCTTTTTCAAGTTCTGATTTTTCTTCTTCGGTCAGTTCAGGTTCTTTTTTAAATCCCTCTGTTTTTGAATTAATCTGTGTGGCTTTTTCCGCTGGTTCTCTTTCAGCATTTTCTGTTTCAGGACTTGTCATAAACAGTCCAACTAACATTAAAACAACCCCTGATGCTATAAGTGTGAAGAATCTCTTTTTAGCTAACGTCTTTTTGATTAGCGCTATTACAAGATAGACCAATGAACCTACAAATAAAAGCATTCCTAAAATAAATAGTAATAAATCCAAAATTATTTCCCCCTTATGAATCTTTATTCTTTTTCTTCCCAAAGGACTAAATCATCCAAAGATACTCCTAGTCTACGAGCAATAATAGCAGATTGTTTCAAATCTGGCTGAGTTTTATTATTAGCCCACCTCGAAAAGGTTTGGATCGACACCTCACATTCCTGTGCCAAGTGCTTGTGTTTGATGCCTTTTTTCTCGGCCCAGTATGTAATCCTATTATTAAACATATGTCTTCACCTACTTATGTATAAGCATTCTATATATTTTTGATAACTCCTGTTAAAAATTTTGAATAAAAAAGTTAACAAAAATGTTAATGAGACAAGTTAATCGCCCATACACTGTACTAGACAGTGACAAAGCGAGGTGATCAGATTGGACCCAATTACATTTGGCATGGTAGCGATTGGCGTGGCTGGCGGGAGTTTGTGTGTAGTAACAATATTAGATGCTTATGGTATTAAGGTAAATGAGGATGCTATAAAGATAGCTTTAGAGATTACTAAATATGGAGGGATGCTGTATCTACTCCAACATCTGAGTAAGCTATTTTTTTAAAACTCGCAGTGAGCCACTTAGTTGCTCCATAAGTGACATTAAAAACTTAAAACAAAATATCATTACATCAAAATCAGTCATGGTCACTGACATAGAGACTCGATGACCATGAGACTGACCACCACAATGACAAGGAGAGTGACGCAATGCTAGAGTGGTTTATCCCGCCTGTGCTTGTCACAACTGCCGCGCTTATCCCCAATAAAAGACTTGCTAATTGGGAGTTTAATAAGAAGCATCTGTATAAAGGCAGCTGGCTTGTACCGATCGGGAAAAAACGTAAAGTCATGTATCATAACTTCGAGCATTATCCACATCTATTAGTAGGTGGGACCACAAGGTTCGGAAAGACCGTAGCATTAAAGAGTATTTTTGCTTCGTTGCTTCTATCTAATCCTAAACATATACGTTTTATTATTCTGGACCTCAAAGGCGGTCTAGAGTTTTCTAAATATCAAAACCTACCACAAGTATTAACCGTGGCATCAGACCTCCTAGAAGCGTGTAAGGCGCTTGATTATGTCTATAAACTAATAAAGGTCGATGAGGATCGATATCGCCAAAATGGCTGGACGAATATCACTGAGACACCTATCAAGGAAAGGACATTTATCATTGTGGACGAATCTGCAGAACTATCGCCTAAATTAGTGGGTAAAGAGTTTAAAAAATATGCCGAGCTAACTCAGATTTATTTGGGAGAGATTGCTCGTATTGGTGGAGGCTTAGGGTATCGTTTAATTATGGCAACTCAATATCCGACTCGAGAAGCCGTGCCTATGCAAGTAAAAATGAACATGGTGGCAAGATTAGCTTTTCGGATTGCGGACGGAACCGGTAGCAGAGTGATTTTAGACGAAACAGGGGCAGAGGTATTAGAGCCAATACCAGGAAGGGCGATCTATAAATTAGCGCAGTCTCATGAGATCCAATGCCCATATATCTCAGATAAAATGATTGGAGGTTATCTTGATGAAATTAGAGAAGATAGAGCAGATATTATCGATTATAGATAGGTTGGGGGTAGTGAGCGTTAAACAGCTGCATGAGATTTTGAGGTTAGGATCGTATCGTCACACATGCAGGGTGGTATCGCAGCTGGAAGAGTATTTGAATGTTGTACGCTCCCAGCAGAAGATCGTTTACTTGAATAAGGAAGGACGCCAATTGATTGGATCTGAAAGGGAGATAAAGAAATCTGTCCTATTTGACCACATGCTACTCAGCAATGAAGCCTATATATATTATGGTTGTCCAAGTGATTGGAAAAGAGAATATACCATTGAGATTACACAGGAGCCTGAATTTAGCTTTGGCATACAGATTAAGGGTATGAGTATCACCAAGAAAAAAACAATCATTTCTGACTCTGTATTTAGTCGTGATGGTTATATTCATCTTGTCGAGATTGATAATACCAGAAGTATGCAGGATAATAGGAAGAAAATACAAAAGTATAAAGAGATGTGGCAAGAAATTAAGAACCGGTTCGGACAGCAACCTAAGCTTTGTATATTTACAATGAGCGAAAAAAGAAAAAGAGAGTTCCTCAGTTTGTGTGAGAAACTCCCTTGTGATATTAAGTCTTTTTATGAGTTGTAAATTGTGTGTCTTTTGTGGGTATAATAGTACCTCCGCCAACCCAGATTGCGGCAATTTGCCCAAGAGCAGTTAAGGTTGCAGCGCCAGCACCGATCGAATGGGCAAAAAGAGTGGCGATTGAACCAGCCAGTGATATTCCTGAAAAGCCGGAGCCATCTAAGCCGGTAATGGCACCAACAATCGTTAATGTAATGGCTCCAACCTCTTTACTCAAAGGAACAACGGCTGCCAGCGCTATTCCTAAATCATTCACAATTCCTTGTGAATGGTTTGGCAAATATTCCCCAACGATGCTGTAAAAACCCGCGTCGCCTAAGTAGAAAAAAGCAGCAATAGGAATAACAGGGACAAAGACTTTAAAGCCAAATTGAAATCCTTCAATTAAAAATACTGTTGTTTTTTCTAACCCCTTATTTTTATGGCTGACGAGTGTTATGAGTAACAGAATCAATATTGCAGTTCCACCAACGAGAGCTGTTGCATCCCCACCAGTCAGATCAAGCATAACCATGGCTAAGACGTCTAAAAGAAATAGCAGCGGTACCAAAATGGCGAAAAAGCGTTTTTGAGTAATGGTTAGTAAGTTTTCTTTATTATTTTGAGGGTCCGGGTTTGAAAATATAGTGTTCTTGTCGATCCTTAATTTGCCACGCTCCATATCCCTTTTTAAGAAAAGAAAGGCAGCGATAGTGGTTGTCAGTCCCATGACCACGACTAGTGGGATACTCGCTTGAATGACTTCATTAACAGGCAACCCAGCTGCATCTGCTGTTAGCTTTGGCGCAGCTTGAATGATAAAGTCACCTGATAAGGCGATCCCGTGACCAAATAAATTCATAGCCATAGCTACACCTAAAGCGGGAAGTCCCACTCTTAAAGCTACTGGGAGAAGTACGGCACCTAAAAGGGCAACTGCCGGAGAGGGCCAAAAAAACCAAGAAATTATCATCATTAAAATCCCGATTGTCCAATAAGCTAGTGCCGGGGTTCGGATTAATTTAGCAAAAGGTGAGATCATTACGTCATTAATTCCTGTTGAGGTTAAGGTCTTACTCATTGCGACAATAATGGAAATAACAAGAATAGTGGATAGAAGCTCTGTAATTGCATAAATGAAACTTGTAAAAATACTGCTTACAGAGGCGCTTAAAGAACCGGTTGCGGTTATTGCGATAAGAAAGATACCGACAATACAAATGAAAGTTGTATCACGTCGCATGATCATAAAGCCAATGATGATAAATATGACCAAGACGTAAAGCCAATGTAGCGCTGTTAACTCAACGCCCATTTTCATTCCTCCTAAGTTAGGTTAAAAGGGTATTTGCCCTGTACGTGTTTACAGAATATGTTGGAAAAGAAAATGAGTGCGAAAAGGTGGACAATGTGAAAAGTTCCTCCGTCTCGAGACGGAGAAAAAACCATCAATTGATTGTTTCTATTTTTGAAAAAAATAGTAAACTAATAAACAAGTGAGATTATTTATTCACGGACAGAATAAATTACTCTCTATGGAACTAGAAAGAAAGGGGAATTTTGTGAAGCAGAAATCCATTAATCAAACTTTATTTGCATTATTTTTGCTAGCTTTAGGAATTGTTCTCCTGCTAATAAATATAGGTGTCATTTCTTTGGAAATGAAAGAACTATTTGTCGTTTTTTATCCCTTTTTCCTTTTTGTGATTGGATTGATCTTGTTTATTAGCAATTTATTGAGGAAGGAAAGAAAAAAATACACTTTCAGCCTATTGTTATTGTTATTTTCCTTTCTATTAATTTTGGACAGATTTGAAGTCATTGTTTTTAAATTTGCAGATGTTTGGAAGCTATGGCCGATATTGCTTATTTTAATGGCTTTATCACTCTTATTTAAAAAAAGTAAATTGCAGATTGATATTGATTTTTCTTCAAAGGAAACTGAGTTCAGTGGCAGCGATCAGCATGAGAAAAAGATAGTTAGTGGCTTGATTGGTGAAGTCAGTTATAAAGATAGCAATTGGGCGCTGGAACCGATGATGCTAAACAATTCAATTGGTGATTATTTTTTGGATTTAAGTAAGGCCTTTATTCCGGAGAGAGAAACTCCAATAATAATCAATGGGAGTATCGCGGATATAAAAATGATTATTCCTGAAAATATTCCGGTAAATATTACCGCTAATTCCAAAATAGGAGATGTGCGAATTTTTGATATAAAGGGAGATACATTGAATAGAAACGTCTTTTATAAGACTCAAGGTTATGATGAAGCGACGAGAAAATTAAAAATAACCATTAACGTTAAAATAGGTTCAATTCGAATCGATAAGGTATAGGAGCGAAAATTTTGAAAAAATTAAACAGCATCCGATATTGGTTTTTACAAAACTATTTGATGATGGCCTTTATCAGTACATTAATTCTATTTATTGGCTTTCAGTTATTATTGGTTAATCGTTCAGTAAAGCTAACGATTGAGAATACCTTTTGGTTTTCGATGATTGCTTTCATTGTGTTTTTATTTGTGGGCGCATATTTTGGCTATCGTTCAAGCTCTCTTTTAAAGGGGAGGTTAACGGATCTCCTCCTGTATGTTTCCTCTTTGAGAAGTGGTAATTTACCCGGACGTCTTGAAGTAAATGAAAATGATGAAATCGGAATGATTTCAGAGGAATTAAATCAACTGGCTGAGTTTTTCGAGGAACAAAAGCATTCGCTGCAAAGATTGGCTGATACGAAAACCTCTTTAGCGCAATCGGCACATGCTGCAGTGGTGATGGAGGAAAGGCAAAGACTGGCCCGTGATCTTCACGATGTCGTCAGTCAGCAGCTTTTTGCTTTAAGTATGATGTCTTCAGCAACATTGCGCCTATTTGAAATTGATCGTGAAAAAGCGAAGGAACAATTAGTAGAAATCTCAAAAATTGCTGCACATGCGCAAGGTGAGATGAGGGCATTGCTTCTCCATTTACGCCCGATTCAATTAAGTGATGATCGTCTGTGTGACGGGGTCATTAAGCTTATTCAAGATTTAAAAGGGAAAACGAATATAGAATTTCAAGCGAGTATTGATGAAATTGTTCATATATCGAAAGCGGCAGAAGAGCATTTGTTTCGCATAATTCAGGAGGCATTATCCAATGTTCTACGTCATGCTGAAGCGTCGAAAATCAGTATCTCATTAACCGAGGAAGAGCGTTATATTTATTTGTTTATCTCTGATAATGGCAAAGGTTTTAATCCGACAATTGAAAGGGTTGCTTCTTACGGTTTAAAAACGATGCGGGAAAGATGTGAAGAGGTAGGAGGAGTTTTCAATATTCGTTCTAAAGAGAGAGAAGGAACATATATCGATATTCGCATACCAACTACCAGGGGGGAATAACAAATGATTAAAGTAGCCGTCGTTGATGATCATGAAATGGTTAGAAAAGGAATTATCTCCTACTTAGTTACAGAGCCAGAAATTGACGTTGTAGGTGAAGCGAAAAGTGGAAATGAAGCGATAAAGCTAGTGCTTGAAACAAGACCTGAAGTTGTATTGATGGATTTATTAATGGAGGATGGCAATGGGATAGAGGCCACAAGGGAAATATTGCAGCATGAGCCGAATTGCAAAATTATTATCATCACTAGTTTTTATGATGATGAACAAGTTTTCCCGGCAATAGAGGCGGGGGCATTTAGTTATATGTTAAAAACAGCGACTGCTGATGAGGTAGTAAGAGCGATCCGTAAGGCAGTAGTAGGAGAGCCTATTATTGAGCCGAAGGTTGCGAACCGGATGATGAATCGCTTGCGGAAACAGGAGAAAAAACCTCATCATGATTTAACTGAAAGAGAGCTTGAGGTTCTGATGTGTATTGGCGAAGGGATGAATAATCAAGAAATTAGCACCGAGCTTTTTATTGGAATAAAAACGGTGAAAACGCATGTGAGTAATATTTTAAGCAAGCTGGATGTTGCTGACCGTACACAAGCCGCAGTTTATGCTAATCGTAATGGAGTGATAAAAAAATAAATAAGCACTAGGAAAATTAGGACATTGAAGCATGATCCCATCAGATGCATTCAATGTCCTAAATTGTTTTTCAAATAAATGAAGCTTATAATATATCCGTTGTATAATCTACTACGTCGTAAATGAGGCTAGTCAAATGCAAGCTTTTTTTAATCTATTAAAATACTTAAAACCATATCTTTTCTTTGCCGTCATTGGTCCCCTTTTTATGTGTATCGAGGTGGCGATGGATCTATTACAACCAATGATCATGCAGCATATTATCGATAATGGAATCGCTGAACAGAATCATTCTTATGTGTTCAAAATGAGTTTGCTTATGCTGATTGTAGCGGTAATTGGTTTAATTGGCGGGCTTGGCTGTTCCATTTACAGTACAAAAGCCGCTGTCAATTTTGCCACAGATATTCGTCAAGAACTTTTTAAGAAGATGGAACAGTTTTCTGCTAGGGATAAAGATCGTTTTGGCACTGGAAAGCTGATCACCATTGCGACGAATGACGTGACGTCTGTTCAAGCAGCGACGATGATGACATTAAGAATTCTTGTAAGAAGTCCTCTCTTATTTATTGGAAGTGTTGTTATCGTTTATGTTTCAGCAAGAGAGTTTTTTCCGATTTTACTTGTATTAATCCCAATACTGGCACTTGTTAATTGGTATTTTATGAAGCGGGCTGGGACACTTTTTCGTAAAGTTCAGGAAGCTGTTGATAAAATAAATACGAAGTTGCAGGAGAATCTTGCGGGAATTCACGTAATCAAAGCATTCGGCAGACTGAATTATGAGAAAAAGAGCTTTTCTCGTATTAATGATGAACTGACGAAATTGAATTTGTCAGCTAGTCAAATGATGATGGGGCTTATGCCGGTTATGCTGTTCCTTATTAATATTGGAATTGTTGCTGCTCTTTGGCTAGGTGCCATTAAGATTGATGAAGGAACGAGCAATGTAGGGGTAATCCTTGCTTTTATCAACTATTTGACGATTACTTTGAATGCGCTAATAGGCAGTAGCCATGTCCTGATGTCTATTTCGAGAGCGGTACCTTCAGCAGAACGAATTAAAGATGTACTTGATGTAGAGTTGGAGATCTCTAATTGCGAAAAGAATGCTCCTTCAACCATTAATGGAGCTATTGAATTTCGGAATGTCAAATTTAGCTACAGTAAAAATGGTGAATATGTCCTTCGAAACATTTCCTTTCAGGTAGAAGCTGGCGAAAAAGTTGGGATTATTGGAGCGATCGGCAGTGGTAAGTCAACTCTAGTGAAATTATTACCTCGCCTATATGACGTTGATTCAGGAGACATTTTCATTGATGGGAAGAGTATAAAAGATTATCCCCTTGAGCAGTTGCGAAAAGCAATTGGGTTTATCCCGCAAAAAGCAACCCTTTTTTCTGGAACAATATTGGAAAATTTACAGTACGGTAAAGAGGATGCTGATCTTAAAGAAATTGTTAACGCATCAAAGTCAGCCAATGCTTCAGAATTTATAGAGAAGCTTGAGCAGCGTTATGAGCAGCCGTTAACACAAGGAGGGAATAATCTTTCCGGTGGTCAAAGACAGAGATTATCAATAGCGAGGGCTTTAGTTCGAAAACCATCGATTTTAATTTTGGATGATTCGACTTCAGCGGTCGACGCATTATCAGAGAAAAAGATTTTGCATGCGTTGAATACAAACTTTATGACAGCGACAACATTTATAATCTCCTCGAAAATATCCTCTATTATGAGCACTGACCGAATTTTAGTTCTTGAGGATGGAAAAATAGTCGGTAACGGAACACATCATGAATTGCTGAAAGAAAATTCCGTTTATCAAGAAATTTATTATACACAGGGTGGAAGGGGGGAAGGCTTCCATGAAACAGCAAGCCACTAGTTATTCCCCTAGAGGTCAGACAGGAACAAGAGGAAAAATGAGAGGGCCAGTTGAAAAGGCAAAGGATAGTAAAGGGACTTTAAAGAGAATTTGGCAGTACATGAAGAATGAGAAGCTTTTTCTTTTCTTGGTTATTGTTCTTGTTATTGCCACAACCTTATTAGGATTAGTTGGCCCATATATGATCGGAATCATTATTGATCAATATATTATTGCCAAAAATATTGCCGGAACAATCAAAATGGTAAGCATTCTTGCGATTATTTACCTTGTTTTTTCGATATTTACGTGGCTTCAATCCTACTTCATGATCAACATCTCCCTGAAAACAATCCGAAAGCTAAGACAGGAGCTTTTTGAACAATTGCAAAGTTTGTCTTTAAGATTTTTTGATAAGAGAAGTCAAGGGGAGCTTATGAGTAGAGTCACCAACGATATCGACCAATTGAATAATGCTTTAAGTCAGAGCGTTATTCAAATAATGTCAACCCTATTAACGGTAGTAGGTGTTATCATCGCGATGGTTTCTCTCAATTGGATGATGGCATTGATTACTCTTTGTGTCATTCCGGTGATGTTTTTTTCAACCAAAAAAATGATTAAATATAGCAGTAGTAATTTTATTAAGAGACAGCGAGATTTAGGGGAGCTTAATGGAATTGTCGAAGAGTCGATTACAGGACTTGAGGTCATTCAGCTTTTCGGAAAAGAAGATAATGTTTTTAAAAAGTTTGCTAGTGTTAATGAACGACTCAGACAGTCCTCCGCAAAGGCTGAAATGGTATCTGGTTTTTTAGGTCCGGTCAATAACTTTATTAACAATCTTGGACTTGTTTTTATCATCGCATCTGGTGCTCTCTTAACTTTAAATAATTTGGCCACGGTTGGAATTATTGCTGCGTTTGTAACATATTCCCGGCAGTTTTTCCGTCCGATTAATCAAATCTCAAGTCTGTTCAATACATTCCAAGCAGCAATTGCTGGCGCCGAGAGGGCATTTGAAATTTTGGATGAAGTTCCTGAAATAAAAGAAAATGAAGCTGCGATTCCAGTTCGAAGCTTTCGTGGCGATGTCCAGTTTTCACATGTTTATTTCGGATATTTAAAAAAACAATTAATTCTCAAAGATATTTCCATTCATGCCAAGGCAGGACAAACAATCGCTATTGTCGGTCCAACGGGTTCAGGAAAAACAACAATTATAAACCTTCTAGCACGCTTTTATGATGCAGATGCTGGAAGTGTGATGATTGACGGACGAGATATTAAAGACTACCGCTTGAAGGATGTTCGTAAAAATATCGGTCTTGTCTTACAGGAAACGTTTTTATTTTCAGGTACGATAATGGAAAATATTCGCTACGGAAATTTACAGGCGAGTGATGAAGAAGTTATTCTTGCTGCGAAAACTGCTTCTGCCCACCAATTTATTAAACATTTACCGAATCGCTATGAAACCGTTCTATCCTCAGGTGGCACAAATTTGAGTCAAGGTCAAAAACAGTTGATCGCGATTGCCCGGGCGATTTTAGCAGATGCTAGTATTTTAATTTTAGATGAAGCAACTTCCAGTATTGACACGAAGACAGAGATTGAAATTCAAACTGGTTTAGCAAATTTAATGAAAGGTAGGACAAGCTTTGTCATTGCTCATCGACTTAAAACAATTGAGAATGCCGATGTCATATTGGTGATACAGAATGGAGAGATTATAGAAAGAGGCTCGCATCAGGAGTTAATGGCAGAGAAAGGCTTTTATTATGAGTCATATCGCAACCAATTTGAAATGCTATAACGATAAAAACGTCTATTTTTTGACAGTTCAATCACTAATGTATACAACTGTAGTAGAAAACGCTATATTAGAATGAGTATAAAATAGTCTATTCTCTTATTTTAGAATAGATAGTTTTGAAAGGTGGACTTCATTTCATGGTCAAAGAAATAAATGAAACATTTTTGAAAGCAGCAAGGGGAGAAAAGACAGACTATGTGCCAGTATGGTATATGAGGCAAGCAGGTCGTTCACAGCCTGAATATAGGGCAATCAAGGAAAAATATTCACTTTTTGAAATCACACATCAACCAGAGCTTTGTGCCTATGTAACAAGGCTTCCCGTTGAGCAATATGATGTGGATGCTGCTATTTTATATAAGGATATTATGACGCCGCTACCTGCGCTTGGGGTAGAGGTTGAAATCAAGTCAGGGGTTGGCCCAGTTATCGCAAATCCGATTCGTACTTTCGCGGATGTGGAGCAGCTTGGAGAAATTAATCCTGAAGCAGATGTTCCCTATGTATTAGATACGATTAAACTTTTGACGGAGGAGCAACTTTCCGTTCCGTTAATTGGCTTTGCCGGTGCACCATTTACATTAGCAAGCTATATGATCGAAGGGGGACCTTCGAAAAATTATAATAAAACGAAAGCCTTTATGTATTCTCAGCCGGATGCATGGTTTGCTTTAATGGACAAACTTGGCAGTGCGACGATTACATACGTAAAATCACAGATAAAGGCAGGAGCAAAAGCGATTCAAATTTTTGACTCTTGGGTTGGAGCATTAAATGTGGCAGATTACCGTACCTTTATCAAGCCTATCATGACTCGCATTTTTTCAGAGCTTCGCTCAGAGAATGTTCCGCTTATTATGTTCGGTGTTGGAGCAAGTCATCTTGCCCTTGAATGGCATGATTTACCGTTAGATGTTGTTGGATTGGATTGGCGTTTACCGATTGAAGAGGCTCGTAGGAAGGGAATTACGAAAACAGTACAAGGAAATTTAGATCCAGCAATCCTTCTTGCACCTTGGGAAGTGATTGAGGAAAGAGCAAAGGCAATTTTGGATCAAGGAATGAAGCAGCATGGGTTTATCTTTAATCTTGGACATGGAGTATTCCCGCAAGTGAATCCAGAAACATTAAAGAAGCTAACGACTTTTATACATGAGTATTCAGCTAGCAAGCTACACAAATAAGATAGGCATATAAGTTGATATATCAGTATAGTTTTTGGCAAGATAATGGCTTAGAGACGTAAACATGAGGTGAACAGATAAAAATGACAAAAAAACAAATGGGTCTGCTAGTAATGGCATACGGAACTCCATACAAAGAAGAAGATATTGAGCGCTACTATACGCATATTCGTCATGGGCGAAGGCCATCAGATGAAATGTTGGAAGATTTAAAAGGACGTTATGAAGCGATTGGAGGATTATCTCCATTAGCACAGACAACAAATGATCAGGCAGCAGCTCTTCAAAAACACTTAAATGAAATTCAAGATGAGCTAGAGTTTAAGCTCTACATCGGTTTAAAGCATATCGAGCCTTTCATTGAGGATGCTGTGAAGCAAATGCATGAGGATGGAATAACAGAGGCATTAAGTATTGTTTTGGCCCCCCACTTTTCAACTTTCAGCATTAAATCCTATAATGGACGTGCCAAGGAAGAGGCAGAGAAACTAGGTGGACTAACAATTCGATCAGTGGAAAGCTGGTATAAGGAGCCAAAATTCATACAATTTTGGATCGATAAGGTGAAGCAAGCGTTTAACAGCATGACTGAAGATGAACGAAATAATGCCGCTTTAATCGTTTCCGCACACAGCTTACCAGAAAAAATTCTGCAACTTGGTGATCCATATCCGAAACAGCTTCAGGAAACAGCAGATTTAATTGCTGAAGGGGCTGGTGTAAAAAATTATTATGTAGGTTGGCAAAGTGCTGGAAATACTCCAGAGCCATGGCTCGGACCTGATGTTCAGGATTTAACGAGGGAATTATACGAAGAACATCACTTCAAGGCATTTGTGTATACACCAGTTGGGTTTGTAGCTGAGCATTTAGAAGTCTTGTACGATAATGACTACGAATGTAAGGTGATTACAGACGAGCTTGGAGTAAGCTACTATCGCCCAGAAATGCCAAATACTGATCCATTATTTATTGACGCAATGGCTTCAGCAGTGCTTAAGTTAATTAATTAAAGGAGCGTTTTCCTTTGCAAATGATTTTGCTCTGACATGGTGAAATGAGCGTAATTTCCTCGTGTCGCATCATGTCAGCACAATCTTCCAACTTTTTAAAGTTACGGTTTTGCATTGGGGGTGAGCTCAGCAACAAACACTATTTAACAATAAAAACAGTCAACGATGATTGGTAAAAGAACTTTTTATGTGTCATTGATACAGCAAACTGAGTAATCTATCAAATGAAAAGAAGGCGATTTACTGTGTCAGAGAAAAAGAAAAGGGTTGTAATACTTGGGGGAGGTATTACGGGACTCACAACTGCTTTCTATTTACAGAAAGAAGCACGGGAGAAAAACTTACCACTAGAGGTTATTTTAGTTGAAGCATCACATCGATTAGGTGGGAAGATTCAAACGGTCGTGAAAGATGGATTTGTGATTGAAAGGGGTCCAGATTCATTTTTAGCTCGAAAGAAAAGTGCTTCAAGGCTTGCAGAGGAAGTAGGAATTGGGGATACACTCGTAAGCAATACTGCAGGAAAATCATATGTATTAGTGAAAGAACGGCTCCATCCAATGCCAGGCGGTTCCATTATGGGGATTCCAACGCAAATCGGACCATTTATTACAACTGGATTATTTTCTCTAACAGGAAAAATGCGGGCAGCGGCCGATTTTGTTATGCCTAAATCTGATCCTGCACAAGATCAATCGCTCGGACATTTTTTTAGACGAAGGCTAGGAGATGAAGTGGTGGAAAACTTAATTGAGCCATTATTGTCAGGGATTTATGCTGGTGATATTGATCAAATGAGTTTGATGTCCACATTTCCACAGTTTTATGAGGTAGAACAGAAGTATCGAAGCCTTGTCCTAGGGATGAAAAAGGCGACACCAGCTCCCAAGAAAAGCCCTCAGTCAAAAGGCAGTAAAAAAGGAATGTTCTTAACTCCTAAAGCTGGATTGCAAAGCTTTGTTGATGCGATTGAAGAGAGATTGGAGCCAGGAACGGTTTTAAAAGGGCAAAGAGTGGAAAAAGTAAAGAAAACCCAAACTGGTTATGAAATAAGCTTGAACAGCGGTGAGCTGTTGTTAGCGGATAGCATAGTCTCAACCGTACCGCATCAAGTATTACCGACAATATTTGCTGACTATTCATTTTTCAATGAATTTAAAAAGGTTCCGTCCACATCTGTTGCCAATGTCGCATTAGCTTTTCCAAAGGAAGCAATTGCCAACGATATTGATGGTACTGGCTTCGTCGTTTCCAGAAATAGCGATTATACGATTACTGCCTGTACTTGGGGACATAAAAAATGGCCGCATTCTTGCCCTAATGACAAAGTATTGTTGCGCTGCTTTGTTGGTCGTGCAGGTGATGAAACGATAGTAGAGCTGTCTGATGATGAGATTGTCAAAATTGTTCTTGAAGATATGAATAAAACGATGGACATTACAATGGAGCCTGAACTTGTTGTTGTATCGAGATGGAAGAACGCCATGCCTCAATATACTGTTGGACATAAAGAGCGGCTTGCGAAAGTGACTGAACAGGTGAAGCAGCAGCTACCAGGAGTCTTTATTGCCGGTGCTTCATTTGAAGGCTTAGGTCTTCCAGACTGCATTGATCAAGGAGAAGCCGCAGTCGAAAAAGTGTTGCAGTTTTTAAATTAGGCTTCGTTAAAACGATATTGTTGCACAAACAAATTTTGTTTTCTCCTCATTCATGGAATTGCAATCAATCAACATTGACATTTTATAAAGCCTGCTATTGATGGGGCTCATCGAAGAAGTATTTATTCTTTTCGAAAACAAAAAGACCAAATCCGCTGTAAAGGATTTGGTCTTTTTAAATAAGAGCAAATGTTCGTTTTTTGCTGCACTTAAATTAAAAATCGGGTGTCCTCGATTTTCATATTATTAGTATAACAAATTTTTAAATAACAGTCTATATTTTATCTGAAAATTCTTTTATATTGGAGGAACCTGGCCAGGAACGTAAAAAAGGAAGGTGAATCTTATGAAAGTGTTTCAGTGGGATTTAAACTTAAAGGTGCGATTGTTTGGAGAGGCGATTTTTAACCTTCTTTTTTGGATGTATTTCCCTTTCATAGCACTCTATTTTAGTACGGAATTAGGAAATTCTACCGCAGGAATGCTAATGACAATTCCTCCGCTTATCAGCTTGTTTGGAAGTCTCGTGGGAGGGAGTCTTGCTGATAGTATAGGGAGAAGACGTGTGATGCTAATGGGTTCATTTATTCAAGCATTGATGTTTATCCTATTTGCTCTTTCTATGTCTCCATGGCTTGATTATTTTGCTTTTATTGGTATTAGTATGGGTGGTGCGATTTATCGCCCACCAAGTGCAGCAATGGTAGCGGATTTAGTTCCTGAAGCGGAGCGACGTCAAGTCTTTGCCACTTTTACAACCGCCAAAAATATTGGGGCTGTTCTTGGACCAGCTCTTGGTGCGATATTATTCTTTCATTATCGTCATGAGCTTTTATGGACATGCTCAGCTGTATTGGGTATTTATACGCTAGTCATTTATTTTATTGTAAAGGAAACAAAACTTGATATTCAGAAGAAATCAAGACTTCGCTACATATTGAAGGCACAGTGGAGCGATTATCGGGAGATTCTTCGTGATAAAATATTCACCATATACATTTTGGCAGGTGTTTTTGCAGTTGTGACAATCATGCAGTTGGATCTCTATCTGCCGATCTATATAATAAATCATGTCCCCACACAAGTATTTATCGCTTGGAATGAATGGTCCCTTATTTTGACGAGTGAAGAAATTTTTGGTTGGATGCTTGGTTTGAACGGTCTCCTGTTTGTTTTATTTGTTCTGCCTGTTACAAAATGGCTGAAAAATCGTGATGAAAGAGATGTGTTTATTCTCTCTTCCTTTTTATCAGGAATAGGGATGCTTGCATTAGGGGGAAGTACAAATATTTGGTATTTATTTTTAATGACGATCGTTTTTACATTTGGGGAAATAGTCCGCTCACCGGTAATGGAGAGTTTTGTAAGCCGTTATGCACCACGGGAATCAATTGGTAAATATATAGGAGCGGACAGTTTGCAATATACGGTTGGTAGATTTCTAGCACCAGTAACTTTATTTTTATCTGAATGGCTTGCCCCAATTTGGATTTTAACCATTCTTTTTGCGTTCTCGTTGTTAAGTATTTTGCTCTATATTCACTTATTTAAAATGTTTTCTGTTGACAAATCAACTGAGTAGGGTAAAATAGCAATTGTACTTACTGACTAATTTGGACATTTGGTCAAAAGAGGTGATGAAATGGTCGTTGATAGAAGGAAAATGATTGTTGATGCAGCAACTAATTCGTTTTCTCAATTTGGTTTTAAAGCAACAACGATGGATCAAGTTGCAAAAATTGCTAATGTTGGCAAGGGCACGATCTATACTTTCTTCAGTACAAAGGAAGAACTCTTTGACGAGATTACGAACAGTCTTATTAAGGAGATGAAAATAGCGGCCGAAGAGGCAATCGATGAAACATTGACTTTTCAAGAAAATGTCCACAGAGCTCTTTATCGCATCTTGGAGTTTCGTTTGGAACATCAGCTCACAATCAAGCTTTTTCAGGAAGGGAGAGAAATGCGTACTCCTGCTGCAATGGAAGTGATAGAACGAATTGAAAAGGCGATTTTAAATTTTATCAAAGATAAAATTGAGAAGGCCATCAATAAAGGTGAAATACAACGATGCGATCCGGAACTCACTTCTTTTGTTATGTTGAAGCTGTACGTTGCTCTTATTTTTGATTGGGAAAAGAACCATGAGCCACTGTCAAAAGAAAAAATTGCCAAAGTGTTAGAGCAGTACATTTTTGAAGGATTATCCAAATAGGTAATCCTTGATTTTTTTAAAGAAATGACCATATGAACAAAACGGTCAATTATTACGGAGGTTGGGGATGAGACATTTGATGAAGGCAGAATTAAGTTCATTAGTAAAAAATAAAAAGCTGTTAATTCCTGTGATTGCGATATTATTTATTCCAATTCTTTATAGCGGGATGTTTTTGTGGGCTTTTTGGGACCCTTATGAGCATTTAGCAGATCTTCCTGTCGCGATTGTCAATGAAGATAGAGGGGCGAGTTATGGTGAGAAGGATTTAAAATTAGGGGATGAATTGGTAGATAAATTAAAGGATAGTGAAGAATTCAAGTTTGAATTTCTTGGGAAAAAAGAGGGTTATGAAGGTCTTGAAAAGCAAAACTATTATTTGCTTGTGGAAATACCAGAAAACTTTTCTGAAAATGCAACAACATTAATGGATAAAGAGCCGCAAAAGCTCGAATTAATTTATGTTCCAAATGAAAGCTATAACTTCCTTGCAGCCCAAATTGGTGGCACAGCTATTGAAAAAATAAAAGCTTCCATTTCAGAAAAAATTACCGAAACTTATGCAGAAACGGTTTTCTCTAACATTGAGGATTTAGCATCCGGTCTCAATGAAGCGAGTGACGGTGCAGGAAAAATTAACGATGGCTCTGAACAATTAAAGGATGGTACGAATGAGCTGCATACTCATCTTGCTGAATTAGCAAGCAAAGCGATTACCTTTAATGAAGGGATGAAAAGCGCAAACTCAGGATCTAAGGATCTATCAACTGGAGTTCAATCTTTGAATGAAGGTTTGGGTGAATTGGAAAAAGGATTTTCCACATTAACAACAGCTTCACAAGAAATTTCCAAAGGGAATACTGAGCTTGCGAAAGGAATCTCTGAAGCAAAAGCCGGTATTGAAGAGATAGATCAGAAAATACCTGAGATGACAAAAGGTACAGCAGGTCTTGCCCAAGGGGCAGCACACCTGTCGAACTCTTTGGATACATGGCAGGCGGAAGCGAAAAATGTAAGCGGCGGAATGATGATGCTCAAGCAGCAGCTTGAAGGAGTATTATCTATGCTGGAGCCAGCTCAGCAAAAAGAACTAGAAGGGATTTTAAACTCTCTAACAGCAGGTACCTCAAAATTGGCTGAGGGGGCAGGACAAATCTCGCAAGGGGCAGATACTCTTTCAAGTAATTTGACTTTATTATCCGAGAAGCAAACACAGCTTGAAACGGGTGTCCACAGACTTGCTGAGGGAAGTAAAGCTCTCCATGAAGGTTCTAGGAAAATAGTTGAGGGTCAAAAACAATTTCAATCTGGAATGGGAACATTTGCACAAAAATTTTCAGAGGCAAAAGCGGGAGCAAACGAATTAGCGGGTGGTGCTTCTCTTTTATCAAGTGGATTAAATGAATTGAGTGATGGAACGGATAAAATTACGACCGGTGCCGGGCAATTAGAGGAAGGGGCAAAAGAGTTAGCAGATGGTACGGTTGAACTTGCAGATGGAAGCAGTGAATTGGCCGATAAACTAGCTGATGGCGCAGAGGAAGCATCCGCTGTCGAGGCTAATGATAAAACTTATCATATGATGGCAGCCCCAGTCGATATTCAAGATGAAAAAATAAATGAAGTTCCAAACTATGGTACCGGCTTTGCACCATATTTTATCTCACTCGGTTTATTCGTTGGAGCACTTTTGCTTTCCATTGTTTTTCCGTTAAGGCAGCCTGCTGCAGTTCCGAAAAACGCCTGGACTTGGTTCGCAAGTAAATTTGCGATCCTTTCAGGAATTGGCATTATTCAAGGGTTGATTGCAGCAGCGGTTTTAATGACTGCTCTAGGATTAGAAGTGAAAAATATACCATTATTTTTATTGTTTGTTGTTGTTACAAGCTTAACTTTTGTAGCGCTTATTCAATTTTTTGTAACGGCCTTTGGCGATCCGGGTAGATTTATTGCGATTTTAATTTTGATTTTCCAATTAACGACAAGTGCTGGAACTTTCCCATTAGAATTAATTCCGAGATTCCTGCAGCACTTTAATGCTTTCTTGCCGATGACCTATACGGTTCAAGGCTTAAAGGCAGTTATTTCTAGCGGTGATTATGGATTTATGTGGCAAAATTTATTTGTATTGATCGGGTTTATGTGCTTGTTCCTTATCGGCAGCCTATCTTACTTTAGACTTAAACATAAACGTCAATTTGAAATACTTGTAAAAGAGTAAAAAAGAGCCAGTTGTCATTTGACAACTGGCTTTTAAATTTGGAAGGGATTATGGAACAAAATGCAGATGCATTTTGAAAGAAAACTAATAACCATATTGAATTACGACGTTTAATTGAGTTAAAGAAAGAATTACAGGGTCCTTCATAAATCTACCGCAGTCACCCATACTTAGTTTGAACGACTTGCCATTAGCGAAGCTTTTATAAATTTGTAACACCTAGACAATGATCACATTTATTGCTATAACACTCGTGCTGTTCTTCGATCTTTGCACCACAGTCGCTACACTCTTTTGCCGGCAAATTATTGAAAAATTCAACAATGCTTTGAATCATGTTTATAGCCTCCTTCGGTTTAGGTGTTTGAAACAGTTTTAATATTAATTTAATTGTATTATAACAGTTTTGGGGTGTCAATACAGTTTTTTTATTATTTTTGTGAAATCTTATATAATGGCATTATGAGGAGGTAGGTTTATGAAATTGACGATTATTGGTTTTTGGGGCGGGTATCCGAAGGTAAATGAAGCGAGTACAGGCTATTTATTAGAGCATGATAATTTTAAACTACTGATCGATTGTGGCAGTGGGGTTTTGGCCAAATTGCAAAATTTTGTTGAGCCTGAGGAGCTTGATGCTGTCGTTATATCGCATTATCATGCTGATCACATTGCCGACATAGGGGTATTGCAGCATGCTCGTTTAATAAAAAGTTTCATCGGTGAGAAGCCGGCAACGCTTCCGATCTATGGACATCTATTAGATGAACAGGAATTTAGTAAACTAACGCATACAGGGGTTACAGAAGGAATTGCCTATGATCCGCAAAAGCGTTTAAATATAGGCCCGTTTACGATTCATTTTATAAGAACGAATCATCCAGTCCCATGCTTTGCCATGAGAATTGAAGCAGATGGAAAGACGTTGGTTTATACTGCTGATACCTCATTTAAGGAAGAGTTTATCGCATTTTCGGACAAGGCTGATTTGCTTCTTGCTGAGTGCAACTTTTTTAAGGGACAAGATGGGAAAAATGCCGGCCATATGAATAGTATTGATGTCGGTAATTTAGCGCAATTAGCGAATGTAAAAGAAGTCATTTTGACCCATTTGCCGCAATATGGAAAGCTGGAGAATCTCGTTAGTGAAGCGCAGGGAATCTACGAAGGTCCTATTTCATTAGCCCAATTTGGGAAGATTATAACTTTATAAGGAGTTGATTTAGAAATTGTTGTTTATAGATAATAAGGGGATTACAGATCCTCAAATAAACCTAGCGATTGAAGAGTATGCTTTAAAAAATTTGGATATTAACGAGACCTATTTGCTTTTTTACATAAACGGTCCTTCTATTATTATTGGGAAAAATCAAAACACAATTGAAGAAATAAATACAGAATACGTGGAAGAAAATGGGATTAAAGTTGTTCGCAGACTATCTGGTGGCGGAGCGGTTTATCATGACTTGGGGAACTTGAACTTTAGTTTTATCACGAAGGACGACGGTGAATCTTTTCATAATTTTAAAAAATTTACTGAGCCTGTTGTTCAAGCCCTTCATAAGTTAGGAGTTCATGCCGAGCTTAGCGGCCGTAATGACATAGTGGTTGGAGACAGAAAAATATCTGGCAATGCCCAGTTTTCTACACGTGGAAGAATGTTCAGCCACGGGACACTTATGCTTGATTCGGAAATTGATAATGTTGTTGCAGCATTAAAAGTGAAAAAGGATAAGATTGAGTCAAAGGGGATAAAGTCGATTCGCAGCAGGGTTGCCAATATTTCAGAATTCCTTAATGAAAAAATCTCAATTGAGGATTTCCGTGCTTTGCTGTTAGAATATATTTTCGGAGGCAAAGAAAATATTCAGGAATATGTTTTAACAGAGAAAGATTGGGAGAATATTGATCAGCTTTCAAAGGAGCGCTATCAAAATTGGAATTGGAATTATGGCAAGTCGCCAAAATTTAATTTGCAGCATTCTCATCGTTTTCCTGTCGGCAGCATTGATGTGCGCTTAGAAGTAAATAAAGGAATGATCGAAAACTGCAAAATTTTTGGAGATTTCTTTGGGGTAGGAGATGTGGCAGATATCGAACAAAAATTGCTAGGCATACGCTACGAGAAAGCTGAAATCGATAAAGCTCTTGCTGATGTTGATATTAAACATTATTTTGGCAATATAACAAAAGAGGAGTTTAGTCAATTAATTTATTAACGATGTCTACTGGACATCGTTTTTTTTTAGAAAAACGATTTATTTTCTGTATGCCTAAATAAAAAGTAAAAGGGAGGAAATTTTTCTATTTTAATATTTTAAAAATTCGATTATGTATGCGTTTTCTATTGAAGAGGTGATCTTCTTTTAATATAATATATTTGTGATTTATTAAAAATTTGTGAACATTTCTCAAATTTATGGAAATCAGCATGAAGGTACGCTCCACCTAGTTATTCTATGAAGTTTTTTTTGGGAAATTCTTCACAATAAACAAAGGGGATGGAGTAGATGAATTTATCTTCTCAACTGCACGAAACGGCAAAAAGAGTGCCTCATAAACCAGCATATTATTTTCAAGATCAGCCAAGCACGTATGCAGAGTTGGATGGGGCGATTACGAAGTTTGCTTCTGGATTGGAAAAGCTGGGGGTAAAAAAAGGTGATCATGTGGGTCTGCTATTGGGGAATTCACCTTTTTTTGTTATTGGAATGTACGGGGCATTGCGTCTTGGGGCAACTGTTATTCCGATTAATCCAATCTATACACCTGACGAAATTGGCTACATTTTGAACAATGGTGATGTGACGACCGTCATTGCCCTTGATTTATTAGTACCATTAGCAGAAAAAATGCATCACACGCTTCCAAAAGTAGAGCATTATATTGTTTGTGAAACACCGGAGGGAAAAGGAACTAGTAACAGTCAATTATCGATCTACACTAAATTGAAATCGTTTTCAGAGATTGTTGCATTAGGACAGTTGAGTTTTCAGGTACCTGAAGTAGAGGAGGATGACGTGGCGCTCATTTTATATACCTCGGGAACGACAGGGAAGCCTAAAGGCGCCATGCTAACACATAAAAATCTTTATTCGAATGCTAGAGATGTGGGCATTTATCTTCATATGAATGAAGATGATCGAGTGATTACAACATTGCCGATGTTTCATGTTTTTTGCTTAACAGTTTGCTTGAATGCTCCGTTGTTAAGTGGGGCAACAATCCTTATTGATCCAAAGTTCAGTCCTAAGGAAATTTTTCGATTGGTTAAAAAATATGAAGCAACGGTCTTTGCTGGAGTTCCAACGATGTACAATTTTTTGTACCAATATCCAGAAGGTGAGCCGAAAGATTTACAGTCTTTACGCCTATGTATTTCTGGAGGAGCAGCGATGCCGGTTGCTCTGTTAAAGAGCTTTGAAGAGAAATTTAAAGTTGTTATTTCAGAGGGGTATGGCCTTTCAGAAGCAGCACCTGTTACATGTTTTAACCCGCTGGATCGCCCAAGAAAAGCAGGCTCTATCGGCCAGTCAATTGTCCATGTTGAAAATAAAATCGTTAATGAGTTAGGAGAAGAGGTACCTGTCGGACAATCTGGAGAATTAATTGTTCGTGGTCCAAATGTTATGAAAGGCTATTATAAAATGCCGGAAGAAACAGCAGCGACGATTCGTGATGGCTGGCTTTATACAGGTGATATGGCCATGATGGATGAGGAAGGCTATTTCTATATTGTTGATCGCAAAAAGGATTTAATTATTGTAGGCGGCTACAATGTATATCCGCGTGAGGTTGAGGAAGTGTTATATAATCATCATGAAATTGTTGAGGCAGCGGTTATTGGTGTTCCTGATCCGGACCAAGGTGAAGCAGTGAAAGCATATGTCGTAAGCAATAATCCTGATTTGACAGAAGAGGCGGTTATAAGCTATGCCAAAGAACATCTAGCAAAGTATAAAACACCAACTCTTATTGAGTTTTTGCAAGAGCTCCCGAAAAATACAACAGGAAAAATTTTGCGCAGAGCATTGAAAGAGCAAGTGCTAAAAAATTGAAAACTCGGGATTGTCCATAAAAGCGGAGAAAGCACTGAAAGTATTTGTACGAACAAAGAAAGGGGTCATTGCTCGAGTGCTAGGTTTTGATTAAAAGCAGCGAACAAAGAAAAGCTTCTTTTTACTATGCTATGAGATAAATTAATGGATAAAGGCAGTGAGAATTCAATTCGAACTGCCTTTTTTATGTTGCGTTTGTTAAACATTGCTGATAAAGGCATGTAACAACTCTTGTAAATGCTTGATCTTTTCATTACCTCTTTCTACGTCGTGCGCCAAGCAGTTGAATCATCTAATTGGCATTCCCTCCGCATGGAATTCTTGCTGTTTAAAAAGGAACAAAGTTTCGTATTGACCTCAATCATCGCTTTCATTGCAAATGACGGTAAAAATGGATAAATATTATTTTCAAAAAATTTTTAACTTTATGCAAAAACACTTGAAATAATATAGAAGATAATTATATAATTCTAGTTAAATATTATTATTTAGTACATGAAAGCATAAAAGCTTCAAAGCAGAAAAGTAAATAAAAATGGGGGAACAGAATAATGTTGAAAAAATTAAAAACAGTAGCTGCTGTTGGGATGATGGGAGCACTTATTTTGAGTGGCTGTGGTTCTTCGGAGGAATCTAATGGGGACGGCGGAAGTGGTGATTCTGAAAAAACATATAAAGTGGGGATTTCTCAGATCGTAGCTCATCCTTCTCTTGACGCAGCGACGGTTGGATTTAAAAAAGCGCTCGAAGAGGCAGGGTTAAAAGTTGAATATGATGAGCAAAATGCACAAGGTGAAATGCCAAACGCACAAGCTATTGCAAGCAATTTTGTCGGTGATAAAGTCGATTTGATCTTTGCCAATGCGACACCAGCTGCTCAAAGTGCTTTAAATGCAACGACTGATATTCCGATTGTATTTACGTCTGTAACAGATCCGGTTGGAGCAGAGTTGATTGCGTCTTTTGAAGAACCAGGTGGTAATGTAACCGGAACAAGTGATATGTATCCAGATGCTATTCCAAGCACGGTTAAGTTCATTGTTGAAGACTATGGGGCAAAATCAATTGGGACTATTTATAACACCGGTGAGCAAAACTCCATCGTCCAGATTGATGAGATGAAAAAAGCGTTGGAGGGAACAAGCGTTGAGTTAGTAGAAAGATCTGTGGCAACTTCTGCAGATGTCAAACAGGCTGCTGAATCTTTAATCGGGAAAGTAGATGCCATATACATCATTACCGATAATACTGTTGTGTCTGCCCTTGACGCTGTCATCCAAGTTTCAAATGACAATGATATTCCGTTGTTTGTTGGCGAAACAGATTCTGTTGAAAAGGGAGCCTTTGCTGCATATGGGATTTCTTATGAAGCAATTGGTTACGAAGCTGGAAAAATGGCTGTTGAGATTTTAAAAGGAGAAAAGACTCCTGCAGAGATTCCTGCACAATATCCGACAGAGGTTAAGCTAGTAATCAATAAAAAAGCTGCAGAGGAAATGAATGTAGAATTGAAAGAAGAATGGAACGATATTGCGCAATTTTTAGAGTAGGTAGCAATCCAGGGCTTTTCGCAAATGGAGAAGCCCTTGGTTTATATGAAAGAATTTAACTTAATGACTCACCTAGTGTGAGGAATTTGCGTTTTTCTTGCTGTAAGTAAGAAAGTATTATAAATAATTTAGACTTTTAAAATTGTCTAGTTCCAGCGCCTCTCAAACTTCAGGTACTCCCCAGTTTATACGGTGATGAGCGAGGCGCTTTCACTTTTCTATTTGAAAGGGAGATTTTATGTTTACTGCAATCTTTGGTTCTGTCGAAGCGGGCGCTATGTATGCCCTCATGGCTTTGGGAGTATATTTATCATTTAGAATATTAGATTTTCCTGACCTAACGGTGGACGGGAGTTTTGTAACTGGAGCTGCTGTAGCTGCTGTCTTTATTATGGGGGGAATGAATCCCCTCTTGGCGACATTATTAGCGATGGTAGCAGGCTTTTTGGCTGGATGTGTAACGGGTCTTCTTCACACAAAAGGGAAAATTAATCCTTTGCTGTCAGGAATTTTAATGATGATTGCCCTCTATTCGGTCAATTTGAGAATTATGGGGAAATCGAATATCTCTTTGTTAAACCAAGAAACTCTTCTCACCCAATTTACTGATTTTTGGAAGAGCTTAAAAATTGATGATGCAATCCAATCTCTTTTCCATACTCTCGGACTTTCGAGTTTTATTCCGAAAACATGGGGAATTTTAGTGATCATGCTTATTCTTGCCTTTATTGTCAAAGTGTTCATCGACCTATTCTTAAAAACCGATATTGGTTTGGCGATTCGGGCAACGGGTGATAACGAGACAATGATTCGGAGCTTTTCTGCTAATACGGATCATTTGAAAGTGCTAGGGTTAGGAATTTCAAACGCTCTTGTTGCATTATCTGGAGCTTTAATTGGGCAGTATAGTGGGTTTAGCGATGTTGGGATGGGGATCGGTATGATTGTGATTGGTCTCGCATCTGTGATTATCGGTGAAGCGGTTTTTGGTGCAAAAACGATCGTGAGAGCAACTCTCGCCGTGATTGGTGGGGCCATTTTATACAGGGTGATTGTTTCTCTTGCGCTGAGGGTTGAATTTTTGGAGACGGGAGATATGAAGCTTATTACCGCCTTTATTGTCGTCTCTGCTCTCGTTATTCCGAAAATGATTGAGTGGCAAAGAGATAAGCAAAAGAAGAAAAAAAGATTGCTTGCATCGAAGGAAAAAATGAATGATGAAGAGAAAAGTGGTGAGAGCCTTGCTGCAATTAAAACAGATTTATAAAGTGTTTAACGAAGGAACACCAGATGAAAAAATTGCCCTTGATCATATTAATCTTGTCCTTGAATCAGGTGACTTTGTTACGGTCATTGGCAGCAATGGAGCAGGAAAATCGACGTTAATGAATATGATTTCCGGCAAGCTTATCCCGGATCTCGGCGTTGTAAAAATTGATGGCTATGATGTGACAACGGAAAAAGAGCATCGACGTTCAAGGTTAATTGGCCGGGTCTTTCAGGATCCGATGGCGGGGACAGCACCATCGATGACAATTGAAGAGAATTTAGCCCTTGCACATGCAAGAACACGTTCTCGTCGTTTAAAAATCGGTGTATCAAAAAAGAAACGAGAATTTTTTAAGGAAAAGCTCGAGATTCTTCATTTAGGTTTAGAAAATCGGCTTGAGGCAAAGGTTGGCCTTCTATCTGGCGGTGAGCGCCAAGCATTATCTTTATTAATGGCAACCTTTACGGAACCGAAAATTTTATTATTGGATGAGCATACAGCGGCACTTGATCCTTCCCGGGCGGAGCTGATAACAAGGTTGACGAAGGAAATTGTTCATGAATTTAAGCTTACAACATTAATGGTTACCCACAATATGGAGCAAGCATTGGAGCTGGGCAACAAATTGATTATGATGGATAAAGGACAAATTATTTTTCAGGCAGATGAGAAACAAAAACAGCAGTTGACAGTAGAGAAGCTCTTGGAAGAGTTCCAACGCATTCGCGGGGAAAAAATGAGCAATGATCGAGCAGTTTTAATTTAATTGCTTTGTTTAACGATATTGTTGATAAGCGATTTTTGGCACAGTTCGTGTGAAACGAAGATTTCACATGCTTTTTCAGCATAGCTGCAAGAGGGGGAAATGAGCAAAATCTACACCAACACCGTGCTAATATATTATATGGGTAAAGAGTGCTGTCACTTATTGCGACAGCACTTTAGCATGTTACGGGTAATGCATCACTAATTGGTAGGTAGTGAGCATGCTGCTGTTATTTTTATACGTATGTGTTTTATTAGCAAGGAAGCGGATGGAGTCACCAGAAATCAGGTTAAAGCTTTCGTCGCCAATGAGTATTTCAAGCTCACCCCTGACAATAGTAATATACTCTTCAAGGCCTTCGTTATGCTTTTCAGATAGATGAGTACAGCCTGGTTCGATTTCAACGGTGAAAATTTCAAACTTTTTTCGTGGATCAAAAGGAAAGATAGGGTAAACGCGATAGTTTCCATTGCTTTCTGTAACCGGAACTATGCTGCTTTGTTTAACGACGATAACATTAGAAGTCTCCTCCTTAATTAATGAAGAAAAGGAAACCTGCAAACCTCTTGCAATTTTCCATAAGGTTGAAACAGTTGGATTTGAATCCCCTCGTTCAATTTGGCCAAGCATTGCTTTACTAACGCCCGTTAATTCTCCGACTTGCTCTAAGCTGTAGCCACGACTTTTTCGAATGCTCTTTAAATTATCCGCAATATTTTTTTGAATATTTTCCATTTTTCCTCCTATACTCTTGTATAATATAGCGTACATATGTATAATATATTTTATCAATTCCGGAAGATTTATGCAAATTTGCAATAAAGAAAGAGGGATTAGGAGGTTGGAGATATGTCAGAGATGGTGTTAAATAAATCGGCTACTGAGTTCAGACGAGGATTTCAAGCGGGGATTACGATTGCGATTGGTTATTTTCCAGTAGCTCTAACGTTTGGATTATTAGCGAAGACAACAGGATTATCCTTTGGAGAGACACTTCTCATGAGCTTGATTGTCTATGCGGGGGCCGCTCAATATATTTCTTTAAGTTTATTAACTTTAGGAACTGGTACATTTGAAATCATTTTAACTACGTTTATCGTGAATATTCGTCATTTTTTAATGTCAGCTTCATTGAATGAAAAGAGTGAAGATGAACCTCCTTTGACAAAGGCAGCGTATGCATTTGGCATAACGGATGAAACATTTTCGGTAGCCGCTGTGAAGGAAGGAACTGTTTCAGCAGGGTATATGTTTGGCCTAAATATGATTGCCTACTTAAGCTGGGGCATTTTTTCTGGAGTTGGTTATATGGTCGGTTCAAGTTTGCCGAAAACATTTCAAGAAGGAATGTCGGTTGCCCTTTATGCCATGTTCGTTGGATTGTTAGTTCCGTCGATGAAGAAGGGGATGAAAGTCGTATATTTGGCCGTGTTGGCAGCTATTTTTAATACTGTTTTTACAATAACCAATGCTTTATCAACAGGCTGGGCAATTGTCTGTGCTACTTTGCTCTCTGCGGTCATTGTGGAGTGGGTTGTATTCATTAGGGGAAGACAGAGGAGGATGAAAAATGAACAGTGAAATCGTGTGGATGATTATTGGCATGGGAGTGGTTACCTTTATTCCAAGGATGCTGCCATTTGTTCTTTTTCGTGGAAAAGAATTGCCTGAATTTCTTCAAGGTATTTTAAGGAATGTTCCCTACGCAACGTTGGGGGCCCTTATTTTTCCTGGGATTTTTTTTATTCAAGAGGATATTTGGTATGGAGTGCTAGGTGCTGCTGTTGCTTTTGCTATTGCTTTCCTTGGTGCAAATGTGATTGTTGTCGTCTTAGGTTCGATCGCTGTCCTTTCTCTCTATTCTCTGCTCTTTTAATCTTTGATTGCGTGAGAATGCTTAACAATCGTTTTTCATGCTGTTTTTAATGAAAAATGGTCTCCCTTTACGTGGTGTTAACGTATGATTTGAAAATTTTGAGATGATAATAGAAAAGTCTCAGTTCTAAATGTTTTTTTTGCTACTAAAATGATAATAGAGGGGTTGTACCATTAAACTCGTTGAACAACGTGAAGGGGGAGTGACATGGCGAGAAAAATTGGTCTATACGGAATCATTGCCTACATCCTTTATGGCCTGTTTTTTTATTGGTATTTATTTTATTTTGCTGATACAAGCCTGCCGTTTGAATATGAAGGCTCAAAAGCAGATCCAGCAACATTTTTAAATGGACGGGAGCTCATGCTGAGTGAGGAGTATTCCAAAATAAGAAATTTATTATTTTTTTTGAGCACCCCTTTTGAATGGCTCTTTTATTTATTTGTGCTGTTAGCAGGTTTCTCAGGTGCTTTTAAGAAATGGGCGGGGCAGTCTTCAAAGTATAAAATCGTTCAGACTGCAATATATACGATTTGGCTTACTTTTTTTGCATTTGTAGCCACTTTCCCATTAAGCTATATTAGCTATTCTTTGTCAAAGTCTTATAATATTTCGACACAGTCATTTTCATCATGGATGAAGGATGAGCTAATTGATTTTTGGATTAATTTTGGAACGATGTTTATTATCGTTGCAGTCCTTTACTGGCTTATGAAAAAAAGTCAAAAGAGATGGTGGTTGTACGCATGGTTATTATCTGTGCCGTTTACCCTGTTTGTAATGTTCCTACAACCAGTCGTGATTGATCCTTTGTACAATGATTTTTATCCATTAAAGGATAAACAATTAGAGGAGAAGATACTAGAGCTTGCAAGTGAAGCAAATATTCCCTCAGAGCATGTGTTTGAAGTGAATATGGCAGAAAAAACGAATGCGCTTAATGCCTATGTTACTGGTATTGGCTCAAATTCTCGTATTGTGCTATGGGATACGACGTTAAATCGTTTAAATGATGAACAAATTTTATTTATTATGGCCCATGAAATGGCACATTATGTTGAAAAGCATCTCTATATTGGGATTGCTGGATATTTGTTTTTATCATTAGTAGGATTGTACTTAACCTATCGACTTATGAATTATGTTGTAAATAGGTGGGGAGAAGCACTAAAAATTCCTTCAGTGCACGATATTCGCTCATTTCCACTTTTCTTGATGATTTTATCGATGCTTCTATTTGTATCTAGCCCTGTTTCCAATCTTGTTTCAAGATACCAGGAGACAAGAGCAGATCGGTATGCCATTGAAATGACTGGCAATACGGAGGCTGGGATCGAGACCTTTCAGGAGTTAAGCAAAGCGGGTCTAAGCCAAGTGAATCCGCCGCTTTTAGTGAAAATTTTCCGTTATGGTCATCCAACGATGCTTGAGCGCATTTCAATGATAGAGGAGTATGAAATTGAAAAGATGAGACAGAGTGAAGAGTAGTGAAGGTTGTATCACGCTGTGAATAAAGCAGAGAGTCCGGTCTAGGGCTCTTTTTTAGGTGGAAGGGGCTGCGAAGCTTATATTTTTCCTATGATTAAAAATGTGTTCGAGTGCGAAGGAAGCAAAATTTGCTAAAAAAATCCCCGCTTAATTTGAGAGGGGAGAATCGTAAAGTATTAAGTTCCAAACCTTTGCTTGAGCTCTATATATTGTGTGGAAAGCTGAAGAAAGGTGCCTTTATCTTGCTTGTCAATTGCCTGATCAATTTGTAGAGATAACTTTTCCTTTTCAGATTTTAATAATGATTCGGATAAAACCATATCGATGTATAAGTTCAACATGAATGCTTCCTTTTTACGATTCATTGCACCGGAATTCATTAGTTCTGGATAAGATTTTTCTTTCATCGAGATCACCTCTGATGCCTTTTTGATATTATATAGGATTTTTCTATAGGAATCAACTGAATTTTTATAATTTTTAGATAAATTTTTCGATAGGAAATTATGACTAATTTTTGAACGATTTGGTAATTTATAGAAATGACGTGAAATCAGCGTTATGATGGTAATGGATGGCTTTATACTGAAATTTTTTGGTTTGACTGAGAAGAAAGGCCTATTTTCAGTTTAACATGGTTCAGTAGCAAGCAAATTAATTTGATTATAAGGAGATTAAGAAATGGAAAATGAAAAGCTAATCATTGAGGAATATGAAATTAATTCCTCCACAGCCATTGTGATGCCAATCGAATATGGGAGTAAAATTTTCTCGAAAATTTATGAGCTTGAGGAGGAGATGATCTCCCCATTTAAACCGTTCGAACTTGTAAAGGAAAGTTGTTATAGCTTCGGGAGCACTTATGAAGGAAGAAAAGCTGCCACTAAGAGACTCATCGGGGCATCCCATAAAGTCCCCATTGCGATTTCCCCGCTTATCTACCTTTTCCCAACAGCATCACCTGAAAACCCTCATTGTGTTTGGGTAGCTCATGAACATATTCTTGATTACAGAAAAGGAAAAGATAATAGTACAACGATAATTAAAATCCAAAGCAATCGATACATTCCCCTGCCGATTTCAACTCGCTCATTTGAAAATCAATTGCTCCGTACGCTGATGTTAAAGTCCACTCTTTCAAAAGGCGCTGAACAATCGATTTCAAGAGCATTTTACGCGAAAAAGTTTCGAAAACAAAAAGCTGCTGCCGAAAACTCTGAACTTTATGATTGGGAATGAGCATGGCTATGAATATTGAGATGTGTTAAATAGAACTCTAGCAGTTCTTGTACTTTGTTGCGAATTCTTGGGTTGAAATAATTATGTTGCTCTTCGTAGCCCTTGTAGAGAAACGTATACATAGTAAATGCCTCATCTCTTTTTAATTCAAATACCTTAAGATTATTTTGCTTCATATACTTTTTTATTTGAGCTAATTCTAATTGAATGGTCTTCATCGATTTTTCAATGAGATTTATATAAGGTTGCTTTAACTTAAATGGTCCTTGATTAATCAATTCTAAATCTCGATTTAAAATGGTGAGGACCATGGGCAAGTAGATCGCCTTTTCAATGATGTCCCGCTCTTCCTCAGGGATTCTAGTCATAATCGTTCACCTCAACATTTTATAAAAAACAAACATGTGTTCGCTTTTTATTTTATATAAAGTATATGCATTTGACAAGAGAAGATGCATGAATCTTATTTTTACGCTATGCTATATCAGGTTGTAGAGGTTTCCTTAGTTACTCTTGCTATTTAATATATTGGACAGGGAAGGGTAATCGTAGTTAAACAAACAAAGAATCTAAAATAAAGTTATTTTCATAATTTACAAAAAAATGTGCAAAAAAGAAGGATAATATATTTCAATTATCGAAATAAAAGGAAGATTGAAATATGGAGGGATGAAAATGTCGAAAAGGTATTTAAAAGCTGAAGATTTATATGTGTTGAAGTCAGTAGCAGATCCACGTTTGAGTACAAATGAAACAGATCTAGTATACGTGGAAACGAGCATTTCAGAGGAGAAGGATGAGTATGTTTCAAATCTTTTTTACATAAATGTTGAAGAAAAAAATCATCCAGTGCAATGGACTTATGGAAATGATCGCAATCATTCGCCGCGCTGGTCGCCAGTCGGGGATAAGCTCGCCTTTGTTTCAAATCGCAGTGGGAAGAATCAAATTTATGTGATAGATGTAAACGGTGGAGAGGCACGGCAAGTGACCACTTCAATTTATGGTGCCTCCAATCCGATCTGGTCACCAGATGGGAAAAAAATAGCTTTCAATGTATCATTACGTGAGGATGAGAAATTAGAGGATACAGATAAGAAAGAAGAGAAAAAAATAGTCCCGCTTGAAGTAGATAAAATGAAATATAAGTCTGATTCCTCCGGTTTCTGGGTTGGGAAATATTCGCAAATTGCGATTGTGGAATTGGAAACAGGGAAAACGGAATTAGTAACAGAAGGAAATCGTGATTATCAGCTGCAAGGCTGGTCACCAGATGGGAATTCATTGGCAGTAACAGCAGATTTTAGCGAGAATTTAGATTTTTCTTTTGTGAGTGATCTATTCCTGCTTGAATTGGAAACGAAAAAATTCGAAAAGATCACACCGGGGACTGGTTATTTTGGCGGAGCCACTTGGTCTCCAAACGGGAGATATATCGGCATACTTGGCCATGAACGTGAATATGAAAATGCTACATTAATGAAAATTTGGGTTTATGATACTGAACAAAAGGAACTCTCCTGTCTTACAGCGGAGTCTGATTTGCTTATAGGAGATTTTGCGATTGGCGATTTTCACCAGGGAGCCGTTTCACCAGGGATACTCTGGGCTGAAGATAATGAAAGTTTTTATTTTCTGGCATCTGATTATGGAAATACAGTCGTATATTATGGATCTTTAAAAGGTGAGATGTATCCTGCTCTACTAGATCGTCAGCATGTTTATGGACTTACAACTGGAGGAGCGCTAAATCGCGCAGTTGTCGCGATTAGTAAGCCGACATTACAAGGTGAACTATTTTTATTAGACGTTCCCACAGGGGAGCTTACCCAGTTAACAAATGTAAATAGTGAGTATGCAAATGAAGTCGCGTTAGCTGAAGTTGAGGAAATTCAGTTCAAATCTAAGGATGATTGGGATCTTCACGGCTGGTTGATGAAACCTGCACAGTTTGAGGAGGGGAAGAAATATCCACTTATTCTTGAAATCCATGGCGGACCACATGCGATGTATGCTAATTCTTATTTCCATGAATTTCAAATGCTTGCGGCGGAGGGATACGCTGTCCTATTCATTAATCCAAGAGGAAGCCATGGCTATGGTCAAAAGTTTGTCGACGCCGTCCGTGGAGACTACGGTGGAAGAGATTATGCTGATTTAATGGAAGCTGTCGATTATGTATTAGAAAACTACGATTTTATTGATGTGAATCGTTTAGGGGTAACTGGAGGCAGTTACGGCGGCTTCATGACAAATTGGATTGTTGGTCATACAAACCGCTTTAAGGCTGCTGTGACTCAACGTTCGATTTCCAATTGGATTAGCTTTTATGGAGTGAGTGATATCGGTTATTACTTTAATGCATGGCAAATTAAAAGTGAACTTGAAGATGCTGAAACGTTGTGGAAGCATTCTCCGCTTGCTTACGTTGGCAATGTGGAGACGCCGCTTCTTATTTTGCATAGTGAGAAGGATTTCCGTTGTCCCATTGAACAAGCTGAGCAACTATATATTGCTTTAAAGCACCGAAAAAAGGAAACGAAATTCATTCGTTTTCCGGAGTCTAATCATGAACTTTCACGCAGCGGAAAACCTAGCTTAAGAATCGCCCGTTTACATTACATTTTAAATTGGTTTAAAGAGTATATTAAATAGAGAGAACATTTAACCGCAAAGCTTCTTGTTTTGCGGTTCTTTCATTCTCAATAAGATTTTTGCACATCTAATCCGCTTAAAATAGAAAAAAATGCCCATTTTTGATACTCTAATATTATGGAAGAAAGCCGGGGTATTGTGAGCAAAAATAGGTATAATCATTTAAAATGAAACTTCTTTAGTGCAAAAAGTGTCTAATATAGTAGAAATTTGTGGATTGATGAAGCATACGATTTAAATCTGTTGAATGGAAGGTATTTAAATGAGATACGAAAAACAAAGGCGAAAGAAAAAAAGAAAGTGGAAAGTGGTTCTGCTACTTCTTTTTCTAAGTATTGCCGCTCTACTAGGATACAGCTATTTTCAATACCAGCAAGGATTATCTAAATCATTGGAAAAAGCTGAGGGCAATTCGATTTTACAAAAGGACTATGAGTTTAATGGCAAAAAGGATCGCTATGGAGGAATAAATATTTTGTTATTAGGTAGTGATTCCCGAGGAGAAGAAAAGGCTCGAACGGATACGATCATGATAGCAAGATATCATCCGGAGGAAGGAACATACAAGCTGATCTCTGTTATGAGAGACTCATATGTCGATATTCCAGGCTATCAAAAAAGTAGAATTAATACTGCCTTCGCTCGCGGCGGTCCAGAATTGCTTCGAGAAACACTCAAGGAGAACTTTGATATTGATATCCAGTATTACGCTATTATTGATTTTGAAGGTTTTGTTCAACTGATAGATGAAGCTTTTCCAAACGGCGTTGAAGTCGATGTTGAAAAGAAAATGTCATATAGAATTGGGGTAACACTTGAGCCGGGTCTCCAACGTTTAGACGGGGAGCATTTACTTGGCTATGTTCGCTTTCGTCATGATGCTGTAGGAGATTTTGGTAGGGTTGAACGTCAGCAAAAAGTCGTGAAAGAAATTGGCTCCCAATTGACGAATATCCAAACGATTGCCAAGCTCCCTAAATTAATTGGCGTTGTGACTCCGTTTATTAATACAAATATGGATACAGGTGATATGTTATATATTGGAAAAGATTTCTTAGCCAAGGAGAATCGCAATATTGCTTCCTTGCGTGTTCCGGTTGATGGGGCATGGTCGGATGCAAGGATCAATGGAGCGGAAGTTTTAGAACTTGATATAGAAAAAAACCGGGAAGCGATTCATGAATTCCTTGCAAATTAAAAAGGAGATATTTAATGGACGTCGATGCACTAAAAGAATGGATAACATTAGAAAATAATATCATGGAGGTCATAGATAAATATCGCTCTTTTGGACCGTTGCCCGGAATATTATTACCGATGCTTGAAGCCTTTTTACCATTTTTGCCATTAGTGGTCTTTGTAATGGCAAATGCCAATGCCTTTGGTCTCTGGTTCGGTTTTTTATATTCATGGATTGGAGCATCAGTAGGCGCATTCTTAGTTTTTCTATTGATACGTCGTTTCGGACAGAAACGTTTTCTCACCTTTTTAAAGAAAAATTTAAAAGTTCAAAAGCTGATGGCTTGGGTTGAAAGGCATGGCTTCGGACCGCTGTTCCTCCTGCTCTGTTTCCCTTTTACACCATCTGCAGTTGTGAATATCGTTGCTGGTCTTTCGAAAATAAGTGTTTATCAATATATGCTTGCTGTGCTTACAGGTAAAATGGTGATGATTTTTATGATTAGTTTTGTTGGTCATGATCTTCACTCTCTTATTACCCAGCCGATTAGAACGGCGATAGTCGGTATAGTCATTTTTATTCTCTGGTTGGTTGGAAAACAGATAGAACTTCGTTTAAACAAGAGCGTTGAAAAAGAAAAACAGCATTCATAATGTTTTCGCAAGTATTGGAGGGAGGAATTGCTTTGATGGATGATGTCAAAAAAGAGGGATTGGAATGGGTGAAAGCAATTGGGATTGGTTTAATCATCTTTGTTTTCATTCGCGCTTTTTTCTTTTCAAATTATGTTGTAGAAGGGCGCTCAATGATGCCGACTCTTGAGGACGGTAACAAGCTGATTGTAAATAAAATCGGCTTCCAAATCGGAGATTTGAAGCGATTTGATGTTATTGTTTTTCACGCTAATGAAAAGGAAGATTATGTGAAGAGAGTGATTGGATTGCCTGGAGACACAATTGAATATAAAAATGATCAACTCTTCATAAATGGAAAAAAGATGGATGAGCCTTATTTAGATAAACATCGAAATGAAATCCTCACCAAACGATTGACTGAGGATTTTACCTTACAGGAAAGAACAGGGGTTAAGGTTGTACCAGAGGGAAAGCTGTTTGTTCTTGGAGATAATCGTTTAGAGAGCTGGGACAGCCGCCAAATGGGGTTTATTTCAGTTGATCAAGTAGTTGGAAAAGTGAATTTACGCTATTGGCCGCTTGATCATATGGAAATATCTTTTTAAAATATGCGACAAATGAAGCTGTGTCAAAAGGTCGTTTGAAACGATTTTTTGATAACAGCTTTTTCTTTTGTGAAGTTTTTGGTTATTTAATAGTGGATAAAAAGGGAAACGGAAGGTAGTGACTTCTGCAGGAAAAGCGGGAGGACACTGAAAAAGTCAGTAGAAATGGCAGAGAGTTATCCATTCTCTGACTAGTAGATTTAGTATTCGGACAGAAAGAGTGAAATGAGAACGGTTCTTGTCCGAATAAGAGGGATAAACGGATAGAACTGGGGAAGTGTGAAGGGCTCCAGTTCGAATAAGCACCCAATTCAACTGACGGGAACAAATGAGAGCGGTAAAAGTTCAATTCGATCAATATCGCCAATATGAAACAAATTGTCCGAACCAACGCCATTTGCTTTCCACCTCAACAGAACGGAGGACAGCAACTCTAGAAATTCTGCAAAAAAACCGCTGAAAACCTTTTCAATCTCCTCAAAAAAGGAGGGAAAGTCGAGAGCCTGGACTAAGCGAGCGAGGGAAGCGGCTCGACCCTATCCGCGAAAAGCGCCGCCCTCCGCTCCAATCATAGAGGGAATTAAAATAGAGATACCCCTAAAAGCGATGCTTTTGAGGCATCGTCTTTCTTATCGTTTTGTTTTACTAAACAATGATAAAATGTTTTTTGGCTCAGTTCGTTTGGGTTTATTTTATCGATAAGAATGCTCAATTCCTTTTCTTTTCACCCATTCAATTTTGCACTTTGCCTTTGCCCTAATTCTTGTGTTAGAAGGATTCCAAGCATAAGATTCATTAAGAATAGTCCAATAAGTAAGAGAAGGATATGCTGGAAATTTAGCAGCAAAACAACTGGTGAAGCAATACTAGCTCCTGTTAAAAGAATAAAGGAATAAAGAGTGAGTGCTTTTGCTCGATGGCTGCCTCCTAAATTGCCAATCAATGTAATGATCGTGGGAATGAGAAGAGAAATCGAGGCAACAAATAGTATCGATAAAAGCATGAGAGCAATGAGGTTGTGAAAAATGCTCATTGCAATCAAGCTGCATATACCGATGGAAACCCCTGTAAATAGTGTCCTTTCCACACTAAATTTCTCAATCATTCTTCCTGTAAACAAGGATAAAATCGCTCCTGTTAGTCCCACTGCTCGAAGATGAAAAAGCTGCTCAGGTGACCCGCTGAGAAAACGACCGATTGCATCATAAAGTGAAACGAAAGAAAACAATATGGTGAAGGTGATCCCATAGCATTTAAGAATGGTTGTATCTTTAAGAAGTGAAGCCATGATGGATAGGGTGGAACGTTTTTCACGTAATGGTAGTTTAGATGCTGGGAGAATCAGTACACAGCATAAAAAGAGAATAAAATAGCAAATCGCATAAAAATAATAGACAGCGTTCCAAACTGAAAAAGTAGCAATGGTTGAACTGAGCAATTGGCCGATGATCCCAGCGAGCAGAAAGCCGGTATTAATAAAGACGAGGAGCAGAGTTCTTTTTCTTTCTGAGTAGAGGTCAAATGCTAAGGCAAAAGCTGCTGGAGCAAAACTTCCAAGTGTTAAACCTTGAAGAGAACGGGCAACATATAGATCGATTGCTCCTTCTGCCATCCCGACCATGAGAGTTGAGAAAACGGAAGCAAACATCCCGGTAATGATGATATTTCGTCGCCCAAATTGGTCAGAAGCAGGACCGAAATAAAGGAGTCCAATCGCATAAAAGAGGGAAAATAGGCTCCCGGCAAGAACAGCGTGATTTTCATTAATTTGCAAAGTTTGCGAAACATTTTCGTAAATCGGGATTAATGTATAAATATTGCTGGCCACAAAGATTCCGGTAATGGTTAGCAATATTGCTGTTAATTTCAATCGAATTTTCACAATAATCACCACCTATTCCACCATATGCTACAGTGGACGTTTCGGTAAGTTGTATGAGGAAAGGACGTTTTATTAAATTAAAGACTGTGCGGTTTCGTTATAAGTAAGGAAAACAAGCCAGCATTGATTTTCCACAAATTGTCCTCATGTATTAGGGTTTCATTATTAACCCAGTATTCTGCCTCTTTTAAAATCTCCAAATTCTGATTCGAGGCCGGAATTCGGAGCCAGGGATTGAATATTGGTCGATGATCTTCCGGCGCTTCTCGACAGAGGGATCATGAATTTTGGCTTTTCTTTTATAATCTGGAGGATATTCCTCAATGTAAATGGCTAACTTTTGTGAAAATGATAAATATTCTTTGTTCGAATGCACTTTTTTTATAATAATGGAAAGTAATTTACCTAGTATTATGTTGTGACGCGTTAATGGAAGAAATGATTTGCAAATTTATAGTTCTATTTCGAATGGTAGCAGATTAGCTCTGTTTAAATTGGATTTTAAATTCCTTTCATAATATGATTAGTAGTATGCTTAACAATGAAAGAGGACAAACGAGGTGCTTAGTACAATGACAGAGGGCTGTTATCGCAAAGAAATTAGTGCAGGACTGGAAGTTGAAATCGTTCTAAAGAAAGATCAACGGACAGGAATATTAACAAAAGGAACGGTAAAGGATATTCTGACTAATTCCTCCTATCATCCACACGGGATTAAAGTTCGATTAGTGGATGGACAGGTAGGAAGGGTAAAGAAAGTGAAGCTAAGCGACTAAATAAACATCGCTAGAATTCAAATACTTATAGTAGTTATCGCGCATGTAAATAAAAAAATCTCTCTTTTTAAGTTTTGTTACGTTGACTAAAAAATGGAGTTTTTTTTTGTTATTGCAAGGTACTAGAGCTCCAATAAGGAAGGTAAAGAAGTGGAAAAAGCGAATCGTGTGCACAATCTGTTTCTCCCTGCAAAAATACGGAATAGGCTCTCTGAATTTATGAAAAAAATGTCAGGGTTTCAAGCCGAAATAATCCTTTGTTTTATGGTAAGATGTGAGTAGTCTTCAGTAGTGAAATGGTAGAGTAAGGCTTTTTTTGGGAGGTTAAGAAATGTCTATCAGAATGTTAATAGGTAGAGCTGGAACAGGGAAAACAACTTTCTGTATAAACGAGATGCAGGAAAAAATGAAGTATGAGCCAAATGGAGACCCGATCATTTATTTAGTACCTGAACAAATGACATTTCTATCAGAATATAAATTAATATCGACATCTCATTTAGGTGGAATGATCCGAACGCAAGTTTATAGCTTTTCGCGATTAGCTTGGCGAATTCTTCAAGAGACTGGTGGGATAAGCCGTTATCATATTAATAGCGTCGGTGTCAGTATGTTGATTCGAAAAATAATCGAGGATAAAAAAGAGCAGTTAACATTATTTGAAAAAGCGGCTGATAAAACAGGATTTATTGAGCAACTGGAAAAACTGTTAACCGAATTTAAACGCTATTTGATTAAACCAGAAGATATAGCAGAACAGCACTTATCAGCAAATGATGCAAGTGAAAAAGTTCTTAAGGATAAACTTCATGATTTAGAAATTATTTACGAAGCATTTGAAGATGCATTGTTAAATAAATATATAGATTCAGAGGACTATTTACGCTTATTAGGAGAGCAGATTGCTTCCTCCGCATATTTACAAAATGCAACGATTTATATCGATGGCTTCTATAGCTTTACGCCGCAAGAATACATGATCATAGAACAGTTAATGAAGCATAGTAAGGATATGACCATTGCTTTAACATTAGATCGGCCATATCATCATGAAGCTCCTGATGAGCTTCATCTTTTTCGTATGGCAGGGGAGACGTGTCAGACTCTCTACGAAATGGCAAAAGTGGAAGGGGTGCATGTAGAGGAAATTCTATTCCAAGAGCAGTTTAGATTGACACATGATTCTTTAAAACACTTAGAATCTTTTTTTGAGCAGAGGCCGACTGTTTCGTTTGAGGGGACGCCGCTGGTACATTTGGCACAGGCTGTTAATCGAAGAGCGGAAGTAGAGGGCATAGCACGAGCCATTCGTAAACTTGCGAGAGAAGAAAATTATCGTTACCGTGATATTGCCATTTTGCTAAGAAATGGGCAAGAATATTATGATCTAATTGAAAATATATTTACAGACTATGATATTCCTGTCTTTATTGACCAAAAAAGAACAATGTTAAATCATCCGCTAATCGAGCTTATCCGCTCAACTCTTGAAGTGATTAACGGTTTTTGGAGATATGAGCCTGTCTTTCGAGCAGTTAAAACGGAGCTTCTTTTCCCAGAAAAAAGCGATGTGTCTAATCTGCGAGCACAAATGGATCAACTGGAAAATTATGTGTTGGAACATGGGATTCAAGGTAAGAGTTGGACGCAAAAGGAACGTTGGACATACCGTCGATTTAAAGGATTAGAGCTGGAAACCTTTGCTCAGACTGATGCGGAAAAAGAAAAAGAAGAGGAACTCAATGAGTTAAGGAAGATGATCTCCACACCAATTCAACGATTGGCAAAGAGATTCGCCAAAGCGGAAACAGGAAGAGAACTATGCGCAGCACTATATTACTTTTTAGAGGAGCTTCATATTCCGACGAAGTTGGAAAATTGGAAATTACAAGAAGAAGAGGCTGGAAATTTAGTCCGATCCCGGGAGCATGACCAGGCGTGGAACGGAATAGTTGATCTTCTCGATCAATTTGTGGAAATGCTAGGGGAGGAAGAGGTTTCTTTGAAGAAGTTTGCCACGATTCTTGATGCGGGGCTGGAATCACTTCGATTCTCTCTTGTACCGCCGTCTATCGATCAAGTGTTAGTAGCAGATCTTGAGAAATCGAGATTAACCGAGATCAAGGCTGCTTTTGTCATCGGATTGAATGACGGAGTTCTACCGGCCAAATTTTCTGAGGAAGGGCTGATTGCAGATGAGGAAAGAGAGCGGTTAGCTGTAAAGGGAATTGCGATTGCTCCGAGTAGTCGAAAAAGATTGTTAGATGAAGAATTTCTTGCGTATAATGCTCTGACAACAGCATCTGAACGCCTATTTGTGAGCTATCCTTTGGCCAATGATGATGGAAAGGCATTAATGCCTTCTTTATATATTAATAGATTGCTGGAAATATTCCCTAACATTCAGTCACAACACTATATTCAAGAAATTTCCGAGCTTCCTGAGCTGGAACAAAAAGACTATATTTCCCATGAAGAGACAGGCCTGTCTTTGTTGACTGGACAACTTCAGCAGCAAAAGCGAGGCTATCCTATTTATGATATTTGGTGGGATGTCTATAACTATTATATAGGGAATATAAAGTGGAGGGAGCGAGCTAAAAAGGTACTGCAGAGCTTGAATTACAAAAATGAATCGACGCAACTCTCTGAAGATACGAGTAAGGAGCTATATTCTGAAGTGATTCAAGGCAGTGTGTCACGGATGGAGCTGTTTTCTGCCTGTCCGTTTTCCCATTTTGCCAAACATGGCCTGAAGCTTAGAGAGAGACAGGTCTTTCGTTTGGAGGCGCCAGATATTGGGGAATTATTTCATGGCGCCCTAAAATATATTGTCGAAACAGTAATGGTAAGTGAAAAATCATGGGAGCGGATGACACAGTTGGAAATCGAACAGCTTGCAAAGGAAGCTGTTGAACTTTTAGCCCCGAAACTGCAGCATGAAATATTATTAAGCTCAAATCGCCATCATTATATAAAAAGAAAATTAGCAGAGATAATAAAGAGAGCCTCGCTCGTCTTGCAAGAGCATGCGAAAGCGAGCGGTTTTGCACCTGTCGGTCTCGAGCTTGGTTTTGGACCAAAGCAAAAATTGCCGCCGTTGAAATTTTCCTTAAGAAATGGAACAAAGATGGAGCTTATTGGTCGAATTGATCGTATTGATAAGGCTGAGGATGAAAACGGAGTATACTTAAGAATAATGGATTATAAATCAAGTGCAAAAGATGTCAATTTAAATGAAGTATACTACGGATTAGCATTGCAAATGTTAACCTATCTCGATATTGTTGTAGCGAATTCCAAAACGTTAATTGGTAAAGAGGCTGTTCCGGCTGGAGTCCTTTATTTTCACGTCCACAACCCGATCGTCAACACGAGCAAAATGCTCACTTTGGACGAGCTTGATAACCAGTTGTTTAAAAAATTCAAAATGAATGGTCTATTGCTAGGCGAAGAAAAGATTATTCGTTTGATGGATAGAACTGTCGATACAGGTGATTCTGCTATCGTTACAGCAGGGTTAAAAAAAGACGGAACACTTACGAAGCGTTCAAAGGTGGCGAGCCATGAGGAGTTTGATCAGCTCAGACGCTTTGTTCGCAAGTATTACGTGAAAACAGGAAATGCAATCGCAGGTGGGGATGTAAAAATTGCTCCCTATAAACTAAAGGATCGCAAGCCTTGTACGTTTTGCTCCTTTAAATCGGTTTGTCAATTCGATGAATCGTTAGAAGCGAATGACTATCGCAAACTATCGTCCTATCCAAAAGAGGAAATTTTACAGATGATGAGACAGGAGGAGGAAATCGATGAAGATACCAACTAAACCGGTTGAAGCAACGTGGACGGACGACCAATGGAAGGCAATATGGGCGAGCGGTCAGGATATTCTTGTTGCGGCAGCGGCTGGTTCAGGGAAGACGGCAGTCCTTGTAGAGCGAATGATCAATAAGATCATTTCGACCGATGAACCAATTGATGTGGACGAGCTATTAGTTGTAACCTTTACGAATGCCTCTGCTGCTGAGATGAGACATCGAATTGGAGAAGCATTAGAAAAAGCAATTAGTGATAATCCTTCTTCAAAACATTTACGTAAACAGCTTAGTTTGCTGAATAGGGCATCCATTTCTACTCTCCATTCTTTTTGCTTGGAAGTCATTCGCAAATATTACTATCAAATTGATGTTGATCCCGGTTTTCGCATTGCTGATGAAACAGAAGTACAATTGTTAAGAGATGAAGTGATGGAGGAGCTTTTTGAGGATGAATATGGCAAGCAGGAAAATGAAGCCTTTTTTGAACTGGTAGATACCTTTTCCAATGATCGCAGCGATGTTGCCCTCCAGGATATTATCCGTGAGATTTACGATTTTGCTCAGTCCAATCCTTCTCCACATGCCTATTTGCAATCATTGCAGAAAATGTATGAGGTAGATGAGGGAACAACGATTGAAGAGTTGCCCTTTGCCGATGTGCTCCTATTTGATATCGAGCTGCAGTTAAAAGGAGCAAAGGAGCTTTTAGAAAATGGCTTGGAATTAACAAAGCTGCCTGGTGGCCCTTCCCCAAGGGCGGAGAATTTCATCGATGATATTCGCATCGTTGATAGTTTCCTGGCAGCGAAGGAAATATCGTGGGACGAGCTGTACTTGCGAATGCAGGCAGAATCTTTTTCAAGGGCAAAGACATGCCGGGGGGATGAGTTTGATAAAAACCTGCTTGAAAGAGCACAAAAGCTGCGCGATAAGGCGAAAAAAATTGTTCAAACGGTAAAGGATGAATTGTTTTCTAGAAGACCTGAGAGCTTTATTCGGGATATAAGAGAAATGGCACCCCAGATTCGCACTCTCGTTCAGTTAGTGGAAAGCTTTGCTGCACGCTTCGCTGAAGTGAAGAAGGAAAAGGGATTAGTAGATTTTGCTGATTTAGAACATTTATGTCTGCAAATCCTGTCGGCGGAAGAAGGGAAACTGCTTCCTTCTGAAGCGGCCATTTCTTATCGCAATCAGTTTAAAGAGGTTTTTGTCGATGAGTATCAGGATACAAATATGGTTCAAGAGGCCATTCTTCAGCTCGTTACAAAAGATGGAGAAAAGAGCGGGAATATGTTTATGGTAGGGGATGTGAAACAGTCTATCTATCGTTTCCGTCTCGCTGAACCGAACTTGTTTTTAGGAAAATATCTACGGTTTACTGCGGATGGAGAAGCCTCGGGATTAAAAATTGATCTAGCGCGCAACTTCCGCAGTCGTAAAGAGGTGTTGGATGGAACGAATTTCCTCTTTAAACAGCTCATGGGGAAAACAGTCGGTGAGATTGAGTATGATAAAGCAGCGGAGCTCGTACAAGGTGCAAGCTATCCAGAAAGCGAACATCCAATTGAGTGGCTCTTGATTGAACAGGAAGGCAAAGATGACGCGGATTCGGAAGGTGATGAGCCAGAAGAGCTACCGTTTGATGATGTTGAGTTGGAACAATCACAATTAGAAGCTCGAATAATGGCTGATAAAATTAAGCATATGGTTGCTGAGCGAAAAGAAATTTATAATGGAAAAACGAAATCGACTCGGCCGATCCAATATCGTGATATCGTGATTTTGCTCCGTTCAATGACATGGGCACCACAAATTATTGAAGAGTTTAAAGAAGCGGGAATTCCCGTATATGCTAATCTTTCGACTGGATATTTTGAGGCGACTGAGGTTTCGATCATGATGTCGCTGTTAAAAATTATTGATAATCCATATCAAGATATACCATTAGCAGCGGTACTCCGTTCTCCAATCATTGGTTTGAATGAAGAAGAACTAGCACAGGTGCGCCTTCAAAGAAAGCATGGCTCCTTTTACGAAGCGCTCGTTTCTTTTTGTCAAGAGAGAGCAGCGGAAGGAACAGAAGAAATCCAAGAAAAATTGCTTCCCTTTGTTGAACGTTTACAAGGTTGGAGAAAGAAAGCCCGGCAAGGAGCACTAGCTGAGTTAATATGGCAATTATATCGTGATACAAAATTTTACGATTTTGTTGGTGGGCTCCCTGGGGGAAAACAGCGTCAAGCTAATTTACGAGCTCTCTATGATCGAGCTCGACAATATGAGAATACTTCGTTTCGCGGTCTGTTCCGCTTTCTTCGCTTTATTGAAAGGATGACTGAGCGGGGAGATGATCTTGGTGCAGCACGTGCCTTAGGAGAACAGGAAGATGTTGTGCGCATCATGACGATTCATAGCAGTAAAGGTTTGGAGTTTCCCATCGTGTTTGTTGCAGGAACAGCGCGTCAGTTTAATATGATGGACCTACGAAAACCGCAAATGCTTGATAAAGATCTAGGATTTGCGACAAAGTATATCAATGCAAAGAAACGAATTTCCTATCCTTCTCTTCCACAGCTTGCCTTTAAAAGGAAAAAGAAGCTGGAAATGCTTGCTGAAGAAATGAGAGTTCTTTACGTAGCGCTCACGCGGGCGAAGGAAAAGTTATTTTTATTATCTTCAGTAAAAGAATTAGATAAAAAAATTGCCGATTGGGAAAAGTCATTGTCAAATCAGGCATGGCTTTTAAAGGAGTATGAACGCGCTGCAGCGAAAAGCTATTTAGACTGGATTGGTCCAGCATTGATTAGGCATAAAGATGCGGACGTATTGCGTGGAAGTGAAAGCATTGATCAAGCGGTACCAGTCGAAATATATGAGCATCCTTCTACTTGGAAAATTGAGTTTATGAGAGCGAATGATTTAATTGCGAGAGAAAAGGAAGAGCTTACCGATCAAAATGATTTGATGGGGCGTGTCTATCAAGGGCTTACTGTTGAGATAGAGTCAAACTGGAAGGAAGAGATCGAAAAAAATTTAACATGGCAATATCCTTTCAAGGAAGCTGCAAGGCATCGTTCGAAGCAGTCGGTTTCAGAGATGAAACGTCAATGGGAAATGATTGATGAGGAGAGTGGAAAAGATTTGCTCTCATTTTCTAAACCTATCCTTAATCGTCCGCGATTCATGCAGGAAAAAACGATTAGTCCTGCAGAAAGAGGAACAGCAATGCATATGGTGATGCAGCATGTCAATTTAGCAGAGGATATCACAGTTGCCTCCGTTATAGCTCAGCTTGAAGAGATGGTGGCCAAGGAATTGCTAACCGAAGAGCAGAAACAAGTGATTGATGTCGAACAAATTGTCAAGTTTTTTACGACAGAGTTAGGGGAACGGATGCTGCACTCAGCTTTCTTAAATAGAGAGATCCCGTTCAACGCTGTTTTTCCTTCAAGTGTTGTTTATCCGAACTGGAATGGTGATAATGAACCGATTCTTGTGCAAGGAATTATCGATTGTGCGTTTGTCGACGAAGCTGGCTTAGTTCTTGTCGATTACAAGACGGACGCGATTCAAGAGCGCTATAAAGGTGGTTTTGAACAAGCAAGGCCAATCCTTGAGGAACGTTATCGCGTCCAGCTTAACCTTTACGCTCAAGCATTGGAACAAATTTTGCAAAAAGAAGTGGCAGAACGCTATTTATTTTTCTTCGATGGTGGACATGTTTTAAAACTATAAATGATTGATGTGACACGCTCGCTCGTAAACGAGCATGAGCGATTTAACGAGCTGGAGTAAGAACGAATGCTCAACTAGTAATCGTATTAAATAGGATATCTTCCCAAAAAACAGTCCTCAAGTCAGCTTGAGGACTGTTTTTTCTGTTTGGAGGTTTACAAACTTGAAAGCAAAATGGCTTTTGATGTGTTTTACAGTCGTTTCGACTTTTGTGAGCGAAACAGGAATGTGCAGCTACGTCTTCACCTATTTATTTGATCCGAATTGAATCAACTGAGATGTCTCATAAAGCTATAATATTTAAGAAGAAAACTTTAGTTATTTCCTGCTAAAGGCTGATCGACAAGGTTTGTATCGAGGGTATTGCTGGCGCTTATGAGATTGTTGGTAATAATAAAGCCGCCAGTATTACCAGCCCCCGAGCCCGACATCGATTTTGAAGCGCTCTTCGGGGAGATAAAAAGAGAATCTCCAAACTGAAGCACTCCTCCTCCTAAATTAATTACCTGAACAGGTCCTACAATTGCAGGCATACTAAAACACCCTTTTCTAATGGAATAAACGATTCCTAATTTAAATGCCTATTAAAATCTTATGTTCTTTTACTAATAATGTTACTCAATTACGGGGATGGAGATGGCGAATATGCTTAATCCTAGATTCCATATTGATATTTTTCGTGTTCCCAATGTGGATAATTGAAGATGTGGACACCCCTGTTATATCGAGAAATCCAACTTTAATAATAGGATGGACTGAGTTTGTCTCAAAGGATACATTTTCAAAAATTGGCTCCACTGGAATCGTTTCTGTAAAAATATCGAAATCAGAGAACTTGATTTCATTGCTAAAAAAAGTTTGCCGCTCACGTTGCAAAGCGATGGCACGAGAAAATGCTTGAATTTGTGAAGAATCTCCGACTTCAAAGGTGGAGACGATCGATAAAGAATTGATTATAACACGGTCAACAGCAGAGGTTCTCTTATTCAGCATCCCGCTACCCCTGTGGATTCAGTGGTACAAATGGACCGATGATCAGTGATTCTGCAGGTGTGTCAAAAATGGATGAAAGCTGAATCGTTTCGGCATCCCCAATTAAAACAATTGATGAGCTGGAGACAGCTTCCACTTGCATATTGCCAACTTGAAGCTCCCCGTTATAAACTTGTAAATTCATATCATTCGTCATCCTTTCGAGTAGTTTCCTTAGGTAAATTGTTTAAAAAAGTAAAAACGGCACTTCCAATATCTTTTTTCATTTGTTCAACGATTCCATCTGTTATTTTTTGCGATGCTTCAGCACTGCGCTCTTTTTCAGGAATTTGGGTAAGATAATGATCGAGCCGGCCGGGAAGCTGCTTTCTAATGTCATTTTTTATAAAATCTATATAAGAGTCATCCACATTCATTTGCATTTGTTCTTCGTATTCTTTGATGAGCAAGTTCAAGTCATTTTCTAAGTACTCGTCAATTTTTTGCTCAAGTTCCCTCAGTGGCTTCCATTTGTTTTTCATCGGAGAATTAGTGGTCACATTTTTATTTTGAACCTCGAAATTTTCAATTCCTTCAAGATCTGATGGATTTAAGCCGATATTTAATGTTCCTTCCAATGTCTCAACCTTTAATTGATCGAATTTATATTCGATTGTTCCAACCTGAACAGGAGGCTGGGCTCGAACTTCCTTCAGTTCATCTGATAAAGTTTTTACTTTTTTCTCTAATTCAATAATTCTTTTATCTTGTGCTTCCACAAAGCGGTGCAATTTCTCCAAATATGAGTAGTATTCACGGTTCACAGCGTCCCACCACCACCTGCTGGAGGGGCTAAAGGAACGGAAGGAACATGAAGATAATCTGTTTCAATCTCTTCTGGTTTGAGTGGCTCCGGCGCAGGTTCCGTAAATCCTCCTGTATTATATAAATGGCTTGATGGTTTTATAATTCCTGCACTGCCGATTTGCAGGACACAGGAGTTAGCAAGACTTCCGACCCGAAAATTATTTATAACAATTGATTGTTGAATGTAAAAATTCATAGAATCACACCTTTAAGTTCTTCTAACTATTGAAAAGGATACTTTGATCAGCGACATCCTGATCGAATGTATTGGTAGAGCTGTAGTTGTTGTGAACCTCTAATACATCTCCCGTATTAAATGAGCCTGCACCTGCAAAGGTTTTTACAGAAGCAATGGGCATAATTTTGTAGACATCTCCAATATTAAAAACAGAACTTGTTCCAATTGCATTTACTTGGGCGATCCCAACAATGGCTGGCATAGGCAACATCCTTTGTAATTAGGTTTCCTCTTTTATCGTATGTATTTTTGGGGCAAATGTGATGAAATCGCCTAAGGTGAAAATAAGTAAAATCCAGCTTAAAGGAAAAAGTAGGTGAGGGAGTCATACAAAAGCTTATCTAAAAATGTAGGAGAAATAAAATAGAACTAGAGTGGAATATTTAAATATTGCCCCTTTAATAAGAGGAGGTGAGAATGTTGATGATGAAATAGGCTTTTAGAAGCACATTGAAGTACGGGATGAATCATTGATTATATTTGAAAATTGCATGTCCATATACTTCCATCTATAATCGAAGATATAACAATTTTAAAGGAGCTATAATGGATACTTCAAAAACTAATAGAATTATATCTTTAGATATGATGAGGGGCTTTTCTATTTTCGGAATATTTCTTGTCAATATGCTGTCCTTTCATTCACCTATGCTTTATTTGAACCCTGCTACCTGGTGGGGATCACCGCTCGATAAGGGAAGCTATGCTTTGATTGACATTTTTGCGCAAGGGAGCTTTTATCCCCTCTTTTCTTTATTGTTTGGCTATGGATTAGTTCTTCTTTATGAAAGAACGGTAGGAAGAGGGAATGCATTTATGCCAATTGCATTTCGACGTTTAGGTGTCCTACTGGTGTTCGGAATGGTCCATGCCTTTTTTATTTGGCATGGAGATATTTTGATTAATTATGCGGTATTTGGCTTTCTTTTCTTACTTTTCATAAGGGGAACAGGCGTGGGAATGACCATAACAGGTGGACTTATGTGGTTTATCCCCCAACTTATTTTCTGCTTTTTATTGATTATTACTGCATTATTCATGCCAGAGTTAGAGTCGTCTATTTATCAGGTAGAGATGGCAAAACATTCGATTGAAGTGTATCAAAGTGGAAGTTTTGCAGAGATTTTCTCTCAAAGATGGAATGATTGGTCTATGGTCAATAATTTAGGCAACGGTATTATTATGTTGTTTTCAATCTTTCCATTCTTTTTAATCGGAGGAGGCGCTGCCAAACTCAAATGGATGGAAAGGGTAACAGAACTGCGAAGGCCATTGACGGTAAGTTTTTTCCTTTTCTTTTTTCTTGGCTTGTTTCTGAAGCTTTGTCCGTACATCTTTCAAGGCGGTCTTGCTTTTGAATATATTCAAGACACCTTTGGCGGACCATTGCTCGCCATTGCCTATGCGCTTGCCATTGCTTTAGTTGCAGATACGATAAGAGGAAAAAGGCTGCTCCGTTTTTTAGCGCCTGTAGGACAAATGTCGTTAAGTAATTATTTGTTTCAGTCATCAATCTCAACAACGCTTTTCTACTCTTATGGATTTGGACTTTATGATCAAATATCCGTTTTTTCTGGCTCGCTTCTTGTTATCGTTATTTTTGCAGTGCAAGTTATTTTTAGTTCATACTGGATGAAGACGCATCAATTTGGTCCGATGGAATGGGTGTGGAGAAGTGCCACATATCAGAAATGGCAGAGATGGAAAAAATAATTAATGGAGGATGAGAGAATGAAATTTGTTACAGCACAGGATGAGGAAGGGGTTTTTGTTGGCATTATTGAGGAAGGAGAAAAGCGAGTTCTTCCATTAAACCGCAGAGAAAACGATTTACCAGAGACACTTGAAGAATGTATTGCTACATCAGGGTTTTTTGAACAAGCGATTTCTATCTATCAGCAGGCTAAAGCAGCTGCTGATGAACAGTTTATCAACTTAGAGGCGGTCACTCTTTTAGCACCGATTCCAAGACCGAAAAAAAATATCTATTGTGTTGGAAAAAACTATGCAGAGCATGCTATTGAGATGGGGAGTAAGGACGATATTCCGCAGCATATAATAGTCTTTACGAAAGCGCCGACAACAGTAATCGGTCCGAATGAGCGAGTTTTGCATCATCGCGATATAACTGAACAATTAGATTATGAGGGTGAATTAGCTGTTATCATTGGAAAAAAAGGGACAAAAATAAATAGAGAAGATGCTTTAAACTATGTATTTGGCTATACAATTATTAATGACGTGACAGCGAGAGATTTGCAATCAAAGCATAAGCAATACTTCATTGGAAAAAGCCTTGATACTACTTGCCCAATGGGGCCGTGGATCGTGCATGCATCAGCGCTAGGAAACCCTAATTCACTTAATATTGAAACGCGCATCAATCATGAAATTAGACAGCAATCAAACACTGAAAATTTCATTTTTCCAGTGGAAGAAATCATTTCTGTTCTTTCTCAAGGAATGACTTTGGAGCCGGGAGATATCATCGCTACTGGTACTCCTTCAGGGGTTGGGAAAGGCTTTAAACCGCCTCGTTTTTTAAAAGCGGGAGACGAAATGGCCGTGACGATTGAAAAAATTGGAACACTGATTAATCATATACAAGCTGATTGAGAGAGGTTTTAAAAATTCGTTGAGACGAACCTTCTCATTTACTATTTCCAATGTAAATATGATAAGATATTCACGAACTTAACCTGAGGAGGAGCGCACATGTCAATACATATTCATGTTACAGCATGGGTTTTAACACTAGTTCTATTTTTCATTGCTTTTGGACTTCAAAAGGCTGGAAAAGAAAAGGGACAAAAAATTGTCCACATGATTTTACGTCTGTTTTATTTAATCACTTTTGCAACAGGTGGAATGTTTGTTCATTATTTAATATCTTCGTATTTAGTTGAGACGATCTTAAAAGTATTGTCTGGTATTCTCGTTATTGGCTTTATGGAGATGGTTCTCGTACGTACAAAAAAGGGAAAGACAACGACTGTATTTTGGGTTTTATTCTTACTCTCGCTTATTTCCGTTCTTTATTTAGGCTACAGCTTACCAATGTAAATGGGTGAATAAATCAACAAAATATCGACAAAATTCTGAAAAAAGCTGTCAAATTGGCAGCTTTTTCTTTATTTTCAATTTAACCTTTTCATCAAATGTGGTATTTTAAAAGAGACTATTCAAGCTATTTAGTATAAGTAATATAGAAAACGTCTAGGTGGTTTCTATGATAAAAACTATTTCTTATATGTATAAAAATGCAAACGAATTAACAAAGTTCATTGAAGATCACGCACTATATGAATACCCGAATATTTTTATACAGTTGTTTGCCAATTCAGCCGTTAAAGAAGAGGTTGGCGCTATTCAGAAATGCCTTCGTGCAGAGCTTCCAGTTGCACATGTTTTAGGCTGTACTGCTACGGCTGCCATCCAAAATGGACGGACGGTTGAAGAACAAATCAGCATTAACTTTACTATTTTCGAAAGGACTGAGCTTCACTCCTCATTGTTTCTTTTTAATGACTATGGTGATGTGAATGAGATGGGGAAAATGCTCGCTGATATGCTTACGAGATTTGATACAAGAGCACTCATTTTATTTTCCACAAATCATTGTGAAGAGCTAGCTGCAGTTCTAAACTGTTTTTATCATGAAAATCCTGATGTAATAGTAGCCGGCGGTGTCGCCACAGGTGATCATCTGTATCCTGAAGGCTTTGTTTTTTATGGGGATGAAGAAAGCAATCATGGGATTGTAGCGATATCATTGAACAATCCAGATTTACAAATGGAAACATTTATAAATTATAAACTTCAGGAAATAGGGAAATCTTTTACTATTACAAAAGCGAGCGGAAATATCATTTACGCCATTGACAAGAAAAAACCACTTCAAATTATCCAGCGTTATTTAGGAAAGGCTTTTATTGAGGATATTGAGACGTTAAAAGAAGAGTTTTTGTTTATGCTAGATACAAAAGGAAAGAAAAAGGTGATGAGGATATCGAAAATCCTCGAAAGTGGAGCTATAGAAATGAATCATCCTCTTGTTGAGGGAGACAAGCTAGTTTTCGCTTATGCGGATTTACCAACAATCGTGGATAAGTCTGTTCGAGAAATGAAAGCATTAGGAAAGAGAAATATGGAGGCAATTTTTACTTTTAATTGTTTCTCAAGAAAAAGGATTTTACATGGGTTTGCTGATGAAGAGCTGCGAATCCTCCACTTACAGGCACCAACAAATGGATTTTTTGCCAATGGGGAGATCGCCATTGCCGAGGGAATCCCGAAATTGATTGGTCAGTCTTTTACTTATTTAGCTTTGGCAGAAAATAAAGTACAGCGCAAGAAAAAGAACATGGCAATGGATTATGACATTTCTGACTCATTGAAAACAGTCGCGACGTTAACTCATTTAATGAAAGCGTCTCAAGATGATATTAATGAGTTGAACGCGCATCTCCGAATTTCTGAGCAATATTATCGCTCACTCTTTGATAATAATGCAGATATTGTCTATTCAACAGATTTATCAGGGAATTTCACTAGTGTAAACGCCTCTTTTGAAAAAATGTTCGGATATAAGGAGGAAGAACTACTCGGAAAATCAGCGTTAAAGTATATTAATAGAGATGATATTGCAAGGGTGCGTATGCACTTCTTTCGGGCCATTAAAGGGAGAGAACAATATTATAATATTGAAATTAACTCAAAGTCGGGAGAAAAGAACCTTTTTCACATTAAGAACATTCCGATTACGATAAACGGTGAATGCGTTGGGATCTACGGTATTGGTCGCAATATTACGGAACAAAAGAAAATTGAAGACCGAATTGTTCAGCTCGCCTATTTTGATCAGGACACCGGGCTGCCGAATCGAATTAAATTTACAGAGAAGCTTAGTGAAACATTGCAAAGAGCAAAAAAGAAAAAACGGCAAATCGCTGTATTGGCAATTGATCTTGACCGCTTTAAGATGATTAATGATAGCCTCGGACATGACGCAGGTGATGAAATTTTAAAGGAAATTAGTGAACGAATTCAAGATGCCATTCCAAGCGGTGCTTATTTAGGAAGATTTAGTGGAGATAAGTTTAATTTACTTCTTTCTAAAAATGTTGATATGGAAGAAATTATCAAAGTGGCTAAAATGATATTGCGCAAGGTGACAGATCCAATTCATTATTCTGAGAAGGAGTTTTACATTACCGCGAGCATCGGGATCAGCCTTTTTCCTAATGATGGGAAGGATGAAATAACATTGCTAAAAAATGCGGATATTGCCATGAATCGGGGCAAATATCCGGGAGGAAATCGAATTACTCTCTATTCTAAAAAAATGAATGAAGAAGCTTTTAAACGGCTGGAGCTGGAGAGTTATTTACGAAAAGCGCTGCAAAAACAAGAATTTTTTCTTTGTTATCAACCGTTAATTGATCTGAAAACTGGAAAGCTCTATGGAAGTGAGGCGCTTATTCGCTGGAATCATCCTGTCCTTGGGCTCGTTCCACCAGGAGAGTTTATTCCATTGGCAGAAGAAACAGGGTTAATTGAGGAAATTGGAAGCTGGGTGTTGAAAACAGCTTGTAAACAAAATAAACAATGGCAAAATTTAGGGATGGAAGGGTTAACGGTTTCTGTCAATGTGTCGGCAAATCAATTTCAGCAAACCAAATTTGTGAAAGAAGTGAAAAGGGCATTAGCGGATGCGAAGCTCGAACCGAAGTATTTAACGCTCGAATTAACAGAAAGTACAATGCTTCGCAATATTGATCATAGCATTGAAGTGATGAAATCTTTGCAGGAATTAGGGGTTCGTGTTTCAATTGATGATTTTGGCACCGGTTATTCATCGTTAAGTTATTTAAAAGATCTCCCGATTAACACTTTAAAAATTGATCGTTCTTTTATCAATAACTTAAGTCTTGAAACAACGGATATTGCCATTGTTAAGGCCATCATAACAATGGGGTACGGACTTGCCGTCAAGGTCGTAGCTGAAGGGGTAGAAACAGAAGAACAAATCAAGCTTCTTAAGGATTTAAAATGCCATTACGCCCAAGGCTTTTATCTTCATCAACCGCTGACAGCCGTTGATTTTGAAAAAGTGCTGTTGGCAAAGTCGATCTCATAGGAGCGTATAAAGCTGCACGTATCAAAAGGCGTCCATAATTAGGACGCCTTTAGTTAAGAAGATAATTTCTCAATGATCGTTCTTTTTCCATTATTTAATGTGAATTCGAATCGGTCATTTTTCTTTTCATAATAGCAGAAATGGTGCTGAATGCTGCAAATGTCTTCTTGGTTGTCAAAAATAATGAAATTGACCCCTTCTTTGCGATCTTCTCCTTTCAAAAAAGTTAGATGATTATAGCAGTAAATACAATCATAAACTGAAAAATGAAGCGAGTTTAAATGGGTGATGAATTGGTAAAAGGCGTCGTCAGATATTTCTTCTAGTAGTCGTTCCAGCGAATAAATGAGGTTTTTTCGGATTCGAAGAGTATCACTGCTTTTAAGAAGGAGAATTTCGTCTGCCATTGCCATCTTCCCATCTTCAAATAAAACTCCTTTTCTCCAACGAGAATGTCGCAGCACTTCAAGCTCTTGATGCAAATATTCTTCTAAAAGGGAAGCTTCCTCAGATTCATTTTCAAAAAAGACCCATTGGTCATTAATATACTCAATTGTGCCTTCAATATAGGCACGAATTTGGAACTCAATTAGTTTGGATCGTTGCTGTCTATTCATCGTTAACCTCCAAAAATAATTACTGCAGTCATCATAGCAATTGATACGAAGTACCAAGGCTTTCTTACATTGCCTTTAATCGTTAAAAAGGATCTGCTCAACATTCTTTCTAGACATTTTCCATTTATTTTAAACTTGCAAGGCCCTGCTTTTTTTAAAGTTAATTATTTTTGTCTGAAGCTTAGGACAATTAACCAATTTTTGAGCCCAGCATATGATGTTTACACGTACATTGTGAAATGCTGCTCTTAAAAAAATGGCTTTATTAAACAGAATTGTTAATAAAACGATTTTAAGCTCATTTCGTATGAAACATTGGTTTCGCTCACCTTTCAGAGTGATTGAAAGGTCTTCAGATTCCATGAACGATGGGTGAAACCTTTCTTATTCTTATCGTTTTATGGAATGAAGGAGGAAATGAGCCAAAAGTCAATACCAACATATAGCAAAGCAAAAGAAATCAAAGGACACACGTTCAGCTTAGAAAGGATGATGACAATGTGTGGAATTACCGGATGGGTTGATTTTCACCGCAACCTCTCAAATGAAAAAGACACGCTCGAAAAAATGACAGAGACACTGGCGAAACGAGGTCCAGACGATACAAATATATGGACAGACACACATGTTGGTTTTGGACATAAGCGGTTGATCGTTGTCGATGCAGAGGGTGGCAAACAGCCGATGGTACGTACGAAAAGTGGCAACCGCTACATCATTTGTTACAATGGTGAGCTCTATAATACGGAAGACATTCGCAAAGAACTCCTAATAAAAGGATATTCGTTTCAAGGTCATTCTGATACAGAAGTTCTGGTATCTGCCTATATGGAATGGGAAGAAAAATGCGTTGATTTTTTAAATGGGATTTTTGCCTTTGCGATTTGGGATGAAAATAAACAGCAGCTCTTTATTGGAAGAGACCGCTTAGGTGTGAAGCCATTGTTTTTTTCAGAGCATCATAAGGGGTTAATTTTTGCTTCGGAAATAAAGGCACTTCTTGCACATCGGGAAATGAAGACAGAGATAGATCGGGAAGGTTTGTCAGAAATATTCGCACTAGGACCATCAAGATCCCCAGGAAGTGGTGTTTTTAAAGGTATACTTGAATTAAGACCGGCCCATGCTTTAACCCTTTCAGCGAGTAACGGTTTGAAGATTTGGCGTTACTGGAATGTGAAAAGTGAGAAGCACGAGGACACAATCGACGAAACGGTTGAAAAAGTACGTTTCCTATTTAAAGATGCGGTTGAGCGCCAGCTTGTTTCCGATGTCCCACTGTGCACATTTTTATCAGGGGGCGTCGATTCAAGTGCGATTACGGCCATTGCGGCGCTCGAATATGAGAAAACGGGAAAAGGTCCTTTGCATACTTTTTCAATCGATTATGAGGGGAATGAACAATTTTTCAAAGCGAATGAATTTCAACCAAATTCAGATGCGGTTTTTATAAAGCAGATGACGCAGGAATTTAACACCATCCATCATAATTATGTGATTACCCAAGAAGAGCTAGCGCAATTTTTAAAAGAGTCTGTTCAAGTCCGCGATTTGCCAGGAATGGCTGATATTGATTCCTCATTATTATGGTTTTGTCGCGAGATAAAAAAAGAATTTGTTGTCGGTTTGTCTGGGGAATGCGCTGATGAAATCTTTGGCGGCTATCCATGGTTTCATCGCCCAGAAGATCTGCAAAGAGAAGGATTTCCTTGGATGCGCTCCATTCATGAGCGCCAAAGTTTATTACAAGAAAAATGGCAAAAAAAATTAAGTTTACGAGATTATATGATGGAAAAATTCAATGCGACAGTCGCAGAAACTCCAAGGCTCGATGGAGAAAACTCTTTAGAAGCTGGAAGAAGAGAGCTTTTTTACTTAAATATGATCTGGTTTATGACCACTTTACTAGATCGCAAAGATCGCATGAGTATGGGTGCTAGCTTGGAGGTACGCGTCCCTTTTGCGGATCATCGATTGGTTGAATACGTGTGGAACATCCCTTGGGAAATGAAAATGTACGGAAACAGGGAAAAAGGTTTGCTCCGTAAAGCGTTGGAAGATGTTTTACCACATGATGTATTGTATCGGAAAAAAAGTCCTTACCCAAAAACGCATAATCCGAAATACACAAAAGAAGTTCAGAATTTACTAGCAGAAATTATGAAAAACCGTGGCACCGTTCTCTATGAATTTTTCAATGAAGAAAAATTGAAAGCCATTATTGCTTCTGAGGGTGCTGCTTTTAAAGAACCATGGTTTGGCCAGCTAATGACAGGCCCACAGCTTCTTGCCTATTTAGTACAGCTCCATTATTGGTTTGAAGAATACAATATTCAGCTTGTGGAATAGTTGTACGTTCCGTATGAAAAGGTTCATGAGGACACACTCTGGCGAAAAAAGCAAAACCGTGTCCTCATGAAGGCTCATGAGGACACGCTCAAGCCCCAAACAAAACCATGTCCGCATGAAGTGCTCATCAGGACATGCTCTGACGCAAAAAACTCATGAAAGGCCCTAGAGGACATGATCAAGCAAAAATAGCCCGGATGAACTTTACAAATTGAACGTAAGTAGTTCCTTTAATATTATTCTCACAAGCTTGCTTAAACGAGTGCTCTTCCAAAAGAAGTTAGCAAAGAAGCGGTCTTCTCACTGTAAAACATTAGGGACAGCTGCAAAATTAGACATTGTGTGAAAATTTTCCGTAGCCTTTTCGTTTGAAATTTTTACTAAGAGTTCTTTGGATTTGTTTTTTGCTCAGAAGAGATTTACACCATTCAAATAATTCGTTCGTTGTTACTTTTCTTTCAGGAAGCGAAACTCTTGAAGACTACGTAAAACGGCATTTTCTATACTTTCTTCATGCGAACAGCTTTGACAAATTAAAGTTCCAGGCTGTAGTTTTTTTAGAAAAAATGAATGACATTTGGAGCAAAGGATTCCTTTCGTTAGTTCAGAGTATTGATATTTTGGCTTATAAGCATTTGGATAGTAGGGATGGTTTTCCGCTAAAAGAAGGTCAGCGAGCTTTCTATGTTTATCATTTAAATTGGATTTATTATGTTTTAATTTTGTCATGAAGCGATTGATTTGTGAGGGGAGAATCATCGTTTGATCAGGTGATGCATGATACAAAGTAAAGTGGGGGTGATTAAAAACAAGATATGATTTAATGGGAAAATGCTGTCCTTTTTCTTGTAAAAGCCTCTTTAATAATGACTCACATCGTTGTAATTGGTGGAGTGGATTTTTTAGGGGGGTTCCACTAACATACTTCCAAAGCTCTCCGTCAATGGTAAAATCTCCTTCAAAGTATTTTATATCAAAAATGTACAAACTATCTTGAGCGATACCTAAAGTATTAATTTGAAAAAATGAATTATTGTACTCTAATAGAAGACCATTTAAAAACAACCACTCTTCTGGAAAACTCTCCAACAAATCATCAAATTTCTTCTCTCCTTCAAACCCCTTTTCGTGATTTTCATAGTAATGATAGTCTTTATCTGATAAATGTTTTCGACGGGCTAAAGAGCGTAGAATCAATAACTCAGGGGATTCAAAACGAGGTAAAAGAACCAATGGATCACAACCTTTCAATTTTTTCAATTCTATCGTAACATTTTTTGATAGGTGAATAAAGTTGACGCACAACTAGACTTAACGATAATCTTATAAACGGGGTATATTAAACGAATAGGGTAGGAGGAACGGTGAATGAAAAAGTATATTTTGTTCATTTTGATCCCGTTGCTTCTTTTTTGTGGACTACCAGTTGGTGCAGTAGAAAAAGAAGAGCATAGTTTTCAGGATGAATCTATTTATTACATAACGATTGATCGGTTTAACAATAGTGATTTTTCAATTGACTTTAGCGTCGATGCTGATGATCCAAATCGCTATCATGGCGGTGATTTTCAAGGAATTATTGATCGGCTTGATTATATTAAAGGGATGGGCTTTACAACAATCGGTCTATCTTCAGTATTTGATAATGAAGACAATGGGTATCATGGCAACTGGACAAAAGATTTTTATCAGGTTGAGGAGCACTTTGGTACTCTTGAAACATTGAAGAAGCTTGTACAAACCGCTCATGATCTAGGATTAAAAATTGTAATCGATTTTAATGTAAATCACGTCGGTCCGAATCATCCATGGGTAAGCGAGGCCGATAAACAAGATTGGTTTCGACAAGAAAAGGTTAATGGACTTCCTACTTTAGCACATGAAAATTTAGAAGTGAAAAATTATTTGCTTGAGATGGCAAAATGGTGGGTTGAAGAAACGAATATTGATGGTTTTCGACTGGAATATGTCGAGCATATTCCTGTTGATTTTTGGCTTGATTTTGCACAGGAAGTTCGAAAGGTGAAGGAAGATTTCTTTTTACTTGGAGATATCCAAACAGAGGATGCGGCTTTGTTGGAACGATATCAAAAAGTAGGTATTGATGGATTCCTTGATTATTTATCTAATAGTGATTTAAGGGCTGGATTTTCCAAACCTGATCAATCTCTGCAGGCGGTAGTCGAGCAGTCGCAACAAAATCAAGACATTTATGAAAATTCATCCTTGTTAACAAGATTTATGGATAATCAGCATGTACACCGTTTTACGAGGGATGCGGTCGTACAAAATGAGCATCCTGGTCCAAGATGGAAGATGGCTCTAACGTATTTATACACAACACCTGGTATTCCATTCGTCTTTTACGGGAGTGAGATTGCCTTGGATGGTGGAGAAGAGCCTGATAATCAAAGACAAATGGACTTTCGAACTGATAAGGAATTAATAGACTATATAACAAGTATCGCTAAAATTAGAAATGAAAATCCTATGCTAACAAGAGGAAGTATGGAAGTACTCTTTGAGCAGGATGGAATGATCGTTTTTAAGCGGGAATATGAAGGGGAAACTTCCGTTATTGCTATTAATAATACAACAAAGTCCCAATCGGTAACATTGAAGGAAGAACTGGAAGATGAAAAAGAACTTCGCGGATTGTTGAATGGTGATTTAGTGCGCAGTGAAGCTGGACAGTACCGAATCATTCTTGATCGAGAAATGGCAGAAATATATGTACTAACGGAAAAATCAGGACTCAATCTTCCGTTTATTGGAGCTACTGCAAGTGTCGTTATTTTGTTTATTGTCTTTTTGATTCTTGTCAAAAGGAAGGCTCGAAAACAATAAAGAAAATGGAGAAAAACTAACCTGTTTTTCTCCATTTTTTATTAAGGTTAAGCGGGAACGCTCATTCTCTCAATGATTCGTTCAACAAAGGTTGCGATTCTTCCCATATCGACGTCTTGTGGTAAAAGTTCCACTTTTAATGTAACAGCAAGATTTGTTCGCTCTTTTAAGCTGTCGCGAAAGGCATTTACAGCACCGCAAAATTTGGGATAGAAACTATCTCCGGTACCGAACACACCTGTGACAAGATGTTCCCAAGAACCACTCTCTAACTGAGCCTGTAATGGGACCATTTCTAGCGGTACTTCTCCATCGCCCCAAGTATAAGTTCCAATCAGGAGGCCATCAAATGTTAAGAGTGAATGTAATGGAAAATCCTCCACTCGATAACAAGAGATATCGAGTCCTTTTTGCTTGAACTGCTCCATAATTATACGTGCAAGCTCTTCCGTATTGCCACTGATGGAGCTATAGACGATAGCTAGCTTCATAGTTCATCAAACCCATTCGATTCAGTTACTTTCGTATAGGTTCTTGATTTTTGTTCGAAGAAATCAGATTTCGTTTCATTCATCATTTCATCGCTAAACACTTGAATCCATGGCATTGGGTTGTCACGACCACTATAATGGTTTTCGAGTCCTAATTGGCGAAAACGTTTATTTGCTAGATATTCAACATAACCTTCGAATTCTTCTAAATTGATTCCTTCAATTTCTTTTAAAATATAGCGGGCCCACTCCTTCTCTAATTCAACAGCGTCTGAAATGGAATGATAAACATATTGAATATTTTCTGGCGTATTAAGCTCTGGGTTTTCGGTTAACAAAATTCGGATGAATTGGGCAATAAAGTAGGCATGCTGCATTTCATCTCTTTGAATATAGCTTATCATCGTACTTGTCTTAAGCATTTTTTGTTGTCTAGCAAGATGATAGAAAAAGGCAAACCCTGCGTAAAAATAAATACCTTCTAAATTAATCGACTGAACCGCTAGTTGAAATAAATGCTGTGGAGTTGGTTCCTGACGGAAATTCTCATAGGCGATTAAAATGATTTCATTTCTTTTTCGGACAATCGGATCATCCTTTGCTTGATTAAAACGTTCAATTTGCTCGCTTAAAGGAATAAGTGAACTTAAAATATAGGAATAGGATTCATTATGAACCGCTTCTTGTTGAGCTATAACTGCAAAAATGGCTTTAAAGCTAGGGTCGGTTACATAATCCATAACTTGTGTCATCGTTGGCGTTTGCAGACTATCTAAGGATGCCAACTGCGTGTTGACCCGTAAAAACACGTCCTTTTCAATGGAGCTTAAATGATCCCATTGCTTAATATCATCTTGCATATTTATTTCTTGCGCCTTCCAAAAATTTGCTAGCAGTGTTTGATACATGCGATACATTTGTGGGTAGGCGATATCATTCCAGTTAAGGATACCAGATGCTTTACCGTTAATAATGCCTGTTGCTTTATTAGGAAATTCGGGATTTAATAATTTAATCTTTTTTAAAGTGCTAGTCATGAAAGAGGGCTCCCTTCTTTAGCTGTTAACTGTTGAAATTAGATTTTTATCAGAACAAGTCTCCAATTTAAGTTTGAAACTGGAGATTTCGTCATGCAGCGGTGCGATATTTAATGATGCTTTATGCTTTTTTATTAACTATGGCATGCTTCACATTCTTCAATTTCAGTTTGTGAGGTGCTGCGAACATAATAGGTTGTTTTCATGCCAGACTTCCACGCTTCTAGATGAAGCTCAAGCAGCTCCTTTGCTTTAATATCGTGGCGCACATAAAGATTGAAACTAATGGCTTGATCGATGTGCCGCTGTCTAGCAGCGTTTTGCTTAATGCTCCATTTTTGATCAAGTTCATGCCGAACTTTACGATAGTAATAATAAGTTTGATGATTTATATCTGGTGCTGTCACCTTAAATTTAAAGTTTTTCTTCTCCTCTGCATATTCGAGGGCATAGAGCGGATCGATACCGTCTGTTGAGCCACCGATTTTTGCTGTAGAAGAATTAGGGGCAACTGCCATCATCCAGCCATTTCTTACCCCAAATGCTTGAATGTTTTCCCGGAGCTCAGCCCATCTAGACGTTGTATATCCTTTGCGTTGAAAATAGTCTCCTGATTCCCATTCAGACCCTTTAAATAGGGAATACGCTCCTTTTTCTTTCGCTAATTCCATCGATGCTTTAATCGTGTAGAAAGCGATGTCCTCATAGACTTCATCGGCATAATGAACAGCTTGAACTGATTCCCACTCGATACCTTTTAAGGCAAGGAGATGATGCCAACCAAAGGTTCCAAGTCCGACAGCTCGATATTTCGCGTTCGTTGCTTTAGCTTGGTGGACAGAAATATCATTTATATCAATCACGTTGTCTAGCATTCTCATTTGAATGGCAATTAATCGTTCTAAAACATTCGCTCTGATCGCGTTTGGCAAATGGATGGAGGAGAGGTTGCAAACGACGAAGTCCCCAGGCTTTCTAATTATTACGATATTTCCATCTGCATCTGTAAATTCGCTTTGAATCGTAGTTGCTGACATGTTCTGACTAATCTCCGTGCACAGATTACTGCAAAATATCGCTGTACGTCCATGTCCAAGCACATGCTTATTCGGGTTTTGTCGATTAACTTCATCGCGATAAAACATGTAAGGCGTTCCTGTTTCCAGCTGAGCAACCATGATACGAACCATAATATCCATTGCCCGGTATGTTTTACGGGGAAGAAGTGGATGGTTGACAGCCTCCTCATATTTTTGTGTGAAAAACTTTTCATCTGTTTCGTCGTAAAAATCCTCTAAACCAAGTGGATTTCCGTTTTCATCTTTCCAACCCATCATTTGTTTTACTTGATGAGGACAGAAGGTGTGCCATTCCCCAATACTTTTTCCATTTTCATCGACCTCTTCGATCTTTTTCATGAAAAGGTCAGGAATGGAAACGCCTGTAAAAATATCGTGCGCTTTTCTTCGCTCGTCGCCGTTATTTGTTTTTAGATCTAAAAAGCCGTTCATAATATCTTTATGAAAAATATCTAAATAAATGGCGACAGCACCTTGCCGTTGACCAAGCTGATCGACGCTCACTGCAGTGTCATTAATTAAGCGAATCCAAGGGACGACCCCTGAAGAATTTCCTTTAAACTTTTTAATATCGGAGCCGAGCGCCCTTACTTTTCCATAGTAAATTCCGATACCCCCGCCATCCTTACTCAATCGAGCGATATCCCAGTTGTTTAAGTAAATGCCGTCTAAGGAGTCGTCCACTGTGTCAATAAAACAGGAGGAGAGCTGACCATAGCTTTTACCGGCATTTGCTAGAGTTGGTGTAGCAACGGTCATATACAAGTTGCTTAAGGCCCAATATGCTTCTTTCACATACGACAATCGCTTTTGCCTTTCTTCATTTTTCATTAAGGTCATGGCGATGATCATGAACCGTTCCTGTGGAAGTTCATATACATTTTGATGATAGTCCTTTGCTAAATAGCGATCGGCTAAAAGAAATAATCCCATATATGTAAAAAGGGAATCTTTATCTGGGTCAATTTCTTGTCCCAATTGTTCAATTTCCTCCTTACTGTAGGCTTGAAGGAGATCGTTTGAGTAAATTCCAATATCGCTTAAGTATTGAATAAGATGGAAGAAATCACCATATTTTTCGTTAGGTTCATACTTGCGAGAGGTTGCCGCTTTTTCGTAAAGCTCAAGCAGGAGCATATGTGCAGCAAGAAAAGTCCAGTTTGGTTCGATCATATCGACATGATTTAATGCATATTGGAGAACCGTTTGCTTGGAAGTACGTTCGTCTGTTGTAAGCAGCTGTTGTTCAATTTCCGTAACATTTAGGTTGTATTTTTTTGCCGTGTTCTTCAGGGCTTCAAGTACCCTTTCATTTTTGGTTGCGATTGTACTCATTGTTCAAAATCTCTCCCTTAATTTTTCGGAAGAGAGAAAGGTAACTAAAAAACCCACCTTCAAAAATGAAGATGGGTTAAAACGCTGATATTTAGTAGAAAAGGAACAAGCCTTTTTTGCTTAAACACCTTCGTTTTACCTTCCCAACTCCCGAAGAAGATAATGACGTATAAAAAAGGCAGGTCTCCTGACTTGTGCTTCATCCTACTTTAGGTCCTTCCCATCGAGATGATAGTGGCTTTTCCTATTTCGTCACACTTACAGTTGCGGGTACAGTTCTGGATTCTCACCAGATTCCCTATTAAGTCTATTTAAGACACCTAATTTATCGGTTGTATACTATATATTGTGGTATATGGTTGTTTTACTTACTATATATGTAAGATTGTTTTATTATAAGTGATCTATTTTAAAATGACAACCGTTTTAGCGATAATTTACAAATTGAACATCGATTGATAAATCGGCTTCTTTTACTGCAGCGATAATTGCTTGCAAGTCGTCGCGGCTTTTCGCTGTAACCCGAACTTGATCATCCTGCACTTGGCTTTTAACCTTTAAACCGCTATTTTTAATTAAAGTATTGATTTTTTTGGCATTTTCTTTATCGATTCCTTGCACAAGCTTTGCTCGTTGTCTTACAGTTCCTCCAGACGCGCCTTCAATTTTTCCATAATCAAGATTCTTAATGGGAATGCCTCTTTTAATCATTTTACTGAGGAGAACATCCTTTAATTGTTCGAGCTTGTATTCATCATCTGATACAAGGACAAGTTCTTCATTATCAAGGGTTACTTTACTCTTGCTTCCTTTAAAATCATACCGTGTGGAGATTTCTTTCATCGTTATATTAATTGCATTCGTCACTTCGGAAAAATCTACTTTTGATACAATATCAAATGAGCTATCTTTTGCCATCATGAGCCCTCCTTTAAATACATGTATAATTTCCCTTCTAGGCTCCATTATAGTAAAATATAGCAGTTCAAACAACTTTCGGAAAGACTACTTTCGCATGAAGTGTAAAATAGAGGAGTGTATGGCAATGGCTTTAAATGATTATGTAGGGCAGGTATTAACTTTAACGGTTGCAAGGTATGCCCAGTTTGGCTACTTTTTAACGGACGGAGAAGAAGATGTTCTAATGCATGAAAATGATACGGAGCTTGAATTAAATGAGGGCGATGAAGTTGAGGTTTTCTTGTATGCTGATTCCCATGGGCGAGCCTCAGCAACATCAACGATTCCGAAAATCAAGGTGGGCGAGTACGGCTGGGCAAAGGTTAGTGATACAAAGCCGGGACTCGGTGTATTTTTAGATATTGGCATCAATAAGGACATGCTTTTAGGGGAAGAGGATTTACCAACGAAGCAGTCCGTTTGGCCAATGGTCGGAGATTTGCTTTATATCACATTGCGTGTCAATCGAAATAATCGGATTTATGTGAAGCTTGCTACGGATCCTGTCATTGATGAAAAGAGAGTCAAGGCAACCCGTGCTGATTTTAATAAAAATATTCAAGGGCATATTTATCGTACGGCAAAGGTAGGAAGCTGGATTTATACTGCGGAAGGCTTTAAAGGTTTTATTCATGAGTCACAGCGTCTAGCTGAACCGCGACTCGGTGAAAAAGTTGAGGGAAGGATTATAGATGTAAAAGAGGATGGAACGATCAATGTTTCGTTAACTCCACGGAAACAAGAAGCGTTAGGGACAGATGCAGAGAAAATCTATTCTTATTTGCAGTCTAGAAATGGCGCGATGCCATATGGAGACAAAAGTATGCCAGAAGATATCGAAGAGCGCTTCGGATTGAGCAAAGGTGCTTTTAAAAGGGCTCTTGGCAAACTGATGAAGGACGGTCTTGTTTATCAAGAGGATGGCTGGACTTATGAGAAGAAGGAAAATTAAGATTGTTTGGTCGTCACCCATAACTTTTATATTGTGAAGGAATAGAGCAAACCGTAACAACAATATAAAAGTTTCTCCCTGCAGCAGTTATATCAACGCATAAAAACACCCCGAATTAGGGGTGCGGTGTATTTGAGCTTGGAGAAACCCTCACCAAAGTGGATACATTGCTTTATATAGAAAGACCTGCCACATCAGGCGGGTTAAATATGTCATCTTGGGTAGCACTTGCTGTCATTGTGCGTTTGCACTGTAGATCCTTTGCTTTGCTGCTTTATCTTTCAATAAGTGTGCCTTGTGCTATTGATTTTCTAAAGTGGATAACATTTTAGCAAGTCGAAAAGTGTAAGGAGAAAGGAGCCAAGGTATCATTTACATTATTGCAGCTCTTTCCTTAATGTCTCATAGTGTCTAAATATTCATAAGTCGATATTTCTCAACCAGATATTTTTAACCACCTTATCGATTTCACCGTTGGATTTCCTAATGACCTTGAGGGATATTCCATTTTTTGTCGCATGATTACGATTATCGACAAAAGTGGCATTATCTCCATCGTTAAGATAATGAATTGGTTTGTTATCGAATATCCATTGCTTGTTAGCTTTATCATAAGAAACGCCATAGTTTAAGTAAGCATTTAAAGAAGTATCAACATAGTTGGAATCGCCTTCAGAAGAGGCATTAGTAGAGCCATTAAGATCATTTCCATTATGCTCAACGGCGCTACTTGCGCCGCTTACTTTATGTACAGAACTATTTTCCTGTGCAGCACCCTGTTTATTAGAAGTTTGTCCATTTTTCATAGATTCCGTGTGTTTATCAAAGTTTTCTTGACTGACAAGTGTAATACCAGTTAGCTCATAATCGGTATTTTGGACAGCTTTTAAATTCACGACACCGTTTGTTCGGGTAAATGATTTGTATGTGCCATGCAGCCAATTTATCAGAAAAGTATCACATTAGCTTACCGTCATAGTAGAAGCTGTCAGTTTATTTGTCATAAGTCATGCTTTTGGGACATACCCCTCAGCAAATCGAGGAAATTAATAACAATCATAGCAATGGATAATATTTACCAGGAGTTACACTTCCGGAAGAAGTTGTGGTCTCTAAAAAGGCAAACAAGGTAAGAATGACCATAATTATAAATTTTATGTAGATGCACCTACAAAAATTGCTTGTTGGCAGACTACCTCAAGCCATGCCACATCGGGGGCCAAATTAACCCGATGTGACCGTTGCTATATAAAAAACACCGCCCATCGTTTCACTAAGGCGGTGTCTAGTGTAGTGTGTTGTTTTGCAGTTTTCTAATAGGTTGAGCAAACCACCAGTGTTAACTGGTCGTATGCCTTTTAAGATACGATAGGTCTCTAGGTTTGGCGCTTAGCAAACTTCAGTTCTCATCCAATGATAAGTCGAAATTTAATTCCTCAAACATCGGATCTTCATTGAAAAGAAGTCAATCCAGATTGGATGACGATTGTTAAAGAAGCTCTATTGAGTTTCCTTGCAGAGTTTTAAAGCTTTTCACTTCTAGAGATGGTCTGTTTTTTTCGAATACTGACGTTTTCCTGCTTTGCGATTCTTTTCTCGCATCATATTTTTTTCGTGGCGTAAGGCGTTATGATCTTGCGCTTTTTTGTCATTATCAGAAGTATGAGGCATGACAAATACTCCTTTCTATCGAAGAGTTGTCTTATTGTCTGCCATTTGAAAAAGGAGTATGTAACTCAAAACTTTCCAGTGTTTTAAGCTGGGAGCTCGTTAAGAAAAAAGAAAGCAATTGTCCCTGGTCCAGTATGGGAACCAACAGCGGCGCCGATGTCTGTAATAACTATATCCTCAACATTAAGTTCTGCTTTGATTTGCTCTTTCATATCGAACGCTAAATCAAGACAATCAGCATGACTGATTCCAATTGTTTGCTTATCAAAATGCTGTCCTCGTTCTTTCATCACTTCAATAATTCGGCGAAGAAGCTTTTTTTGTCCTCGATGCTTTTCGATGGGAATCAATTTGCCGTCTTCCATATTAAGCAGAGGCTTGATGTTTAAAAGTCCGCCCATAAAAGCAGAGGCTCTCGATAATCTGCCACCCTTTGCTAAGTGGTTGAGATCATCTACTGTAAATAAGTGCTCCATATGCTCACAACGAAATTTAATATCTCTTTCAATTTCCGCAAAGGATGCACCGCTTGCAGCAAGCTTTTGCGCTTCCATAACAACTAATCCGCAGCCAAGAGAGGCGCATTTTGAATCAATAATCGATAAGTTGAAGTCTGGATATTCTTCCTTCACTTGATTGCGAATCATTACAGCCGTTTGATAGGTACCGGATAGCTCAGATGAAAAGGCGATATAGATTCCTTCTTCCTTATTCTTTGCCATTTCCTTAAAATATTGCTCGAATTTTAACGGTGAGGCTTGGGATGTCTTCGGCATTTCCCCAGAGCGAATCGCCTTATAGACGGTTGATGGATCGATTGTTAATAAATCCTCGTATTCCTGTTCACCTAAGTGGACACCAAGAGGAAAAAGGGTGACGCCATTTTCTTCATAAAAATTCAACGGCAAATCACATGCGCTGTCAGCTAAAATTTTTACTGACATAGACTACACCTGCTTTCAAATCATTTCTTTTAGTTTATAGAATTTATCAGAAAAACTCAATGAATACTAGTAAAATGGTGTGTTGAAAAAAATATAGTACGTTTTCGCACAAATTGGCTGCATGAGAATGGACAAAGATCATGTTGCTTTGATTAAAGAAAATAGGGAATTGCAATAATAAAGATATAATCGTTTTGCTGACGGAAGAAAAAAGGAGATGGTCATCCTGCTTCATGCGAAAAAAATGATTGTCGTCGTAATCGGAGCCCTTTTAAATGCCATTGCGATGAACTTATTTTTAATTCCTGCCAATGTGTATGCAAGTGGTTTCACAGGGACAGCACAGCTGCTTTCAAGCATTTTGGGTGGAAGTATTTCTACCGGAATTTTATTGTTTCTTTTGAATGTGCCAGTGACGATTCTTGGTTGGCTAAAAGTGGGGAAATCATTTACATTATACAGCTTTATTAGCGTCGCCTTAATGTCGATATTTTTAGAGATTATTCCCGTCTACCAGCTTTCCTCTGATATCCTCTTAAATGCCGTATTTGGAGGAGTGATTTCAGCAGTCGGAATTGGCTTTACCTTAAAATGGGGAGCGTCAACTGGAGGATTGGATATTATCGCAATGGTGCTTTCAAGGATGAATGATCGCCCAGTGGGAACTTATTTTTTTATGTTAAATGGGTTAATTATTATCACCGCTGGATTCCTATACGGTTGGGAAAAAGCATTATATACACTTGTCACCCTGTATGCCTCTACGAGAGTAATCGATGCCATCCATACAAGGCATGAAAAATTAACAGCAATGATTGTGACAAAGAGAGCGGAAGAGTTAACAGAAGCGATTCATTCGAGGATGTTAAGAGGCATTACGATGATTCCAGCAAGAGGAGCATTTACCAAAGAAACAAAAGATATGTTGATTATCGTGATCACACGATATGAATTATTTGAATTGGAACAAATTATTAATGAAGTGGATTCCCACGCTTTTACGAATATTGTACAAACCGCAGGGATAGTTGGCTTTTTTCGCAGAGATTAACTGGCATGAATAGAAATGTTCGCTTGTATACTTTAGTACGAACTCCCTCTGCCCAGTTTCAGTGGTCAGGCCTAGTTAATTGAAAAAGAGTAAGCAAACTTGAACAGGAGGAAACGTGATGTTAAAGCAATTTACTTTGTTATTCCTGATTCCCATTTTCGTGAATTTATTTTTTGGCAATGTGCAGCAAGAAGAAGAGAAATTAATTTTTCAAAATGTTCAGGTGGAAGGTGAGCTTGGAGAGTACCGTGTTAAAGGAAAAGTGAGTGCAAATACAGGAAAGTTATTTTATACCGTTGAGGATGGACATTATCAATATATTGATGAAAAGGTGCTACCGTTGGCAGAGAAAGATTCATCTATGGCTTTATTCGAACTGGAGATTAAAATTGCAAAAGAGAAGCTTCCGCAAAATGCAACCCTAATTCTTCATTTATACGAAAAGGATGAGGATGGAAGGATTATTCATTCTAAGCCGGTTGTGTTAGAACAAATATAGAAAGCTGGCTCCTTGGGGCCAGCTTTCTATATTAAGTCAAATGATCAAGCTCATTTTGCAGCTGAGTTAATAATCGTTGTTCAGCTATAGTTGAATTGGCAAATGCTGAAGAAATCGCGTTTCTGGCCCGTTCAACAGCAGTATGCTGACCACTGCCAGTCGAATTTTTAGCCATATCTACAGCATTTCTCGCTTCGATAAAAAGCCGGTTAGCCATCGTTAAATTCCTCCTAATGAGGAGTTTTTCACATTTGCCATTTTCTTAGCCTCTGCTTCTGCATAGGTGGTATGATAAGGAATGCGTTCATCATGTTTCGAAACAGCGTCAACCCCGCGTTGTACAAAACGTCTAGATTTGCTACTTCTTCCCATTGCAATCCCTCCAGCATTGAGCTTGTGAAACAGCTAGCAGCCGTTTCATATCTTAGTATGCTCACTACCTGCATTTCATACAAGGGGAACATTCTGGTTAATCGCCATTATTGCTTTATAATGCTTTCAGATTTAGCAGTTCATTTAAATAAACAGCTACACCATCTTGTTCGTTTGTTAATGTCATATCGTTGGCAATATTTTTTAATTGGTCAATAGCATTCCCCATTGCGACTCCACGTCCAGCATACTCAATCATCTCTAAATCATTGTCTTCATCTCCAAAAGCGATAATCCGCTCCTTCGGAATATTCATATAGTCGGAAACCCTTTGTATTCCAACAGCTTTATTTTGCCCATGTCTAACAATTTCGATGACATGCCACGGAGCAGCCCAGCTTCGATGGTCTATCAATTCAGCATGAATATCGGAAAGGTGAGAACGAATCGTTTTTAAATGTTCTTCCTCAGTATGGATAAGCATACTCGTTGGAGAATCAGTTAAAAATTCTCGTAAGTCTCCTGTTGTAATGGATGGATTCCCCATTGAAAATACATCCAAAAGTTTCTCATCATGATAATGGAAATAGACCTGATCAATGACTTCAGCAACGATATTATGGAATTGATAATGGTAACAAATATCGACTACTTCTTTTGCAACTTGAATATCTAATGGAGTGTGATAAGCGCCCCAATTTTTGGCAAGAGGATGGTGGACAAAGGCTCCATTAAAATTAACAATTGGTGTATTCAAATTTAGTTCATGATAATATTGTTCACTGGAACGATAAGGTCTTCCAGTCGCAATCATAACGACATGCCCATCTTCTTTTGCTTTTTGAATGACTTTTTTTGTTGCTTCTGACAACGTTTTGTCATCTGTTAATAAAGTGCCATCTAAATCTAATGCAATTAAATGTTTTTCAGCCATAAGCGTCTCCTTCGTTATGATGTTATATTTTATCCATCTGCTTTGTGAAGTGTTGATTTTATCAATCATATTGTTTAACAAAGCTTATTATTAACGCAGACGAGAGCATTAATGAATGGATTAATGTAGGTCTTATCCTAAGTGTAAAGCTTTAGGATTTTATTCGTCTACATGTTACACTAAAAATATAGGAAAACTTTACAAAATTGAGAATCCACATTCGCATAGTAAATGTGTGCCTACTTATAGGTTACCAATTTTCGCAAAGTTTTGTAAAAGAATTTGTTTATCATCATTTGTTTGGAGGGGCTCGCAGTTGATCATTATAGAGAATAAATCAATCGCTGATATTCCATTATTACATGTAGTAGAGCAGCAAAACAATGAGAAGTCTCTTCCGTTGATTTTGTTTATCCATGGCTTTGAAAGTGTCAAGGAAAATAATTTGCATTATGCTTATTTATTGGCAAGCAAAGGATTTAGAGTAGTGATGCCGGAAGCGATCTATCATGGAGAGAGACAAACAGGATTAAATTCCTTAGAGATGAATATTAAGTTCTGGGAAATTGTCACGAAAACGATTGATGAGCTTCAATTAATAAAAGACTATTATGAAAGTGAAAATAAAATTAATCCAAATCAAATTGGGCTGGCAGGAACATCTATGGGAGGCATCATTACTTTAGGTGCGTTAACTCAATATCCGTGGATAAAAGCTGCTGTCAGCTTAATGGGGATGCCTTATTATGAACGGTTCTCTCAATATCAAATTGAACAATTTGCCGCCAAAGGGGTGCAGCTTCCTTTTACAGAACAAGAAAAAGAAGCAATTCTGGAGCATTTAAGGAAATATGATTTAAGTATGCAGACGGAAAAATTGCATGAACGCCCATTGCTGTTTTGGCATGGAATGAAGGATCCGATTGTGCCGTATACGTACACATATCAATTTTATGAGAGCATTAAGCCACTCTACCAGCAAAGTCCAGAACGGCTTCAGTTTATTACGGATGAAAAGGCCGATCATAAAGTAAGCCGAGTCGGTGTCCTCAAGCTTGTCGAATGGTTTGAAAAACATGTAAAGGAAGCGGAGATCCTCGAGGTTACTACTTAAACAATTGTGTTGAGCAAACGATTATTAGCTTATTTCCTCGCAGCACCTCATGACTCAGAAAACCTTTTCAGCATAATTGAAGGGGTGAGGTCTTGATTTCACAGGAAGCAGCAACGTAGAACAAAGCCAAGAAAATGTTGGAATAAGGTTATTGTTTGAAAACGATGGCTTCTTTGTCTAAGATGATAGGTATAATGAAGTAAGGAAAAAACAAAATGAGGAGTGAAAGAGATGGAACAAGAATTAAAAGATAGCATTATGGGTGCATTAGAACTTGTTGTAGACCCAGAGCTTGGCATAGATGTTGTAAATTTAGGTTTAGTGTACGATGTAGAAATGGATGATGAAGGTTTAGCAACAGTAACAATGACCTTAACCTCTATGGGATGTCCGTTAGCAGGAACGATTGTTGATCAAGTCAAGGCAGCCCTTGCTGAAATTCCAGAAGTAAAAGACACAGAAGTGAACATTGTTTGGAACCCACCTTGGACAAAGGACAGAATGTCTAGATATGCTAAGATTGCATTAGGAATTCGCTAATAATAAAAATAAAGCATGATGATCCCTAGTTTTAGAACGTAATGAAAAGAAAGGGGCTTTCAGTGTTGAGGATATTTAAATTTCCGGTATGGATAGGAACGTTATTTTTTGTTTTATCTTTCTGGTTGTTTCTTTATATGGACTCCCCACAACCTTATTTCGCAGGTCTTTTAGTTGCGTTCTTTGCGTTTGAAATGACATTTTTGTATCGTGCTAACAAGTATACTATAAAGCTAAATCATCATAAATTGTGAATTTTTTCTAATTTTTATTGAGCCCATTTAGTCCGAAGCTGCGGTTTCGAACTGAATGGGCTCAAAATCGTTAATATTTCCGTTCTTTTGTGATCTCCTTCACTTTTTTATGAAATGGGAAAGCGTATACTTCCTGTATGGGGCTTTTTTGGTTTAATAGGTCCATTGAAAAGAAGGGAGTCATTGTAAATGATATTTACGAGAGATTTTCATAAAGACCCTTTTATCGTAATTTGGGAACTTACAAGGGCTTGTCAATTGAAATGTCTACATTGCCGGGCAGAAGCCCAATATAAAAGAGATCCGAGGGAACTTACATTTGAGCAAGGGAAGGATTTAATTGAGCAAATTTATGAGATGAATAATCCTATGCTTGTATTTACAGGTGGGGATCCTCTAATGCGCCCGGATGTTTTTGATATCGCTGAGTATGCTGTCAAAAAAGGAGTTCGGGTGTCTATGACCCCGAGTGCAACCCCAAATGTGACGAAGGAAGCGATAGAAAAGGCTAAAGAAGTTGGACTTTCACGCTGGGCTTTTAGCTTGGATGGGCATAACGCCAAAATACACGACCATTTTAGAGGTACTGACGGCTCATTTGACTTAACAATGGAGAGAATTCGTTATTTGCATGAGCTGGAGATACCGATCCAAATAAATACGGTTATTTCAAGGTATAATGTTGAATACTTAAATGAAATGGCACAATTAATTGAAGAACTAGACTGTGTGTTATGGAGTGTTTTTTTTCTTGTGCCAACTGGAAGAGGACAGGAAAGTGACATGATATCACCAGTGGAACACGAGAAGGTATTTATATGGCTTCATGATTTAAGCAAACGGGTTAAGTTTGATATCAAAACAACTGCCGCTCAGCATTATCGCCGTGTATTTATTCAGCAAAAGATGCGGGAAGCAAAAGGACAAGCAGATGAAATTCGTTATTTAGATGCTTTAACTGAGCAAGGCTTAACCGGTTCGATTGATGGTTTAGGAAGAGCCCCAAAAGGAGTCAATGATGGAAATGGATTTGTCTTTATTTCTCATATCGGCGATGTTTATCCGAGCGGCTTGCTGCCAATAAAAGCTGGAAATGTGAAGGAACAGCCGTTGGCAGAAATTTACCGTGAATCTCCTATTTTCAAGGATTTGCGAAATCCAGATAAATACAAAGGCAAATGTGGCGTTTGCGAATTTAGATACGTTTGTGGCGGGTCCCGTTCACGAGCTTACGCAATGACCGGGGATTATTTAGAAAGTGAGCCATTCTGTGTCTACATTCCAAAATCGTTAAGACAAAAACAAAAATAGAGTGTCGTGGTGGTGTCCCTAGAAGTTTATTATTGCACTAACTTTTGGGGGAACGCACGGCTCACTCTATTTTTATCATTGCATAAAAAGCGACAAAGAAGTGGAATTACTCAATATTGCAATAGATGATCGGGCAATCTTCACAGCCAATCTCGTCCTTTAAAAACTGTAAATCATGAATGACAATTTTCCCTTTGGCAACGGAAATGATATTCTCCCTTTTTAGTTCGTTCAATATCCGGTTCGTACTCTCACGGGAAGTGCCGCAAAAATTGGCAAGTTCCTGATTGGTTAAAGGTAAGTCGATTAAAATTCCATCGGATAAATGAACTCCATAGCTGTTTGTCATTCTGATAAGAGTGGAGTATAGCGCACCTTTTTTGCCATTGAGAACGAGGTCGCGAAACTTTGTTTGCGTTTTCCTAGAGTGATCACTCATCCACTTCATAAATTCAAAAGCAAGTGAACCGTTTCGAAGCATTTCCTTTTCAAGAGTATCTTTTTTGACAGCTGCTATTTCCGCGTCATCAATAACAAGGGCGTTTAACATATATTTGGGGGAATGTGTAAAAATCGATAGTTCCCCACAAATATCATTCGTACTGCATATCCGTAATGACAACTCTCTGCCATCTGCTGAAATTTTGCTGATCTGGATTTTTCCTGAAATAATGATGTAAACTTCATTTGCAGTCATTCCTTCTTGATATAAAAAAGTTCCTTTAGTCATTTTAAAGCGTCGGTCGGTCAATGTAAGCATTTCTTTTATTTCCACTGATTGCGTGGCTTTTAATTGGTACGTCATTTGACTCGCCCCTTTGTTTCATCATCCGAAAACATCTTTGTTCCCTAAGAATGCCCTATATAAATGGGAGTGTCAATTGAATCACTGAATATTTAACAATATGTTCACGTTTTAAATAGTAATAATAAATCGGTTATTTTCATGGTTAGAGAATTTTGTTAATATAAGGGATTAGCAAAAAATAAGTAAGACAGTAAGAAGTTTTCATTAGCAATAAAAGTCGAATCTGTCAATGAAAGATAAATTTTGTATTGATAACATAAAAGCAAACAGAGGAAATAATGAAATAGGAAAAATTGGTAAGTTGTTGACAAGTTTATGACAATAATTCAATTTAGCACTATAAATTTAGGTTTTATGATGTAATAACATTATGATAGTGAGAAAGGTAACAGTAATCGAGATAAGCAATTGTTAATATAATAGATAAACCACTCTATAGTATGGAGTTGATGGGATTGGCGAAAGTGAAGGATAGACTAAACAGACCATTAAGGGATTTGCGAATTTCTGTAATAGATCGATGCAATTTTCGCTGTCAATATTGTATGCCGGCTGAAATTTACGGCCCTGATTTTGTATTTCTTCCTAAAAGTGAATTATTATCATACGAAGAAATTGAAAGATTGGCGAAAATCTTTGTTGAATTAGGGGTCGAGAAAATTCGCTTGACTGGTGGAGAGCCTTTGCTGCGCAAAGATCTCCCATATTTAGTTAAGTTGCTCTCGAGAATTGATCATTTAAAAGATATCGGTTTAACGACAAATGGAGTTCTCCTACCTAAGTATGCAAAGGAATTGCGAGCGGCTGGATTAAAACGTGTTAACATCAGTTTAGACAGTCTAAAAGATGAATTGTTTGGTCAGATCAATGGACGGAATGTGGGGGTCGGACCTGTCCTTAAGGGGATAAAAGCTGCTCAAGAGGCAGGACTTGGCGTGAAAATCAATATGGTTGTAAAAAAAGGTTTGAATGATTCAGAGATCATTCCGATGGCTCAATATTGCAAGGATAATGGTTTACAGCTCCGCTATATTGAATTTATGGATGTTGGGAGTTCCAATGGCTGGAAAATGGATGATGTTGTGACGAAAAAAGAGATTTATGACATTTTGCGGGAACACTACTCCTTAATTCCAGTTGATCCAGATTATTATGGCGAAGTGGCAAAACGTTATCGCTATCAAGGAACAGATATTGATGTTGGCTTCATTACATCTGTGTCAGAGTCCTTTTGTTCAAGTTGCACACGCTCAAGATTGTCCGCAGATGGCAAAATTTATACATGCCTCTTTAATGGGAATGGTCATGATTTAAGAGATTTTATGCGCTCGGGTGTTAATGATAAACAATTGGCAGAGCGAATTTGTGAGGTCTGGAATGGCAGAGATGATCGCTATTCAGATTTAAGAACGGCAGAAACAGTTGCCAATCGCAAAAAAATAGAAATGTCTTATATTGGTGGATAAATAGGCTGGCTCAAAAGGTCATGAAAGACGACTTTTTGTAGTCAGTTTTTTTCGTTCAAGGAATGAAAAAGCTCGTTAATTTATTTGATAAGTTATTTAGCGACGAGCTGGGTTTCTCAAAAGCAATGAACAATTTTTAAAATTTAAGTGTGAGGAGCGTCCGAAAACGTTTTTATTGTTTCCAATGAGTTTACATTTTTAATTTCAGGAAGGAGCTTTGTGTTTTTCAATATTAGAAATTAAAAATACAGGAATATAGACCTAATTATATAGAAATAAATATAAGAAAAATTTCATGTTTTGTTAAATGATGCCGATATAGTATGTGACTAATGTCACTTAGGCCGTTTTTGTAATGTGCCATGATGAATGAAAAATAGAGATGTTTTAGGAGAACGGAGGAAGTAAGATGTTTAAAGGCAGCCAGATGAAGAAATTATTGATGGAGAATCAACAATTGAAAGATGAAATAAATAATTTGAAAGAAACGGTAAGGGAGAAGGAAGAGACACTGACCGAATTGATGAAGGAGCTTCAGGAAGAGTTGGTCACAACGATTGAACAACATGAAACGGTGAATGGGCAACATGGTCTACTGGGAGCTTTAGTGGAACAAATTAAAGGTCATTTTGAAACAGTTAGCGAATTGGTAACGAGTTCAGGTCAATGCGCGAATCAGTTAAATGAGACAGGAAGAGAATTGCATCAATCTGCCGATGTACTCAAAAAGCGCGGTGAAGAAGGTCAATTGATTGTTAAGGATTTAGAAGGGTTAATGCAAAATCTTGGTGGGGAAATTAAAACCAATATGGATTCTATTATGACAGTAGGAGAGCGTTCAAAAGAAATTGACGACATTGTCTTTTTAATTAAAGGTATTGCAGAGCAAACGAATTTACTTGCTTTAAACGCCTCAATTGAAGCAGCAAGGGCGGGAGAATACGGAAAAGGGTTTTCAGTTGTGGCAGAAGAAGTTCGAAAGCTAGCAGAAGAAACGTCAACAAGTTCACATAATATTATGGAGCTGACGAAAAGTTTTCAAGGTGATATTGAAAAGGCAGTTGATAATACGAAAGAATGCTTTGATCTTGTTCATTCTGGAATCGAATTAAGTGAAAAAACAACTGAAAAAATGACTGAAGTGGCAAAAATTATTGATAACGTTAAAGCAAAGGTAGATGATGCAAGTGGCATTATCGCTAGTTAAAATAATTATTGTGAAAATACATTAAATGAAATGAACTTAACAAGTCGGATTTTTGAAGAAATCGAAGGCTTGATTGTAAAGCATATAGAAGATGCTCAAATAGTCGATGACAAACTGGCGAATGGTGTTAATCATTTAAAAAAGCAGGGGCTTGAACAAGGATAAATACTATTTTGTTAAGAATGAATGGATTTTTTAAGCACAATCCAATTTTAATCTCACGTGATGAAAAATGGTGGAATTTTAAGGGCAAGATTAAATGGATAAGATGCATAAAATCCAATACATCTTCAAACTAGTTAAACAATATAGTTTCTAACTTGCAAATAATAAAAACCTTCACTCTCACAATATTGTGATATTTGTCCTGTAGAACACATTTATGTACGATTATAATAGAGAGTATACAGTCATGGATTATATGAGGCATACTAGCAAATATTTGTTAAGTGGGCCGGTATAAATGGGACTCAGTAAAAAATTTACGTACATAGATGGAGTGGTTGAGATGGTAGAATTCAGAAAACCGATCCCAATTGGGGAAGCAGTTTCTCGCATTATGGCAAATAATATTGAAGGAAAAACCGAATTTGTCTCAGTAAATGAAAGCTATGGACGCTTTCTATCGGAAGACTTACTGGCAACAAATGATGTACCTCATTTTGATCGGGCACCGTATGATGGCTATGCAGTGCGCTCAATTGATACGGAGGAGGCGAGCCGTGATAATCCGATAGAATTTGAAGTGGTTGATCATATTGGAGCAGGACTTGTCTCAAATAAAAGTGTTGGTCCATTTCAGGCGGTTAGAATTATGACTGGAGCACAAATGCCAGAGTCTTGTGATTGTGTTGTCATGCTAGAACTTGCAAGAGATTATATTAAAGATGGCAAGTCTTACATGAGTACAAAGCGTAAGCATCGTCCTGGTGAAAATGTTTCCCGTCGTGGCGAAGATGCCCGAACAGGGGAAGTTTTAGTAGAGAAAGGAACAAAAATTAACCCAGGCATTCAAGCAATGCTTGCTACCTTTGGCTATGCGAAGGTTCATGTTGCAAAGAAGCCGAAAGTTGGGCTGTTTGCAACCGGAACGGAATTGTTATCTGTAGACGAGCCGTTGCAGCCAGGGAAGATTCGAAATAGTAATTCATATATGATAAGTGCACAAATTGAAAGAGCTGGTGCAGAAGTTTTTTACTTCGGCACGCTTCCAGATGATTTTGATACTTGTTTTGCAGCAGTAAAAGAAGCGCTACATAAAGTAGATTTGCTTGTGACAACAGGCGGTGTATCTGTTGGAGATTTTGACTATTTACCTGCTATTTATGAAAAACTTAATGCTACGGTTTTATTTAATAAAGTAAGCATGCGCCCAGGAAGTGTGACAACAGTAGCGGAATTGGACGGCAAGATTCTATTTGGATTATCGGGGAATCCGTCTGCTTGCTATGTAGGGTTTGAACTTTTTGCCAGACCGGTGATTCGGAAAATGCTTTTCTCGCCAAAACCGCATCTCCGAAAAGAAAAAGCAATACTTGATGTCGATTTTCCCAAAGCAAATCCATTTACTCGTTTTGTTCGAAGCAAATTATCGGTATCAGACGGGAAGCTAATTGTCACCCCGAGTGGTTTGGATAAATCGAATATCGTCATGAGTTTAGCTGGTGCCAATTCTTTAACCGTCCTCCCAGGTGGGACGAGAGGATTTTCGGCTGGAGATGAAGTAGCTGTACTCATGCTTGAAGATCACGAAGGAAGCGAATGGCCATGGTAGATGCTACTATTTTTCAAATAGTAGGATATCAAAATAGTGGGAAAACAACCTTTATCAAGAGATTAATTTCACAATTGCAGCAGAGTAATCTCTCGATTGTAACATTAAAGCATCATGGTCATGGCGGAAAACCAGATTTTCAAGAAGAGAAGGACTCACATCAGCATTTGAAAGCCGGTGCCGTTGCTTCTCTTGTAGAAGGTGCTGGCCATTTGCTAGTGCATGCGGAAAAAAGCAGTTGGTCTCTTGAAGAGAAGTTACAGCTGCTGTCTTTTTTTCGCCCTGATCTTATTTTAATCGAAGGGCACAAAAAAGAACGATATCCTAAAGCAGTATTAATTCGAAATCGAGCTGATGTAGAATTACTTCAGAAACTCGACAATATTCGTGTGATTTTTTATTGGGATGAGAAATTATTGGAGGCAAGTAAAAATGTGGCAGACATTAAACGCTTCTCTATCGAAGATCCAGTTGGGTATGAATGGGTAGCCAATTATTTGCAGTTCAAAAAATAGTCGAAAAATGTTAAAAAAATTGTCAAAAACGTAACTTTTATCACTGTGTTCTCTCTTGAATCTTACTACTATATTTGTAAGGGCTTTTATGAGCGATGGGGAGAGAGAAAAATGGATTTACTGCAAATAATCATATGGTTAATCTATCCGTATGTCGTAGTTGCTGTTTTGGGAATGGCGCTGATCTGGCGGGTTAATGGGCCTTCGGTGCAAGAGGAGATGAAGTTCCTTTATAAGCTAGGTTTGATCGTCAATCGAATGATTCTTGTGTTAATGGTATTAAGCTTTCTTTCAGGTTTCGGTGTCATTGCCTTTTACAGTATGACGAATGAACCAGAGAAGCTCTTTTATTGGGTTAGAAGCTTAGTATATTTGCAACCTGATCTCGATTTAATTGGCAGTATCTCCTTTTTGTCACGCACACATTTCCTTTTATTATTGACATTTTTGTTGGCTTTGTCGTTCTCTAAATATATCGGATTATTATCGAGACCAATACAACTTTTTAAACGTAATTGGTCGAAATCAATGAGAACTGGCTTAAAATGAACATTGTGTGTCAAACTTTATATATGTGATGTCATTCACTCCTCTTCTTTTCTTGTCTCGATATAGTTATGATAGGAAAAGAAAGGAGTGTTTTTTTATGAAATTATTTTTACCAAAGCAGCATGGTGCTTGGGCCATGTTAATCATACCATTTTGGCTTTCAGTGGTAGCATCTGGTTTTATCTGGCAGCACATCCCTTTATTTAGCGGCTGGCTGCTGTTATATTTGGCAACATTTCCAATGCTACAAATGGCAAAAGGAAAAAATCTCTCTTTTTATCGAAAGTGGACTTTCATTTATTTAATCCCAGCTGTCTTACTTTTGATGATCCCTTTCGTGACAAGGCCTTCCATTGCTATATTTGGTTTGTTGATGCTTCCGTTCTTTATAGTTAATTTATATTTCTCGAAAAAGAAGCAAGATCGGGCATTATGGAATGATTTTAGTGCTATCATTGTATTTTCCATTGGTGGCTTGGCCAGTGGATTTTTAGCAAATGGGAAAATTAATGAAGCGACCATTCTAGTCTTTATTACATCGCTCCTATTTTTCATCGGCTCTACTTTTTATGTAAAAACAATGATTCGCGAAAAGAAAAATATAGTATATAAGTGGATTTCCTGGATTTATCATGTGTTTGTTCCGATTTTTTTTCTCCTTATTGGTTTTTCGATAGTGGCTATTGCATACGTTCCAAGTTTAGTAAGAGCAATTTATTTTTATGGCAAGCCCTATTCTATGAAAAAAGTAGGGGTTCTTGAAATTGTCAATTCTATTCTATTTTTTATCGTGAACATTTTTGCAATTAGCTTTGTTAAATAATATTGATGAAAAATGATTTGGCTCATTTTGTGTGAAAGCAAGCTCCCATACGAAATGAGCCAAAATATGTAACAGCAAAAAATCGGTCTCAATTGAAAATTGAGGCCGATTTATAGTACAGAGCTATTCGATATTACAAATATCGATCGGACAATTCTCACAATCGATTTCAAGTTTTATATAATCTAAATCGTGGATCGTAATAATTCCTTTATCGATGCTGATTATTCCAGCTTTACGCAACTCACTTAATAGGCGATTAACCACTTCACGGGATGTTCCGCAAAAATTGGCTAATTCTTGGTTAGTTAGCGATGAATTGATGATAATTCCAGCTTCTGTGTGAACACCGTAACTATTTGACAGACGAATTAAAGTTGAATAGAGCGCACCTTTTTTGCCATGTAAAACGAGATCGCGAAACTTTGTTTGAGTTTTGCGATGTTCCTGACTCATCCATCTCATAAACTCTAAGGCGATGGCGTGATCTTCCCCGAGTTTCTTCTCTAAATCATTTTTGAAGATAACAGCTACTTCTCCACTTTCTATTACCTTTGCATTTTGCATATGGGTTTGGGCAGAACAAAACAAAGAGAGCTCTCCAATGAGATCTCCTTGCGAAGCCATTCTTAATGTTAACTCCCGTCCATCTGGAATCATTTTGCTCATTTGTATCTTTCCGGTAATCACAACGAATAGCTCATTAGCTTTGCTGCCCTCTTGAAACAGATATGTCCCCTTTTCCATTTTACGAATATGATGAACTGTTTCTAAAAGGGATTGAAGTTCGTTAGATACTTTCGTAAATGCTTGCATGCTATTACCCCCTTCTGTGAGGCAAAAAACTCTCCCTATAAACAGTTTAGAAATAAACATATATGTAGTCAACCAATTTACAGCACTTCCGGTTAATCCTTCCTATATTTTTATTAATTTATAAAAACGGGTTGCTTTTAGAGGTATGAGTTCTTATAATAAGAACAATATAAAATTAATAAAAATTAATAAAACTGATTAAATATACATATTTTTGATAAGGAAGGGATAAGGGATGAGGACATCAATAATAGGTACGACAGGGTATGGTGGTGTTGAACTACTTCGAATACTGCATCGTCATCCTGTATTTAAAATACAGTCGATTCATTCTACGAAGGATGAGGTTCCGATTTGGCATGAGTATCCACACCTTTATCAAATTTTAGGGAAACAGCTAGAGAAAATTGATGTGGAGGAAATTTCTGCAAAGAGTGATCTTGTATTTTTAGCGACCCCGTCTGGTGTTTCTAGCAAGCTAGTTGCTCAATTTCTCCATCACAATATTAAAGTTATTGATTTATCCGGAGATTTGCGATTAAAAAAACCAGGTGAATATGAAGCATGGTATAAAAAAACAGGCGCCGTTCCGTCCGTTGTAGAAGAAGCGGTTTATGGGTTAAGTGAATGGAATGAAAAACAAATTGAGAAAGCGAGATTCATCGCGAATCCTGGATGCTATGCAACTGCTGTCCTTTTAGGATTAGCGCCAGTGGTAAAAGAAAAATTAATTGTTCCTGACTCCATTATTATAGATGGAAAATCAGGCATTTCTGGTGCCGGGAAATCATTGACAAAAGCCTCTTTGTTTGCAGAGGTGAATGAAAATTTTAAGATTTATAAGGTTAATGAACATCAGCATACACCAGAGATCGAACAACAATTACTCGAGTGGAATGAGAACATAGAACCGATTACATTTAGTACCCATCTTTTACCGATAACAAGAGGAATCATGGCAACGATCTATGTTAAGCTCCGAGCACAAGCGAATACAGAGCAGCTTGTTGCTTTGTATAAGGAAGCATATAAGGGAAAACCGTTTGTAAGAGTTCGACCGCATGGAAATTATCCATCTGTAAAAGAAGTTCAAGGTTCAAATTATTGTGATATTGGTTTGAATGTAGATGAGCGTACAGGACGATTAACGATTGTTTCTGTCATAGATAATTTAATGAAAGGAGCAGCAGGTCAGGCCGTGCAAAATGCGAATATCCTCAATCGTTTAAACCCGGCTACAGGCTTAGAAATGCTGCCTCTATATCCGTAAAATGTCGAAGAAACGGTTTGAAAAAGAAATAATCATAAGGAGGAATAACAGGTGGGAACACTTACAAAGGTGGCCAAAATAATAGAAATTGAGAATGGGAGTATTTTATCAGCGCAAGGATTTCATACAGGTGGAATTCATGCAGGATTAAGATATGCTAAAAAAGATGTGGGCATGATTTTTAGTGAAGTTCCTGCTGAGAGTGCGGCAGTTTACACTTTACATGATTTTCAAGCTGCACCAATAGCTGTCACAAAAGAAAGCATAAGTCATAGTGGTAAATTACAGGCAGTGGTTGTTAATAGTGCTTGCGCCAATGCTTGTACCGGAGAACAAGGCTTAAAGGATGCCTATGAGATGAGGGAACTGGCGGCACAAAAAGTTCAGGTGGAGCAATATTTAGTCGCAGTTGCTTCAACAGGTGTCATAGGCGAATATATGAAAATGGATAAAATTAAGAAAGGAATCGAGCAAATTCAGCTAGGGAATGCCTCCACTAATGCAGATGACTTCCAGACGGCTATCTTAACGACAGATACATGTATGAAGAAGTGTGGTTTTCAAGCTGAGATCGACGGCAAGATCGTTCACATGGGAGGAGCCGCGAAAGGCTCTGGAATGATTCATCCAAATATGGCGACAATGCTTGGGTTTATTACAACCGATGCAAATATCAGCTCTGAAAACTTGCAAGTAGCATTAAGAGAAGTTACTGATGATACCTTTAATCAAATTACCGTTGATGGGGATACGTCAACAAACGATATGGTTCTTGTAATGGCAAATGGTTTGGCTGAAAATCAATTGCTATCACCGTCACATCCTGAGTGGGAAGTGTTTCTTCAGCTTTTAAATAAAACTTGCGCAAGCTTAGCAAAGCAAATTGCCAAAGACGGAGAAGGTGCAACGAAGCTTGTAGAGGTTCATGTAACAGGAGCATATGATGAGGATGATGCTCGGAAGATTGCAAAACAAATTGTAGGCTCAAATCTAGTGAAAACAGCCATATATGGAGCCGATGCAAACTGGGGAAGAATTATTGGGGCGATCGGGCAAGCAGATACGAAAGCAAAAGCAGACAAAGTCACGATTTCGATTGGACCAGTGAAGATGCTTGATAAAAGCGAAATCAGCAAATTTTCTGAGGAAGAAGCAAGTGGGTATTTAAAAGGAGACTTTATTGAGATTTTGGTTGATTTGCATATGGGCGATGGAAGTGGTACCGCTTGGGGTTGCGATTTAACTTATGATTATGTGAAAATTAATGCAAGTTATCGGACATAGGGGAGCAAAGCATGAGGACATTATTAATTAAATGCGGTGGCAGTACCCTAGGAGAATTATCTACAGATTTTTTTGTAAGTCTTCAAGATTTGAAGAAACAAAACTATCAAATTGTCATTATTCATGGTGGGGGACCTGATATAAATCAAATGTTGGCCCAACTGCATGTTCAGGCAGAGTATGTAAATGGATTAAGAAAAACAACTGCAGAAATATTAGAAGTAGTCGAGCTTGTATTAGCAGGCAAGACAAATCGCAGCCTTGTTCAAATGTTAGAGGGACATAAGCTTTCAGCATTAGGGTTAAATGGAAGCGACGTTGGTTTGTTAAAAGGACGCTATATCAACAAAGAAGAATTAGGTTATGTGGGAGAAATTACTGAGGTGAATAGTGAGTTCATCCACTCTATTTTAACTCAAGGAATTATCCCTGTCATTACTCCAATAGCGATTACGAACACTGGTGTGAAGCTAAATGTTAATGCTGACTATGCAGCTGCTGCTGTTGCTAAAGCTCTTAAAGTTGAACAGTGCTTATTTGTCACTGATGTAGAAGGAATTATGGTAGACGGAGCAGTACGAGAAATGCTCACTGCAGATGAAGTTGAAAATTTCATCGCTTCAGGTGAAATATACGGGGGGATGATCCCGAAGGTTGCATCAGCGTTGTCCGTTTTAGAAAAAGGAATAGAGAGCGTAAGAATTGTTGCTGGAAAGAAGAAAATTTATCAACATGATCGATGGTTTGGTACAAAAATTCTTGGAAAAGAGAGGGGGATATGAATGAGTTATTTATTTCCGACTTATGCCCGCTGGGATGTGGAGCCTGTTGCTGCAGAGGGAAGCTATTTAACGGACAGCGAGGGGAAGCAGTATTTGGATTTTACATCTGGTATTGGTGTTTGCAATCTTGGTCATCGACCCCAAGTGGTAAAGGAAGCAATTGAACATCAGCTCAATCGGTTTTGGCATGTATCTAATCTTTTTGCTAGTGGGGAGCAAGAGCAAGCAGCAAAAAAGTTGGCAACGGCCGCTAAGATGGAAGCAGTATTCTTTGCAAACAGTGGAGCGGAAGCAAATGAAGCGGCAATTAAATTAGCGCGAAAGGCGACAGGAAAGACTAAAATTATCACGTTTAATAAATCATTTCATGGACGAACATTTGCGACGATGTCAGCAACAGGTCAAGATAAAATAAAGTCTGGATTTGGGCCTATGCTGGAGAAATTCTCTTATGCAACCTATAATGATATCGATTCTGTAAAGGATATATTCACTGACGATGTTGCTGCAGTAATGTTAGAAATCATTCAAGGAGAAGGTGGAGTTCATGTTGGGGATAAGAGCTTTTTACAGGCAGTTGAAAAGCTTTGTCATGAAAAGAATGCCCTCCTTATCGTTGACGAAGTCCAAACTGGAATCGGGAGAACAGGAAGACCATTTGCCTTTCAACATTTTGCCTTAAATCCTGATATAGTTACTTCTGCGAAAGGCTTGGGAAGTGGTGTCCCGATTGGTGCCATTTTGGGGAAGGAAAATTTAAAACCTTTTTTTGGACCTGGGAGTCACGGTTCGACTTTTGGCGGTAACCCGATTAGTATAGCGGCTGCCCATGCGACGATGAACATTATTTTTGATCAGGTTTTTCTAAAAGAGGTTGAATATAAGGGCGATTACTTAATCTCACAGTTAGAAGCGTTTTTTCAAGGTAGCACCTTTGTGAAGGAGATTCGCGGCAAAGGATTAATGATTGGAATCGAATTCAAGCAATCCATTCAGGTGATATTACAAGCATTAAGAAAAGAAGGTGTTCTTGCCCTAGCAGCAGGAGAAAATGTACTTAGGCTTTTGCCGCCGTTAACAGCATCTATTTCTGAAATTGATCTGTTCCTTCTTCATTTAAAAAAAGTCGTTGAGACCGTAGTAGAGCCAACTCTAAAGGCTTAATTTTTATCTTGTGTATGCATAAATATAAAAAAGATAATATAAATATACGTATAGGTTTGAGGTGTTTTTCATGAAGGGATATTTACACTTGCAAAGTGGAGATATATATGAAGGAAACTGGAATACGAATATTCCGATTGAGGAGATAGAGGGTGAGGTTGTCTTCTATACTGGAATGACCGGTTACCAAGAGGTTCTGACAGACCCAAGCTATAAGGATCAAATAATTGTTTTCACGTATCCGCTTATTGGTAACTACGGGATTAATGAAGAGGACTTTGAAAGCAAGAAACCTCATGTTGCAGGTGTTGTTGTATATGAAGCCAATATGGAAGCGTCCCATTATCAAGCAGCGTACTCTCTTCAAGCGTATCTTGAAAAGTGGAAAATTCCTCTATTATCCCATATTGACACGCGTGCAATCGTGAAGAAAATCCGTTCCTATGGTTCTATGCCAGCTCTTATTTCTAAGAAACAAGGAATGAGCGAACTTGGCAAACAATCAATAGAATCGGAAAAGGTTCCACATGTGTCAGAAAAACGAATGAAAACATATGGGAAAGGCAGTCCCCATATTGTCTTGTTCGATTTCGGAGCAAAAAATTCAATTTTGTCATCACTGCTTGAAAGAGATTGCCAAGTAACAGTTGTCCCGTACAATACGTCTTACAAAGCAGTCACTGGTCTTGCTCCAGATGGGGTTCTGTTATCGAATGGACCAGGGGATCCAAAACAGCTGCAGGATGTTTTGCCAACGATTCGCCAGCTTGTTGAAACGTATCCAACACTAGGCATATGTTTAGGACATCAGCTTGTTGCTTTAGCATTGGGAGGAAATACGAAAAAACTATCATTTGGTCACAGAGGGGCCAATCATCCAATTAAGGATTATCAAAAGAATAGGGTATTTATGTCATCTCAAAATCATAGCTATGTGGTTGATGAAGATAGCATAAAAGGAACAGGACTAGTGGCTAGGTTCTATCATTTACATGATCAATCTGTTGAGGGCTTAACTCATCAAGAACTACCACTGCAAACAGTGCAATTTCATCCGGAGGCGAATCCCGGACCTTCAGAAGGTGACTATATTTTTGATGAATTTCTACAGATGATTACTGAAAACAAGAGGAGTGCCGCATTATATGCCTAAAGACACCAGCATAGAAACTATATTAGTTATTGGATCAGGACCGATTGTTATCGGGCAGGCAGCAGAGTTTGACTATGCCGGTACACAAGGCTGCATTGCTTTGAAAGAGGAAGGCTATAAAGTCATACTCGTCAATAATAATCCAGCGACGATCATGACCGATTCTAACTTTGCCGATCGCATTTATTTTGAACCATTAACAGTGGATGTGTTAGAAAAAATTATTGAGAAGGAGCGACCTGATGGGCTACTAGCCACATTAGGAGGACAGACTGGATTAAACTTAGCTTTTCAATTAAGTGAACAAGGTATTCTGGAGAAGTATCAAGTTAAAATGCTTGGAAGTTCAATTGACTCCATAAAAAGAGGAGAGGACCGAGAAGCATTTCGTCAGCTTATGAAAGATTTACATGAGCCGGTGCCAGAAAGCGAAATTGTCCACACTGTCGAAGAAGCGCAGCAATTTGCACAGAAGGTTGATTATCCTATTATTGTAAGACCAGCTTATACCCTTGGTGGAACAGGCGGTGGGATCGCCGAAGATGAAGACCAGCTCACACAGCTTGTTTCAGGTGGATTGCAGGAAAGTGCGATTCATCAATGCTTAGTTGAGAGAAGTATCGCCGGTTTTAAAGAAGTGGAATATGAAGTCATGCGTGATCGCGCTAATACTTGTATAACGATTTGCAATATGGAGAACTTCGATCCGGTTGGCATTCATACAGGGGATTCAATTGTTGTAGCGCCGTCACAAACATTAACAGATGATGAGTATCAAATGCTGCGTGCAGCAAGCATTAAGATTATTTCTGCATTAGGAATTATTGGGGGTTGTAATATTCAGTTTGCCCTCGATCCAAAAAGTAAAAATTATTATTTAATTGAGGTTAATCCAAGGGTGAGTCGTTCGTCTGCCCTTGCTTCAAAAGCAACGGGTTATCCGATTGCTCGCATGGCAGCAAAGTTAGCTGTTGGGTACAGATTGGATGAAATTATCAATCCGGTTACGGGAGACACATTTGCGAGTTTTGAGCCGGCGCTTGATTATGTCGTTGTAAAAATACCAAAATGGCCCTTTGATAAATTTCCAAAAATTGAACGAAAGCTTGGTACACAAATGAAGGCTACCGGTGAGGTCATGAGCATTGATCGGAGCTTTGAACGTGCGCTGCTAAAAGCGATCCATTCTTTAGAGATTGATGTCTTGGATTTACAGCTACCTGGTTTGTCTAGCAGCAGCAAAGACCAATTAATCGAGCAGCTTCTCCAACAAAATGATGAAAGGCTGTTTATCTTATTGGAGCTTTTGCGCCGAGACTATGAGATTGAGCAACTTCATAATATAACTAAAATAGATCATTTCTTTTTATCCTATTTAAAAAGACTTGTTTCAATTGAGAGAATGATCGATGCCACGAGTTTCTCTCAGGTTTCAAGAAATGAACTTCAGCTTTTTAAAGAAAAAGGTTTCAGTGACAGATATTTAGCCAAATGTTGGAGTGTTAACGAAAACGCAGTAAGGATGAAAAGACAAGATTATGGAATTGTCCCTTCTTATAAAATGGTCGACACTTGTGCAGCAGAATTTGAAGCAAAATCAAATTATTACTACTCAACCTATTTTGGCGAAAATGAACAAATCCCATCTTCAAAACAAAAGGTTCTCATTATAGGAAGTGGTCCAATTCGCATTGGTCAAGGAGTGGAATTTGATTATTGTTCCGTTCACGGCGTCTTTGCCCTTAAGGAGCTGGGTGTGGAAACGATAATGATCAACAACAATCCTGAAACGGTTAGCACTGATTTTGCAACTGCAGATAAATTGTATTTTGAACCATTAATGTTGGAGGATATTTTAAATGTGATCGATGCTGAAGGGGTAACTGATTGCATTATCCAGCTTGGAGGACAGACAGCGATCAATTTAGCGAAAGAGCTTGAGGCATGGAATGTAAATATTTTAGGAACAAAATCAGATGTTATTGATCTACTAGAAGATCGCAAGCTTTTTTATCAGCTACTAGACGATTTGGATATTCCCCATTTACAAGGGGACATCGTTCATAATGAAGAGGAATTAGTGAAAACGGTTGGAAAAATGGGTTATCCTGTTTTATTAAGACCGTCCTTCGTTATAGGCGGAAAAGGAATGGAAATCATTCAAAATGAAATTGAATTGCAGCAATATATCGATAAGGGGCAGGCGCGTTATCCGTTTTTAGTAGATGAGTTTCTCCATGCAACCGAAGCAGAGGTTGATCTTGTCACAGATGGACATTATATTCTTATGCCTACCATTATGGAACATATTGAAAAAACGGGAGTTCATTCCGGTGATAGTTTATCCGTCCTTCCTGCGCAAAGCTTGTCCTATACAGTTAAAGGGAAAATAACTGACTACGCAAAGAAAATTGCCAGCTTTTTACATTATAAAGGGTTGATGAATATTCAATTTATCATTGAGGATGATAACGTCTATGTACTTGAAGTCAATCCTCGTGCTAGTAGAACTGTGCCGATCGTTAGTAAAGTAACAGGTATTCCACTTGTGCAAATAGCGACAAAAATATTGCTCGGGAAATATAAATTGTCGAAAGTTGATGAAGACCAAAATTTAATGGCAATTCCGTTTGTTTGTGTAAAATATCCTGTCTTCTCTAATTATGCTTTAAAAGGGATGGATTCGAAGGTTAGCGCGGAAATGCGTTCAACTGGTGAGGGAATTAGTTTAGGGAGTTCAGAAGAAGAGGCTTTGCGCAAAGCTTTCCATCAGGCAATCCGGCCTTCGGGAAGGATTGTGGTCAAAGAAAATATTGAGCTCATTGATTTAGCTGAATCTTTTGAACTCGTCGTCTCTAACAGCGAAGAAGAGTTAGAGGAACCGACAATCGCCTATTTTAATCCGAAGGAAGAGCTAGAAGATAAACGATTGCGTGAACATGCAACAAAGAGGAGGATTATAAACTTCACTGAACCAGAAAGTCTTAAAGCGTTTAGTCAAGCTTTAAAAGTAACAGATTTTGAGATAAAAGCATTGGAGGATTGGCATTCTTCATTAAGTGTCAAAGTGTAAGGAAGGTTCTTAAAATGGGAGAGGAAGTGGAAATAAAGATGTTATCATTACAAGCGAAAGATGAGAGCACAAGCATTAAGGGTAAAGATTTACTAACCTTAGCTGATTATTCTCCAGCAGTGATTACAGGACTGCTAAAGAAAGCTAAGGAATTAAAGGCAGCCTATCTATCTGGGGAAGCGACCCCTGTTCTGCAAGGTAAGATATTGGGATTGATCTTTGATAAACCTTCAACCCGCACAAGGGTTTCTTTTGAAGCAGGGATGCTACAATTAGGTGGTCAAGTGATTCATCTTAACGGTCAAGAAATGCAGCTTGGAAGAGGAGAACCAATTTCGGATACAGCAAAAGTACTCTCACAATATATTGATGCTGTTATGATCCGTACATTCTCTCATGAACGTGTTATAGAGCTTGCCAATCACGCTTCAATCCCGATAATTAATGGATTAACTGATTTATACCATCCATGTCAAGCGTTAGCTGATTTATTAACCATTGAAGAGGAAAAAGGGACATTACAAGGAATTAAGCTTGTTTATATTGGCGATGGAAATAATGTTGCCCATTCATTAATGATTGCTGCCGCGAAAGTAGGGATGTATATCGTTGTAGCCACACCTCCCGGATATGAGCCAAACAGTGAAGTTATTAAACTAGCTAAGAAATTTGCCCGTGAAAGTGATGGAGAGGTAACTGTTACCAATGATCCAATAAAAGCAGTTGCGAAAGCAGATGTTATTTATACGGACGTGTGGACGAGTATGGGGCAAGAAGCGGAAAACGCGCAGAGATTACTCAATTTCAAGGATTATCAAGTAAATGAAAAGCTTGTTCTGGGAGCAAAAGCTGATTATTTATTTCTCCATTGCTTACCTGCCCATAGAGGTGAAGAAGTTACTGGAGAAGTAATTGACGGGTCTCATTCTTTCGTCTTTCAGCAGGCAGGTAATCGCCTTCATGTCCAAAAAGCATTATTAGTAGAAATTTTAAAATAACGCTGGCGAAACGATAGACTTCTAAGAAGCCAATGACAAAAGAGCAGCCAATCGGCTGCTCTGTCTCCATAATATTAAGCGAATAAAAATACGAGTGGTCCAACGATAAAACAGTAGATAGCAAAATATTTTAAGTTTCCACGGGCCATAATATTCATAAACCATTTTAATGAAAAATATGATGCGATTAATGAAGCGAAGAAAGCAAAGGTATATGGTAATGCTAATTGGGCGAGATTGTCATCTCCTAATATATCCTTAAAACCAAGAATCATCCCGCCAGCACTAACGGGAATATATAATAAAAATGAATAGCGTAAAGCTGTCTCTTGCTTCATACCTAACCCCATTGCTGCAACAATCGTTGCTCCAGAGCGACTAATACCAGGAATGAGAGCTACCGCTTGAGCAAGACCAACGATTATCGCATCGCGCATGGATAAATCTGCATCATTTTTGCGTCCTCGTAAATTACGAATAAGCCACAAGGCAATACCTGTCACTAACAACGTAACTCCTACCACTTTTACACCTGTTAAATTATTTTCTATGTAATCCCCAAACAAAACCCCAAGTACACCAGCAGGGATCGTTCCAATAATTAAGTAAATAATAAAGCGAAAATCAGATTTAGCTGATTCTTCTCGGGTTGTGATATAGGAAAGACCGTTTTCAATCAGCCTCCAAATATCTTTGCGATAAATAATCAGGACAGCTATTAATGATGCCGTATTCACTAGAAGGGCAAAGCTTAATCCTTCGATTTCAACATTTAAAAAATGACCAGCAATTTCCAAATGACCACTGGATGAAATAGGGATAGGTTCAGTGAAACCTTGAAAAAGTCCTAAAATAAAGTATTTAACAATCTCAAAAAAATCCATAATATGCCTCCTGATTTTAAACAAAATTCACAATCTCTACTATAACATACCTGATGATGTTGATGTACGTAAATATAGACGAGGGAGTTAAATAGAAAGTTTCAATCCATAAACATTCATGAAAGATTGATAAAAGGAAATAATATTTTTATCAAACAGGAAAGGAGAGTATCAATGGGACAGAGCCATAAATTTCGAGCAGGTCAAAAGGCGCCGAACAATGGAATATATGTAGAGATAGGTGAAGAGGGTGACGGTGTCATGAACCCAAAAAAGATAAAACTCAAAGCAGGGGATCGTTTCCCTGAAAACTCAAATCATAATCGCCATTGGACTTACAAAACAAAACCTAGAGATTCAGGTTGATCATGGTACCTTTCCGACTTTGTTATCGTAACAAGTATGATTTAAACAGCTTCTATGCATGAGCTGGTATACTATATTTTTTATGAAATTTTATTCCCTTTGCCACCCTCTTCAATGGGTGGCTTTACATATGAAAAAAATGACTTATAATGGAATAAAGGTCAAAAAAGGTCAAAGGAGGAATTAAGATGGATCTGAACAGGATGACGGAACGAATGCAAGCTGCCTTGTTTAGTGCCCAGTCTACTGCCGCTTCAAAAGAGCATCAGGAGGTTGATGAAGACCATTTGTTTTTAGCTCTGCTGAAGCAAGATGAGAGCCTTGTTGCTGCTATTCTAGAACGAGTCCAATTTCCTTCTGCAAAATTTGAACAAAAAATAAATGTATTGCTTCACAAAAAACCTCAAGTATCTGGAAGTGGAGTGGAGCAGGATAAGCTCTATATTACCGCTCGATTGCAGAAATTATTAATTGAGGCGGAGCGGGAGATGGAAAAGCTTCAAGATGATTTTCTTTCTGTTGAACATATGTTACTCGCTGCCATGATTTATAAGCAATCAAGCATTGGTGAAATGTTGAAGAATGAACGGATCACATATGATGCTTTACTTCAAGAAATAAAAGAAATAAGGGGGAATCAAAGAGTGACTTCACAAAATCCTGAGGCCACATACGATGTATTAAATAAATATGGGAGAGATTTGGTTGCGGAAGTAAAGGCGGGAAAGCTTGATCCGGTAATTGGTCGTGACGGGGAAATCAGAAATGTGATTCGAATTCTTTCGCGCAAAACAAAGAATAACCCCGTTCTAATTGGTGAGCCAGGCGTTGGAAAAACGGCTATTGTCGAGGGTTTAGCACAAAGAATCGTCCGGAAAGATGTGCCGGAGGGTCTTAAGGATAAAACGATTTTCTCACTTGATATGAGTTCACTCATCGCTGGGGCAAAATTTCGAGGAGAATTTGAAGAACGGTTAAAGGCGGTTCTAAATGAAATAAAAAAAAGCGAGGGCAGAATTCTCCTTTTTATTGATGAAATCCACACCATTGTCGGTGCAGGGAAAACTGAAGGGGCAATGGATGCTGGCAATATGTTAAAACCAATGCTTGCTCGTGGTGAATTACATTGTATTGGTGCAACCACTTTAGATGAGCATCGTAAGTATATTGAAAAAGATCCAGCGCTCGAAAGACGCTTTCAACAAGTCCTTGTACAGGAACCGGATGTGGAGGATACGATTTCCATTCTTCGTGGCTTGAAAGAAAGATTTGAAATTCATCATGGGGTCAATATTCATGACCGTGCTCTTGTAACAGCGGCCATTTTATCGGATCGGTATATTTCAGACCGTTTTTTACCTGATAAAGCGATTGATCTTGTTGATGAGGCTTGTGCGATGATTCGAACAGAAATTGATTCAATGCCATCAGAGCTTGATGAAGTGACACGCCGTGTGATGCAATTAGAAATTGAAGAGGCTGCCTTGCAAAAGGAAGAAGATGAGCAAAGTAAAAATAGGCTGGCTACCCTGCAAAAAGAGCTTGCAGATATGCGTGATAAAGCCAATTCAATGAAAGCAAAGTGGATGGCTGAAAAAGAAAGTATTCAACAAGTTCAAGAAAAGCGAGAAACATTGGAACGATTACGGAGGGAATTAGAAGAGGCTGAGAATCAATATGATTTAAATAAAGCTGCTGAACTCCGCCATGGACGAATTCCGTCCCTTGAGAAAGAATTGAAAGAGTTGGAAGAGGAAGTAAGCAAGCAAGCGGATGAAAGACTTCTGCGTGAAGAAGTGACAGAAGAGGAAATTGCTAATATTGTTGCAAGGTGGACAGGCATTCCACTGGCAAAGCTTGTGGAAGGTGAAAGGGAAAAGCTGTTGCGCCTTGAACAAATTCTCCATGAGCGTGTAGTCGGACAAGACGAGGCAGTAACATTGGTGTCTGATGCTGTTCTTAGAGCTAGAGCAGGGATAAAAGATCCGAATAGGCCGATTGGCTCTTTTATTTTCCTTGGTCCTACGGGTGTAGGAAAAACCGAGCTTGCAAAAGCATTGGCACAAGCTTTATTCGATAGTGAGGATCAAATCATTCGAATTGATATGTCTGAATATATGGAGAAACATTCTGTTTCAAGATTGGTTGGAGCGCCTCCGGGCTATGTCGGGTATGAAGAAGGTGGCCAGTTAACGGAAGCTGTGCGCAGAAAACCATATTCAGTCATATTGCTCGACGAAATCGAAAAAGCTCATCCTGACGTATTCAATATCTTGTTGCAGATGCTCGATGATGGTCGGGTAACTGATTCCCAAGGGAGAACGGTTGATTTTAAAAATACTGTTATTATCATGACCTCTAATATTGGCTCGCATTTTTTATTAGAAGATCGAAACGATGAGTTCATTTCTAAAGACGTTAAAAATCAAGTCATGACACAGTTAAGAGGGCATTTTCGACCAGAATTCTTGAATCGGGTCGATGAAACGATCCTTTTCAAACCTTTGTCATTGCAAGATATAAAAATGATTGTTGTAAAATTGATTGCAGAATTACAGAGAAGATTAGAGGCCCAACAAATTCAATTAAGCATAACCGAGGGTGCTAAAGAATATATTGCAGCAAATGGATTTGATCCGGTGTATGGAGCGAGGCCGTTGAAACGTTTTATGCAACGAAATGTTGAAACGATGCTAGCAAGAGAAATTATTGCTGGTCACATTGGGGAAAATAGTGCTGTACAAATCATTCTTCAAGACGATACAATCAAGTTATCAACCATTGATTTTTAAAATCGCAACAAAAAAGTCATCCTCTGAAATCAGGATGACTTTTTTACCCTAAGCGTATAGAATGTAACCACTTGCTTTAAAGATGATCACTTAACTAAGGGCTTGTCTTTTTACGCTATCCTGTTGTAGTGACCGTACCAATTCTTTTACGTGTACTTTCATTATTAAGGCAGTGCTTTATAATAACACCTTAATTAATGAATCCCTTCTTTTCCACTTGGTTCATCAGGAATAATGGCAGGGAAAATTAAAATAACTATGGTAGCCGCGACACCTAAGATGGCACCAGTTTCAAACTCATATTGTACTCCGATCATTGAGCTTGCTACGTACGTTAACATTTGAACTAGAGCGAATGTCCAGAAAAAAGTCCAAAAGTATTTCACCGTAATCACCTCTTACCTAAATAACATCTGTTTTATTCTACCATAGCGGCTCCAATTGATAAAGTAAAACTTTGATATGAAAGGAAATGTATCGCTTTCATATTTGTTCGTGTAACGCATGTTAATGTTGCTTACTGGAAACATGCTTTCAAAGTCTTTTAACTACGATTGCATTAAAAGAATTACTCTCTTTGTTCATATATTGGAAATGAATCAGGTTGAATCATCTAGTTCGGTACCAACGATTGGTTGTTAAAAATAACACTGCAAAAAAGAAGATAAAGAAATAATGTAAATATGGGCGAACCCCCTTTCACTTTAAACATAACTTCATACATTAATAAGAGTAAATTCACAGAAGGAGTTTTTCGTATGGAGCACCGAAACTTTAAGCTGGATACCGAATGGAACATGATTCATTATCCCGAAAAACCTACTGGTTTCGGTATCCTTATTATTGGTGATGAACGTCATTATGTTGACGAGAATTCGAGTTTTTGGACACAAAATGAAGGGAAGCAAAGATTGATTGAGAGCTTTAAGAAATCAGGCTATACCGTATTTTATTCGAATCTATATGGGAAAAATTGGGGAAGTGAAAAAGCTGTTAATTTGGCAAAGCGCCTATATGAATATATTATCCGTACTGAAATTATTAATAGCAAAATACACATTTTAGCTGAAGGGATGGGAGCTTTAGTTGCCCTAAAGCTTATTAACGAAATGAATGGGAATATACGCTCTATTGTATTATTAAATCCTGTCTTATCTTTAAAGCATCATTTAGAACAAGAGAAGGATCATAAGTTTTTCTACAAAAAATTATTAAAAGAGCTTTCTTATTCGTTCGATAAGGAAAGCAAGCAAATTATCGAGATTATAAGCAGTCCTGAATTTGAGAGTCCCCAATTGCATTCGGATATCCCAACGAAGATTATTCATGTATTGTCAGGAAATCGCGCCTATAAACAATCAACATTATTAAAGAACCTTTCCGTCATATGGAAAAGTGAAGAAGTGCCGATTACAATTAGCTATCTTCTTCCTGAAAAGAAGCCACAGATGGACTATTATATGATCACCTTTATGAAAACACATGAAGGTATCCTTTAAAACATCCTGAAAACTAGTTCAATTGTCATTTGAAATAATCAAGCCTCCCACAGCATATGATGGAGTAAGAGTTTACTCAGGGAGGCTTTTTGCTATGGACAAGGCAATTATGATTGGAACATTTGAGTTTTTAGGATTTCATTTTACTAAGAAGATGTTGGAAGAAGGAATGGAAGTTGTTGGTGTTCATTTTAACAAAGAAAATAATGAATCATATTTAATAGAAGAGAAACGATTACAAATTGGTAGGAATGCGAATTTTGTGGAAGAGAAGTTTAATTCCTTCAAAGGAGAAGGCTTTGAAAGAGCGCCCCTGATCATTGATTATTATGATTTTTTTATGCGAGCGGATGAAGACCAAATAGTTGCGTTTACTGAAAATCAGTTGCTGCTGCAAAATCGCGATAAAATCATTCTTCTACTCCCTCTGTCCATATTTAATGAGGATTTTAGGGATGTTAGAAATAATTTAGAAGAATTAATTTCGTCTGCAAAAAAACAAAATCAGGTCGTGCAGGAATTTTTTTTACCCACTGTATATGGACCATGGCAGTCTGAAGCCTTCCTCTTTCAACAAGCATTTGTTAAGAAAAGAGATGAATGGAATATAACTGCAAGAGAGTGGACCGCTGATGCTTTATACGTTGAGGACGTTGTTGCAAATATTTTAAAGCTAATGGAGAAAGATGAGAAACGATATATTTTGAAAAATGCCGTGTCAGAAGCTTGGGAAAAGTGTGCGAAGTCTTTAGAAATTAAAGAAACACCGGTTCGAACTATTGAAAAGGGAGTCGATGGACGTGAGGTCATCATAAAGGAAGCAACATCATTTGAGATGGGATTAAAAAAACAAAAAAAGGTAATTGAAATGTTAGGAATGTAAAGATAAAGAAAAAATTCTTCCCAATTATGCCTGATAAATGTAGAATTAAAATGATTACATCATTTCGACTAGGACGAAAGATTGATCTTCGATTTTATCTGAGAGGCGGAAAAAGAATGCAAAAGATATTAGCATGTTTCGGGATGATTCTTTTATGCCTTTTTACGCTTTCAGCGTGTGGACAAACATTAAGAACAGGCGAACTAAAAAAAGCCGGATTATTAGTGCCAGAAACCGTGAATGATCAGGTTTGGGGTACCAAAGGTTATAAAGGTATGTTAAAAATCCAATCGCACTTTAATGTGGATGTGTACTATAAAGAGGGAATGAATTCAGAAGCGGTTGTCCAAAGAGCTGTAAAGGAATTTGATCAAAAAGGTGTTAATTTAATTTTTGGCCATGGCAATGAGTATGCTGATTATTTTAACAGGCTTTCAAAAGAATATCCGGATATTCATTTTGTCAGTTTTAATGGAAATGCAACTCAAGAAAATACGACAAGCTTGAATTTTGATGCTTATGCTATGGGTTTTTTTGGCGGAATGGTCGCTGGTCATATGACAAGCACCGATCATGTGGGGATTATTGCTGCATATGAATGGCAGCCTGAGGTTGAGGGGTTTTATGAAGGAGCAGTGTTCGCGAATCACGATGTTAATGTGAACATTAAATTTGTATGGCAATGGGATGATGATGAGCGAGCCCTGTTGCTTTTAGACGAAATGCTTCATAACGATGTCGATGTCATTTATCCTGCAGGCGATGGTTATAATGTTCCAGTTATAGAAAGGATAAAGGAAAATGGGCTTTATGCAATTGGCTATATTTCTGACCAGTCCGATTTAGGTGAATCAACTGTATTGACGAGTACGATTCAGCATGTCGACTCGTTGTATGAATTAGTGGCAGAACAATTTAACAAAGGGAAATTGGAATCAGGTAATCTCACCTTTGATTTTCAAGATGATGTTATTTCATTAGGAGAATTTAGTCCACTTGTGGATCAAGAATTTATCGATACCATTAACAAAATGATCGAGACGTATAAAGAAACAGGTAAATTACCAAAATAAAATAATTGAAATTGCTATTATGAAATTTATCGATAATTTTACGTTGTTAAACAAAACTGCCTGTTCAAATGGATAGGCAGTTTTTATATGCATTGATAAAATGCTTGATTGTTTTGATGTTCTACCTAAATTATTATGATTTCTTTGAAATGAGATTTTCTAGAACTGGCTTGATTTTATTTAAAAGTGGTTTTAGCTCCTTTGTCGATGTCATTAATGTATCGACATGATGCATTACTTCCATGTAATCAACATTTTGTAAAAATTGTTCAATCGACTTATTGATTCCGTTATGATGACTGCTTTTGTCTCCTGCCTTTGCTTTATCGCTTGTCCGTGCACCTAGAATCCAGTCCCAATTCTCATGTTGATTTTCTGTTGTTTCCTCACTAATAGGAGTGTTTCGTTCTCCAAACATGAATCTTGAAAAGCGATCAGTTACTTCCGTTTTTGTGTTTTTCTCCTCCATTTCTGGCACCTCCTTATTTTTATCCCATATTAAATTATTCTTTCTAGTCTGTAATGGTATAGACAAACGTGGAGTTTGAAAGAAACAAATATACTGGTGAAAAAAGTTGCAGGAAATGATTTCTCTTGATAAAATAATTAGTACCAAGTCATAATAATTGATAATAAAAATAAAACTTGCTTGCTCATCTTAATTAGGAAAAGTGAATTGGAATGATAAATGAATGAAAATCTTACATCTTTTTTGGATGAAAGGAGATAAGGAATGAACGCTGGAGTTATAGGAATTGGTAGATTTCTTCCGGATAATATTGTTACAAATACGGATTTAGAAAAGAAAATGGATACTTCTGATGAATGGATTCGAACAAGAACAGGAATTGAAGAAAGGCGAATTGCTGATCAAAATATAGATACCTCTGACATGGCATTTAGGGCTGCGAAAAAAGCAATTGAGAATGCAAACATTTCACCTGAGGAAATTGGTTTAATTTTGGTCGCTACAGTGACACCAGATACTCCTTTCCCATCTGTATCTTGTAAAATTCAAGAAATGCTTGGAGCTGTGAATGCTGCCGCGATGGACATAAGTGCAGCATGTGCTGGGTTTATGTATGGCATGGTGACAGCGAAGCAATTTGTTGAAGGCGGAGCATATAAGTATGTGTTAGTAGTTGGTGTAGAAAAGTTATCAAAGATCATGGATTGGGATGATCGTAGTACGGCCGTATTGTTTGGCGATGGAGCTGGAGCGGCAGTTATTGGTCAAGTATCGGAAAACCGTGGTATTTTAGCTTTTGAATTAGGAGCGGATGGTTCAGGAGGAAAATACCTATACCAAGACGAATATATTATGATGAATGGTAGAGAAGTATTCAAATTTGCTGTAAGGCAGATGGGTGAAAGCAGTGTTAAAGTATTAGATAAAGCTGGATTAACAAAAGAAGATGTAGACATGCTCATTCCTCATCAAGCTAATATTCGAATTATGGAGGCTTCAAGACAAAGGCTGGAACTTCCACTTGAAAAGATGTCAAAAACGGTTCATAAATATGGTAATACTTCGGCTGCTTCGATTCCGATTTCAATTGTTGAAGAGCTTGAAGCTGGAAAAATCAAAGATGATGATGTTATTGTAATGGTTGGCTTCGGTGGAGGCTTAACCTGGGGAGCAATAGCATTAAGATGGGGAAGATAGCATACCTATTTATGTGCAAAGGAGAAGGATACAATGACGAAAAGAAGAGTAGTTGTAACGGGAATTGGTGCCGTTACTCCACTTGGAAATGATGCTGAGACAATTTGGAAAAAGATTCAAGAAGGTATTTCAGGTGTTGGGATACTGACAAGATTGAATCCAGATGATTATCCTGCTAAAGTGGTGGCTGAAGTTAAGGATTTTAATGTTGAAGAGTTTATTGATAAAAAAGATGCTAGAAAAATGGATCGTTTCACCCATTATGCTGTCGCAGCTTCACTGATGGCAGTCAAGGATGCAGGGTTAGAAATTAATGATGATAATTCGCACCGTGTCGGTGTATGGATAGGTTCAGGCATCGGTGGCATGGAGACGTTTGAAAATCAATTTGAAACGTTTTTAAACAAAGGGTATCGTAGAGTGAGCCCATTCTTTGTTCCGATGATGATTCCTGATATGGCTGCAGGTCAAGTTTCTATAACATTGGGAGCAAGAGGATTTAATTCCTGTACGGTAACTGCTTGTGCAACAGGTACCAATTCGATAGGTGATGCCTTTAAGGTAATTCAACGTGGTGCAGCGGATGTGATGGTAACAGGAGGGTCAGAAGCGCCTATTTCTAGAATGGCAATGGCTGGTTTCTGTGCAAACAAAGCGCTGTCTACAAATCCTGATCCAGAGACAGCAAGCCGTCCATTTGATTTAAATCGAGATGGCTTTGTCATGGGAGAAGGAGCGGGAATTGTCGTGCTTGAAGAATTAGAGCATGCGTTAGCACGAGGTGCCAAAATATATGCTGAAATTGTAGGCTACGCTGCAACAGGCGATGCATATCACATTACAGCTCCCGCACCAGGTGGAGAAGGTGGAGCAAGAGCGATGAAAATGGCGATCGAGGACGCTGAGCTTAAGCCAGAAGATATTGGTTATATTAACGCCCATGGGACGAGCACAGATTACAATGATAAATTTGAGACATTAGCAATAAAGGAAGTGTTCGGTGAGCATGCTTATAAGCTCGCAGTCAGTTCGACGAAGTCGATGACAGGTCATTTGCTTGGAGCAGCTGGTGGAGTTGAAGCTATTTTTACCGTATTGACTTTAAGAGATTCTGTTTTACCACCAACAATCAATTTACAAACACCTGATCCAGAATGTGATTTAGACTATGTCCCAAATGTTGCTAGAAAGCAGGCAGTTCAAGCTGCTCTCAGCAATTCATTGGGATTTGGTGGCCATAATGCAACCATCGTTTTTCGCAAATATGAATAATAAAGATTGATGAGAGGAAGCTGTATCAAAAGGTCGTTAGAAACGACGTTTTGATATCAGCTTTTTCTTTTGTATAAGTTTTGGTTATTTTATGAAAGGGAGCTTCCTCCTTTTTACTTTATACTCCTTGCCCGCCTTACTTATTGGATTCTCACTTTATTTAATTATGGGTAACGCAAATAAGAACCCATTCAACGATGTTTTATTAAAGGCTTCTAATGAAAAGCGTTGGAATCCGCTATAAAATTTGCTCTGACCTAATGCGGATTCTACATCGATTTCCTTTTCCTCTTCTGTAGTGATTTACTCACGAACTTCTTGATGCTGCTTTTGGTTATCATCGAAACACTCATGCTCTTTGTAACCTTCCTTTTTGCACAAATTGTTTGAGAAAGGCATCGAGGAGGACATTCGTCCACCTCGTATTCATTGCACTGAAGGATAGAGAGAGCATGACAAAAATCTAGCGACACAGAGAAAAGACTAAATATCTGCTGGAGGCAAATTGAAACTGCAGCTTCATTCGAAAAGAACAATACCTTTGCTCCTTTTTTATCAGCGTAAAGTCTCTTTTTAAACTTATTTTCATACACTAATGAAAAATTGGAGGTGGGAATGTGGGAGTTGTTGAAACGGATAAATGGTTAAATGATCATTTTGACAATCCGAAAAAAATCTGCCAAAAAATTGACTTGAGTAAGTCTGATTTATATTCATATTTGGTCCAGTTTGGAATGTATACACCGAATCGAAGGACATGGGACTATTTTCAAAGATTGCAAAAAAATAAAATATGGGAAGAAGTGAGAAAGCTATTAACGAAATATCAAAAATTATGGAATGGTCCAGACGTGAATATTTATATATTTCCCATTGATCGCCGATTTGGAGATAAAGGCGGTGTTTCCTTTAAAAAGAAAATGTTTTTGTTTTTAACTCCACTTGAAGATTTGATGGAATTGGAAGCTTTATTTGTCCATGAATATCATCATGTTTGCAGGATGAATAAGCAAAAAAAGGAAATAATTGACTATAATTTGCTAGATTCCATCATATTAGAGGGACTTGCAGAATATGCTGTAGAGTATTACTGTGGCAGCAAATATCGAGCAAAATGGTGCGATTATTATACGGAGAAAGAATTAGAGCAATACTGGCGAGAGTTAAAAGAGAAAATAATTGAAACAGGAAGGGAACAGCCACTTCATGACCGAATTTTATACGGGAAAAGGGGTTACCCGAAGCTTCTTGGATATGCATTGGGATATCATCTTACAAAAGCATTGCTTAAAGATGTAAATTTTTCTGAAAAAATAAATTTTTATTCGAATTCCGAAAATTTCATAAAGTGAAACAAGTGTAATTGGTTCAAAGTCTTGTCAGACAAGCGTTTGAAAATTTATAAATAAAGAGAACTTTGATAATTGTAAAAAAACTCTTGCTATTTTAACAAAATTGTAATAATATTTTAATCAACCGAACGAATAAACAGAATAATTTGAATAACGGGCAAAATGCAAATTTGCCTTCGAAATATAGCTGTTAAAAAGCTTAAGTTCACTATTCATAGTTTTATGTGAAAGGGTAGGGGGATTTATTTTGAGCGAACCAATCTTAAAAATAGATAATTTACGGACATCTTTTCGAATTAAAGATGACTATTATCCAGCAGTAGACGGAGTATCTTTAACAGTTAATAAAAATGAATTACTAGCGATTGTCGGAGAATCCGGATGCGGTAAAAGTGCTTTAGCCTTTTCTATTATGAATCTTCATAGCAGAGCAAAAATTGAAGGGAATATCGATTTTAAAGGTCAGAATATTGCGAATTTACCGACTAGTAAATTAAATAAACTACGTGGAAAGGACATGGGGATGATCTTTCAGGATCCTTTAACAGCCTTGAATCCACTTATGATTATCGGAGAGCAAATCGGAGAAATACTGCTCATACATGGAACAAATTCTGCGGAAAAGCGAAAAGAGAGAGTACTAGAATTATTGAATAAAGTTGGTATTCCCCGCCCTGAACATGTTTTTAATCAATTTCCTCATGAACTATCTGGAGGGATGAGACAAAGGGTTGTGATTGCAATGGCAATTGCTAATAATCCGGAACTGTTAATTGCAGATGAACCCACAACTTCTCTTGATGTTACCATTCAATCACAAATTCTGGATTTAATTAAGGAATTGAAAGAAGAGTCTGGAGCTGGCGTTATCCTGATTACCCATGATTTAGGAGTGGTAGCAGAAATGGCTGATCGAGTCGCAGTGATGTACGCAGGTCAAATTGTTGAAATAGCTGATGTCTATACATTATTTGAAAATCCTTTACATCCTTATACAAGATCGCTCTTGAATTCGGTGCCGACGGCAAACGAGGAGCAATCCACCCTACATGTTATTCAAGGTGTAGTTCCGGCATTACAAAATTTACCGAGAGAAGGCTGTCGATTTGGTGCGAGAATTCCCTGGATTGCGGATTCAGCACATGAGAAAAATCCTCAACTGCATGAAGTAAGCCCAGGGCACTTTGTTCGCTGCACCTGCTACAAGGATTTTCATTTCCCTGATCGAGATAAGGAGGGTAATCGGCATGTCGTATCTTGAAGTAAAAGACTTAAAGGTTCATTTTCCTGTGAAAGGCGGATTATTTGGTCGGACATTGGCTCATATCAAAGCAGTAGATGGGGTCAACTTTTCTATAGAAAAAGGAAAAACATATGGGCTAGTTGGCGAATCTGGCTCTGGTAAAACAACGACAGGAAGGGCAATTATTGGTCTAAATAAAATTACCTCTGGACAAGTTTTTTTTGAAGGACAGGATATCACGAATTTAAATAAAGCGAATAAGGATATTCGCAGAGATATTCAAATGATTTTTCAGGATCCATATTCCTCGTTAAATCCTAAAAAACGGGTTATTGATATTATTTCTGAACCTTTACGAAATTATGAAAAGTTAACAAAAGGGGAAGAAACAAAGAGAGTTCAAGAATTATTGGAACTTGTCGGTTTAAACCCGGAAAGTATTCTCAAATACCCCCATGAGTTTTCAGGTGGACAAAGACAAAGGATTGGCATTGCAAGAGCAATTGCATTGAAACCAAAACTAATTATTGCAGACGAGCCTGTGTCTGCACTTGATGTTTCCGTACAAGCTCAAGTATTAAATTTCATGAAGGAAATTCAGAAAGAACTAGGGTTAACCTATTTGTTTATTAGTCACGATTTAGGGGTTATCAAACATATGTGTGACCAAATTGGCATTATGTATAAAGGTAGATATGTAGAGTCTGGAACGAAAGAGGATATTTTTAATCATCCACAGCATATATACACAAAACGTCTGGTTGCAGCGATTCCTGATATGAATCCACGAAATCGGCAGCAGCACCTGCAATTTCGCCAAGAAGTTAAGAACGAGTATGAACAGGCATATAATCAATACTTTGATGACGAGGGCTTGGCCTTTCAACTACAGCCCGTATCGGACACACATCTAGTGGCTTTGCCTGAGAAAGGTTGATTGTTATGTGGAAATTTTCTATACGACGAATCATGATAATGATTCCACAAGTAATTTTACTGAGTATTATCGTATTTATGCTAGCAAAAATGATGCCTGGTGATGCTTTAACCGGTTTGATTGATCCAAATGTTGATCCGAACACGATCGCCGAAAAACGGGAAGAGTTAGGATTGAACGATCCGTGGTATGAGCAATACACGAGGTGGGTTGCAGGAGTGTTCACAGGTGATTTAGGCCAATCCTTTCACTTTAAAATGCCTGTTTCTGAATTGGTGTGGCAAAGAATTGTAAATTCATTCTGGCTTTCACTTCTGACTTTAGTTTTAACGTATTTAATTGCGATTCCGCTTGGGATTACGAGTGGGCGCTATAATGATTCGTGGGCGGATCGTTTAATTACAGGTTATACGTATATTGGTTTTGCAGCACCACTTTTCATTTTCGCACTTGTGATGTTGTGGATCTTCGGTTTTCATCTTGGCTGGTTTCCAACAGGGGGCAGTGTTAAGCCAGGGTTAACACCAGGAACATTTGAATATGTGATGAGCAAGCTGTATCATATGCTGCTTCCAGCGTTATCAATGGCATTGATCACGACCGTATCAACTGTTCAATATTTAAGAAGTGAGATTATTGATACGAAACAAAAGGATTTTATTTTAACGGCAAGGGCAAAAGGTGCATCTGAATCGAGAGTGTATAATCGCCATATTTTAAGAAATTCACTGTTGCCGATTGCTGCTTTCTTCGGATATGAAATCACTGGGTTAATCGGAGGCTCCATTTTTATCGAAAATATCTTTGGGTATCCAGGGATGGGGCAATTATTCTTAAATTCCATTCTTCTTCGTGACTATAGTGTTGTTACATCTCTTGTCTTATTATTTGGAATTTTAACCATCTTGGGTACATTGCTATCAGATATTATTTTAAGCCTAGTTGACCCGCGTATTCGGATTAAATAAGCATCGTAAACTGTGAGGTGAGCAAAAATGGAAACAAACAAAATAGACCTTGGAAAAGGATCGGAAATCGTTAAAAGTCCTTCTGGCTGGAAAATTGTCGGTCGGGAGATTATGCGGGACAAAGTAGCATTGTTTTCCTTAATATTTCTTATAGCCATTATGATTATAGTGTATGGAACTTCATTACTGTTGGATGTGAGAGAAATTGTTAAGGTTGATTTATTTTCAATTCATCAGCCGCCTTCCGAAGAGTTTCTACTTGGAACAGACTATGGTGGACGGGACGTATTTGGTCAATTAATTATTGGAACACGTAACTCTTTATCCATTGGAATTTTAGTTACATTGATGACTGGTGCTATTGGCATTATCTATGGTTTAGTAGCAGGTTATTTCGGTGGAACCGTTGATAATATCATGATGAGGATTTTGGATTTTTTCCAAGTTTTACCTTTCTTAATGATTGTTATCGTGTTCGTTGCAATTGTTCCGAAATATAGTATTCTCACATTCTCTTTAATTATGACTGCTTTCTTATGGATGGGAATCGCCCGGTTAATTCGTTCGAAAGCACTTCAAGAAAAAGAACTAGATTACGTACAAGCTTCGAAAACACTTGGAACATCTAATTTTAAGATTATGTTCACACAAGTTCTGCCAAATTTAAGTTCGTTAATCATCGTTACGATGACATTGAATTTGGCAGCTAATATTGGCTTGGAATCAGGGTTATCATTCTTAGGGTTTGGCTTCCCTGAAAGCACACCGAGTTTAGGGACTCTTGTCAGTTATGCAAGAAACCCGCAAACGCTTGAATTTAGATGGTGGGTTTGGGTACCAGCATCAGTGCTAATTTTAGTATTGATGTTAAGTATAAACAATGTTGGTCAAGCGCTGAAGCGTGCGACTGACGCAAGACAAAGAAGAGGATAAAAGGGAGGCAATGAAATGAAGAAAGCTAAATTTAGTAAGCTTCTGTTGGCACTTATGCTTGTATTGGTGCTTGCATTAGCAGCTTGTTCTAGCGGCAAGGATGATTCTGCTAAAGAGTCAGATGATGGAGACAAGACATCAGAAGATGCAAAAAAGGAAGATGGACTATATTCCATCGAAGATTTCAAACAGGTTAAAACAAATGAAGGGGATGCGATGGAAGGTGGAAATTTTACCTTTGGTCTCGTTTCTGATACTGCGTTTGAAGGTACATTAAACTGGAATTTCTATTCTGGAAATCCAGATGCGGAAATTCTGTCTTGGTTTGACGAATCGTTATTAACTTGGGATGAGAGCTATGTATACACAAATGATGGGGCGGCAACTTATGAGCCATTAGATGAAGTTTCTGCTGATGTCCTTGCAACATTGCCTGCCGAAGAAGCAGCTCAAGTAACAGACAAGGGTGTTACAATCAAGTTCCAAATTAGAGATAATGTGAACTGGCATGATGGTCAGCCTGTAACGGCAGAAGATTGGTTATTTGCCCATGAAGTGATTTCCGATCCTGACTATGATGGTCCACGCTATGGTTCAGATTTCACGAATATTGTTGGAGTAGAGGCTTACCGTGCAGGAGAGGCAGATACGATTACTGGTATTGAAGTATTAGACGAAAAAACGTTGCAAATCACATATAAAGAATCAACTCCGTCATTAGTAACAGGAAGTATTTGGACATATCCACTTGCAAAACATATTTTTGGAGATATGGCAGTAGCAGATATGTCAGCATCAGCGGAAGTCCGTCAAAACCCAATTGGTTTCGGTCCTTTCATCGTTGAGAGCATCACTCCTGGTGAAGCAGTAGTGATGAAGAAAAACCCGGACTACTGGCGTGGAGAACCAAAGCTAGACCAAGTTACAGTCAAAGTCATCAACCCGAATGTTGTAGCTCAAGCTCTACAAAAGGGTGAGGTTGATACTGTAGATAAATTTGATGTGGATCAATTCCCTAGCAATGCAAATTTATCGAATGTTGAATGGTTAGGAAAGATCGACCGTGCTTACACATATATTGGTTTTAAACTAGGTACATGGGATAAGGAAACAGCAACCGTAAAACCTGATCCAAATGCAAAAATGGCAGATGTCAATCTCCGAAAAGCAATGTGGCATGCGGTTGATAATGATACAGTTGGTAACAAGTTCTATCACGGTCTTCGCTGGAATGCGACAACATTAATTCCTCCGTCTCATCCTGAATTCCATGATGAAACAAATCCTGGATTGGCGTATGATCCGGAAAAAGCAAAGCAATTGCTTGAAGAAGCAGGTTATGTCGATGTGGATGGCGATGGAATTCGCGAAGATAAAAATGGAGAGCCGTTAGTGATTAACTTTGCAACAATGTCTGGTGGAGACACGGCTGAACCGCTTGCTCAATATTATATCCAAGCATGGGAAGCTGTTGGATTAAAAGTTGAATTATTAGATGGCCGCCTCCAAGAGTTTAACTCTTTCTATGAGAGAGTAGGGCAAAATGGCGATGATGATCCGAAAGTTGATATTTTCCAAGGTGCATGGGGTGTTGGTATTGATGTAGACCCACGAGGTTTATATGGTCGCGATGCCATCTATAACTTCTCCCGTTATGCAAGTGACAAGAATGATGAAATCATGGCAAAAGGGGTTTCACAAGAAGCGTTTGATATGGATTACCGTAAAGAAGCATATAAAGAATGGCAACAATTCATGGTAGATGAAGTGCCAGTATTCCCAACATTATATCGTGCGATTCTGGTACCTGTTAACAACCGTGTTCATAACTACACGATTGAAGAAGGGGTACTACCTACAAAATATCATGAAATTTCTGTTACACAAGAAGAACCAATTAAAGCTGAATAACAAATATAAAAGAAAAGATCCGCGAAGTTTTGCGGGTCTTTTCTTTTTTTAGCCAACATAAAGATTGCTAAAGATTGGCTTTCTGGAAGTTGATAAGACGAAGTTAGGCTTCTTTCGTGTAAAAACCTTTTGTTTCACATGAACGGAGCCAAACATCAACACCGACTTTAAAGAAATTGGTTTAAGGTGGGATTTTTGGGAATAAATTGCCCCCTCACTGCCCATACTGAGTGACAAACAGATAACTTTATTGCGCATAAAGTATTTCGCATCTAGATGTGGAGGAAGTATGATTGAAGGAGTGAGGGGTAGATTCATGTTATATCTTCATGATGTTTGGGTCAATTGGTTTGAAGGTGAAGAGAATGGATATAATGTATGTCACTTCCATGAATGGCGCAAGGATGATGGTGTGGAGCTACTCGATCAAGTGCCATTATTGAAAGTCAGTACGGTTTTATTTAAATACATAGAAAATGATTTATCTGAACTGCCGCAGCAGTTGTTAGATGACATTTATCAAAAGGCGTATTTACGAAAAAATCATGAGAGAGTTCAACTTGATTATTGTTTCATTGCTACTGACGGTATGGATATTATCGTTGTTGATACAATCGGTTACAACATTCCGATACGCAAAAGTAGGTTGATTCCGAGACAGGAGCAATTGGTCTATGAAATGATCGAAAATCATGAACCGATTGACTATTCCTTTAATGATTCATCTTCTTTAAAGGAATTCCATATTTTATCTCCTGCACCAGAATTGATGAATGGTTTAACAAGGAAGGAAAGACAATTAAAACAATTGTTGTTTATGGCTCTTGATCAGCTTCGTGCCTGTGATAATGTTGCTGAGATTCGCTATTGGTATACGGAGTGGAGTCCAGAACGTTACGGTGAGATACAACAATTGCCTTTTGAAGAGGTTTGGCAGCAATTATATGAAGAAATTCAATATGGCTGGTCCGCTAAGCATGAACAGTTTTGTGAGAATTTAATTAAGGGACAGCCTTTCTTTGAGAAATTGTGGGAGATGGAGCATGGCTCAAGGGTAAATTAAGTTGAAGACGTCAATAACAAGCCGCTTGTCGAAACGGACAAGCGGTTTGTTATATTGAAACAATTATTTTCTTTTCTTTCTTCCAAGCCCCATAGCATTTTCCATTTTTCTAACCATTTTGCTTGCGACGGCAGTCGCTTTCGCTGCTCCGTGATCTAAAATTTCATCAAGCTCCGGAGAGTCCAGTAGCTGATAGTATTTCTGTTGGATCGGCTCGAGTGCTTCGATTAATACTTTAGCTAAATCGCCTTTAAAGTCTCCATATCCTTTGCCTTCATATTCTTTTTCCAATTCTGGAATAGGTTTATTGGCAATAATAGAATAAATCGTTAATAAATTTGAAATTCCAGGCTTATTTTCTCGATCGAATTTTACAATACCTTCTGAATCTGTTACAGCACTTTTAATCTTTTTTTCGATTTGCTTTGGCTCATCCAATAAAGAAATAAATGCTTTCTGATTCGGGTCCGATTTACTCATCTTCTTTAATGGATCTTGGAGCGACATGATCCTGGCACCGTCCTTCGGGATGCGCACTTCAGGGATCGTAAAAATGTCATTGTATTTCTTATTGAATCTCTCTGCAATATCCCTTGTTAGTTCCAAATGCTGCTTTTGGTCTTCCCCAACAGGGACTAAATTGGTTTGATACAATAAAATATCTCCTACCATTAATGGAGGATATGTCAGCAATCCGGCAACGACAGCATCCTTTCCTTGTGATTTATCTTTAAATTGAGTCATTCTTTCCAATTCGCCAATATAAGTGACGCATTGAAGCATCCATCCTGCCTGGGCATGGGCAGGCACTTCAGATTGGATAAAAAGCGTCGCTTTTTCAGGATCTATTCCAACTGCTAAGTAAAGTGCAGCAAGGCTTTTAATGTTTTTTCTAAGCTGAATCGGATCCTGTGGCACAGTAATAGCGTGCTCATCAACGATGCAGAAATAACAATTATATTCATCTTGCAATTCAACAAATTGCTTCATTGCGCCAATATAGTTTCCAAGCGTAATGGTTCCGCTTGGCTGTATACCCGAAAAAATCGTTTCCATTCATGTTTCCTCCTATTCTCGATTAATAAATTATACCATTTTTCTATTTGACTTAAAACATTGACTGGGGGCAGACCTGTAAAATACGCTCATGAATAGTTCGCTAATGCGATAAGCATAAAAGCAATAATCAAAAGGCCATTAATTAAAAAAGGAAGTGTATTGATTGAAATCATTTGTGATGGCAATGCCATTTCTTCTATTTCCTTTTTATTGCTATTTTTACCTGCAAAAACGAGGCGAAACGATCTTGTCATTTGGTCAAAAAAACCGCTTTTGATGGTTAAAAATAGTAAAGAAATAAATATGAATAATGCTCCGATGTAAAAAGAAATATTAATATAGAGCAACAGAGAAATTTTACGATAAAACAGAAAGGAAAGAAGAAAAATTAAAAAGTTAGAAATAAAAAATAACCAAGCTATTTTGGGTAATTGCTTTTTCAAAATATCAACTCCGTATAAAAAAATTATTCAATTTAATAATAAGATAAAATTAATATAAATGCAGTAATTATCACTTTTAGTGCATAAATATTGCTATAAAGGTATTTTTTTATAAAACTAAAATTATGAAAAGGATAAATTACTGACATTTCTGTAAAATAAAATTTTTTCAAGAAAATAATTTACAAAAACTTTATTATCTGTATAATAGTCATTGTAACCATTTTTCTGAAAATAAAGAAGGGGAGGTCTACTAGTGAAAAAGTCGAAATTTTTTCTACTTTTATCTTTAATGCTCGCAATTAGCACATTTTTAGCTGCTTGCGGTGGCGGCGGAGATAATGCTGGTAAAGATGATAAAGAAAAGGGTGCTGACAAAACAGCGGCACAAGAAATAAAGATGTTGGAAGCACAGGCTATACCAAACATGGATAGTGTAAAATCAACAGATACAATCAGCTTTACAACATTAAACAATGTTAATGAAGGTTTATATCGTTTAGATGGAAACCAAGAGGTTGTAGAGGGTATGGCAGAAGGTGAGCCTGAAGTTAGTGAAGACGGTACAGTTTATACATTTAAATTAAGAGATGCAAAATGGTCTAATGGAGAACCTGTTACGGCACACGACTTTGTTTATGCTTGGCAGCGTGCAATTGATCCTGAAACTGCTTCCGAATATGGTCCATACATGATGGATGGAAAAATTAAAGGTGCAGCTGAAATTACTGCAGCAGCAGCTCAAAAGAAAGAGTATGATCTCAATACTTTAGGGGTAAAGGCACTCGATGATAAAACTCTCGAAGTCACTCTTGAGAGACCGGTTCCTTATTTCAAATCATTAATGGCTTTCCCAACGTTCTATCCACAAAATCAAAAGTTTGTTGAAGAACAAGGCGAAAATTTTGGAGTGAATTCTGATTCTATTCTATATAATGGTCCATTCGTTTTAGCAGATTGGGACGGAAGTACCGACTCTGAATGGTCTTATGTGAAGAATACAGAATATTGGGATGCTGACACTGTTAAATTAGAAAAGGTTACATGGAACGTATTAAAAGACTCTCAAGCTGCAGCAAATGCATTTGAGACAGGAGAAGTAGATATTACTTCTAAACTTTCTTCGGATGTAGTACCTCAGTACGAGGGAGACCCAAGATTAGTTAAGTGGTTAGAACCAACAATCTTCTGGTTGAAAATGAACCAAAAGAATAGCGATGCTTTGAAAAATGTCAATATCCGTAAGGCAATTGCACAAGCAATTAATAAAGAAGACTTCGTTAATAGCGTATTAAACAACGGTTCTATCGTGGCAAACTATGCTGTTCCAAATGAATTCGTTAAAAATGATGAAACTGGCGAAGATTTCCGTACTATTAACGGAAATGAATTGTTGCCATATAACGTAGATGAAGCGAAAAAGGCTTGGGAAGCTGGTTTAGCTGAGCTTGGCACTGATTCTGTTGAACTAAGATATTTGACTGATGATACAGAAACAGCAAAGAAATCGGCTGAATATGTGAAAAACCAGTTAGAAACAAATCTTCCTGGAATGAAAATTAACGTAGAGAGCGTACCATTCAGTGTACGTATTGACCGTCAAAACAAGCAGGATTACGATTTGCAAATGGCTGGTTGGGGTCCTGACTATTTAGACCCAATGACATTCCAAGCTCTTTGGTTAACTGGCGGCGGAAATAATAAGATGGACTACTCTAATGAAAAGTATGACCAACTTATTGAAGAAGCACAAACTACTTTAGCTCAAAAGCCAGTGGAACGCTATGAAGCACTTGCTGAGGCAGAAAGAATTTTACTTGAAGAGGATGCAGCAATTGCACCACTTTATCAACGTTCTTCTAACCTACTTGTAAATGAGAAAGTAGAAAACTTTACTTACCATTTAGTAGGACCTGAGTATAGCTTTAAGTGGACTTCTGTAAAATAATAGGAAAATTATGACAATAACTTAAATTGTTATAAGAAGAGAGTATATTGTTTCTCAATATACTCTCTTTTCCCTTTGCAAAAAAACAGTCTTACTTTTTTGAGATTTTAAAAAATTAGGGGGTGCGTAAGAAATGGCGAAATATCTGACTCAGCGTATCATTTATATGGTGGTAACTCTATTTTTAATTGCCTCGTTTACTTTTTTCCTCATGAAGATTATCCCAGGTACGCCTTTTTCAAATGCAGATAAATTATCAGAGACACAGCTGAGCATTATGATTGATAAGTACGGTCTCGATGATCCAGTGCCAGTACAATATGCAAATTATATGATGAACTTATTAAAAGGAGATTTAGGTGTTTCATTTCAATTTAATAACGTTGGGGTTACTGACATCATCATTAAAAGCCTTGGCCCTTCAGCAACACTAGGGGCGTTAGCAATACTATTCGGTACATTTTTTGGGATTATTTTAGGAGTTGTTGCTGCCCTAAAGCAAAATACATGGGTAGATTATACTTCGACTTTTATCGCTGTACTTGGTAAATCAATTCCTTCATTTGTATTTGCCGGATTGCTTCAATATTATGTCGCAGTGAAACTTGGTTGGTTCCCTGTAGCTTTTTGGCGTGGCCCAGAATATATGGTGCTCCCAACAATTGCGCTCGCAATGTTCCCTCTTGCGACAGCTTCACGTTTTGTGAGAACAGAAATGATTGAAGTAATGGAATCTGATTATATCACTCTTGCTAAAGCAAAAGGGGCAAGCTGGTTTGAAATAGCTTTCAAACATGCATTGAGAAATGCTCTCATTCCAGTTATTACGGTATTAGGACCACTCGTCGTTAGTTTAATGACTGGTTCATTAGTCATCGAAAAAATCTTTGGTATTCCAGGAATTGGAGAACAATTCGTTAAATCTATCCAAGTAAATGACTACCCAGTTATTATGGGAACAACGCTTTTATTTGCGGGATTATTTGTTGCAGTTATTTTAATCGTTGATCTTTTATACGGTGTCATTGATCCACGAATTCGTTTAGCGGGAGGGAAAAAATAATGGCGCAAGAAAAAATTGCAAAAGAAATGTTTTCACCCGCTCAACTTGATTCAAAGAAAAGTGAGGAAATTTCTAAGCCAAGCCTTAACTACTGGCAGGATGCATGGCTTAGGGTGAAGAAAAATAAGGGTGCTATCGTTAGTTTGGTGATAATTGCGATATTAACGATTATGGCACTTGTCGGTCCTCATATATCAGGTCGGACCTATCAAGAGCAAAATTTACAGCACAATAATTTACCACCACGCATTCCAGTATTGGAAAATGTAAGTTGGTTGCCATTTGATGGGAATTTGACAAGGAAAAATGGTGATGTTTATAACGCTTACGAACAAAAAAACGTTGAGGAATATTATTGGTTTGGAACAGATAGCTTAGGAAGAGATTTGTTTACCCGTTTATGGAAAGGAACACAAGTATCACTTTACATTGCCTTTTTAGCTGCAGCTATTGATATGGTGATTGGTGTTATTTATGGTGCCATTTCCGGCTTTGTTGGGGGAAGAACCGATACTTTGATGCAGCGTATTATCGAGATTTTATCAGGAATTCCGAATCTAGTCGTTGTAATCTTAATGACCATCCTGTTAGATCCAGGGATTTTATCCATTACGTTGGCACTGACGATTACAGGCTGGATTACGATGGCAAGGGTAATCCGCGCTCAAGTACTGAAGCTGAAGAATCAAGAGTATGTTTTAGCTGCAAGAACATTAGGGCTATCAAATGGAAAAATTATTAGTAAGCATTTAATCCCAAATTTGGCTGGTGTTATTATTATTAACACAATGTTTACCATTCCAAGTGCGATTTTCTTTGAAGCTTTCTTGAGCTTTATCGGACTAGGATTACAGCCGCCTGATGCTTCATTAGGTACTTTGATTGACGAAGGATTTAAAGTATTACAGCTTTATCCATATCAAATGATTATTCCAGCGACAGTTATCAGCTTAATTATGATTTGTTTTAATATGGTTGCAGATGGACTGCGAGATGCGTTAGATCCGAAAATGCGCGATTAGAAAAGGTAGGTGAAAAAAATATGGAAAAGATTTTAGAAGTAAAGGATTTGCATATTTCATTCCATACATTCAGTGGAGAGGTACAAGCTATTCGTGGAGTGAATTTTGATCTTTTAAAAGGTGAAACATTAGCCATCGTTGGGGAATCCGGTTCAGGTAAATCAGTGACAACGAAAGCGCTCATGCGTTTATTGCCAGAGTCCAACTCTGAAATAAAAGCGGGAGAAATTCTTTTTGATGGAAAGGATCTCGCAAAGCTTTCTGATAAGGCCATGCAGAAGCTTAGAGGAAAAGAAATCTCCATGATTTTTCAGGATCCGATGACATCGTTAAATCCGACGATGAAAATTGGAAAACAGATTATTGAACCGATTGTCAAGCATCAGAAGCTTAGTAAGTCGGCAGCGAAAAAACGGGCAATTGAAATCCTTGAACTAGTTGGGATCGCGAATCCAGAAGTGCGTTTTGAGCAATATCCACATCAATTCTCAGGTGGAATGCGTCAGCGTGTTGTTATTGCCATTGCGCTAGCGTGTAATCCAAAGGTACTGATTGCAGACGAACCGACAACAGCTCTAGATGTTACGATCCAAGCGCAAATTTTGGAATTGATGAAGGATTTACAGAAGAAAATTGATACGTCGATTATTTTCATTACCCATGATTTGGGTGTTGTAGCAAATGTTGCCGACCGTGTGGCGGTTATGTACGGTGGAAAGATAGTGGAAATCGGAACCGTTGATGAGATTTTTTATAATCCTCAACATCCGTATACTTGGGGCTTAATTAGTTCCATGCCAACACTTGATTCGGATGACGAAGAACTGTACGCTATTCCAGGTACTCCACCTGATTTGCTCCATCCACCAAAAGGGGATGCTTTTGCACCGCGTAATGCTTACGCCATGAAAATCGACTTAGAAAAGCAACCGCCTATGTACAAGGTGTCTGATACGCACTATGCGGCAACATGGCTGCTGCATCCAGATGCTCCAAAAGTAGAACCGCCTCCAGCAGTGAAAAGGCGTCAACGTGAATTCCTTGAAATGAAGGAGGGGAACTAAGATGGCGACGACTGAAAAATTAGTAGAAATTAAAAATTTAAAGCAGTATTTCAACATTGGCAAAGCTAATGAAGTAAGAGCGGTGAATGACATCTCTTTTGATATTTATCGTGGTGAAACGTTAGGGCTAGTGGGTGAATCTGGTTGTGGAAAGTCAACTACTGGAAGGACAATTATCCGCCTTTACGATGCCACAGATGGAGAAGTGCTCTTTAATGGCGTCAATGTTCATGGAAAAAAATCAAAGGCTGAATTAAAAGAATTCAATCGAAAAATGCAGATGATTTTCCAAGATCCACAAGCATCCTTAAACCCAAGGATGAAAGTGTCTGATATCATTGCGGAAGGTATTGATATTCATGGTCTTGCTAAGTCAAAAGAAGAGCGCAAGAGAAGAGTTGTGGAATTATTAGAAACGGTCGGTTTAAATAAAGAGCATGCGAATCGTTATCCCCATGAGTTTTCAGGCGGTCAGAGGCAGCGCATCGGGATTGCTCGTGCTCTTGCTGTAGAACCTGAATTTATTATTGCAGACGAACCAATTTCTGCACTCGATGTTTCAATTCAAGCACAGGTCGTTAATTTAATGAAAAAACTGCAAAAAGAAAAGGGGCTTACCTATTTATTTATTGCCCATGATCTTTCCATGGTCAAATACATTAGTGATCGAATTGGTGTTATGTATTTTGGGAAACTAGTCGAGCTTGCTCCAGCCGACGAACTTTATCAAAACCCGATTCATCCATACACACAATCTTTATTATCGGCAATTCCATTACCAGATCCAAATTATGAACGCAATCGTAAACGTAAAACATATAATCCAAGCGTTCATCAATACACTGAAGATGATGATGTCCAATTCCGTGAAGTAAAGCCCGGACATTTTGTTCAATGCTCAGTTAAGGAATGGGAACAGTATAAAACTCAATATGCAAAATAATAAAAGGAAAATGAGTCATAGTTAATTCTCTCCACAATGTTTTTACGTTGGGTAAAAGGGATTTGATTTGACTCCTTTTTCTTTTCACACGCTGATCCGGACTTTATCTATTTCTGTGCAAACTTTTTCCGAAAAACTTGGTTGGATTTGATATGAAATTTGCCCTCATACAGGGGTTGCTATTAAGAGCTCTTGGTGGATAATCTGCGGGATGGATTCCGACGAGAAAATGGTGCAAACTGATTGTTCTTAAATTTGGTCAACTAACAGATTGAATGAGTAGTTTGGCTTGTTGTGACAATAGTCCACAAGTATTTCAATAGTGTTGGGAAGCCTCCACCTACTTACAGTAAAAAAAACAAAAGAAAGTGGCGACAAACGATTCGTTTATCGCCACTTCTTTTGTTTAAAGACGTCCTTTCCGACATGAAATCAACGATTTCACATAGTCTTTAGCAAAAACAAACAGTTGAAGTGAAAAGCACCACGTTAAAAAAAGCTGATTTGATTTACAATAAGAAATATAAGGATTTGTTTTTGTAAGAATGAAGTTCAATGGGGTTATCGCTTCTTTACAAAATAGATGAAATCGACAAATGTCGAATAGATCTAAGGGCAAAGAAACGTTAAAATAGAATAGAAAAAGAACTCCTGCTTTATCAAAGTCAGCGAGGAAAAGGGGATATTTATGAAATTTCTTCGTCCTGTTTTTGTTGTTACGATACTTGCCTTGATTCTTGAAACTAGCGCTTTTGCTGCACCTGAAAAAAATGCACATCAACCGAAGTTGCAGTCACTGCGTGAGCATATCTCTTTAGTGAAAAGTTTACCGAGCGAAATGAAGCGTTTTGAATATCAAAGCGGTTTTCAGTTTGAATACCCGGATGCTGTAAGAGGCATATATGTTACTGGTCATTCTGCTGGAAGTGGAAAATTTAAGCAGTTGATTAATCTCACCGAGAACTCGGATTTAAATTCGATGGTTATAGATATAAAAGATGATTGGGGCAATCTTACGTACACTCCCGATGACTCCTCACCATATAAAAAAATTGGAAAGAATTATATTAAGAATCCAACGCAAATGTTAAAAACGTTGGAGCAAAAGAAAATATATCCGATTGCTCGCATCGTCGTCTTTAAGGATACTGTTTTAGCAACGGCAAAGCCTGAGCTATCTTTTAAAAATGGTTCTAAAGTATGGGTGAATAGTCGTGGAGAATCTTTTGTCAATCCGTTTTTACAAGAGGTTTGGGATTATAATGTTGAAATTGCGATAGAAGCTGCAAAAATGGGTTTCCAAGAAATTCAGTTTGATTATGTCCGTTTTCCAGAAGGTTTTGAAACAAGAGACAAGAAATTGCAATATTCAATGGGCAATTATGAGAAATCACAGGGGGACGATACGCAAAAAAGGGTACAAGCAGTTACCGATTTTATCGCCTATGCGAAAAAGAAGCTTGAGCCATTCTCAGTTAAAGTATCAGTCGATATTTTCGGATATACGGCAACATTGCCTGAAGCTCCGGGAATTGGACAAAATTTCTCGAAAATAAGCGAGCATATTGATGTTATTTCCTCGATGATTTATCCTAGTCATTGGACTTCTTATTTTGGTATTAGCAAGCCTGATTTGGAGCCGTACAAGCTCGTCTCTGAATATGCAAAGCTGGAAAGCAATATTTTATCTAACCTTGAAAATCCTCCGATATCCAGACCGTGGCTTCAAGATTTTACAGCCACTTGGTTAGGGAAAGGAAATTATAAAAAATATGGTAAGGCCGAGGTTGAAGCGCAAATAAGGGCTTTAAACGATCACGGTATCAATGAGTTTCTTTTATGGAATGCTGCTAACACCTATAGTAAGAATGTAGACTATACACCTTGAGATGCAACTAGTACTGTTAATAAGAGTAACAAAAATGGCAGGTGTTTATGTAAGCACCTGCCATTTTTGTTATTTAATTATTTTTTGAATCCTCCGACACTCTTCCAGCCGGTTTGAATTTTTTCTGATTTATCAACGAACTCCGATTTGTTTTTCCCACCAAACACTTTGGTACCGATTCCATTTAAAAGTACTCCCATCAACGCTGTTATTCCAATAATGAGAACAGCAACTATGGTTAAGTCCATTATGTACCCAGGCATGGTTAACCCCCCTGTATTTATTTTAATTATCCTCATACAAACTGTAATGATCCCCTACCTTCATTGTAAAAGAAGTTTATATTGAAGAAAAGAGAAAATTATGAGATGTGTTAATAAAATTGGTTTATGAGGAAAATAATAGGGAAAGTTTAAAAAGAAATCATTTTGTACGAGATAAAGGAGATGAACCATGCACTGGTACGAGAAACTCAATCAGTATTTTCCGATTGAAGAAATGAAATCAAAGGAACATATGGAGACGTTATTGCAGGAACGTTCAGATATTTATCATAAGGATGAAGGTCCTCTCCACGTTTTGATGTATGCTGAGTTTGATTATTTTGTTTTTATTGACTACTTATTCGTATCAAAGGATGCGAGAGGACAAGGACTGGGACATAAACTGCTTGAAAAATTAAAGCGTAAAGAAAAACCGATTATACTTGAAGTAGAGCCTGTTGATTATGAAGACAGTGATTCTGAGAAGCGATTGCGCTTCTATAAAAGGGAAGGATTTCAACATGCCCAGTCGATTGGATACCGAAGACGTTCCCTTGCTACAAACGAAATAAATCAGATGGAAATTTTATATTGGACTCCGAGCGGCGAAAGTGAAGAAATGATTTATGAGGCGATGGGTAAAACATATAAACAAATTCACACATATAAGGATCAAGAAATTTACGGTTCTTCCTATCAACCTGTGGAAGAGGTATTAACCTTTCAAGAAGATGATGACAGAGAGGATATGTTAAAGGATCTATAGTTTTTTTCAATTCATCCATTTAATTGAGAATTTAAGATAAAAAACGGAACAGCATTAAAAATTCTTTTAAAAAAAATTTAACGATTTTTGATAAAAAGTGAAACTTTTCCGCAACTCATTCGTCTTATATAAAGAGTGCTATAAAACAGGCTTTGTCAAAAAAACATTCTCTGTATTCCGCAAAAAAACTATACCTTTTTAGTCAATATTGGTGTATAATAAAACAATAGAAATTACTTATTTATAGTAATTTTAATTTAGTACTCAAATGAGAATGAATCTAATATAGATTTTTCGATTTTGTCGAATCTGAAGGAGTGTGAATTAAAATGGTTACATTATACACTTCACCTAGTTGCACATCTTGCCGAAAAGCAAAGGCTTGGCTTGAAGAGCATGAAATTCCTTATCAAGAGCGCAATGTTTTTTCCGAACCTTTGACGATAGAAGAAATTAAAGAAATTCTTCGTATGACTGAGGATGGAACAGATGAAATAATTTCAACGCGATCAAAAACATTCCAAAAATTGAATGTGAATTTGGAAACAATGCCACTTCAAGATTTATTGGAGCTCATTAAGGATAATCCTGGTCTGCTTAGACGTCCAATTATTATTGACGAAAAGCGTCTTCAAGTAGGCTATAATGAAGATGAAATTCGCCGTTTCCTACCTAGAAAGGTTCGGACATTTCAACTTCAAGAGGCTCGGCGTCTTGTTAACTAACGAGTAACCTTCGATCATTTGGATCGAAGGTTTTTTCTTATTTAAGATAGGTTTAGCTCAACCTTTTGTCTAGCACAGGGGAATTTTTTGATTTTTATCGAATGACTTATTTTGTTTTCCCTTAAAGGTTATAATAAGCCTTAACAGTAGGAACACTCCAATTATTAAATTGTCACACATTAAAAAGATAAAAGAATGGCAAAATAAAACGATTTTGTGAAATTCCTTATATATGGTAAAGAATAAGCTTAAATGATTGTGAGGATCCATTTTTTTTGTTAAGATACAACAAATGAGGTTCTTATTGATTATTTGAACAATACTAGGCATATAATGGTTTTTAGAATTCCATCATATTTTATTTCCCTTTATCTTATTTTTATCATAAAATATAAGTACAAGGTCACATATCATTTTTAAGATTAAAATGACGGATAAGGGGTAACATGTTCTGCATGGGGGTATATATTCCCTTCCAATAATGCAAGAAGGGAGAGGTTACTTGATGGAAATAGAACGAATTAATGATCATACAGTAAAGTTTTACATTTCATACGTTGATATAGAAGAACGAGGTTTTGATCGGGAAGAAATTTGGTATAACCGGGAACGAAGTGAAGAATTATTTTGGGAAATGATGGATGAAATCCACCAAGAGGAAGAATTCATGATTGAAGGCCCGCTTTGGATTCAAGTACAAGCATTGGATAAAGGGCTTGAAGTTCTTGTGACGAAGGCACAAGTATCTAAAGATGGGCAAAAATTTGAACTTCCTATACCAGAGGATAAGTATAAGGATCTTCCTGTGGATGACAGAATTGAAGAACTGCTTGATCAACATTTTACGACAAAAAATGTTGAACTTGATGGGGAGTTAGAGGAATCATTAGAGTTTTTAATTGCCTTCAATGATTTTGAAGATTTGATCGCTTTAGCAAATCGTAATATTCTTGACGCGTTAGATACAAAACTTTATTCCTTTGAAGGAAAATATTATTTATTTATTGAATTTCATGAGGATGAGTTTGAAGAGGATGACGTTGATGATTGCTTGAGTATTCTTCTTGAATATGGAGTGGAAACACAAGTGACATTCCATCGAGTTGAAGAGTATGGAAAGCTTATCATAGCTGAAAATGTTTTTGCAGAACTAAGAAAGTATTTCAATTAAAAGTTGCCGATTTCAGTCATGAGATCGGTATTTTTTTACCTGTTTACTCCTTCGCCTTATTAATCCAATGCCCGTGCTATGTTGATAAAGGCTGAATATGAAGGATGGAGCTAGCGGAGGTGAAGGCATTTGAAAAACACAGTGAGGGTCCTTTTTTTCCTAGCTATTCTATCTATGCTATATTATCTTTTTCATGAACATATTGAGGGAGGATTGCTTGGCTATACTAGTATTATCATTACCCTTTCTGTTGTTTTTATTGGTTTTGTCATTTTCTTGGAAAATCGCCACCCAAGTCAAACTTTAACGTGGTTAGTGGTGTTAGGTAGCTTTCCATTAATCGGATTTATTTTTTATCTGCTTTTTGGAAGAAACCACAGCAAGGAGAAGATGTTCAGGGAAAAATATTTATTGGACAAACAGACGTTTTTAAAGATTGAAGGGGATATCGATTATTCCATTGTTGAAAGAGTAGAGGAAATGGCACCAGATGAAAAGAAGTTATTTTTTCTCGCTCAAAAGTTAGGCAACAGTCCCATTTCCTTTCGGACAGAAACACGAATATTAACCAATGGTGAAGAAACTTTCAAAGAAATTATTCACGCTCTTAAACAGGCCACTCACCATATACATCTTGAATATTATATTGTCCGCCATGACCAAATTGGTTCAAAGCTTAAGGATATATTAATTTCAAAGGTTCGTGAAGGAGTGAAAGTCCGCTTTCTTTATGATGCTGTCGGTTCCTGGATGCTTTCCAAAGGCTATATAAAAGAGATGAGGACAGCCGGAATAGAGATGATTCCATTCGGTCCAGTTCATATTCCGTTTTTAAATAATAAGTTTAACTTTCGCAATCATAGGAAGATCATTGTCATTGATGGAAGCATTGGCTTTGTTGGAGGTCTAAATATCGGTGATGAATATTTAGGATGGAGTAGGCATTTTGGCCATTGGCGAGATACCCACTTATGGATAAGGGGAGAGGCTGTCCGTTCTTTACAGCTTATTTTTTTACAAGACTGGTATTACATGACGGGAAAGAGCCTTTTAACCGCTGAGTATTTGTCGCCTCTTTTAATCGAGAATGATCATGGTGGAGTCCAGCTAATTGCGGGGGGACCTGACAATGAATGGAGTGTAATAAAAAATATTTTCTTTTCCATGATCACTTCAGCAAAAAAATCAGTTTGGATTGCATCTCCATACTTCATTCCTGATGAGGATATTTTTAGTGCTATAAAAATTGCAGCATTAAGTGGCATTGATGTGAAATTATTGGTACCTAATAAACCGGATAAACGCATTGTTTTTCACGCTTCACGCTCCTATTTTCCAGCACTATTAGAAGCGGGTGTAAAAATTTATGAATATGAAAAGGGGTTTATGCATAGCAAACTAATGATCGTTGATGATTCGATCGCTTCAATTGGGACTTCAAATATGGATATGAGAAGCTTCCATTTAAACTTTGAGGTGAATGCCTTTCTCTATCATACGCGAAGTACGAAAAATTTAGCGCGGCAATTTGAACTTGATTTGCAAGATGCGAGCTTACTGAATTTAGAGGAATTCAAGAAGCGCCATCTCGGCTATCGTTTGATGGAATCATTATCAAGGCTACTGTCCCCATTTTTATAGAAGGATCCTAAAAATTTTAGGATTCTTTTTTTGGTTCGTATTTTGGCGTTTTCCCGATAAATTTAATAGATCGCCGAAAGATATAAAGAAGTGCAGATATATTAGTTCAAAAAATTTTTTTATAGTATTCACAGCACAAATTATTGAAATTGTTCACTGGTAATTGACGCTAAAGAGCAAATGAAAGTGAGCTGTACTGTGCAATTTTGTCCTGTTAGAGTTTCTTCATTATTTGTAAATCGAATCAACATCGCCATATAATAGACATTTTTAGGGAAAGGGTTTCTAAAATAAATGGAGAAATAATTAAGGGAAAGGAGATGAGAGTTACGTGCTAACGGCAAAGCTTCATTCAGGTGAAGTAGTATCATTGGCAGAAACAATGAATAAAAACTATCTTGAGTCATTAAGGAGAAAAGAGGTATTTTATTGCCAAACATGTGGAGATGAGCTTATTTTAAAGCTAGGAGAGAAGCGTATTTATCATTTTGCCCATCGTAAAAATTCAAAATGTTTGCCAGAATATGAGCGAGAATCGGATTATCATTTATCAGGTAAATTAAAGTTGCATGAATGGATTAAGTCACAAGGTCTTGAAGTTAAACTGGAACACTATTACCCAGAAATAAAACAGAGGGCGGATTTAGCCTTTACATATGGACAGCACCAGTATTGTATTGAATTCCAATGTGCACCTATTTCTGAGGAAGTGTTTCGAAAAAGAACAAAAGGTTATCAAAAATTAGCGATTGAGCCACTTTGGATTTTAGGCGGTAAAAATATTCAACGAAGACATTCCCATAAAACATCGTTGACTTCATTTCACTATCTATTCTTAAAAGAAAACAAACTTCAGCAAATTTATCTTCCAGCTTTTTGTCCACAAACCAATCAATATATCCAACTTGATAATTTATTGACCCTCTCCACACGAAATGCTTTCTGTCATTTTTCGTTAACTCCACTAATGGAATTAAGAATAGACGATTTCCTCGCTCCGAACATTTCGAAGTTACCACCAATAAGCGATTGGCTGAGAGAGAGGCAACACTTTAAAATAAAGCTCTTAGGAAAACGTTCAAAAGAGACAACTAATTTTTTGACAGAGCTATACTCGAGTGCGCTCAACCCTTATTATCTTCCCCCGTTTGTCGGCATTCCACTAAAGTATAGTTTGGCCATTGAAACACCATCCTTTATTTGGCAGGGCCTCATTTTCCTTAAGCATTTTCACGGATGTGAGCAAGGGAAGAGAATTTATTTCCATGAAATATACACAACCGTATTACTTGAGATTCAGAAAGGAAAAATAAAAAGAAGAAGTTTACCAAGTATCAAGCGAAATATACTCCCCTTTGCGATTGAAGAGTACTTGGAACTACTGGCGTTTAACGGTGTATTAAAGAAAGTGAAAAAGCATCATTTTATCATCAATAAATCGATGAAAATGGCGAACAATATGGAGGAATGGATGCAAGAGGATAGGTTTTTTTACACGGAGTTTTACAAAAGCACATAAGCTCTAAATTATATGGGGAAGAGCGGTTATAATTTGTTAAATTCCCCTTCTTGAGATAGAATAAAGAGGAAAAAATATTTTTCGAATTGCGAAATAATTGTCGAATGGAGGACGGATGATGTCGAATGAAACTGCTGTTAAAAAGCTTCCAGCACGAAGTGAAATAAAAGTTGAAGATACGTGGAGACTAGAAGATATTTTTGCAACGGATGAGGCGTGGGAGAAAGAATTCCAGGAAGTTTCCGAATTAATTCCAGGGGTTGCTGCTTACCAAGGAAAGCTGGCTGAAAGTGCAGATACCTTATATGAGGCATTGCAAAAGCAAGATCATATTTTGGAGCGAATCAGCAAGCTGTATACATATGCCCATATGCGTTACGACCAAGATACAACAAACTCATTTTATCAAGGATTAGATGGACGTATTAAGGCATTATACTCCCAGGTTGCAAGTGCCTTAGCTTACATTGTTCCAGAGCTTCTTTCCATTGAGGAAGATAAGCTACAAGCTTTTTTGGGGGAAAAAGAGGAGCTTAAGCTGTACGAACATGCATTGGATGAAATTAATTTACAGCGCCCCCATGTATTGTCTGCAGAACAGGAAAGCCTGTTAGCCGAAGCTTCTGAAGTAATGGATGCTTCCAGCAATACTTTTGGAATGCTTAATAATGCGGATTTAGAATTTCCCAGCATAAAGGATGAAAATGGAGAAGAAGTCGAGGTTACACATGGACGCTATATTCGTTTTCTTGAAAGTACAGATCGTCGTGTTCGTGAGGATGCCTTTAAAGCTGTATACGGAACATATGGGAAGTTCAAAAATACGTTTTCAAGCACGCTAAGTGGACAGGTGAAAAAGGATAATTTTAATGCAAAAATCCGCAACTATCGTTCAGCAAGACATGCAGCTTTAGCGGCGAATAATATCCCTGAAGAGGTGTATGAAAACCTCGTCAACACCGTTAATAAGTATCTTCCACTTCTTCACCGTTATGTGAAGCTGAGAAAGAAGGTGCTCGGTCTTGAAGAGCTTCATATGTATGACTTATTTACCCCGTTAGTTAAAGACGTAAAAATGGAAATTCCTTATGAGGAAGCTCAGGAGCTGATTTTAAAGGGACTTGCGCCACTAGGTGAGGATTACTTAAATGTTCTTAAAGAAGGTTTTGAAAATCGCTGGGTCGATGTCCATGAAAATAAGGGTAAGCGCAGTGGTGCCTACTCGTCTGGTACGTACGGGACAAATCCTTATATCCTCATGAATTGGCAGGATAATGTAAATAATCTCTTTACACTTGCCCATGAGTTCGGCCATTCTGTCCATAGCTATTATACCCGCAAGACACAACCTTTTCCGTACGGAGATTACTCCATCTTTGTAGCCGAGGTAGCATCTACATGTAATGAAAATCTTTTGAATGATTACTTGTTAAAAACGATCGATGACGAGCAAAAGAGATTGTATTTATTAAATCATTATCTAGAAGGCTTTAGAGGCACTGTTTTCCGTCAGACGATGTTTGCTGAATTTGAACATTTAATTCATCAAAAAGCACAAAATAACGAGCCTTTAACAGCTGAGCTGTTGACACAGGAATATTATAATTTAAATGTAAAGTATTTTGGCAGCGAAAACATGGTTATTGATGAGGAAATTGGCTTAGAGTGGTCAAGAATTCCCCATTTTTATTACAATTATTATGTCTATCAATATGCAACAGGTTTTAGTGCTGCAACGGCTTTAAGCAAGCAAATATTAGAAGAGGGACAACCAGCCGTCGAACGTTATATCGAATTCTTGAAGTCTGGAAGCTCAGACTATCCAATTGAAGTCTTAAAGAAGGCTGGAGTAGACATGACAAGCTCAGAGCCGATTGAAGAAGCTTTGAAGGTGTTTGAAGAAAAGCTCAATGAAATGGAAAATTTATTAGGATAACAAGAAAAGGGGATGGCCGAAGTGTGAGCCATCTCCTTTTTGAATGAATTTTTGATAACTATAACTCGGTGGGTAAAGGCGAGAAGACTGATATGCTGGTTTGAAGACCGAAAAATGAGAGAAAGACCGGTATAATCGCCTAAAAACCGGTTAATGAAAAATTTGTAACTGAGCAGCACGATAATTACGTGAAATTTAACTAAAAGCCCCGAAACCGGTTACGTTCATTTAAATAAATAATAAAAATTAATAAGGAAATAAACAAGATCGGGGCAGTAATAAAGATGGAAACGAGCTCCATAAGTCCGAGAATATTAAAGAAGAAAGCCAGTAGAATGAATAAAAGCATGAGTGATACTTGTACTTTTTTCACAGTGAAACTCCCCTAAATATGTAATGGATTTTAAGTGTGGCTTGGGCAAAAAGAGATCGGGGTGGTAGTCTCCCACCTATTTAATAAATCATATTCGTTGTAATGAAAATATATACTTAGTTTTTGACAATATTGTGAAAAAAGGCACAATCTTATTGTTGAATGGGCGAATGCATGTTATATTTATATCGTGAAGTTAATCACAAGCAAACATACCCCTTGTTTGACCGTGAAAAATTTCTCCCATCCCCTTTGTTCGTTTTATATAGGAAAAGACCGTGTAGACTTTAATGTTTACACGGTCTTTTCTTTAAAATTATTTTGAAACATACCGCCAAAAAACACCGTATTTTGCGGGGAGTTTCTCAACTAATTGCTTTAGTTTTAATTTCTTCATTTCTTTTTCCACTTCTTGAATCGACATGCTGTAGACGACAGCAATTTCCTTTGATGCGACGAGCTTGAAATATTTCAGAAAATCTTCAATTGGCGGTGGATATGATTTTTCTGGTGAATATGGAAGCATTTCACGTAATATTTGTTCATATACTTGATAAGGATATACTCCTGTAATCTTTATACCTTCCTCTTCAATATTCTCATTAAAGAAAACAAGGGTGGGAATTTCTTGCACTTCCATTTCTGAGGTGATTTTTAAATCACATTGAAAAGCTTTTGCTGCACTATCTGAATGAATATCAGAAATAAATTCTTCCACGTCTAAACCTGCATCCTCGGCACATTCCTCGAGTACCTTAAGCTCGGAAATATTTTGTTTCTCTAAAAATAGACACTCCTGTACTTTTCTTAAGAAACGAATTCCCGCTCTTCTTCCTTGAAGCTCAGCTGCTTTAATTGCCACTGAGACAATATGGGGAGAGGAAATTGGGTTTTCAAACCATAAAGAACCATCACAAGACATTCCTGTTCTTGTAGCGGTTTTTTCCCAAAGCTCTGCGATGTTTTCATAATGTTGTTTTTTATTTAAATTGAGCATGGCAAGCCGACCGCTTAAGACATGCTTTATTGAAAAGTAACGTCCGTACTCAATTTGTAATTTTTTTAGAATGGGTTCAAGAGCCCAGCATTCCGGACATAATGGGTCAATGAACATATAGATTTCAATTGGTTTCTTTTCGGCGCCATGACAATGATGAGAATTGGATGATGTAAAAGTTTTTTCGTTCACAAGTCTTCACCTTTCATGTCTTCCTTTTCAGGGCTGTTAATCATATGTTGTGCAGTTAACACAAGTCTAGAGAAAAACGCTTCACGAATCATTCCATCTAGTCCGATTTCGTCCATGGCTTCATTCATACAAGATAACCAAGCCTTTGCTCTTGATTCTGTAATTTGAAATGGCATATGCCTTGCTCGCAGCATAGGATGCCCATGCTCCTCTGTATATATAGGTGGTCCACCTAAAAATTGTGTCATAAATTGCTTTTGTTTCCGTGCTGTTTCAGAAAGCTCAGCAGGAAAAATGGGTGCCAACTCGGGATGCTGCTCCACTCTGCGATAAAATGCATCAATGAGTCGAGCTAATTTTTCTTCTCCAATTGCTTCGAACGGGGTAGGCATATGTTCCATATTGAAAAACTCCTTTTAATTTTGGCTTAAACGCCTGAAAATATAGAATGAAGACGACTTCCGAAAACAGCAATCAATGCCATGGAATGCCAAAATTAATATTGTGTAATTCTACTTTCCTAGTTGCTCCATGTTAAGTGTAACTGTCCAATAACACAAGGCAATGAGAAAAGATAGGTGTCATTTGTACTATTCGTTTTACAAGCTTACTTTATTTTATCAATGAGTTTGTCATATCTCAAACAATTGGCTTGAAGAGGTTATGGAAATGAAGAATGACTTTTAGTAATGAAGACTCAAAAAAACAGCCTTATCATCAAGGGCTGGTCAGTTTGGCGTCAAAATAAGGGGGAGTTTGCGATAAAACATGCTGATTTTGCCTTTATCGAAGCCGGCGCTTCTGACGAGACCGACTAGATGGAAGGAAAGCCATTCCCTCGAATTCTTGGTCGAATTGTCAAGCCTTCCCTAGGAGTCTAATCATTCACTAACTGGTCTGTCGTGAGAATCCTCGTTTATTTTGCCTGCTTAATCAAGTGATTTCTGGGGCCCAGTTCGTCTAAGCTTTAGTTTTTGCCAAAATCACCACCGATAAATATCAAAGCCAAAATAAAAAAGGCTGCATGTCAATGCAACCTGAATCACCGGTGATAATAGACGGTGTTATGTTATGCTAAAAACTTACTTGTGATTTTCTTTACATAGTTCTGCGTTTCTTTAAATGGGGGAATGCCGCCGTACTTATCAACATTTCCAGGACCGGCATTATAAGCTGCTAATGCGAGTTCGATATTGTTATTGTATTTATCGAGCATTTGCCGCAAATATTTGCTGCCGCCTAGGATATTTTCCCTCGGATCAAAAATGTTTGAAACGCCAAGATGTTTTGCTGTTCCTGGCATTAATTGCATGAGACCAGATGCACCGGCAGAACTCACTGCATTGGCATTAAAGTTGGATTCCTGTTTAATAACCGATTTAATTAAATCAACTGGAAGATTATATTTGTTGGCTGCCTCTTCAATAAGCTCGTCATAGTTTGTTTTCTCGGATGTTGATTGCGCAAGCTTTGTCAGCTGAATTGGCGGAAGCGATGCTGTCATTGGCAATGGTGTAAAAGAGCTTTCATTACTGTTGGTAACAGGAGCGTCACTTAATAACTTCTCTTGGCTATTTGCAAACAAATCATTCATCATTTCTTGAAAAATTGAATTTCCAGAAGAGGATGGCGAATTATTAAAATTTTGTAGTGCTTGAAGCTGAAGCATAATCTTTAACTGTTCCACGTTCATCATATTTATTCACCTCAAGGATTTCCGTTGTAATCGTTATACTTTGCTTGATAAAAGCGGCGAATCTTATTATCAGTAGGTCTTTGAGGAATTTCTAGCTGCTTCAGTAGGTTTTCAAAGTTTTCCTTGCCTAATTGATAATCATCTACCTCATATTCTAACTCATAATCACTTTGATTTAAATAGGTACTATAATCTAAAACAATGAAACCGTTTTGAAATTTTGTCTCAGCTCTTTTAGTTGTGAGCGTGCCAAAAAGTGTTAATTGTTCGAGCGGAATATTTAAAGCACGCAATCTTTCCTGTACTGGACCGACAATGATATGATGATGATTCAAAATTTTCTCAGCTTCCCGTAGATCGAGGGCTTGATTGGTTTCCAACAAACCTTCTGCATGCGGTTCTTTTAATGTTAATTCGTACTTGTCATTTTTAAAGCGAACCCTAAGTGCACAACCTTTTTCTTTTAATACAAATTGCGGTGTATCAAAATAATGGTTATCTTGGCTTGTGAACATAGATTCGTCTATATGAAAGAATTTTTTTAAACGGATAAATTCTGTTTCAGTTAAAAGATTTTTAAATTCAATTTCAATATTTTGTGACATTAACTTCACCTTTCTAAACGGGGATATATTTAAGAATACCACTTTTCCTTGTTGCTTACGAATTGATCAATTATGTGATAAATGTTTGTTTGTGATAGAATATGATCGTATAGGAGTTGAAAATATGAGAGAAAAAATGAATGTAGTTAATGCAACCATTACAAAAGAAAACGAGCTTCATTTAATTGTTGAAAAAGAAATCAAAATTGCCGATTTCAAGCCTTTAGGTCAAATGCTTGTCGATTCTGATGACGTTTCCTTTATCTATCTGCTTGAAAAAAATGAGCAATATACATATTTAGTGATCAAAGAAGAACTATGGATTTCATTAAAAAATAGCTTGGCAGAGGGGTTGCCCGTCTTTTTGAAAAATGATTCCGGGCACTGTGAGCTGCCATCTTTTGTTGATGAATTGGAATACCTGATTGAAAATATTAAAGGGAATGGCAATTATGGTGAAACAATGGTCACGAAGGTAGAAACGCTTTTTTAAGTTTCTATTCTTCCATCCGTCAAATAGAGATAAGGAGTGACCAATCCATCACTCCGGAGAAAGAAAATATCGGATGAGGTGAGACGTACAGTGAAGCATTGGGATCAGTTTTTAGCACCCTACAAGCAAGCGGTTGACGAATTGAAAATTAAACTAAAGGGGATGCGGGGACAATTCGACTTAAATTCAAATCATTCACCAATTGAATTTGTAACAGGAAGAGTAAAGCCAATTGCCAGTATTCTTGATAAGGCGAACCAGAAGGGGATCCCGTTAGATAAATTAGATACGGAAATGCAAGATATAGCCGGACTAAGAATGATGTGTCAGTTTGTTGATGATATTGAACTGGTTGTTGAACTGTTGCGGAAACGAAATGATTTTGAAATCGTGGAGGAGCGAAATTATATTTCTCATAAAAAAGCAAGTGGATATCGTTCTTACCATGTTGTCATTCGTTATCCAGTTCAAATGATTTCAGGCGAAAAGAAAATTCTTGTTGAAATTCAAATTAGGACATTAGCCATGAATTTTTGGGCGACAATCGAACATTCTTTAAATTATAAATATAAAGGACAGTTTCCAGAGGACATTCTTCTTCGCTTACAAAGAGCAGCTGAGGCTGCTTTTCGATTGGATGAAGAAATGTCCCTAATTCGCGGAGAAATTCAGGAAGCACAAGCTTTCTTTACAAGAAAGAAAGAATTGAAGCCAGATGGAAAACGATGAATGCAATCGCACAGAACAATTAACGAAAGCTTGTTGTGAACGTTCTTAAAATAAGCCTACAGAAAGAGGAGTCAGTAATTATGAACTTTGCCATAACCTCAAAAGGGGATTCAAAATCAAATACGTTGATGCATAAAATGAGATCCTATTTACTTGATTTCAAGCTTGTTTATGACGAGGATAATCCTGACATCGTTATTTCTGTCGGTGGAGATGGAACTTTGCTATATGCATTCCATCGTTATAAAAGTCGTTTGCATAAGACCGCATTTGTTGGTGTTCATACCGGTCATCTAGGATTTTATGCCGATTGGCTTCCAGATGAAATCGAAAAGCTTGTTATTGCCATTGCGAAAACACCATTTCAAGTGGTGGAATATCCATTACTTGAAGTAATTATTCGTTATTCCCATGGTGGGAAAGAAAATCGCTACTTAGCATTGAATGAATCGACAGTAAAAAGTGTCGATGCAACGTTAGTGATGGATGTAGAAATACGGGGACAGCATTTTGAACGCTTTCGCGGAGACGGGCTTTGCTTGTCCACTCCATCGGGTAGTACTGCTTACAATAAAGCGTTGGGGGGAGCGATTTTACACCCATCGATTCAAGCTATACAGCTTGCGGAAATGGCTTCGATAAATAATCGAGTTTTTCGTACTGTCGGCTCTCCACTTGTTTTGCCTGCTCATCATACATGCATGTTAAAGCCTGTAAATGGAGCGGACTTTCAGATAACAGTTGATCATTTAACATTGCTTCATAAAGATGTAAAATCGATTCAATTCCGAGTTGCCGACGAGAAAATTCGTTTTGCGAGATTCAGACCGTTTCCGTTTTGGAAAAGAGTGCGTGACTCGTTTATTTCAGAATAAGGAAATGCTATTGCTGGATATAGCGTTTGCATATTGGGATAGGAGTAATGACAGTGTCTAGGTTTCAACTGCAATGGGAAATTAACATCGATAATCACGGAAAACTTATAAGAGATTTTCTAAAAGAACAATTCATATCCAAATCCGCCTTAACGGATATTAAATTTGCTGGCGGTCGTATTAGCGTCAACAATCATGAGGTAACCGTTCGCAGACCGTTGCAAGCGGGAGATCTTTTAGTGGTTGAGTTTCCCCTTGAAAATCGAAGTGATTCTCTTAAGGGGGAAGAACTTCTGTTGGATATTCTCTATGAAGATGACTATGTTCTAGTTATAAATAAAGAAGCAGGAATATCGACAATTCCATCAAGAGAGCACCCAGCAGGAAGCCTTGCAAATGGAATTATCGGTTATTACGAAAAAAAGAACCATGACGCAACAGTTCATATTGTGACGAGACTAGATCGGGATACATCCGGTCTTGTTTTGGTGGCGAAACATCGCCATATCCATCACTTATTAAGTACGCAACAAAAGCATGGAATCATCAAAAGAACATATGAGGCCATAGCAGCAGGTATATTTTTGCATAAAAAAGGAACGATTGAAGAACCAATTGGGCGAAAAAAAGATAGCATTATTGAGAGGACAGTACAGAAAGATGGACAGTATGCTTGCACCCATTATGAAGTCTTACAGCAGATGACGGATTTTGCCCATGTAAGGCTGATGTTAGAAACAGGGCGAACTCATCAAATTAGAGTCCATCTATCTCATATTGGCCATCCATTGCTTGGTGATGACCTTTACGGCGGTCCTGCTGCTTCTATAACCCGTCAAGCCTTGCACTGTCGAAGTCTTGCCTTTATTCATCCAATAACTCAAAAGCCTTTACTCTTTCAAACTTCACTGCCGAAAGATATGAAGAGGTTAGTTTAGTTGAATTCCTTAAATTTTTCCGCAATAAACGGCATTGAGGAAGAAACAGAAACGAATGTCATCTCTGGATATCTTAGGGCGGTTAAATAGCCACCAAATACGGCTCCAGTATCAATATTATAGGTATTATTTATAATGCGTGGTTTTGGTACTGGAGTATGGCCATAAACGATTGCTGCATCGCCTTGATAGAGTTTTGCCCAATCACGTCGAACTGGAGAGCCATCTGGATGTTTTTCACCGGTAATGTCCCCGTATAATACAAAAGTCTTCACTTTTGAATGCTGCTTCCCAATATATTCGGCGCGAATTCCCGCATGTGCAATAACAAGCTTACCATTATCCAATACTTGATAAAGTGGATTTTCCTCATATAACTGCATAAACATTGTGCGAATTTTCTGTTGTTCCTTGCGCGTTAACGCATTATATTCTGCAACTGTTGTTTCTAAACCATGGGTAACTTGAACTTTATTGCCAAGAAAATAGCGATAGAGTTTGTTGCAATGGTTTCCTGGAGTATAGAAGGCATTCTTCTCTTTCATGATAAGCTCCCACACAACCTCAATCACTTTTAAAGATTGTGGACCCCGATCTGTTAAATCCCCCACGAAAGCAAGCTTCCTCCCATCTGGGTGAAGTGGAAAGCCCTTTGACCATTGATAACCGAGTTCCAGCGTTAAGTTTTTAAATTCTTGAAAACAGCCATGAATATCTCCAATAATATCAATCTGCATATGCTGACTCCTTTAATAAAATATCGATACTAATTAGTATAATCATCATTCGTTTATACATGAATCATTTAACTAGCACCTAATTTGTTTTTATCTATTTGCGATAAAGATTCTTATGCCAGAGTGAGCGCCTGATTTTTTTTAATTTTATTTTATACTGTCTAAATAGTTGCAACATAAGTAAGAGCTTTAGTACCATTTATACATGTATCAATTGCTGTGTTTGATCGTTCACAATAAATGGCGAAGTGGAGATTAAATGGGCGCTTTTTTATTTTATTAGTTTAGGGGGAGTGAAAATGGAAGAGCATGGTGCGTCCGTTGCATCTCTAGTAATTGTAATTATCGTAGCATTTTTAACACCGTTGTTTTTGCACCGGTTAAAGCTGGCATTTATCCCGGTAGTTGTCGCCGAAATATTAATGGGGCTAGTAATTGGAAAAAGTGGATTTAATCTTGTTCAAGATGATATGTGGCTTGAAACACTATCTACTCTTGGTTTTATATTTTTAATGTTTCTAAGTGGGTTGGAGATTGATTTCTCAGCTTTCTCCGGTAAAAAGAAAAAAGAACGTCTGCCGAATGGGAAGGACGAGCCGAACAGCTTTTTTGTTGCCACAATGGTTTTTCTTGGCATTTTTATCGTCTCATACGGGCTTTCCTATTTATTCGTTCTCGCTGGAATTATAGAAAATGCTTTTCTGATGACCTTAATCATTTCTACCATTTCCTTAGGAGTGGTCGTTCCTACCCTTAAGGAAGCGCGTTTGATGAAAACAGGAATAGGACAGATTATTCTCTTAATTGCAGTAATCGCTGATTTAGTTACGATGGTTCTTCTAGCTGTCTTTGTTTCTTTATATGATGGCGGGCAAGGAAACACATGGTTATTGCTTGTATTATTCGGCGCTGGCTTGTTGTTATTCTTTGTGGGAAAAAGGTTTAAGAACAATAAGCTGCTCGAAGGGATGTCCACTGGAACGATTCAAATTGGGACAAGAGCTGTCTTCACTTTAATTATTTTGCTTGTTGCCATTTCAGAAACAGTTGGGGCTGAAAATATTTTAGGGGCTTTTTTGGCTGGGGTTTTAGTATCGCTTCTGTCTCCAAATCAGGAGTTAGTGCATAAGCTTGACTCATTCGGATATGGTTTTCTCATTCCTATTTTCTTCGTAATGGTGGGAGTCGACTTAGATATATGGCAGTTATTTGGCGATCCGAAAATGCTTATGCTGATCCCGCTTCTATTGCTTGCATTGCTAATTTCAAAATTAATCCCAGTCGCCTTATTAAAAATATGGTATGACACAAAGACTGTTTTAGCGGCTGGCTTTTTATTGACTTCGACATTGTCTCTGGTCATTGCAGCAGCAACGATTGGAGAAAGAATGGGTGTGATTACGTCCGAATTAAGCGGGACATTGATATTAGTCGCTGTAATTTCATGTGTCATCACCCCGATTATCTTTAAAAATCTCCTTCCGAAAGAGACGGTTTCAGAGAAAAAGCTGAAAATAGCTTTTGTGGGAGCGAATCAATTAACACTTCCGATTTCAAGAGAATTAAAGTCGTCTTTATATGATACGGTCATTTATCATACAAAACAGGAAAAAGCAGACGCTCAAATTGCTAACTCATTGTTTGAGGTAAAGGAACTAACTGATTTCTCTATTTCAGCGTTAGAAAATACAGAGGTCTTTTCTGCTGATATTGTGGTTGTCTCAACGGGAAGTGATGAAATCAATGCAACTCTTGCTATTGCCGTAAAAGAAAAAGGGATCGAACGGGTGATTGTCCGGATTGAAAGTCCTGATTTAGAGGAAGGGCTAAGAGAAAAAGGAGTTGAAGTATATTCGGTCTTTAACTCTTCAAAAGCATTGCTTCGAGCTTTAATTGAATCGCCAAGAGTGATGAATATTTTAACAAATCAAGAAACATCCCTTTACGAGATCCGTTTACTGAATGATCAATTTGATGGCATGACCGTCAGAAGGTTCCCTTTTACTGGCGACATCATTTTTGTGCGCATATTCCGCGGCAAGGATTCGCTTGTTCCACATGGGGATACAGAATTGCAAGTGAATGACCGTTTAATTGTAACAGGAACAAAAGAATATGTTGACGAATTAAAACGAGAATTAGAATTTTGTCAATGATCTTATATTAATTGCAGCAATACTAGGAATTGTATTGCTGCTTTTCTTTTTTGAAGAAATCAGTTAGAATTAGTATCAGGTTCTAATAACTTGTATTAATGAAACAGGAGGTAACGAATATGTCTCTTTCGTTAGAAGGAAAGAATATAGTAGTGATGGGTGTAGCAAATAAACGCAGTATTGCTTGGGGAATCGCTCGTTCTTTGCATGATGCTGGAGCGCGATTGATCTTTACATATGTAGGAGAAAGACTTGAGAAAAGTGTAAGAGAACTAGTTGCAACATTAGAGGGGAATCATTCTCTCATTTTACCTTGCGATGTCACTGTTGATGAAGATATTGAAAAATGCTTTGCAACAATTCACTCTGAGGTCGGGACGATTCATGGTATAGCTCATTGTATTGCTTTTGCCAATAAGGAAGAACTGCAAGGGGAATATATGAACACCACTCGTGATGGTTTCTTGTTAGCGCATAATGTGAGTTCCTATTCTTTAACTGCAGTTGCGAAAGCGGCAAGAGAATACATGACAGAAGGCGGAAGCATTGTTACATTAACTTATTTAGGCGGAGAGCGGGTAGTGCAAAATTACAATGTGATGGGTGTAGCGAAAGCATCCTTGGACGCAAGTGTTAAATATTTAGCGAATGATCTTGGTCCACAAGGTATTCGGGTAAATTCGATTTCAGCAGGTCCTATCCGTACTCTCTCAGCAAAAGGAGTCAGCGATTTCAATTCAATTCTAAAAGAAATTGAAGAACGTTCTCCGCTAAGAAAAACGACAACACCTGAAGAGGTTGGAGATACCGCTTTATTCCTCTTTAGTAATTTATCCCGTGGGATGACCGGAGAAAATCTTCATGTAGATTCAGGCTATCATATTTTATAATGACGCTCGCCAAATAGGGCGAGTTCAGACTGTAAACAAACTCGATTTGTCTACAGTCTTTTTTTATTTATCATGGTTATATTTCGGTGTTGACCTTAGCTCACTTTATCAACAATCTTGTTTAATCCTGCTCCTATTCAAAATTGAAAACTCGAGGATGTGTGATCGCATCCGCTCTAATGAAGCGCCTATTGAACGAGAAGTTCGAGGAACTGTTTTTCCTTTCAGTTCAGAAGCAAAGGTACGATCGATGTGTGAGGAACGCCTGAGAAGGAAGTGCTTCGTGGGTTAAATAAATCAACGAATGTAAATCACTGTCTTTTCCGACGAGTTCCCCCTGCAAATTACGAGTGAAGCTTGCTGTTTAGAGAACGATCGTTACCATTTACTATTGTTCAAAAAACTACCTGGTTTTTAAAGGAAATTTGTCATCATAAAGTACCCTCATCTTGGAAACGAAATCAAGGTTCAAGCATACATATAAGGTGAATTCAAATGAATGTGGAGGTGTGACAAATATGAGCAAAGACCAAAAAAAGCGTGATCCTCTACTCTTTATCCAGCATCAGGAGAATAAATCTTTACAAGGAAAAATGCAGGAAACATTCTCCTTAAAACAAGCTGAGAAGAAACTTCAATCACAACAAAGACAGACAGAGGAGAAGAATTTAGAGAAGCGAAAAAGAAAAAAAGGTTCTTCTACTGGAGAAGAGGAAGCAATTTTCGGAACAGCATCGAATCATGATGAAATAAGATTGTCTCAAAAGGAAGTTCAAGAAGCACTCGAAGGTTATGAAGGGAAAGCGAAGGGACATGAGCATGGATTTTCGTTTCAAAGAGTGAAGCCCTTTAGGGAAATGAATATAGAAGAAAAGCTAGATTATTTATCTCATTTTCCCCGGCAACTACCTCCAGTTCCTTGTTTGTTTCAAACGGAGGATACAGCGCTGCGAGGAGTATTGAAGGAGAAAAAAGAGCGGGAAGTGATTGTCAAACTCTTTGATAAGACAGAGGCAACGATTCTTATTAAAGATTTAATCGAGATTAGAATGATCGGCCTATAGTCATTTTTTGGCAATGTGGACAGTATGTCCAATTTTTATATAGGTACCGATCTTAATCACCCTGTTTTTAGTAAAGAAGTGTCTAGCTCAAGTCTAGACACTTCTCCTAAATTTCAGCCTTAATTCATACGGCGCTTTGTTGATTAATCTTCACAAATGTTTAAGTCAACGTCAGCAACACATTGGATAGCGCAGAAGCAGCTTAAGTCAACAGTAATACAATCATTTGTTGATCTAAAGCCTTCTACTTGACAAATTTTACTTAAGTCGATGCAGCTACCATGAGTTAAATCTACTGCTTCACCGTTTTGAACCGGCTTAATGACACGTAACGTAGCACAGCAGTTATCAAAGATCTCTTCAACTCGGAAAAAAATGGATACGCATGCACATTCATCATGTCTGAAGAATGCATGGAAAGGAGATCCATCAGCTGTTTTTAGTACGAATACACGAGTATCTACTCTTTGTCTTTTACCCGGTTTAATTAAAGAACCAAGAGGCTCTTGGAAACAGTTACTAGGGCACTCACAAACATCTTCGGCCGCATCTTGGATGTCTTTTATAGCACGGACAACTTCGCATACACAGTTGCCGCGACTAACGCCTTGTACGTCGTCTTTTTTTCCACAACCCATTCGTTATTCCTCCTTATTTTCTTAGAAGTAATATTACATTAATAACATATTGTTATGGGGGGATTTGGGTAACGGACAAACGCCTTATTTCCTAAAAATAGGCGGGAAAATATCATGATGAAGGATGAAAAAAATGGATATTTCTTGGATGGAACTGATCATTATTTCACTGGCTAGCTTTCGTCTTACCCGGTTACTTGTATTTGATAAAATTACAGAATTTATAAGAACCCCCTTTTTTGATGAAGAATTGGAGGTAAATGAACATGGTGAGGAGGAAGTGTATTATGTCCCTAAGGAAGGGTTATTAAAAAATTTTATTGGTGAATTGTTGAGCTGTTATTGGTGTACGGGCGTTTGGTCTGCTGCTGCCATATCTTTATTCTATTTAATGTGGCCGGTTTTTGCTTTTCCTTTTTTACTTATTTTGGCGGTTGCTGGTATTGCTGCCATAATGGAAACGCTCATTCAACGTCTATTATGAGCTCCTTCTTAATTTTCTAAAACAAACTGGGTAAAGCACATATACAGGCATTTTCTAAATTGCATAGATTATCATAACGATACTCACATATCATCCATATTAGGCTCCAAAGTCTTGTTGATGAAATATAACAGATGGGAGAGGGAAACATGAGAATACAAAGCACAAGCGCTAATCATAAAATGAAAAAACAACCAAAAATGGCGAAAAGAAAAAAAGGTTGTGGCTGTGGAAAGAAAAAAACAAGATAATATATAAGCAAGAGCGGTCTGCTAATTTTTTAGCAGGCTTTTTTTATGGTTAGACGTTGTTTAATAATTTCGTAAAGTTTCGGCTTATCCAGTGTGAAACCTTGCTTACAACCATCAAACTGTGCTGCTTTCAAATGCCTGTAGTTACCATTTTTGTTACAAATATTGGTAGGTCACTAATATTCATAAATTAAGGCAAAATCGAGGAAAATAAAAACAATATATGCTGGTGGGGGATGGGAATTAATGAGGAAAATATTGATTACATATTTTTTCGTGATCGTTACGTTATTATGTGCTTGTAACAATGATGGCTCGAAGGAAAGCGGGCTTGCTTTAGTAAAAACGACAAATCCAGCACCACTTTCACTTGAGAAAAGTACGAAAAAGGAATTGGATTTGATCGGAGCTATTGAACAAGATGTAGAAAGTTTTAAGGAGCTTTACGATGTTTCTGTATTAAAGGGGAAAGAGGATATTCTTGTTGCTTATAAGGTAAGGCATATGCAGCGATTTCACATGAAGAAAATTGAGAAAAAAATCAAGAAGCTACTTGAGGATAAGTATTCACAAGAAAACTTTATTGTTTCAAGTGATTACAAAATTTTTCTCGAAGCAGTAAAGTTAGAAGAAAAATTAAAGGATCCAACTTATTCTACTGAAAAAGCGGAAAAAAGGCTTCAGGAAATAATCAAATTAAAGAAAGAACTAACTTGAAGGAGGCCTCAGCTATGGGGGGGAAAACAAAAGAACAAAAACAATATCAATCCTTGGAACAAAAACATGAAGTGAAAAGGCCCGTATTGAAGAATTGCATTAAGGCGTTTTTTGTTGGAGGGCTTTTTTGCATCGTTGGTCAAGCGATCACCTATTTTTATATTTATTTTTTTAATTTTACTGAACAAACGGCAGGTAATCCAACTGTAGCAACGATGGTTTTTATCTCCATGCTTTTAACTGGATTTGGGGTCTATGATCACATTGGCCAATTTGCTGGAGCTGGCAGTGCAGTTCCTGTTACAGGTTTTGGGAATGCTGTTATCTCGGCTGCAATAGAACATCGAACAGAGGGTTTTGTATTAGGTGTTGGAGGAAATATGTTTAAGCTAGCAGGTTCTGTTATTTTATTCGGCGTTTTTTCTGCTTTTGTTGTTGCCCTAATAAAAGTCCTTCTCATCAAATGGGGGGTTATCTAATCATGCGCAAGGGAAAGCAGTCTTGGATATTTCCAAATAAACCAGTCATTGTTTCAACGGGTGTATCAGTAGGCCCGTTTGAGGCGAACGGAAAATTAGTCGCTGATTTTGATATCATCCATGATGATTTATGGATGGGAGAAGATTCGTATGAGAAAGCGCAACGGGTCTTAATGGAGGAAGCTGCGAAAACGGCGATTCAAAAAGGAAATAAAACAAAGGACGATATACAATTCTTTATTGCTGGAGATTTGATTAATCAAATTACTCCTTCAAGTATGGCAGCAAGGACGATTCAACTACCGTATATTGGTATTTTTGGGGCATGCTCCACTTCAATGGAAGGACTTGCTTTGGCCTCTTTTTTTCTTAATTACAATGGCGCAGATTATGTGGTAACGGGAGCTTCAAGCCACAATGCTGCAACTGAAAAGCAATTTCGTTACCCTACAGAATACGGTGGACAAAAACCGCCAACAGCCCAATGGACAGTGACGGGGGCAGGAGCCGCGCTGCTCAAGAAAAATGAAAATGAAAAAGGGTTGCCTGTTACCACTTCTGCCACGATCGGAAAGGTCATTGATCTAGGTATGACAGATCCCTACAATATGGGGGGAGCAATGGCACCTGCTGCAGCTGATACAATTACAGCTCACTTTAATGACTTAAGCTTAGATCCCTCTTATTATGACTTAATTCTTACCGGGGATTTAGCGAAAATTGGCAGGGAAGTCACCTTTGAACTTTTACAGAAAAATGGTCTGAATATAGAATGGGAAAAATTCCAAGACTGTGGATTGATGATTTATAAGGATGATCAACCCGTTCAAGCAGGGGCGAGTGGAGCAGGCTGTTCAGCTGCAGTATTGTACGGTCATATCCTCAACGAAATGCAAAAAGGGACTTATAAAAGAGTTCTTGTTGTTGCAACGGGTGCCTTGCTTTCACCATTAACATACCAGCAAAATGAGAGCATCCCATGTATTGCACATGCGGTTTCAATCGAAATGAATGAATAATAAGGAGGTTTTCTTGTTGTTGCCAATGTTTTTTTGGGCGTTTGTAGTAGGTGGTTTAATATGTGTAATTGGGCAATTATTATTTGATGTTGCCAAATTAACACCAGGCCATACGCTTAGCCTACTTGTCGTTATAGGGGCTATACTTGATGGCATTGGGTTATATGAGCCATTGGCTGATTTTGCCGGAGCTGGGGCGACTGTTCCGATTACAAACTTTGGGAATACCCTTGTTCACGGGGCGTTACAAGAGGCAGAGAAACATGGCCTAGTTGGAGTTTTGACAGGAATGTTTGAGGTAACAAGTTCAGGAATTTCTGCTGCAATTGTTTTTGCATTCATCGGCGCCTTGCTTTTTAAACCAAAAGGATGAGTATATGCATTTGCGGAATCTATTAAACAGCCTATACACTTTTTGGAACCCGTACATATGTTACTAGTGAGACCGTATAAAGTGAGGTGACATAGATGGGCTTCGGATGTGGCTTTGGAGGTTATGGTGGCTACGGCTATGGAGGCGCTGGCTATGGCGGATCAACCTTCGTATTAATCGTTGTGTTGTTTATCCTATTAATTATTGTAGGCGCTAGCTTCTATTAATGACGTGAAAGAAATGCCGTTTGCAAAGAACGGCATTTCTTTTGCAACGATAGGATTGAATATTATGAATTTTCTGGGTTTTGTTGCATAATGTAAAGTGATGATATAGTGTGGAAGGGATGTAGATAAAATGAGGTTTGCTCAGAGGATTGCCTTAATTACAGGGGCAGGTAGTGGGATAGGCAGAGAGGTGGCAATAAGGCTTGCACGAGAAGGGGCAAAGGTGGTGTTGGTAGGAAGACGGAAACCAAAACTGGAAGCGGTTGCAAACGAGATTAATAAGACTAAAAAAATCCCCATGGCTGAAATTTTTCAAGCAGATGTGACCGATGAGGAAGATGTTCAAGAGCTTTCCGACTATATCCGTTTACATTTTGGTGATCTACATATTCTAGTAAACAATGCGGGCAGTTCCCAAAGCTCGAAAATACTAGAAACTTCAGAGGGGGAATGGGACGATATTCAGAGTGCGAATTTACGGAGTGTTTTCCTTGTTTCGAAAATGCTGGGCCATTTAATGGTTTTACAGGCAAAAGAGGAAAATAGGAGGCAGGGACGTGCTATCGTAAACGTTGCTTCACTATCTGGACATCATGCAGGGGCGCTTATTCCTCATTATAGCGCCGCAAAAGCGGGAGTGATTAATTTTACAAGATCACTGGCTCTAGAGCTGGCACCCTATGGTATTCGTGTCAATTCTGTATCTCCTGGATTTGTTGATACGCCGTTAACTGAAAAAGGTTTGCAAAGTGAAAAATTTGTAAAAATGATTGAAGAAAATACCGCTTTAGGGAGGATTGGCAAAGCTTCGGAAATTGCGAATGTCATTGTTTTTGCCGCTTCAGAAGAGGCATCTTATATGACGGGAAGCGACATTCTAGTCGACGGAGGTTGGATTATTAAGTAACAATAGCTTTTTCGATTATTGTGAAATCTATAAAACTATGAAAAACGCCTTTCTTTCGCTTTTCATATCACCCTTCAGGAGCTACATTCATAAAATGTAAGTAGCTTAAAAAGGAGGCGTAGTTTCACAAAATGGATAATCAATTCTTTAAAAATATCGAGAAGAAAACAGGAGTAAATATGAAGGATGTTTTTGATTTGGCTAACTCATTACAAGGGGCAAATTTCAAGGACGAAAGAACGGTGCGCAACGTGATCAGAAGGGTATCACAAATTGCTAACAAGCCTGTTAACAAGGAAACGGAAGATAAAATCGTCAAGTCCATTGTTAGTGATGGGAAGCAGCTTGATTTCAACACCATTTCAAAAATGCTAAATAAGAAATAGCTTTCATGAAGGGGCGTCCAATATTTGGATCCTCTTTGAATGGAAAAATGTCAACAACTTTCGGAACCCTATCGGTAGTTGAAAAGCTACCACATCAAGTTTCTGAAGAATGTTCTTTAGATGATAATAAATTGACTTCTTCATAAAATCAGGGGAAAATTGCAAAGTTGTAAAGTATATGGCGGTACAGTGAAGTCGATTACAGGGATTTACTAATGAATAGTGAGTTTATCTCGAAAATAATGAAAGAGCAGCCGTTAGGGATGCTCTTTCATTATTTTAGGAAATGCTGCCTATTTCCGAACTAATCTCAAATTCCTTAAGATAAAAAATGCTGTAGTCATCGTTTCGATTAGCAAGAAGAAGTTCTACGTTCCATCCTAGTCGGAACAATTCGAACTAAAATGATTTCGGAGTTGTATATAACTCTTTAAATGAGTGGAACTTTGTTTAGCGCAAGCAGCCAGAGTCTAACAAACTTCAGGTCTTCTCCCTACGATAGGCCAACCAAGAATGGCCCTATTATCGAAAGAACAGGCTTCTCCAGTTATGTACGGCGATGAGCAAGGCTCTTGCGCTATGGTTCTTTTATAGGACTTAAAAAGCGAGAAGGGTGAGCCGTTTTGCCTCGTCGTTTTTGTGGAATTGATAGGTATAATTGCTCCATCGCTCTTGTAATGGCAACATATAGTAATCTTCTTTCCTCCTCTAATGGAAAAATGTCACCATTACGGTAAGAATCTAGTGCAAAATCGTGTGGTAAGCTGCCATCTACGGTACTTACGACGTACACAATTTTATATTCCAACCCTTTTGAACGATGAATTGTACTTAATGTTAAGGCATTATCGAGCGTTTTACTAAGCTTTTTCATTTCTTTATTCATCGCTGTCATATGACTAACATGATCTAAAAATTCAAGAATCGTTTTGAAGCCTCGCGCTGCCACTTTTAAATCTCGAATATCGTCAGAGCCTTTATCCAGCTTGTTGCCCTCGTTCCCTCTTTTCTTTATAAAGTCTCCGTACCCTAATTCTTTCTCTACAATATCCATTGCTGTAACTGGCGAGAGCTGACGCAATGAACGAATAATAGGAACTAACTTTTTTAGCTTTTTTTCTTGAAAAGCAAAACCGGTTTTCAACTGGCTGACACATTCAAGTAATGAACGATCATTAAGAATACTGTCGGCTTTTAAATCCTGCAGGACGTTATTTTTCACAAATAACACGGGAAGGATCGAGCGTATTGCTTCTTGATCCTCTTCATTCAGCGAAAGTCTTAGAAATGAAAGCATGCCTTTAACGACAAAGCGTTCATAAAACGACTCAACATCTTGATCAATTTTAAAAGGGAGACTAGAGTTGGTTAACCGCTCAAAAATGGCTCTGCTACTTGTATTTGTCCGAAATAAAATCGCAAAATCGGAGGGCGCATAACCTTTTTCAAGTTTCTCCTGTATATCTTGAACGATCATGGTTGCTTCCTCTTCTTCATCATAGGGGAAGAAGAGGATAGGTGAAAATCCAGTAGAAAATTGCGCGTGCATTTCCTTTGTTCTACGTTCTTTATTCTTTTTAATAATTGAATTAGCGGTCGTCACAATTTCATGGCTTGAACGGTAATTTTCATTTAAAACGACTAATTTTGAATTTGGAAAATCTTTTTCAAATTCTAGCAGGTATTGTGGGTCACTACCTCGAAATGAATATATAGATTGATCATCATCCCCAACTGCACAAATATGACTTGAAGCTGACAGCATGCGAATTAATTCGTATTGAACTTTATTGATATCTTGAAACTCATCAATAAGAAAATAACGGAATCGCTTTTGGTAATTTTCAAGAAGGGAAGGGTTCTCTTGAAAAAGCTGGTAGCAGCCAAGGAGCATGTCATCAAAGTCAAATAAACCTTTGTCCTGTTTTGCTTTTTCATAATATTGAAAGAGATAAGCGACCTTTTCCTCCCAAGGAGTTTCAGGTTTAATTTGAGAAGGAAGGATCAATGAATTTTTCCATAAACCAATTTGTTGCAGTGCCAAATCATAAGCAAACTCCTTCTCATCCAACTCTAACTCTTTACCACCTAATTTGATAATTTGTTCTTTTTGCCACTCTTTTTTTAATAATCGATCAGAACTCCATTTACTCCGCTCATGGAAGGATAAAATTCGATAAAAAATGCTATGAAAAGTACCGACTAATAACTGTTGAATGTGCTGCTGTTTCATCCCAGGGTATTGATGTAATCGATCTTTCATTTCTTGAGCTGCTTTAGCTGTAAAGGTGACGAGCATAATGGAGCGGGGATCGACGTTTTTCTCTTGAATCATATAAGCCGTCCGTGCTGTCAGCACCCGTGTTTTTCCACTGCCTGCGCCTGCAAGGACGAGCAAAGGACCTTCAGTTTGAGTAGCAGCTTCCAATTGATTGGCATCTAAGGAAAAACCAGATTCCTTCAAGGCTTGTATATAGGGACTGTAAGCTTTCGCTTCCAACTTGTTCGTTCTTATAAATGGTGGTGCTTGTTTCACTGATTGTGGAGGTTTGAATTCAGTGCTGTGTTTTGCTGTTGTAATGGTGCGAGAAACTGGGATTTTGAAGCCATTTCGTTCTACGTATTCTACTTCTTCTTTAGAGGAGTGCTCTAGCTCAAATTCGTGCTCCTGACAATTAGCTTTTTTTGTCATATGAAAAAAATGAGGCTGCTGTTCAATGCCTAAGTAGACGCGAACAGGCTCTCCACAAACCGAACAACGAAGCTTCCCTTTTTTTCCTTCATCATGAATCGAATGAAAATGTTCTCTATTTAATTGCTCTATGTTGATTACGTTGTTTTCTAATACAGCTGTTTTCATCATGTTCCCCTTAATTGCTCTCTCTTGTCTAAAATGGATGTTTCTTTATTGGTACAGACAAAATTTATCATACCAAATCGTATATATATTCTAAAGAGGTTTTCGTTAATTAAATTTTTTAAAGAGGTGGTTAGCATGGGCTATATTCCTCCGACAACAAATAATCAATATCATCATTACGCTGATCGAGAATTAAAAAACAAGTATGATCCGTTTCAAATTTTCCCTATCGAAAGAACAAGGCGGGCAGCAGGCATGATAAATGGAGAAAGGATGGCGAAATTGCCACAGGATGAGCGGAGGATCAATAAAAAAAGCTCCACAGTTCAGGAGCTGGATCGAAAATATATGATTGAAGAAATCTATAGTGAAATTACTGGAAAGGGCCGTTATTTTAATGAAGTTGTCTAGGAAAAGTTAATATGTTTGAATAAGTAATTCTTCACCTTCTCTCCATTCAGCATAGAGAACATCCTTTTCAGAATCGATGCCGAATTTTTTCATTTCATTATAAAGCATTTCCTCATTCCATTTAATAAAATGGAGGTTATCAGCTTCGATTTCTCCGTCCAGTATTAAGGTAACCGGTAGCTTAACAGCTGAACGAGGAAGATTAAGATCACGTATCGTTACATGTTCATAGCTAGACTTTCTTAAGACGCTAATTGAACCGTCTGTTTCTAAAATGGCATACTCACATTCTCGGATCGAAAAGATTCCTCTTGATCTAAGGAGGTGCTGAAGCTGGTTAATGTCCAAACGTGCCTTTTTCAGCATTTCGTAATCAATTTTCCCTTTGCGAATAACGATTGAGGGTTTACCTTCTAAAAGCTTGCGCAGCCCTTTCTTTTTCTGTGTTAAGATTTCAGTAATAAAAATAAGAAGTCCCCAAATGACGACCGCATAAATGACCTTTTGAAATGTAATGTCATTATCATAGATAGCATTACCAACTAACTCTCCTAAAATTAAAGCAGAGATAAAATCGAATGGTGTAATTTGCGTAATCTGCGTTTTCCCCATAATCTTCGTTAAAGCAAATAAAGCTATATATCCAAAAATCAGCTCAATTAGAATTTGTAAATATTCGTCCATAATTAACCCTCATTCCCCAGTAGTAATTATTTCTTAGTATGGGAAGGGGCGTGGTTAAATATTTGCCGTTACTTAAAAAGTATGTTGAATAACTTTTGTATTGAAAAGGGCATCGAGAGAATCTTCTCGCATGCCCCTTTTTCTTGAATAAGAATGTTTAAGTTGGATCATATGATTATTTCATCAGCATTTCCTGTGACAATGCGAAGCCTTCCACATATGTAAGGAGCGTTTGCCTTTTCTAATAAAACGAAATTGCCTCTTAGCTCTCCTTTTTTTCGGTTGCAATGCAGGAGAAAATGATCTTTCTCGAGTTTTTAAGAGTTTAACACTCCCATTATAGCAGCAATTTATACACACTGCTCTTAAAGTTAACCCTTTTAACCCGTTCAAGTGAAAGAGAGGAGTCTCTTTTTTTCCAATCGCCCTTTATAACTGCTTAATCATTGTTTTGTGGGGAATTCCAGCATCAAGAAATTCCTCTGAGGCAACTTTATATCCTAAGCCTTCATAAAATGGGATAGCATGGGTTTGAGCATTTAGCTTTAGCTTCTTAATGCCTTCTTTTTTGGCGAACGCTTCGATGCCTTCCATAATCGCTCGTCCTGCACCACTTTTCCGTTTATGCTTTAAAACACAAATTCTTTCAACTTTTCCATAGCTGTCAACAACACGAAAACGTCCAGCACCGACTGACTGTTCTTCGTCTTGCAAAAGAAAATGTGTCGACTCTTCTTCAAGATTGTCGATTTCTTCTTCTAAAGGTACATGCTGTTCATCAACAAAGACAATTTTTCGAACACGATAGACTTCTTCAAGTTGTTCATTAGTAGTTACAGTTATAAGATTCAAGTTTCTCTATTCCTTTCTTAAGCGAAATGTTTCATATACAGTCCAGGAACCATTATCAAGTTGGTAAAGCAAGTGGAATCGATCAATGGTTTCTTCATGATTAACTTCTTGCAGTCTTAATGAACTATAAACATCTGAATGCTCATCATTTGAAAGGTTTTGTCCAACTGTGATGTGGGGAACAAAGGCATATTCAGATGGACTATCAGCAATAACCGCATCTACTGCTTCATGTAAATCAACGATTTCCGGCTCAGGAATAATCTTCATATAAATGACATTATTAACAGGCTGGAATGAACTAAACTTCGTTACGTTAATTTGAAAAGGTGAAAATCGTTGAGCAATTTGATGTAATTGGTCTGCGATATCTTTAATATCCACATCATTCACTTCAAAAGTACTTTTTAATGTGATGTGTGGGGGAATGAGGGCATAATGTGGATCATATCTTTTTCGAAAGGAATTCGCTTTGTCTTGTAAGGCTTTGGATGGGAAAATAACAATTCCGTATTTCATTGTATAACCTCCAAATGTTTAATTTTTTATTTCTACATATGAACAGAACAGATAAACAATAGCTTGTGTCCAATTTTTGTAAACGCTTGTATTTCCATTATAGCAAATAATGGATTTTATTTCTCTATTAGATCATTTTGATATGTAAAATGAGCGTGATTGACTATTTTGGAAACATCTTTTTTAAGGCGCGTTTGAGATCAGGCTGCCAATATGTCCATGTATGAATTCCTTCGAATTCCTCATAAAAATAGGGGAATGCTTTGCTTTCCATTACAATATTTAGCTCCCGGTTAGGTGTAAGGAAATCTTCAATTTTGTCAGCCGTTGTTTTTACCTCTGTTTCCTGCTTTCCAATTACATGATAGATTGAAAGTAAATGGGGTTGTTCAAACGCTGCAACATCATCGATGATTTCATTGTTTACAAAAGGTGATTGTAAAATCACCTTGCCGAAGGTATGAGGAAATTGTAATGCTGCTTTTAATGAAACTGTAGCAGCCAACGAATCTCCAATTAAAGCTCTTCCTAAGCCCATTTGATAAGTTGGAAAGTGTTGCTCGAGAAAAGGAACAAGCTCCTTAGCAAGAAAGCGTATGTATGCTTGATGTTGACTTCCTTGCGGATGATATTTCGAGCGGCGATCCTTCACGTCCTTGTATGGAACTCCGATAATTATGATATTTTCAATTTCACCACCATTAATCAATTCATCGGTTGTTCTTCCAATTCGACCGAGTTGAAAATAATCTCTGCCATCTTGAGCAATGACTAATGTGTACTTATACAAAGGGGAGTATGAAGCCGGCAAATAAACTAGTATTGGAATGTTTTCATTTAACTCTTTGCTTGCAAACGGATATTCCGTAATGCGTCCTTTTGAAAATTCCATGCGAATCCCTCCTTGCATTTATGCTTTAGGCTAATTACAAAAGATTGTACCATAGGAGATTTAGAAAAACATTTTTAAATGACTTAGTTGATGTACAATCATGATTAAAAATGTAAAGACTATGAGATTACACTGTAAGAAAAATGAATCTTCAAAAAAGGATTAAAATAAATTTTTTTGAAGAGTATGAAAAGTAAAAATCCGTGCTCCGTAATGGTAGAAATTGCTATCTGACAACGTTTTTTGCACCGATTTAATTCTAGCAAACACTTGATTTTAAGAGCTGAGTAAAGATGGGAGTACACTATAAAGTTGACAATAAGAGATAATCCTGTGATAAAATAGTATCGATTAACTCTAATAAACACAAGGGGGAAAACGAATGAAAAAGAAACATTTTCTTTTACTAACCGTTTTAATGTTGGCGTTATCAATGTTCTTAGCCGCATGTGGTGGTGGAGACAGTGAAGAGGGCAATGACGCTGATACGGGTGGAAATGATTCAAGTGATCAGGCTGGAGAAGAGACTGCTGATCTTCCAGATTTCATCAGCATTTTAACAGGTGGAACTGGTGGTACATATTATCCACTAGGTGGTGCGTTTGCTAGTATTATTCAGGATGAAACAGGTATTCAAGCAAACTCTGAAACATCTGGTGCTTCTGCGGAAAACATGACTACTTTAAAAAATGGTGATGCAGAAATTGCATTCACGCAAACAGATATCGCTTCTTATGCAAAAGAAGGAAAAGCCATGTTCGAAGGAAATGCGGTCGAAAATGTCCAAGCAATTGGTACATTATACCCTGAAACCATTCACATTGTTACTACTGCAAAAACAGGCATTAAATCGGTTGAGGATTTAAAAGGAAAGAAAGTTTCAATCGGTGCTCCTGGTTCAGGAACTGCATTGAATGCAGAGCAAATTCTTGAAGTGCATGGGTTAACTCTTGACGATATTCAAAAGCAAGATCTTGACTTTGCTGAATCTACTGACGGTATTCAAGACGGTGCGATTGATGCAGCTTTCGTTACAGCAGGTTCACCTGCTGGAGCAGTTGAAGGCTTATCCGCTACTGCAGATGTTGTCGTTGTACCACTTGAGCAAGACAAGATCGATGCATTAATGGATAAGTATCCATACTATGTTCAGGATGAAATTCCAGCTGGAACTTACGGTTTAGCTGATGCTGTACCAACTGTTGCCGTTTCAGCGATGCTAGCAGTTGTCGATAGTCTTTCTGAAGATGCTGTATATGAAATCACAAAGGCAATCTTTGAAAACTTAGATAAAGTTCAGCATGCAAAAGGAGAAGTTATTGATCCTGCTAAAGCAAAAGAAGGTACTGGCATTGAAATTCATCCAGGTGCTCAAAAGTACTTCGATGAAAAAGGGTACTAAAGCTAAATAGGGTTTTGTTTAGCAGCTTTAAATAATGGCAAAAATGACCGGCTGTATAACCTCGCTGAGGTTTTTTAGCCGGTCAACTTATCTTTTAAAGATTGTTTTTTGCAAAAAGAAGGACACCATTTCCTAGGTGGGGTTTACGTGAAAATGAAACATAGAAAAGGTATCATCTTTTTAGTACCCCTCATTTTATTATTCATCACCATTGTTGTATTCATTCCATTGAAGCAGGCGCTCGTTTTTGAATACCAAAATAGCGAGAATGTGCTTGCCTACATCCCTTTAAAAAAGGAACAGACGTTTAAAATTAAATATACTCATTCGATCCATCTTTCTGACGTTTTAGAAAGTTATAAAATTATAAAAAATGGCAATATTCAACAATATGAGTTAATGTTTGAAGATTTTGCTATCGGCATGCCGTCGGATGCTTCAGAAGGAGAGACTTTTGAGGAGCTGGATGGAAAATATTACATTAAAAATATGAAGCGAACATTTCCGCATATTGATCTTCGCATTGGACAGGTTCGGGCTAATCATAAGGTCATATTTTTATCGAATGAATATTTGCTTTCTAACTATATAGAGCCAGGAACATGGGTACGAATAAAAGCGAGGAAGCTGAGCATCATTCAGCAATTGAAAGGAGTGAACATCGTTGAAACATAATGAAGAAACATTATCACAGGAAGAACAGCAGAAGTTGCTAGAAAAATACGATCCTGAAGCTAATACGAGAAGTCTAAAAGGAATTTTTGGCTGGATCGTTTTTCTAGGGTTATTATCCTTTTCCTTATTCCAATTGTATACCGGGATCTTTGGTGTATTAACAGCCCAATTACAACGTTCGATTCATTTGGGGTTTGCTTTGTCTTTGATTTTCCTTCTTTTTCCAGCTAGAAGGAAGAATCGTGGTAGTCAAACAAAGCCAGCATGGTACGATATCTGTTTAGCGCTTGCTGCTATAGGTGTTGGTGCCTACTGGCCGCTAATGATTGATGATTTAGTCTCGAGAGTGGGAGTCATCACTGAACTTGATTTCTATGTTGGTGTTGCAGCGATCTTATTAGTTTTGGAAGCAACGAGACGTGCGGTAGGATTGCCGATAACGATCATTGCGTCGCTCTTCCTTTTGTATGCCTTATACGGCCCGCAACTGCCAGGCTTTTTAGCACATAGAGGCTTATCTCCGGAACGTTTAATTCAAACGATGTTTTATACGACGGAAGGTATTTTGGGAACGCCATTAGGAGTATCGGCAACGTTCATTTTCCTATTTCTCTTATTCGGTGCTTTCTTAGTGAAAACCGGTGTCGGTCAGTATTTTAATGATCTTGCTGTCACTTTAGCTGGAAAGGCAACGGGAGGACCAGCAAAAGTTGCGATTTTCTCAAGCGCCTTACAAGGAACGATCAGTGGAAGTTCGGTCGCAAACGTTGTTACTTCTGGATCATTTACGATTCCAATGATGAAAAAGCTTGGCTATAAGAAGGAATTTGCAGGAGGAGTTGAAGCCGCTGCTTCAACAGGTGGTCAGTTAATGCCGCCGATTATGGGTGCGGCCGCTTTCTTAATGGTCGAATTTATCGGTGGAATTACCTATTGGGAAATTGCTAAAGCAGCTGCCATCCCAGCATTATTATATTTCACAGGCATTTGGATTATGACACACTTTGAAGCGAAGCGTGTTGGTTTACGTGGATTAAAAAAAGAAGAAATGCCGAATCGTAAAGAAGTGTTAAAAAAGATTTATTTATTAACACCAATACTCGCTGTTATTGTCTTGTTAATGTCAGGGATGAGTGTAACACGTGCTGCTTTATGGGCGATCGTGATTACGATTTTAGTCAGTGCCATTCGCAAGGAAACGAGAATCGGTTTTAAAGATATAATTGATGCGTTAGTTGATGGTGCTCGTACCGCACTCGGCGTTGCTGCTGCCACTGCAGCTGCAGGGATTATCGTAGGGGTCGTTACAAAAACAGGCCTAGGCTTAAAGCTTGCCAACGGTTTATTAGATTTGGCAGGCGGGGCATTGATCCCAACGTTGATGCTGACAATGGTAGCTTGTATTATTCTTGGAATGGGCTCGCCAACAACAGCAAACTATGTCATTACTTCGACGATTGCAGCTCCTGCTATTATTTTGCTAGGGGTACCAGATTTATCTGCGCACTTATTCGTTTTCTATTTCGGGATTGTCGCAGACATCACTCCTCCAGTAGCATTAGCTGCATTTGCAGCCGCAGGGGTTTCAGGCGGAGAACCGATAAAAACAGGGGTCAATTCAGCAAAACTGGCGATAGCCGCCTTTATTATTCCATATATGTTTGTGCTCTCTCCAGAATTGCTGATGATAGATACAGTTTGGTATCATTTAATCTGGATTATATTCACCGCCATTGCCGGTATGACAGCAATTGGTTCTGGAGTGATTGGTTTCTGGCAAAGAAAGCTCCATTGGTTAGAGCGAATTGCCGGAATTGTCGGTGGGATTTTGCTGATTTATCCAGAGGGCATGTCTGATATGATAGGACTTGTCATCTTCCTTATCCTTGTTGCCTTACAATTTTTTGTTAAAGGCAAAGGTACTGCAAAACCAGAAACAGTTTAGTGAATAAACCAAAAAGGAAGTTCTCATGGGAGAGCTTCCTTTTTTGCTTTAACTAATTTCTTTATGAAAGGTTCTAACTGGCATTAATGATAAAATCTGCTCAATTTTAAATAATCTCGCTTGCCTTCGCATAAAGCAATATGCTCGAATTGTCGAGCCGTTGATTTCTTTCACAATTATTTTCCGCTGCGTTATTTGATTTGAAGAAGATATATATATCATTTCAACAGGAATCTGTTCATCTAGTGACTTTGATAACAATTTATTCATGAGGCATCACCGCTTTCTGTAATTAAGCTCTTTATAAGAATCATGATTAATTATGATGGTGTATTGATTATTTTTTTGTGAGAGTCATTTCTCTTTATTATTATATACGAACTGATGTTCTTTATTCAACAAAAAAACGAACTGATGTTCTTTTTTGTGTGCAAATAAACTCTATTGACAATTTACTATAGATCAGTATAATAATATTTATACTTCAAAAAACGATCTGTTAGCTCAGCTGGGAGAGCATCACCTTGACAGGGTGGGGGTCGGGGGTTCAAGTCCCTCACAGGTCATCATTAAAGCAGGTTCAAATCCTTTTGTATCAAGGGTTTGGGCCTGTTTTTGTTTTATATAAGTTTTTTGATTAACTTATAAAAATGGTTCTATAATATTTGTTGGGGTTATTACACAATTACTGTGCAAAAAAAAGAGCACGATATCCCCCATTCATTTATACTTGAATTGTCGAGAAACAAGTATAGAGTGGGGATACGTGCATGATGAATTCTAACATATTTTTACCTGGATTTGAAGAAGTGATCATTAAGAAGACAGAAATAGTAGAGGGTAAGTATTGTTTCTATGTGGAGATGCCTGTAAAAGAACATTCCTGCGTGAATTGTGGGGCATTAACGTCTAAGGTACATGACTATCGAATTCAAAAAATTAAGCATTTAAAGCTTTTTGAGCGTCACACATGGATATTTTACAGAAAACGTCGTTTTGCCTGTAAATGTGGGAAAAGATTTGCGGAAGAGAATCCTTTTATTGAGCGGTATCAACGACTATCCATTGAGTTTAACCAAGCGATAAAGATTCGCAGTATCAAGGGGAAAACATTCAAGGAAACAGCCGAAGTTTATGGAACTTCGCCCACGACTGTTGTTCGTCGCTTTGATGCATTAGCGGAACGTTCTATTCAAGAAGAACCGCATGAGTTACCAAAGGCGATCGCCATTGATGAGTATAAAGGGGATACAGAGGAAGGCAAATACCAACTCATTATTGCCGATGCGATGACTAGAGAACCGATTGATATCTTACCCAATCGATATAAGAAAACGATAAAGCGATATTTAAGAACGTACGGAGGGAATGTGGAATATGTCGTAATGGACATGAGCCCCTCATTTAAAGCAGCTGTCCAACAGGCACTTGGAAAACCTATTATTATCGCAGATCGATTCCATTTTGTTCGCTATATTTATTGGGCGCTAGATGGGGTGAGAAGAAGAGTACAGCAGAGTTGGCATGATTACGATCGGAAAAAGTGTAAAAGAATGCGTTACGTCTTTCATAGGAACTCAGAGAAGTTAACGGAAGACGATCGATGGTACTTAGAGCGTTACTTAGGTTTTT
>NZ_VTQX01000043.1 GCF_008764295.1 Bacillus methanolicus | reverse complement strand
TTGGGGAACAAAGTGTTTCAAAATAACGAGCAAAAATTGTTTCATTCTACTTGACGGTCACACTTCTCCACCATGCGACCACTTTTAATGTAAAAGGGAATTCTTATCGGCTTCGAGAGAAGCAAAAAGCCGGTGTCACACCTGTATAAGTTTAGCGATGATAAATAGGAATTTAGAAACGTTGAAAAGAGGGAATTTCAAAACGTTGTTGACACCAAAAAATTAAGACATTCTTTTGTTGAGTAAAACGACTTTATCTAGAATAGTAAATTGCATGCGAAAAAGGTCAGTAATCCATGCTAATAGATATATGTTCACCAGTGTGCCAAGAATATTGGCATTTCAAACAGCTTAAGTGATAATATTGGCCAACAATAATAGAATCTGAATTAATGTGAACTTCATGATCGTAATTCGGATTTGAACAATTTCTAAAGTACTCATCTGTCAAATATTGAGTTTTGCCAGCATTAGAAGAGACAATCAGTGCTACAATTTTTCTGTAAGTAGTCTCTTCTGCGTCATCGTATTTAACAAACTCCTGTGCTGAATTGAAGCTATTAAAAAACTCAACTTGCACTTCATTAAGGTACTCCTCTAAATTTGAATGTACTTTGCTAGGATTATTGGGCTCACTAAAATCTTTTGAACTACTAGATAGAAATTCTACCCTATTATAATTGATACCGAATTTTTTTTTAATTCTCTAGGTTAATATAAAGTAAATGGGCGAGTAAAAACTGAATTATTTTCACAAAATATTTTGATAATTCATTGCATTAAATTGAAAAACATATACAAGTAAATTACAAAAAATGGATGTTTATCAATATAGACTAGAGAATATGAAAAAGAGGGTAGTTTTCTATACTAGTTAACTATTAAAAATATGGAGTGCAAGGGGTGCTGAATGTGAAAATGGCTTTTTTTTGAAAGGGTTCAATATTGTTGCGATCAAGCGTGCACGTACAATGGCATTACTTCCATACGTTACTGGAGAATAATATTAGATGGTATTAAAAAAAGCACAGTGATCTTATGATTTGTGTACCCCAAAAGTTAGAGTGAAATTTAACTTTTGGGGTGTTTTTATGTCTAAAATATAGTTGTTGAATGAAGAGGGGAAATTAAGGTATTTTCTGTTAGTGAAAATACCGGGATAACTTTTTATAATGAAAGATTATACTTAACCTTATTAAAAAAACAACGTATGCTTTTAGCAACTAATTCAGGTTCTTCGGTTGCAACAAAATGTCCACCAACATTTAAATCTTTCCAATAAACAATATTAGGGAATAATCTTTCGACATACTCTTTTGGCGGACGCTCGTGGTATTGGGTAGCATTTAAGGAGACACCTAAAGGGACTGTTGAAAAATCATTTTTATCTGGCCATTTCGTATATTTTCCTTCATAGTAATATCGGTTTGAAGCATTTATGGTTTCGGTTAGCCAATAGATTGAAACATTAGCCAGCAAAGTATCTTTATCAAAGTGATTTAAGATATTTCCACTTGGTGGATCCGTCCACAAGTACCATTTTTCGAGAATGAAAGCTGCTAAACCTACAGGAGAGTCATTAAGAGAATAAGCTATTGTTTGAGGTTTTGTACCTAGTATATGGGCATACCCAGCTTCGTCATTATACCACTGCTTACAGTATGCAAGGAACTTTTCTTCAGCTTTTGTTAAAACAGTGTCTTTCGAGATGTAAGGGCTAGGATTACCAGGTGAAGTTGTATGGTATCCTATCATTTTTTCTGGATAGTCTAAACACATTAATCCTAAAATACTGGCTCCTAAATCATATCCATGAGCTCCAAACTTATCGTAACCTAATAGATTCATTAATTTTACAAAAATATCTGCCACTTTTCGGTCATCGAAGCCAGGTCTTAAAGAGGATGATGAGAATCCGTGTCCAGGAATAGATGGAATGACAACATCAAAAGATTCATTGCGATCACCGCCGAATTTTTCAGGAGTTGTCAAGTAAGGAATGATATCCAGCATTTCGTAGAATGAACCAGGCCAACCATGGGGGATAATAATAGGTAAAGGGTTAGATCCACTTCCACGAACGTGAACGTAATGGAGTTCGATTCCATCAATATTCGTCTTATAGTTAGGATACATATTCATTTTTTCCTCTACCATTCTCCAATCAAAATGATCCTTCCAATATCCAATTATGCTCTTCATAAACTCTAATGGTATGCCATAGTTCCATTGGGAACCTGGAATTTCGTCTGGCCATCTAGTTAATTCTATCCGTTTTTTTAAATCTAATAATTGTTTATTGGAGATTTTAATATTAAAAGGTGAAATACTCATATAACGTCCTCCCCGTATTATTTAAAAAGTAGTTTAATAGTCTGCTCATTGAACATTTATTGATATTCGCTTGTTTAGAATCAAGATTACATAAAAAAACGAATATATTGGCCACTGAAATGAGCCAATCCTATGTATTATAAATAAATGGTAAAATCCAAAACATATGTTGTTGACATAATTCCACGTAGAGTTTAATTTCCAATTAGGTCATTATCTAATTATAATGAAAGCAAGAAATGCCCAAATTATTGTACACCTGATAAACTGTACAGCAAATGGCTGTAATTATATTTTTTTGTCCATATCCATATAAGATAACCCCTCCTGACCATTAAAATTGTTTTATTGGTTAGTGACCGTTAAAACAATTTTAATGGTCAAGTTTTTATTAGTCAATAGGAGTGTTCCAAATGGGAGATAAATACCGAAACCTTGAGGTAATAGCAGGTTTTTTAAATACTTATGATAAACGTATGCGTTTTGAGGGGGACCCTGGGGTAGAACTTTTAAACGGTCCTGAAGATCTATACACATTTTTATTAGAGCACAATTTAATTTTAGAACAGGAAAAAGTTACTGAACAAGATTTAGAACTTGCTATAAAATTGAGGGAAGAAACAAGAAAAACAATAAAAAATCCAAATGAAATGGATACTTTAAACGAGCTTATAGGTAATTTTACCTTTACAATTTATTTTTCGGAAGAGTCTGAGGAAATTCACCCCGTTCATAGAAACGGAAAAAAGGGCTTAGCCAAATTAATTCTCCTCATGTATGAAATAAAAAGGGATGATTTATGGCATAGAATTAGAATTTGTTCAGCGGATGATTGTCAGTGGGTTTTTGTCGATCATTCCCGACCTGGAACTGGAAGGTGGTGCTCAATGAAGGCTTGTGGGAATAGGGCTAAGAATAGAACTTTTAGGAAAAGGAATAAATAATAATTATTGGTTTGTGATGTATCTTAGTCATGACATTTCTCACTATCTTTTCAAATGAAAAATGTAAGCTTTCGTAATAAGTCCTTACTTCTCCTTTATCAAAATGACCGTCTTAGCTTATGTGGTGCTATTCAAGGCACCTCTTTTCTTATTGGTTGAAGATAGAATGGATGGCAGATACAATAGGGAGTAGGACTTATCAGGAGGTTGAGATGTGAAAAACGCTCATAAGTTAACGGAAGGCGCCTTGTTTTTGGCGATTTTTGCCGTATTATTACTTATAACAATATACATACCTGTATTAGGGGTAGTTGTAAATTTATTTATTCCACTGCCATTCATTATGTTTTCAGCGAAGAATGATCGGAAGAGCTCGCTTGTCCTACTTTTAGGAGCTATATTTATTTCCTTTATCGTTGGGACGGTTCTAGCCATTCCATTAGCTTTATCCTATGGGTTAACAGGGATTGTAATTGGGGACTTTATTAGGGAAAAGAAAAGCAGGGTGGCAGGGTTTATTGCAGGTTCGATGACATTTTTAATGACGCTGGTGATTCAATATGTCATTTCGGTTGTTTTCTTGGAAATGGACGTCATTCAAGAAACGATGCAAATCTTTGAGCAGTCCATTTCTCAGGCTATGAATATGCTGGAGGCGTTTGGACAAGCACCAGATCCGCGAATGGTCGAACAGTTTGAAACAAGCGTTGAAATGCTAAAAGTGTTAGTTCCAAGTATATTCGTCATGCTTTCCTTTTTTACGGTTTTTATCATTGAATTGCTTTCTTTTCCGATTGCAAAGCGATTTGGAATGACCGTTCCAAAGTGGAAGTCATTTCGAGAGCTACGATTGCCAAAAAGCCTTCTGTGGTATTATCTACTCGTGCTAATCATATCAATTCTATTAAATCCGGAGCAGGGAACCTTCCTGTATACGGCTACGATGAATTTATCGTTTATTCTTCAGCTCTTTATGGTGCTGCAGGGACTTTCATTTATTTATTATCTTTCTTATGTGAAAGAAATGCCGAAGATTATTCCCATTTTAGTGACAGTTTTCACATTCATTTTCCCTATAGTTCTTTATATTGTAAGGATATTAGGTATAATTGACTTAGGTTTTGATTTGAGGAAACGATTAGAGGTAAAAAAATAAACGAAATTAGATGTATAGAAATGTGGGAGCTGAAAAAATGCCTTCTTATTTGGAAAAAAGGTCTATTCGCTATCCTATATATGCATTAATGGCTATAACCTTGGTATTTCTAGTGATACTTGCGTTCTATAATTGGATCATTAGTCTCATTGGATTTGTCCTTTCTGTTATTCCTTTCTACTATCTGTTTATCGTTGATTATCAACAACGGAAGGATACAGAAAAGTATATTGCTACTCTCTCTTATCGACTGAAAAAAGTCGGTGAAGAAGCGCTGATGGAAATGCCAATTGGAATTATGCTGTTTAATGATGATTATTATGTAGAATGGGCCAATCCATTTTTAGCATCTTGCTTTGAAGAGGAAACGTTAGTGGGCAGATCTCTCTACGACGTAGGGGATTCCTTAATCCCGCTCATTAAGCAGGAAGTGGAAATGGAAGTCATTACGATTATGAATCGTAAATTTAGAGTGATTCATCGCTCAGAGGAAAGATTGCTCTATTTCTTTGATATAACAGAACAAATAGAAGTAGAGAAAATGTATGAGGATGAAAGAACAGTCATCGCAATCATATTTTTGGATAATTACGATGACATCACACAAGGAATGGACGATCAGACGAGAAGCAGTTTAAATAGTCTCGTTACATCCATTTTGAACAAATGGGCTCAAGATAATGGTGTCTTTTTAAAAAGGGTTTCATCTGAACGCTTCATCGGTGTGTTTAACGAACAAATCTTGCACTCATTAGAAAAAGGGAAATTCTCCATCCTTGATGAGGTTCGAGAAATAACAACAAAGCAAAATATCCCACTTACATTAAGCATTGGGGTGGGGGCGGGAGTCCCTTCTTTGCCAGAGCTTGGCGAACTAGCCCAATCTAGCTTGGATTTAGCTCTTGGACGCGGTGGCGACCAAGTTGCGATCAAGCAAACGAACGGGAAAGTGAAATTCTTTGGAGGGAAAACGAACCCTGTTGAGAAGCGAACAAGGGTGCGTGCTCGTGTTATTTCACACGCTCTAAAGGATTTAATTATTGATAGTGATAAAGTTATTATTATGGGCCATAAAAACCCTGATATGGATGCAGTTGGGGCTGCCATCGGAATTCATAAAATTGCCCAAATGAACCAATGTGAAGGGTATATTGTCATTAATACCCATGAGATTGATACAGGGGTACGACGGCTAATGGAGGAGATTCAAAAGCACGAGGAGCTCTTTGATCGCTTTATCACTCCTGAGCAAGCGTTGGAGATCGCGACAGAGGATACGCTCTTAGTTGTAGTTGATACCCATAAGCCTTCATTGGTGATTGAAGAAAGATTAATCAATAAAATGGATCATGTTGTGGTCATTGATCATCATCGTCGCGGGGAAGAGTTTATTGAAAACCCACTGCTCGTTTATATGGAGCCGTATGCTTCCTCAACAGCAGAATTAGTGACGGAATTGCTGCAATATCAACCGAAGCGTGGCAAAATTGATATGCTTGAAGCGACAGCACTTTTAGCAGGAATAATTGTCGATACGAAAAGCTTTACGCTCCGAACAGGTGCGAGAACCTTCGACGCTGCCTCTTATTTAAGAGGACAGGGGGCAGACACTGTACTTGTGCAGAAGTTTTTAAAGGAAGATGTGGATACGTATTTAAAACGGGCAAAGCTGATTGAAACGGTGTATTTCTATAAAGAAGGAATTGCCATTGCCAAGGCAGGGGCGGAACAAGTTCTAGATCAAGTGTTAATTGCTCAAACCGCAGATACATTGCTGACGATGGAAGGAGTACTTGCTTCCTTTGTGGTCTCAAAACGTAATGATGACATGGTCGGGATCAGTGCCCGTTCTTTAGGTGATGTCAATGTTCAGGTTATCATGGAGAATTTAGGAGGCGGTGGTCATTTAACGAATGCCGCTACCCAGCTTCTAGAAATTGAAATAGAGGAAGCGGAACAGCAATTATTGGATGCAATAGATGAATATCTAGAAGGGAGAAAGAAAGAATGAAAGTGATATTTTTAAAAGATGTTAAAGGAAAAGGCAAAAAAGGTGAAGTCAAGAACGTTGCTGATGGATATGCACATAACTTTTTAATAAAGCAAGGTTTAGCCATTGAGGCGAATCAAGCGAATATTAGCACTCTTAATGCTCAAAAGAAGAAGGAAGAGAAGGCAGCAGCAGAGGAACTTGCTGAAGCTAAAAAGCTGAAAGAAGAAATGGAAAAACTAACGGTGGAGCTAAGCGCAAAAGCTGGAGAAGGTGGACGTTTGTTTGGCTCTATTACAAGCAAGCAAATTGCGGAAAGTCTCCAAAAGGCACACGGAATTAAAGTGGATAAGCGGAAAATTGAGCTGGATGATGCCATTCGCGCTTTAGGATACACAAAGGTGCCAGTGAAATTGCACTCCGAAGTAACAGCAACTTTGAACGTACATGTGAAGGAAGTAAAATAATTTCGAAACGCAGGATAAGCTAATATTGGAAGTACTATTTATATGAAAACATGATAAAATGAAGGATAGAAATGTGATCGGTTATAAGCTGATCACATTTTTATGATGGGTTAATCATGCTTGACGTACAATAGAATCGCAATAACAATAATGATATAGATTGTGTTCATCGCCAAAAAGATAGACAAGTGTTTAGTGATGATTGAGTACATTTGATTTTTGTCATCTGTAAAAGGAGGTTTTTCCTAGCATGAGTGATTTATTTGCAGATCGACTCCCCCCACAAAATATTGAAGCTGAGCAGGCTGTCTTAGGGGCTATTTTCTTAGAACCTTCTTCTCTAACTCTAGCAACGGAGATTTTAATCCCAGAGGATTTCTACCGTGCAGCACACCAAAAGATTTTTAATGTGATGCTAACGCTGAATGATGCAGGGAAAGCAGTCGATTTAGTAACCGTATCTGAAGAACTCGCTGCAGCAAAGCTACTCGAGGATGTTGGTGGAGTTGGCTATTTAAGTGAATTGGCTGGATCTGTGCCAACAGCTGCCAATATTGAGTTCTATGCTAAGATCGTGGAGGAGAAGTCATTATTAAGAAGATTGATTCGGACAGCTACTGATATTGCTACAGACGGTTATCAGCGGGAGGATGAAGTGGAGACTCTTCTCGTTGAAGCTGAGAAAAAAATTATGGAAGTATCGGGCCGAAAAAATGCTGGGGCCTTTCATAATATTAAAGATGTTCTAGTACGAACCTATGACAATATTGAATTAATGCATAATCGCGTCGGGGATATTACAGGGATTGCGACTGGTTTTGCTGAACTTGATCAAATGACTGCCGGCTTCCAGCGTAATGATTTAATCATTGTCGGAGCCCGTCCATCCGTGGGAAAGACAGCATTTGCTCTTAATATCGCCCAAAATGTGGCAACCAAAACAGGGGAAAATGTAGCTATTTTTAGCTTGGAGATGGGAGCGGAGCAGCTCGTGATGCGGATGCTCTGTGCAGAAGGAAATATTGATGCCCAAAGGTTGAGAACGGGCTCCTTAACAGATGAGGACTGGGGCAAGCTCACAATGGCAATGGGCAGCTTGTCTAATGCGGGAATCTATATTGATGATACGCCGGGTGTGCGTGTTCAGGACATTCGTTCGAAGTGCCGCCGTTTAAAGCAAGAGCATGGAATTGGCATGATCTTAATTGATTATTTACAGCTCATTTTAGGGAGTGGCCGTTCTGGGGAAAATCGTCAACAGGAGGTTTCTGAGATTTCCCGTTCTTTAAAACAGCTTGCCCGTGAGCTGGAAGTTCCAGTTATCGCATTATCTCAGCTTTCCCGTGGAGTGGAACAGAGACAGGATAAACGCCCTATGATGTCCGATATTCGTGAATCAGGAAGCATTGAGCAGGATGCTGATATTGTCGCATTCTTATATCGTGATGATTATTATGATAAAGAGTCTGAGAATAAGAACATCATTGAAATTATTATTGCAAAGCAGCGGAATGGTCCGACTGGGACAGTTTCACTCGCTTTTGTGAAAGAGTATAACAAGTTTGTCAATTTAGAGCGGCGGTTTGATGACGCTGCTGTGCCTTCTGGTGCATAAGAAGAGATTAGCGATGAGCTAGTCTTTTTTTGTTTTAGGGAAGTCCTTGCTTTATTTTTTGTGTCATTGTCGAACACAAGAAAGTGCGATTAATTTAAAAAAATCCCTGTTTGAAGAGATTTGTCTATTGGTATGGCAGAGGAAAGCTGTTTTGATACAATCATTGGTAGGAATAAATGAGTTTAAATGGCTTTTGAAGAGGTGTTAAAACACGATTGTTTTTGCCAATTGAAGAAAAAGATCGAAATAAATAATGAAATGATGTTTTGAAACGGCTCTTATACGGTACTATTTTTTAGGGAATATTATCAACGAAATCATCCATTTTATCGATGTTTTACGAACAAATTAGTAATTATATTTAAAAAATGTTCGTGTTTCATTGACTTTTGGAGGGGAATATTGGTACACTAGGTGTGTTTGAAAAGGAAAATAAAAAGTTTGTTTACCTTATGGAGGTGCTTCTTTAATGTCATCAGTAGTAGTTGTAGGAACACAGTGGGGAGACGAGGGAAAAGGAAAAATTACTGATTTCCTTTCAGAAAATGCTGAGGTTATTGCGCGTTACCAAGGCGGTAATAATGCTGGGCATACGATTCGTTTCGATGGAGAAACATACAAATTACACTTAATTCCTTCAGGGATTTTTTATAAAGATAAGATTAGCGTAATTGGAAACGGAATGGTGGTCGATCCAAAAGCGTTAGTAAAAGAACTTGCATATTTGCACGATAGAGGGGTAACGACAGATAATTTACGCATTAGCAATCGCGCCCATGTTATTCTCCCTTATCACTTAAAACTTGATGAAGTTGAAGAAGAAAGTAAAGGTGCTAACAAAATTGGAACAACGAAAAAAGGAATCGGCCCTGCTTATATGGATAAAGCAGCCCGAATTGGAATTCGTATCGCCGATCTTTTAGATAGAGAAGTGTTTGAAGAAAAGCTTGTTCGTAATTTGAAAGAAAAGAATCGCTTATTAGAAAGAATATATGAAACAGAAGGTTTTCAATTAGAAGATATTTTGAATGAATACTATGAATACGGCCAACAAATTAAGCATTATGTAGTCGATACATCTGTTGTGTTAAACGATGCATTAGATGAAGGGCGCCGTGTGTTATTTGAAGGTGCACAAGGTGTCATGCTTGATATTGACCAAGGGACATATCCATTTGTTACTTCCTCAAACCCTGTTGCAGGAGGAGTAACGATAGGCTCTGGGGTTGGCCCAACTAAAATTAAGCATGTCGTCGGTGTTTCTAAAGCTTATACAACTCGTGTAGGCGATGGACCATTCCCAACAGAGTTGGAAAATGAAATTGGTCAGCAAATTCGTGAAGTTGGCCGTGAGTACGGGACAACGACTGGAAGAGCGCGTCGAGTAGGTTGGTTTGATAGTGTAGTTGTCCGTCATGCCCGCCGAGTTAGTGGAATTACGGATTTATCTCTTAATTCAATCGATGTTTTAACAGGAATTGAAACATTGAAGATTTGTGTTGCTTATCGTTATAAAGGCGAAGTGATCGATCAATTCCCTGCAAGCTTAAAGGTATTAGCTGAGTGTGAGCCTGTCTATGAGGAACTGCCAGGCTGGACAGAAGATATTACAGGTTGTAAGTCATTAGATGAGCTTCCTGCTAATGCCCGTCATTATCTAGAAAGAGTATCACAGTTAACGGGAATCCCGTTATCAATTTTCTCAGTAGGCCCTGATCGTTCGCAAACGAATGTGGTCTTAAATCCTTGGCGCCAAAATTAATTATATGTGAAGAAAGCTGTTCTTTAAGCTCTAGGAGCATGAAGAACAGTTTTTTTGTGATCCGACTAGACAATTTATCCGCAGTTGCATACATTTTTTGAAAGATGGTTATGTTGTTACATGATTGAAACATGAAAGTAAAAAAATTAGTAATATCCCTACTTTTTATCCAAATCATCCCATTTTACTAGTGTTGAATGGGGGATAGAGAAAAATCCCTATATTTCGCCATTTCATTGGGGATCTTGTCCTTAAGTAAATAGTAATTATTTACATTATTTGTTGTATATTGTTAGCTATTATACATTTTTGTTACATTCTTGAGACTAATAATCTCTAAATATCGAATTATGGTAAAGTTAAGAAGGCAAAAAAGCGCGATTGGATGATCCGTCTTGCCTAATGCAAAAAGCGATACTAGGGTTGTTTCGGTAGTCTAGGAGGATTAAAAATGAATAACCGTTTTAAACATCTGTCCAAACTAGCGAGCAATACAACTAGAGGACTTAATAAAGCAGCAATAACAACAGTTGCATTGGCAACTTTAACATTAGGAGTAGGGGTACATGCTTTTGCTGACCTTGCCTTTAAAACTGTTTACTATGTTTATGTCGACGATCAATTTGTCGGCACCGTTTCCGATAAGGAAATTGTTGAGAATGTCGTTGAAGCTAAGGTTGAAAAGACAAAGGATGATTTCAGCAATCAGCTTCCTCTTGCGGTAGGACCAAAGCTTACATATGTTCCAGAACAAGTTTTTGAATCTGTCTCAAATCAGGATGATAAAGTCGTAGCAGAAAAGCTAGAGAAATTATTATCAATCGAAGCAGTGGCAACGGAGATTTTGATTGATGAAAAGGTTCCTGTATATGTGAAGGATGAAGCAGCGGCGAATCAAGTAATGAAGGCGCTGAAGCTGAAATATGTGAGCGAAGAAGAATGGCAACAAGCACAACAAATAATGAATGAGAAAGAGTCTTTGCCTCCGTTAAAGGAGGGGGAGACACGAGTAGTAGATGTTCGGTTTTCAAAAGAAATGACATTATCACAAAATAAAGTATCTCCTAAGCAAATATTAAGTGTTGATGATGCGGTTAACTATTTAACAAAAGGGACGCTTGAGGAGAAAAAATATAAAGTAAAAGAAGGGGATGTTCTTGGTCAAATTGCAAATGACCATGACATGACCCTCGAGCAATTGATCAAACTGAACCCAGGTTTGACGGAAGATTCCTTGTTGAAAATTGACCAAGAATTGAATGTGACGTTTTTACAACCTTTAGTAGAAGTAATTGTTGAAAAAGAAGTCTTCCAGAAGGAAACAATCCCCTTTGAAAAGGAAGTTATCGAAGATTCATCAATGTATAAAGGTGACACGAAGGTAAAGCAAGAGGGTAAGGATGGCTTAAGGGAAGTTACCTACAAGGTTTCTGAACAAAATGGAAAGCAAACGCAAAAAGTCGTTATCGATGAAAACATTTTGCAAGAACCTATGTCCCACGTTGCTATTAAAGGAACAAAGGTCATTCCTTCACGGGGCGATGGCTCATTTGCTTGGCCGGCAGTTGGCGGCTATATTTCAAGTAAGCAAGGGCAAAGATGGGGAAAGCTTCATAAGGGAATTGACATTGCAAGGCCGAGTGACCGGACGATAAAGGCATCAGACAATGGGATTGTCCAATCGGCTGGTTGGTCTGGCGGTTATGGAAACAAGGTTGTCATTAACCATCAAAACGGCTTTGAAACCGTGTATGCTCATCTTTCTTCCATCGATGTGAAGGTAGGGCAAACAGTGAGTAAAGGCATGAAAATAGGGGTTATGGGCTCGACCGGGAATTCAACGGGAGTACATTTACACTTTGAAATATATAAAAACGGGAACTTGGAAAACCCGTTGAACTATTTAAAATAATGATTGAAAACGAGTCTCTAGAATCGCTAGAGACTCGTTCTTTTAGCTTTGAAAGCCTCGCATTTTTTGAGAAGAGGTCAATCTTGATTCGCTGTGTTCAGCGAATTTCTTTTATTAAGTTGAACAAACGATCTTGGCTCATTCTGTATGAAACGAAGGTACACGAACTTTTTAATTATGTTCTGCTTCTATGAAGCGGTCGGAGTAAACGAGATTTCATGGAATCAGACAGAAAATGGGTCAAAAAACATCATCATAAAATCTTCTTAAAGATAGACGGGATTTGCTTGAACTTTTCTTAGAGAAAGGATTTCAATTATACAAATAGATGAATTCACTTTGATAAAATGATAAAGTAATGAAAGAACATATTTTGTCAAATTTACAATGAACCATAGTTTTGAATGAAATTCAATTCGATCTTATTCTTAAAGGAGAACAGAGATGGATAAAAAAATATTAGTTGTCGATGATGAAAAACCAATTGCTGATATTCTTCAATTTAACTTGAAGAAGGAAGGCTATGATGTGTATTGTGCTTACGACGGAAACAAAGCACTGGAAATGGTCGAGGAGGTTAAGCCTGATCTCATTCTGCTTGATATTATGCTGCCGCAGCGAGATGGAATGGAAGTGTGCAGGGAAGTTCGGAAAAAGTACGAAATGCCCATTATTATGTTAACGGCGAAGGACTCCGAAATTGATAAAGTATTAGGACTGGAACTGGGAGCGGATGATTATGTGACAAAGCCGTTCAGTTCAAGAGAGCTGATTGCGAGGGTGAAAGCGAATTTAAGAAGGCACCAGCATACAGCTTCACAGGCAGAGGAAGATGATTCAAATGAAATTACGGTTGGTTCATTAATCATTCACCCTGATGCTTATATCGTTTCAAAACGTGGAGAGAAAATCGAATTAACGCATCGGGAGTTTGAACTGCTTCATTATTTAGCGAAGCATATTGGACAAGTAATGACGAGGGAACATTTGCTTCAAACCGTATGGGGTTATGACTATTACGGAGATGTTAGAACGGTTGATGTAACGATTCGACGCCTCCGGGAGAAGATTGAGGATAATCCTAGTCATCCCACTTGGATCGTGACAAGAAGAGGGGTAGGGTACTACTTAAGAAATCCTGAACAGGAGTAATCCCAGCGATGAAAAAGGTTGGTTTTTTTCGTTCTATTCATTTAAAGCTTGTGTTGATTTACGTATTGTTAATTTTAATTGCGATGCAAATTATTGGCGCCTATTTTGTTCGTCAGTTAGAGGAGACATTATTGCAAAACTTTGAAACGTCTATCCGTGAACGGGTGGACTTGCTCTCTTATTATGTCGGCGAGGAAATGACGAAGGAAAGAAATCCTGAGGCAAATGGCCCTACTTTAGAAGAGGATGTTCGCAATATTTTGCGAGATTTTAATAATACTGCTGATATTTCTGAGGTTCGTGTGATTGAGGGGACTTCGTTGAAAATTATCGGCACCTCCGATCGGTATAAACAAGGGATAGTGGGACAACGCTCCACGGATCGAATGATTTGGCGTGTCATTGCGTTCTCCGATGATGATGGTGATCATCGAACAATGATTGACCGCCAATCAGGCAATCGAATATGGATTTTAGTTGATCCGATTAAAGTGGAGGATGAGGTAATTGGTGCCATTCATTTGGTAGCGAATGTTGAAAATGTGTACTCGCAAATGCGGACAATTAATAGCATTTTCGCGTCTGGAACCGCCATATCCCTTGCGATTACGGCTATATTAGTCGTTTTACTGGCGCGAACGATTACAAGACCGATTACGGATATGAGAAAACAAGCGATAGCGATGTCAAAGGGAAATTTCTCACGAAAGGTTAAGGTATATGGCTATGATGAAATTGGTGAATTAGCGATGACCTTTAATAACCTTACAAAAAAACTGCAAGAGGCCCAAGCCACGACAGAGGGGGAAAGGCGAAAGCTTTCATCCGTTCTGTCTTACATGACGGATGGAGTGATTGCGACCGATCGCAAAGGGCGTGTTATTCTCATCAATGAACCTGCTGCCAAAATGCTGAATGTTTCACGTGAAACAATTTTATCGACCTCCATTATTTCTTTGCTTGGAATTGAAGAAGAGTATACACTAGAGGACTTAATGATGGAAAGGGAATCTGTCATTTTAAACTATAGCACGGAGAAAAAGCCCTATATTTTGCGGGCTAATTTTAGTGTAATTCAAAAAGAGACAGGTTTTGTAAATGGTCTCATCGCTGTACTTCATGATATTACAGAGCAAGAAAAGATTGATATGGAGCGTCGAGAATTTGTCGCCAATGTTTCCCATGAATTAAGAACGCCGTTGACGACGATGAGAAGCTACTTAGAAGCATTAGCGGAGGGGGCATGGAAGGATAAAGAGATTGCTCCACAGTTTTTAGACGTTACTCAAAATGAAACAGAGCGAATGATCCGTCTTGTTAATGCTTTGCTGCAGCTATCAAAAATGGATAGTAAAGATTATGAATTAACGACAGAATGGGTCAATTTTGTAGATTTTTATCATCGCATTATCGACCGATTCGAGCTTACAAAAGAGCATAATGTTAGTTTTGAACGGCAATTACTGGATCAGCCGACTTTTGTAGAAATCGATCCAGATAAGCTCACGCAAGTGATGGATAATATTATTTCAAATGCGATGAAGTATTCTCCTGAAGGTGGAAAAATAACCTTTAAGATGGAGGAAGAAATTGATCAAATTGTCATTAGTGTTTCTGACCAAGGGGTAGGAATCCCGAAAGATAATTTAGAGAAAATATTTGAACGTTTTTATCGAGTTGATAAGGCAAGAACAAGAAAGCTTGGCGGAACCGGGCTTGGCCTTGCGATTGTGAAAGAGATGGTGGAGGCCCATGGTGGGAAGATATGGGCAACCAGTGTGGAAGGTAAGGGAACGACTGTTTCTTTTAGTCTTCCATATGTTCAGACGGAAGAGGATGATTGGGCATGACATATGAAAATATAAAATCGATCATCTTAACCATTCTTGTGTTGTTAAGTGTATTTTTAACATGGAGTATTTGGACGTATCAACCAAACTATGAGTCCCTTGACGAAAATAAAATTACGCCGGGTGTCTTAATAAGTTCTCCTAAGGAAGTTAGGCAAATTATAAAGGCCGATCGCGTGTTTTATCATATCGATGATGAACATTATGGAACTGTATATCCAGGAGAAATCGATCGAATTATAAAGGAACTTAGCACTTGGAATTACCGCCATTTTGAACAGGTGACAATCCAAGAAGAAGACTTAACAGATTTTCTCCATGAAAATGGTCGTGCTCAAATCTCGTTTCCAAGCTCCGTTCCAATGGAAATTTATAAAAATATTTTAGGTATACAGGACGAGGATATGTCTGGGATTCACTTCGATCAAATCATCATTGAGATGAAAAATGTGATGAAAGACAGCGGATATGTATATTTCGTCTCATTGGATGAGAAGAAAGTATACCGCTCTCGAGTAAAGTCTTCTTTTGTGACGAACTTTAGCGAGGATTTTTACCAAGAAGCAGATTCTAATCACAACTTTGAAAAATATTCGCTAGAGACGTTAGGCGATACTAAAAAATTATTGGTTCCTACTAATGAGAAGACCCTGTCAGCACATAGTTACTTAATCGAAACGATTAAAGGAACTGAATTCAGAGATGCTCTGTTTAGAAGCCCAAGCTTTGTCCAGCGCAACGGTACAGGTTATGGAGAGGAATTTAAGGATTCAACTACATTGCTAAGCGTTAATTTTGAGACAAATATATTAAGGTATGTCAATCCTACTCAAGAAAAGGATATTTCCGTAAGGGTAAGTACTTTATTGCAGAACAGTATTGATTTCGTCAATGGCCATGGAGGATGGACAGATAATTACTATTTTGTCGATATTGATCAATTGGAGCAGACGGTCTTATTCCGATTGTATGAAGCTTCAGGCTACCCGATTTTCAATAATAGTGGCATGTCAGAAATCCTGCAAATATGGGGACGAACAGCGATTCATAGATACGAGCGGAACAATTTTCAAATGAATCGACGTGTAGAATCAACAGAGAAAAGGCTCGATTCTGGAGTCGATATATTGCAAAAGCTCAAAGAGCGGAAAGATATTGAGCCTGAGTTTATTCAAGATCTTGTCATTGGCTACGAGATGACCAGATCCTCAAGAGATCCAGTGATTCATTTAGAGCCTATTTGGTACTATAAATATCAGGATCAATGGCTGAAAGTAGATAATGGACCTGAGGGAGGGAACGGAAATGGATTGGAGCAAAATTAAAACAATCTTTATTGTCACCTTCCTCATTCTTAATATTTATTTGTTGAACGAATTTTATAAAAAGTATGACTCGAGCCAATATGATTATGTGTCGGAGACTTCCTTTGAGAATAAATTGAAGACGGAAGAAATTGAATATGCTGAGTTGCCGAAGAATGTAAAGAAGAATGCTCTTATTAGCGCAACACCAAAGAAATTTTCTAAAGATGAATTGATGGAATTGACGAATACGATTTTACAAGGACAGTCGATCACGATTAAGAATGAGACGACGATTGAATCGGAATTGAAGGAGCCATTCCCAATTAAAGACGAATTCAATTTAGAAGAACTAGCACCGCTGTTAAAGAACCATGTGTTCCAAGGGGAGCAATATCGTTTTTGGAAAGTCAATGAGGCGGAGCAAACGATTACGTATTATCAGCAAATTGACGGCAAGCAGCTGTATAAGAACGTAAGCGGGGAGTTAACTTTTTATCTGGACAAGGAGAATAGAATTACCGGCTATCGACAAACGTTGCTCGAGGATGTCGAGGAGTTGTCAGAAGAGGAAAACATTCATCAACCAATTAAAGCGATTGAAACGTTGTACGAGAATGGAAGATTGCCATTTGGCAGCAAAATCACGAAGGTTGAGCTCGGTTATTATACGCTGGTACATTTAACGTCGTCACAAGTGTTAACGCCTGTCTGGCGCGTAGTTCTGGATGAAGAGGAAGATGTATTTGTCGATGCGTTTTTTGAAGGAAATATTATTCAATTAGACAATGAAGACCAAAAAATAGTGGAGTGAGGAAAAAATGGGGATGCGGTTTAGTGTACTCGCCAGTGGGAGTACAGGAAATGCGGTTTATGTAGAAACAGAGGAGCATTCCTTCTTAGTAGATGCTGGACTAAGCGGCAAGCAAATGGAAGCATTGTTTGCCCATATTGGCCGTGATATGGACAAGCTTTCAGGTTTGCTTGTTACCCATGAGCATAGTGATCATATTAAAGGGGTAGGAGTAGTAGCACGGAAGTATAAGTTACCCATATATGCCAATGAAAAAACGTGGAATGCAATGAATGGCCTTATTGGTGAGATTCCTACAGAACAAAAGTTTACTTTTGACATGGAATCAGTAAAAAGCTTTGGTTCTCTTGATATTGAATCATTCGGTGTCTCTCATGATGCGGCCGAGCCGATGTTTTATATTTTCCATCATGCAGGGAAAAAGCTTGTCCTTGTGACCGATACAGGCTATGTGAGTGACCGGATGAAAGGAATTATTGCAAATGCCGATATGTTTGTCTTTGAGAGCAATCATGACGTGCAAATGCTGCGGATGGGACGCTATCCATGGAATATTAAACGCAGAATTTTAAGCGATGTCGGCCATGTATCAAACGAGGATGCAGCGATTGCCATGAGCGATGTGATTGGTGATCAAACAAAGAGAATTTATTTGGCCCATTTAAGCTTGGATAACAACATGAAGGACTTAGCAAAAATGTCCGTCACTCAGACATTGCAAAGTCAAGGAATTATTGTTGGAGAGCAAGTTGAATTGTTTGATACAGACCCGAAAATACCGACAGCATTAACGGCCGTCTAAAAAGTGTGGAGCTCTCCACGCTTTTTTTGTTGATTAGCATGCGGTTAGTCTTTTGCCAGCAAACATGCGATTTTGTACGGTCAGTAACAACAGGTTCCCTCCGTTCAGTATGAAGCATGCATTAAATTGCGGCTAATTTATGAACAAATTTAAAAGGGAGAGGAATTTAAATGCTTATGATTAGTTTTTTGTTCTTGTAAGATTATAATTAGGTATATATAGGAAGAATAACTTTTAGCGATCGTTCTTATGAAAGGAATGGTGAAGAATATGGGTTATTACGACCAAGATTATGAAAGTCGTTATAAAAAGCAGAAAGGAAACAAAGGGGGCTACTTTTTAGCGAGTCTATTAGGTGTTGTACTCGGGGGATTACTCGTCATTCTAGCCTTTCCAAAATTGGTGGATTATCATGCTCTCCCTTACGATGTGTCACCATCTCAGCAGACTGGTGGAGAGGAGAAAAGTGCGATTGAAACACAGAATGTTGCTGTGAACGTGGAGAGCGATATTACGAAAGCGGTTGATAAGGCAGCAGATGCGGTAGTCGGAATTTCGAACATCCAGCAAACAAGCTTTTGGCATGGCAATACGTCAGACGGACAAGAAGCCGGAACAGGTTCAGGGGTTATTTACAAAAAGGAAAATGGTAAAGCCTACGTTGTTACAAACCATCATGTCATTGAGGGTGCCTCCTCTTTGGAGATTTCCTTAAATGACGGGACTAAAATCCCGGCAACGCTAAGAGGTAGTGATGTGTGGACCGACTTAGCTGTATTAGAGGTCGATGGCAGCGAGATTGAGACCATTGCCGAGTTCGGTGATTCAGACTCCTTGCGCACAGGTGAGCCTGTTATTGCAATTGGCAATCCGTTAGGTGCCATCTTTTCCGGTTCTGTCACACAAGGAATCATTTCCGGTTTAGAGAGAGCGATTCCCGTTGATATCAATCAGGATGGGATTGTCGACTGGCAGGCAGAAGTATTGCAAACGGATGCTGCGATTAATCCAGGTAACAGCGGTGGCGCTCTTATCAATATCGCCGGTCAAGTCATTGGCATCAATTCAATGAAAATTGCCGAAAGTGCCGTTGAAGGCATTGGTCTAGCGATTCCGATTAATTATGCCATTCCAATCATTGATGATTTAGAGAAACACGGGCAAGTAAATCGGCCATATATGGGGATTGAACTCCAATCCGTCAACGAAATCCCATCTTACTATCAAAAGGAAGCATTAAAGCTCCCGAATGATGTAACAAATGGTGTAGCAGTGATGCGAGTTGAACCAAATTCTCCAGCAGCTCAAGCAGGTTTAAAAGAGCTCGATGTAATCGTCGAAATGGATGGGGAAGAAATTAAGGATACAATCGATTTAAGGAAGCACCTTTATACGCAGAAGAACGTGGGAGATACGTTAGAAATTAAATTTTACCGCGATGGAAAGCTTCAAGAAACGACCATGAAGCTCGCTGGAAACACATTATAATTATCAAGATTGGTTACGATAAAAGCAGGGGCAACCCTGCTTTTTTTCTTGTCAAAGGACGAAGCTTGCTATTGTTAAATCCTTATTATGTATATCAGAGTTGATTTTGGTATAACTGCAAGAAGTGTAAGACCTTCGTTTCCCACGAATTAAGCCCAACAAAGTCTTTTTTAACAAGTGGGGATAAATCGTGATTTTGGTTTTATCAGAAACAAGGGACGAAAAAAATGGTAAAATATTTGTGGATAAATGTTGGATAACAATTTATCCACAATTTAAAATATTATTTTTATTAGAATGGAGAATAAATCCGATGATATATTGCTGTGAAGAACACGTAGAAATCGCGATAGATACGATTGTAGACGACTTTGAGACGTTTCCAATTTTGAATAAAATTGACGATGAAAAGTTATCAACAACCTGTGAATATTGTCAAAAGCATGCTGTATATATGGTGGCGAACGAGTGATCTCATACAAGATGTGGATAGAAAATGTGGATATGTGGATAAACAATGTGGATATCTTGTTCGTAAAGTGAGGATTAGCTGTGAATATCTCAATCATTACCGTAGGAAAACTAAAAGAAAAATATTTAAAGCAAGGAATTGACGAATACTTGAAAAGAATGTCAGCTTACGCAAAGGTTGAAATCATCGAAGTAGCCGATGAAAAAGCGCCAGAAATTTTAAGTGAAAGTGAAATGCTGCAAGTAAAGGAGAAAGAAGGGGAACGCATCCTAGCCAAGCTCCACCCCGATACATACATCATCGCCTTGGCAATTGAAGGAAAGCAAAAATCGTCCGAAGAACTGGCCGACACACTAGACAAACTAGCCACCTACGGCAAAAGCAAAATTGCCTTCGTCATCGGCGGCTCACTCGGCTTGAGCCAGCAGGTATTGCAGCGATCAGACGAAAAACTATCATTCTCAAAAATGACCTTCCCGCACCAATTGATGCGCTTGGTTTTAGTGGAGCAGATCTATCGGGCGTTTCGGATTAATCGGGGGGAACCGTACCACAAATAGTGGTAAAGCGGAGGGTCGAGATAACATTGGAAAATGAAATATTGAAAACCCTATTATAGTATTATGAATAAGTTTACTCAATGTTGTTAACAAAAGGTATATATTTTATTCTTAGTGCTTATTGAGAGACAGGTTAAATAACTTGTCTTTTTTGTTTTACAATTAACAAAAGATTATTTGGTCAATCTTTGTAATAACATGTTTACTATAACCAACATAAATAATTATGAATAACATACCATAATTTTGTAATACTAACTGTAAACTAACATTTTGAGAGGATATTATGTACATAAATAAAAACTTGTCTGTACATGTCAAAGATCGATTAGATTATTGTGATGACTTAGTAATTAGGACATTTCCAGAGTTGAAAATTGAGGTATTATATTTTGGTCATCTAGTAGGGGAAGAAGAGTTGAAAAATAACATTTTACAACCTTTTTCAAATACAAATGAAGAGGAAGTAAAAATTATATTAAGAAGAAAACAATATCAACAAGAAGAAGATATTAATTTAATGGTTAAGGGAGTACTTGAAGGAAAAGCATTAATAATATACCAAAATTCACTTGCGTATGTAGTGGATATTTATGTTCCTAAAACAAGAAGTGTCACTCCAGCAGAAATTGAAACAGTAATTGTAGGATCGAAAGAAGCCTTTATAGAAGATATTGGAACTAACTTGTCTATGATTAGGAGAAGGGTTAAATCAGACTGTTTAAAAGTTCTTAGTTATAACATAGGTACCATCACACAAACGAAAATGTATTTGTTATATATTGAGGGGATCACTTCTCCTATATTAGTTAAAGGATTGCAAGAAAAGATCAAAAACATTGATATAAAAGGAGTTAATGACTTAAATCAAGTGATACAGTATTTAGACAAGAAGCCGTTATCTGTTTTTCCGCAGTATTTTACGACGGAGAGACCAGATGTCTCGGCATCTAAGTTATTTGAGGGTAGAGTTCTTTGTTTAATGGATGGCAGTCCCTACTCATTATCAACCCCAACAAATTTCTTTGAATTCTTTCAATCCCCAGATGATTATAATCAACGGTGGTTACTTGGTACTTTATCTAGGTTATTAAGATTTGCTGCACTATTTATAACATTATTCGCTTCCGCTTTTTATGTAGCAGTGTCAATGTTTCATTATGAGATTATCCCTGTTAAATTACTTCATGAGTATATTCAATCAAGAAGTAAAGTACCATTTAATCCAGTAATTGAGGCATTAATTATTGAATGTATTATTGAATTGTTAAGAGAAGCAGGAGCGAGACTGCCTTCTAAAATTGGACAAACAATTGGCATAGTTGGGGGAATAGTAATTGGTACCGCGGCAGTAGAGGCTGGTTTTACAAGCAGTGTTCTAATTATTGTAGTTTCTATATCTGCCATATCATCTTTTGTAGTACCACATATCATAATGACAGCATCTTTAAGAATTACTCGATTTTTCTTTATTATTCTTTCATCCATTTTTGGTTTTTTTGGGATCATTGTTGGGTTTACTATTATAATGATTCACCTCTGCAGGTTAAAGAATTTAGGGGAGTATTATTTAAAGCCTATTTCCCCAATATTTTTGATGGATATAAAAGATACTATCGTTCGTGCTCCTTATCAGTTTTTTAAGAAATAGGTTAAGGAGGGAGCCTTATATGCAAACGGAAAAATTTAAACCGTTCTATCTCTTTTTTATTACTTATATGACTCAAACGGGTATAGTGCTCTTTATGTTACCTAACATGATAGCCAATTATTTTGGATATAATGGTTGGTTAATGATTATACCCATTTCAGTTTTTGCTATGATTCAAATTGGATTAATTGCTGGAATTTATTATTTTAATAAAGGAAGTTCAATTTTTCAAACAATCGAGACTTCTTTTTCAAAGGTGAATATTATTGCCAAACCTTTGTATCTTTGTTTGAGTATATTTTGGTCCGTTCTTTCCATTACAGTTGCAAAACAATATGTACATGTTATGAAGTTTTTATACTTTCCACAAACAAATATACAATGGTTTGTACTGTTAACATTAATTCTTACGTATTACCTTGTGACAAGTGGAATCGTAACAATTGCTCACGTCTCTACATTGTTTTTCTTCTTATCAGCACCAATGATATTCCTTTTAATTTATTTTGTTCCCGATTTCTCTTTTTTGCAATTTTCTACCTTTGTTTTTAATGAACATAATGACTTTTATGGAGGCATGATAGAGTTATATACAGCATTTCTAGGGTTTGAAGTAACACTATTCCTGTTTCCTTACATAAAAAAAGAGAAAAAGGTTTTTAAATACGTGTTTTTGGGGCACCTGTATACGACATTACTATATTTGAGTGTAACAATTTTTTGTTACGGGTTTAATAGTTTCCAACAATTAAATTATCAAGTTTATCCCGTAATAAATTTATTGCAGTATATAGAATTTGACTTTATTGAACGATTGGACTCCGTATTTTTTATATTATTTTATTTGAAGTTATTAATTACTATAACGATGTATATATGGATTAGTTTAGTTACGTTTAAAAGAGTTGTTAAGTGGAGTGTTCAACGTAGTGCTTTTGTATTATTGGTAGTTGGATATTTAGTGACATTACCATTTGTCACCAAAAATGAACTTACTTCTTTGTTATCTTTATTAGCAAAAGTTCAAATACTAATATCCATTTTCTTACCACTGTTAGTATTGACAATTATATTTTTAAAAAGAAGGAGAAAACATGTCTAGAATCTTACTAATTATTCTAATATTGTTGGTACTACCGGGGTGTAGGGACCAAAAAATTGTAGAAGAGTTAGGGTTTATTCATACAATAGGTTATGAGTTAATTGAAGAAGGAGAAAATTCAGGGAAACTTGAAGTGACAATATCTCTACCAGTAGCAGAAACCTTAAAACAACAGACAATCACTACGGTGGTTGAAACTTCGAAGGAATCAAGAATATTTTTAAGTAAAAAAACAGATAAAAATTTAGTTTCCGGGCAAGTTCGAAGTATTTTAATTGGAGAGAAACTAGCAGAAAAGGGAGTATGGGATTTAATTGACACATTTTATCGAGACCCTGTTTCAAGACCTACAGTAAAACTGTCAATAGTAAAAAGCAATCCAAAACAATTATTATCAAAGGACTATCCAGAATATAAAATGGTTGACACTGTAATCGAAAATCTTCTAAAAAAAGAAGCAAGGTTAAATACAATTCCTGAAATGGATATACATAAATTTGCAAAAGATTACCTAGACGATGCTATTGATCCTATTGCTCCTATTATTTTACAATCGGAAGACGGAATAATGTCGGACGGAATCGGGTTATTTAGTGGTGACCAGTTAAAAACAACCATACCAGCCATACAAGCAAGAATCTTTTTTTTACTAACTGGAGAGTTTAAAGAAGGTGATTTATTAATTAAAAACGAAGAAGAAAAAGTATTATTTAGTTTTTTAACGAATAAAAGAAGTATAGATGTTACACTAGGAGATAAAGAAGAAATAGATGCGAAGTTGTCAATTGATTTTAAAGGCTTCTTACTGGAATACCAAGGAAATAAAGACATCACTAATGAAAAAGAAATAGAAGCATTAGAGAATTACATTCAAGAAAATATTGAAAATCAAATACGAGATATATTGGAAACTATGAAGGAACATCAAATAGATAACCTCGGTTTAGGAAAGTATTTAAAACAAAAAATGGATTATCAAACATGGAAAAACTTGGACTGGCCCAAGACAATTGACAGGGTGAATGTTACCCCTAGTGTTACCGTTAAAATAATTGATACCGGGATGGTTAAATAAAAAAACTTGCTAAGTATTTATCATGGCTTGAATGAATAGTATTTAAGTACGACTTAGTTTATGCAAAGGAGGGCATCATGGCTGTAATAAAGGCAAGTTATAATGATAAAAGACTTCTAGCAAGACTTATCCGTGCGGAAGCAGAAGGTGAAGGGGAGCAAGGAATGTTATTAGTCGCCAATGTTTGTGTAAATAGAGTACGAGTAAGGTGTTTAGATTTTGTTGATATTAATTCTGTAGAACGAATGGTTTGGCAGTCCCCAGGAGGATTTGAAGCCGTACACCATCCATACTTTTATCAAAGGGCAAGAGAAAAAGAAATCAGATTAGCAGAACGAATAATTAATGGTGAAAGGCATCATCCAGCAGAACGAGCACTATGGTTTTTTAGACCGAATGGCACTTGCCCTGCCCAGTGGTGGAATCAGTGGAATAGTGGCCGATATAAACTTCATTGCTTCTACTCACCTGTTGAATCCGAATGTCCAGATGTATATAGGGTTTATTGAATATAACTCAACTTTCGCACCTTGAAAATCGACCTTGTTTTAGGTCTATTAAAGCTTTAAGAACAATC
>NZ_VTQX01000042.1 GCF_008764295.1 Bacillus methanolicus | reverse complement strand
ATCAAGATTTAGCCGGAGCGATTAACAATATTCAAGAACTTGATTAAGTAAACAAAAGATAGAGGGTGTAAATTTGGAAGGAAACCCGTGTTCTTTACTAATTAAAAGTGAGTGGGTGAAAGCAGAATACTTGGGATTGTTTCAGTACTCAGATGTAATTCCTCCATCACCTATGATTGGCGGTCATCATGGAGGAGTTATCGCTCATCCAGTCGCAGTTGTAAAATACGAAGGAAAACTCATGCAAGTGGATTTAGGCAGAGTTAAATTAATTGAGGAAGAAAGATAGATGGAGGTGCTAAGAATGTCCATGATCGGAGAAGTGAAAGTTTGGTATATGACTGAGGAAGAACGTCTTGCATATATAGAAAAGTATCCAATCAAACCAACCGAAAAGCCAAAGGGCACATCATTTGGTGAGGCGGCCGCACAATTAAGTCTTGCTAGCCATAAGCCAAGATGGGGATATAGTGATTTTAGCAGTAAAAGAGGTTCGTAATGATTGAAAGATGTGATAAATGCGGAAAGATTCTTAGTATCGAGAATGGCGAAGATTTCTTCGTAGAAACCGATAACGGAAGTCTTCTACTATGCGAAACTCACTGGATTGAATACGAAAAGAAATAAAAAAAGCCAGGACTTCTCCCAGCCAACCCTAATGTTAATTATATCATATGGGAGGGGTCCTAGTGAAAGAAGCTGCCAGGCTTAATTCAGAAGCAAAGACATGGGTTGAAACCTTAATAGAAGAGTATTCCATTGGGAAAAAGGCATTGGAAGAATATAAAGAGTCATTGAATCTAGATATTCCAGAAGACAAAGAAGACTATAAAATAGTAAGTGAAATGATATCAGATATGCAATATGCATTAGATTGGATGAAAAAAGGTAGACGTCCTGGTAATCGAAGAGGAATTGATCGTCGCTCTGTTTACCAAAGAACGTCTTTGATGGATATGGATATTTTTCCTGAAATTAATCTTCAACAGCCGAAACGCATCTTATCCGATGAAGAAAAATTAAAAATAGTTGACGTTCTCATGGAACTTTCAGCAAGAGAAAGACAATGTTATTTAATGCATATGGCACAAGGGAAAAGTTATGCGCAAATATCCGCAATTTTAGAGATATCTAGAAGAACAGTTCAGCAATATGTAGAAAGAGCAAAGAAAAAAGTGAAAAATTTTGCAGCTTAATTTATTTCATGACGTGCAAAAGACGTGCATTCGCCACTTGTTATTGAAAGGTTATTTATTTCTAGCCCTTTCGGAGGTTTTTTTTTTGTTATATTTTGTAAATATAGTTGAATAGTTGCAGGAAAATATCTCCTTTTGTCGAAATAATACGAAAAGGAGATGATAAAATGAGTTGGACAGAAAAATTTATTAATGCACTAGAAGAATGGGACGCAAGAACACCGAGCAAAAGAGGAACAATCAATGATAATTGTTTTTTGTTAGGATATGCAATTGGTATAAAAGACATGGACAAGAGTATGAGCCTTTTCGAGCTTAAAAATCGAATTGATTATTTGGTAAGAGAAGTTAAGATAGCCGAAGAATTTCTAATAAATTCATTAATTCAAGAAATGAGTAAAAATTTAAACAGTGAAATCACTAACCATGGTGAAGCGATTATTAACTCATTAAATGTTAATAGAAAATTCCAAGAAAAACATGGAGAAACTTCGGATAATTTTTCTAAGCATTTAGATAGGTTAACAGATGTTTCGTATACGATTAATGCAGAGGAATGCATTGATATCTGGAATGAAATAGTGAATAGGGAGTTTTCTTTGAGAAATTGTAGAGATTTAAGAAATAAAGAATTTCAAAAAGGCTTTAAGGATTATGAGACTTTTTATAGTTCATTGTCAGAAGAAGAAAAAAATAAAACATTTGGAGAGTTGAGAGAAAAAGATGCAGAGTAAATTGAATTTGTAAGCACCCAGTTTTAGGGTGCTTTTTCTTTTGCACCAAAACAACTCAAAAAGCCTTGGAGGTGGGTGATGATGTAGATGGCCGACAAAAAAGAACTAGCCTATCAAGATTATTTAAAGGGTATGAAATATAAAGAGATCGCCGAAAAGCACAATGTATCTCTTAATACAGTAAAGTCATGGAAAACCCGTTATAAATGGTCTCGTGATGGTGTGCATACACAAGAAAAAAGTGTGCACACAAAAAAGAGGGGCGCTCCAAAAGGAAATAAGAATGCAGTAGGTAACGAAGGTGGAGCTCCTAAAGGAAATCAAAATGCAGTTACTCATGGTCTATTTTCGAAATACATTCCACAAGAGACATTAGAGCTTATGGGAATGTTAGAAGAAAAGAGTCCTGTTGATTTAATATGGGACCAAATTATGATTCAGTATGCTGCTATTATTCGAGCTCAACAAATTATGCATGTTGAGTCTAAAACAGAAATGATTAAGGAATTGAAAAAAGCAAAGTATGAGTATTTCGAGAAGCCTAAAGACCAAGGTGGAGGTTTTGAAAAACAAGTCACCGAAGAAGAATACGAATTCCAATTTGCTTGGGATAGGCAAGCCACATTTTTAACAGCACAATCTAGGGCAATGTCTGAGTTAAGAAGTCTAATCAAACAATTTGATGAAATGGCACATGTGGATGATGAAAGAAGATTGAAGCTTGAAGGCATGAGATTAAGTATTGATAAAACGAAAGCTGAACTTGAAAACCTTAGAGGTGGCAATAAAGAAGGTGCTGAAACATGGGTGGATGCTCTTAAAGCGGTGGCCGAAAAGCGAAAAAAGGTGAAGCAAGATGAGTAACTTACCTTACAATGTCTTGGTGGACCTTATTGATGTTTATTGGGATGACCCAGTAGCTTTCGCAGAAGATATTCTTGAATTTTCTCCAGATGAATGGCAAAGAAATGTTCTGAGTGATTTAGCTTCAAGTCGATTCGTTTCTGTCCGTTCTGGGCAAGGAGTTGGAAAAACAGGACTAGAAGCCATTTCGGTTATTTGGTATTTATGCTGTAGACCCAATCCAAAAGTCATTTGTACGGCTCCTACTCGACAACAGCTAAATGATGTTCTTTGGGCAGAAATCGCCAAGTGGTTAGAATCGTCTGTGGTTAAGAATTTCCTCAAATGGACCAAAACCAAAGTTTATATGATAGGCAGTGAAGAGCGTTGGTTTGCTACTGCTAGAACAGCGACAAAGCCAGAAAACATGCAAGGATTCCATGAGGACTATATGCTTTTTGTCGTGGATGAAGCTTCTGGGGTAGCGGACAACATCATGGAAGCCATATTCGGTACGTTGTCTGGTGTTGAAAACAAATTACTAATGTGTGGGAACCCGACTCGAACGAGCGGTTTTTTTTATGACTCCCATCACAAAGATAGAGCCGATTATAAGACTCATAAAGTATCAAGTTATGACTCTCCAAGAGCCAGTAAAGAAAATATTGAACGTCTGATTCGAAAGTATGGGAAAGATTCTGACGCGGTGAGGGTACGTGTTTACGGAGGATTTCCTAAGAGTGAGCCAGATGTATTTATCCCATTAGAAATGGCAGAAACAGCCACAGAAACGATTGTAGAACCTATCGAAAGGGTTTTATACATCGGAGCGGATATCGCCCGTTATGGGGACGATGAAACGGTTATCGCTCCACGGATTGGCGGTAAAGTGTTTGATCTTAGAGGATATAACAAGCAAAGCACTACTAAAACGACTGGCCGAATCATTCAGACCGCAAGAGAGTTTATTGCTGAATATCCTCAAATTCATGAAATTGTCATTCGCATTGATGATGATGGAGTCGGTGGTGGGGTTACGGATGAATTAATGGAGTTTACCCGTACTGAATCATTTCCAGTTCCTATTCGAGTCGTTCCAATGGGGAATGGTCGAGTTGCTGAGGATAATGAACACTATGACAATCGCGGTACCGAAATGTGGGCAGCTATTCGAGACTTGTTGCAAGCGAATATCTCAGCTTATTTGCAAGGAACTCAAGCTGAAATTCAACTACCAAAGGATGAGAAGCTGATTTCCCAATTAACCACTCGTAAATATCACATGACGAGCAAAGGGAAAGTCAAATTAGAACGAAAAGAAGATATGAAAAAGCGTGGTTTGCAGTCGCCTGACCGAGCGGATGCGTTAGCCTTAGCATTTGCACCAGAAAAAGAGATGCAATGGGCAACAGAGCGCCCAACTGGATGGTAAAGGAGGGATTTACATGGTACCTGAAAAAGTTAATGTTGCTGGAATTGAGTATTCGGTTAAAAATGTTAAGGGCTTATCCAATAACCATGACAAAATGGGAGTGGTTCGATATGGGACAGCAGAAATTGAGTTAGATGCTGATATGAGCCAAGAGCGAAAGGAACAGGTTTTTGTACATGAGATGCTGCATGCGTGTTTTTTTGAAGCTGGTTATACGGAACAAGATGAAGATGCCATAAATCGTGTGAGTGCGATCCTTTATCAGGTCCTGAAAGATAATGCAATTTGTTTCGGGAAGAAAGTCGTTTATACGGATTGTGGCGATAAAATTAATATATGTAATTAGGTGGTGAGGAAATGATAAATCAAAAGGTCATGTGTGATAAGTGCCATAAAGGATTCAAGATTAAGAAGTTGAAAAAAAAGGCATATACCGATGGTAAGCGTGGAAAGGTATTTTTTCACTATTTCGTTTGCCCTCATTGCTTGGAAAAGTATGTGTGGCATGTAGAAAGTGACGAGATTAATAGATTGATAAAAGAGCGGAAAAGACTTTATCAAAGTACAGCTACCATTTTGGATGAAAAGGAAGCGGAAAAAGCTTTTAAAGAAGTGGACAGAATCGAAAAGCAAATCAAGAAGATGTAAGCCGAACTTAAATTATTAGCCCATCTTGCTGATAAAGAAGATGGATAAAGCGAGGTGCTATCATGACAATAGAATATAGAAAACAGAAGTTCCCTCCACCACCATTTGATGAAGAAATAGAAGAGATTCGTTATTATCGGGATTTGTACGAAGGTAATCACGAAAATATCTTTCCACGTGCGCAGGAACTTGCTAAAGAAACAACTGTAACAAAAGTGATAAGGAAACCTAGACAAGCCTATCTTCGTAAAAATTTAGTTGAAAAGGCAGCTATGCATCATTATGTAGTTATTAATTTTTCTGCTGTTATTGCTGAGCTTCCGGCTGATTTGATTAATCGGTCACTAGGAAATGTATCGGCCGACACCGAAAAGGATAATGATTTACTTGAATTTGTACAAAATGTGGTGAAGACATCAAAGTTAAATCAAAATATTTGGTCTGCAGTTGTTCAGCATCAAGTAGACTGTGGTGTGGCTTATCGTATTCGAAGAGATGCAAAAGGAACTTGGTTTGAATGGAAGCCAGCAGACCTTTATTTCGAGCATGAGGATGGTTTAGGGGCTGACGTCTCTTGGGTTGAAACTCGTGGAGAAAATAAATATTTACGTGTTGAACGACAAAGGATCGAACAAGACCAATTGCTCATTACGCAGTTGGTTTTTTTGATGGATGAGGATACTGTAAACGAGGAATTTGACATAAGTGAGTATGCTAAAATGTTCGGTTTAATTATTCCAGAAGAACAAGTCTTGGAAGGTGTTAACGAATTGATGTGTGGCTATATTCCGAATGATGAAACCCTTCTCCAACCTCGTGGACGTTCAGCCCTTCGGAATGTTGATGTGATTCAAGAGGAGATCAACTGGACCATTACTCGTGATTCCATAGTTTTTGAGAAACACGGAAAACCAAAACTTGCGATTCCGCGGGCCTTATGGGATTCGGTAGCAAATAAAAATAAAACCTATTATGGTGAGCGTTTTGTAAGAAATGCCGATCTAGAAGTGGTTAGTTATGATGAAAATAATGGTGCAGTTCCTTTATATATCACTTGGGATGCCAAAACAGATCAATCCTTTAAACATGTTCAGAGGCTTATTGATTATATGTTAGCAATCTCCAAAACTTCTGCACAAGCAGCAGGAATCAATGCTGATGGTGGTGGCCGTTCTGCTATTGCGATTCTCTATGAATGGATTCAATCTGTTATTAAGTCAGAAGCCATCAGGGACAAATTTGATGCAGCCATAAAAGATGCCATAAGAAAATGCATTCTTCTTGAAAATGAGCTAGGGGGTACGAATTTTACTGTTTCAAATCCCGTTGTTGAGTGGGCGGATATGCTGCCTAAGGCAGTTAGCGAGAAAGACGCGGAAGAGACTAAAAAATATGAGAGTGGTGTTCAGTCACTTGAGGCTACTGTTCGCAATATTCATCCGGATTGGTCTGAGGATGCCATAGCAGCAGAGGTTAAGAAAATACAAGAAGAACAAACAGTTAACAGCATGAATCCCATTTATGCACAGCCTCCAAAGGCTAGTGTTGAGGATGATGAATAATGAGTAAAATCGAGAAGTTATTAGAGCTATATAGAGTTTCAGAAGAGCGCCTTCGAGAACAAATAAACTCACTTGAAGAAAGTTCAGCTAAAACAGCAGTTGCCGATTTACTTTTACAAGTACAGGAAATCATCAATGAACTTACTTCTAAAGCAGGAGAAACTACTAGTTCAATAGTATCCGAGTCATATAGGCAGGGTTCAAGAGAAGCAATATCCTCCATGGTTTCTCAAGGAATAGGGGTAAAGTCAATTCAGAAGAGTTTAAAAGGTGTTATCCATATTAAAGCGGTGCAGGCAATTTTGGATGAAGCCTTTTATAGCATTTTAGAATGTAGCAATCACATGGCAACAGATGTAAAGCAACGTATACAAGATATAGTAAAGAATGCAAATCAACGCTCAATAATTGAAGGCGTATCACGAAGGCAAGCGACGAAAGATGCTATTGCCGAAGCTAAGCAAAGTGGAATAACAGGTATGATTGCCAAAAATGGTACTCGAATTCCCGCTGAGAAGTATATGGCCAATGTGATCCAATATCATCAGCGAAAGGCTCATGTTGAAGGTTCGATAAATCGAATGATTGATAACAATCAAGACCTTGTTTATGTAAATTACGTTGGAATCACTTGTGAACATTGTGCTAAGTACCAAGGAAGAGTTTATTCCTTAAGTGGAAAGGATAAGCGGTTTCCGAGGCTTGAAACAAGACCTCCATACCATAGCCATTGTGTACACAGCACTTCTCCTTGGATTGAGGAATATATGGATGAGGGTGAACTAAAGCAAGCTTTAAAGGATTCAAATCGACCTTTTATTGATAATCGCACAGAAGAACATATCCGAGAGTATGAGCGTTTGCAACGTGAAAAATCCAAGCAAAACGAGACTCGTAAACAGTGGATTCGCTATAAATCTAGAATGCCAGATCTGCCAGATTTAAAGACTTTCGCCAGTCAAAAGGCGAGGAATACGAAGAAGTATCAGGAGTGGATGGAAGATTTCCGTAAGTTTGGAATAGAGATTAAGAAAAGGGGTGGTTAAATTGGCAAATGTCGGCGGTATTTTATTTATTAGTAATTTAGTACCACTACACCGAAAAGAAACGATTCTTTCTCATTCTGAGATAGAAAAAATAAAGGAAATAGCAAAAACAACAGAAATCTCAGCACGAATTGCCGGAGAAGCGTCGAGGAACATTGGAAAAATCAATCAAGATTGAGTCGTTACATAACGGCTATTAATTATGCCTTTTTACACGGTAAGTTGAAGGCGCTATAAAGAACAACTATCGGATATCAGCCAACTAAGGCTTAAAAATAGGAGGAAAAACATGAAAAGAATCATCTCATACATTCGTTTATTTTTTGTATCTATTTGGCTACTCTTTGCCAAGGACAAAAAAGAGGTTAAGTCGTTTAAGGCTACATCACCGTTAAGGTTCGATTTACAATTCTTCGCTGATGGCGGGGACGGAGGAGACGGTGGTGGTGATGATGGTGGAGATGGTAAAGGGGACGATAAGACTTTTACCCAAGAAGATGTAAATAAGATGATCAAAGATCGGTTGCCTCGAGCAGAGAAGAAAGCCCAAGAAGCACTAGCAAAGCAATTAGGTTATGAATCTGTCGAAGCAATGACTGCTGCTCTAAATAAGGACAAAGACAAGGATAAAGATAAAAAAACCGATCCTGTCGACGTTGACGCTCTCCTTGAAGCCAAATTAAAAGAAGAGCGGGAGAAAACATTTACTAGATTAAGAAATTCCGAGGTTAAGGTACAAGCAAAGGAACTCGACTTTGCAGATTGGGAAGATGCACTCGCCCTTGCTGATTTGTCAGAAGTGAAAGAAGATGATAAGGGAAATATCATAGGCGTAAAAGAAGCTCTTGAGGAATTGGCGAAGAAAAAACCTCATTTGCTTAAGCAACAGGGTGCTAACGGCACGTTTGGAGCATCGATTCCAAACAATCAACAACGACAAAAAGAGTCACTAGAAGATATTAAGAAACTCGCTTCCACTCGTGGGGCTCAAACTACAACTGCCCATAATCCGTGGGCATAAATTAAAGGAGGAATGTTTCATGCGTTTACAACCACGTGAACGACTTGAAGTGCAGGATCATTATGAAATTTTAGCCTCATATGAGGTTGTCCGAGAAGTAGTTAATGGAATTACTATTGATTCTTCTGCAGTAGCAGCAGTCAACGGTAAGAAAATTGTAAAAAAAGGAATGCCAATGGCGAAACTGGCAAACGGTAAATATGTTCCTTATGATCCGGACGGAGAAAATGGATCTGAAAACCCTACTGTCATTTTGAAGCATACTTATGATGTGACAGAAGGTGATCATGTCGCTGCTGGATACGAGGTCGCGAAAGTAATATCAGAACGTATTCCAGTTACAGTAGATGATACACTTAGAAGTAAAATGCCTCATATTGTATTCGCTTAAAGCTACATCTGAAATGGATGTGGCTTATTTTAATACCCAAAATTGAAAGGATGATATAAATGCCTCCAGAATTATTAAGTTTAGAACAAGCATTATCAGGTGAAGAATTAATTGTGTACTCTCGTAACCTAGCAACCCCGAATACTTATTTACATGACTTGCTTTTTCCAGCTCGTGAAACATCAGAGTTAACAGTGGATGTTATTCGTGAAGGTTCTCGTCTTCCAGTAATGGCGCAAATTGCTGAGTTAGGAACTCAAGTGGAATACGGAAGCCGTGAAGGTATGATAGGACAACGTATTGAAATTCCTAAAATTCAACGTGGACGTGCAATGGATGAAAAGCTAGTTAGATTATTGCTGCAAGCAAATCAAGGTGGATTACGCCCATCAGAGGTCGCTGAACTTCGTCGAACTCAACTAAGTGATGCAGATTATGCAGTAGATGCAATCAAGGCTCGTAAAGAATGGATTGCCATGCAAGCAGTTACGACAGGAGTTGTAACTTATGCGGAAGATGATGTTCAAATATCTGTTGATTTTGGTTATACAACTGAACAAAAGCCTGTTTTAAGCGGGACGGATTTATGGACAAACACAGAAAGTTCGAATCCAATTCAAGACATTCAAACTTGGAAAGAATCAATGGCCGAAAAAGGAATCCAATTAACACGGGCATTAACATCCAGCCGCTTAGTATCGCTTTTATTACAAAACTTAAATCTAAGGAAACAATATTTCGGAGATCCGTCCGGTTCAGCTAATCCGCCACAACTTAATAAGCAGCAGTTAAATACCTTATTCAGTTCTTTGGAATTGCCTAAAATTGCAGCCTACGATACTCAAGCAAGAGTAGAAAATAAAGCTTTGACTAATGGTAAATTATCATTTTCTACAGTCAGAATGGCTCCGCAAGACCGTTTTGTTATGCTCCCAGAAGGTCCGTTGGGTCATTATTTATGGGCGGAATCCACAGAAGAAATGATGAGTGATATCAAGGCAGAAAAGACGGATTCTAACGGTATTTTTGTTTTCCGTAAAATTAATGAACATCCAATCCGCGTTGAAACGATAGGTGTAAATCTTGCATTCCCAAGCTTTGGGTATAACGATTCTGTTGTGACAGCAAAAGTAATCTGATTTATTAAGGGTGTCAGCATGTTTGCTGATCCCCTTTTGAAGTTAATCGAAAGGGTGAAGAGAGTGGACTTAATAGCCAAAGCAACAATTAAACATAATGGTAAATGGTTTAATCCTGGTGATTCTCTTAAAAAGGTCAAGAAGGAAGATGGAGAGCGACTGCTGGAGCTCAATGTTGCTGAAATAGACGAACTTGCTGAAAAGTTGAGAAAAACCGAAGAGGAAGCTAAGAAAAAAGCAGAAGAAGTGAAGAAGCAAGCAGAAAAGGAATCTTCAGATAAAAATGAAACTCAAAAGAAGTAGGTGAACTAGATGCCTACACTCGAATCAGTGAACACTTGGATTCAGGGGAATATTATTGATACTAAAGTTTGGGATGATTCGTCACGTAAAGAGGTTGCGATAGTCCAAGCTTCTCGAAATTTAAAAAGATGGTATCCCGATGTTGAGTTAGATGATGAAACAGTCAGCTATCAAGTCATTTGGGAACTACAAGGGTTAGACCCAGCTATTAAATATCAAAAGCAAGGGGTAAAGATGCTAGCAGATGGTGGAGACCGTGTGGATTATGGAGAGCGGACAAGAGATATTGTTGCTCCTGAAGTTAGGGAAGTATTAGGACCTCCACTATTTGAAAAAGAAGAAGAGCAATCAACGGTCACACTCGAAGGTGGCAAGTTGATATGAGCATCTTTGGATATCCAGCTGACATAATTCATATGATAGCAGTCTTAGATTCTTGGAATCGAGTTATCGAATATGAACCCGTTTCCAAAAAAGCGAAGGTCGTTGAAGAACAAAAGTTGATTAAAAATGACAAAGGCGAAGATGTTCTTTCTATTGCTGAAATTCACATTGAGGGTGCTCAACATGTCAAAACACAAGATCACTTTATATATACTAATGCACTTGGCATGGAGATTCGATATGAGGTTAAGCATATTGAAATCAAAAAAAATCTTGGCACTGATGAGGTAAAGAAGGTAGTTATTTATGGCTGAGCGGGAAATCTTTACGATAGAAGGCATAGAAGCAATGATATCGAATTTAAATCGAATTGAGAGAGAAATTGAATTGAGAATAGATCGAGTTCTTACAAAACTTGCAGAAAAAGTTATCTTTGATGCTAAGAAGCTTGCTCCACTTCTATCGGGTGATTTAGAGTCCGCGTTAACAGTCGGAGTTGTCAAGACAATGATAAGGTCGAAGTATATTGACTTTGGTGTTAGTCCTGAAGTTGGTGCTTATGCAACCGTACAACATGAAGGTTTTAGAAAGACGAAATCAGGACGAGTTGTTTATATGTCACCGGGACCAAAAACCGCAAGCAAGCCCGGTTATAAAGGTTATTCTCCTGGTAAGAAGTATCTTGAAAATGCTATCAAGATAAATGAAAGCTTGATTATTGAGGAATTAAGAAATGCTCTAAGATTTTGAGGTGTTTCTATGAGAGCGAAGGAGTTTATAAATTATTTAACAGCAGAAGGGTTTAATGTCTATCCAGATGCATACTTTATGCCTGATGTGGAGGAGTCACAATTGCCTGCTCTCTTTGTGTTTGGGACTTCGAGCGGCGAGTCTGATGATGATTTACCGATTCAATATCCAACGTTTCAGGTTATTGTTAAAGGAAAAAATTATAAATCTGATTTTACTCAAATGGATCAGACGGAGCAATTAGCAAAACGTCTTATCCGACAACTAGATAATAAGATAGGATACGAGATTGGTAACAATCACGTATATCACAGCAAGGCTATGCAATCGAGTCCAATTCCAATTGGAATAGACACAATGGATAGACCAGTTTTTTCAACAAATTTTAGATTTAAAATCCAGCCTTATAAAGAGGAGGAATAAGAGACATGGCAGATAATACTCAAATCATTGATGTTCCAATCGGTCCTGCCGAAGTAGAGTTTGGAGATACATCACCTATTGTCTTTGATATCACAAAGGGCGGTATTGTGTTTACAGCTAACTTTTCCAAGCAAGATATTACAGTTGACCAATTCGGAGACACGCCAGTTAAATCAATTCTAAAAGGTGGAACATGTCAATTGGCGGTTCCATTTGCTCTGCATGATTTGCAAAAGCTCAGTAGGGTAATGCCGGGAAGCATTTATAAGGAAGATGCAACAACTCCAAATGATGTTAAAAAGCGTCTAAATGTATATGCTAAAGCAGGTTATGATCTTTTAAAAAATGCTGAAAAGGTAGTTGTTAAACCAACTACACCGGGAACAACTCCAAATGATTACATTACAATTCCATTAGGGAGCCCAATGCCGGAAATTCAATGGACATACAACTCTGATAATGAGAGAGTCGCTAATATTATTTTTGTTGGATATCCAGATAAAGATGGTTTATTTTTCTTTTTGGGTGATGAAGCAGTGAGTATAACTGATGACAATAATCAATCAGAAGACTAATTTGAGGAGGGCAATCAGCTCTCCTTTTTTATGGAGGATTCTATATGTTGAACAAATTAAGAAGGGCCATGCTTGGTGAGAATCAACTTTACTTAGGTGAAAAAAGGGTTGAAGTAAGGAAACTTACACCAAAAGTATGGAAAGAAGTTTTTGGTCGTCTTGATAAATTACCTGGTGTTATTATGCAAGTCATGCTTGCTCCTAAAGAAGATTTTTATGGATACGTAATCTCTGCCTGTGATTTGGCGATAGATGAAGTAGTAGAGCTTGTGTCGGTACTTTCAGGATTAGATAAAAAATACATCAGTGAGAAGGTTGGTCTTGATGAGATTGTTATGTATTTAGTGAAAACAATTAAAAAGAATAATTTGAACGATGTTATAAAAAACGTAAAGAGCCTTCTACTCAAGGAAACGGAGTAGAAGGCTCTTTTATATCCATTGATGATTTTTTAAGGAAATCCGCGCTTATCTTAGGAGTTTCACAAAAAGCAATCGAAAACGAATTTTACATGGTGGATATCCCTGTTTTGCTTGAAGAAAAGGCGAAAGAGAAAAGGGAAAAGAGTTTCGAGCAAATCATGATACTGCTTGCCACCAATCAGCGGCACTTATCTGACGAAGAGTACAAAGCGTTTATGGCAAATATCGTGCCTAAAAACACAGAAGAAGAAAGTCAATTTAGCCGTGAAAAATTCGAGAAACTGCGCTTGCTAACAAATATGGGCGCTAATAAGTCACGTTAAAAGGGGGTCATAACGATTGCTACGGAGTTAGGTGAATTACGAGCTCGTTTGCTCCTTGAAGCCCAACAGTTTCGGCAAGGTATGCAACAGGCTCGAGACGAGATGAATCAAACAGGGTCTTCTGCCAAAAGAGCTTCAAAAGATATCGATATGATACAAAAGGCAGCATTAGCAGTGGGTGCAGCGGTCGTCGGGGCGCTAACATACTCTGTAAAAACTGCTGCTGATTTTGAACATTCAATGGCTCGTGTAAAAGCAATAAGTGGTGCAACTGGCGAGGATTTCGAAGCGCTTAAAGCATCTGCAAAACAACTTGGTGAAACAACTGCTTTTAGTGCGTCCCAAGCGGCAGAGGGTATGCAATATTTAGCAATGGCTGGTTTCCAGACTAAAGATATCATTGCTTCCATGCCCGGGGTATTAAACCTTGCAGCTGCGGCGCAAATCGATCTCGGTCGAAGTGCAGATATTGTTTCAAATATCATGACAGGATTTGGATTGGCAGCAGAAGATACTGGCCGAGCAGTAGACGTTTTGGTAAAAACTATGACAACTGCAAATACAGATCTTCCGCAATTAGGCGACGCAATGAAGTATGTTGCTCCAGTTGCTTCGTCATTAGGATATTCTATCGAAGAGACAGCAGCAGCTGTTGCTAAAATGTCTGATGCCGGAATACAGGGGTCTATGGCGGGTACTGCTTTACGTGCAGCCTTGCTTTCAATGGCAAATCCTGTTGGTCAGACTGCAAAGGTTATGGAGAAATTCAACATCCAAGTACAGACTGCAGACGGAAAAATGAAACCACTTCCTGAATTAATTGGTCATGTTGCTGATAGATTTAAAAATTTGACAGAAACTCAGAAGACTCAAGCGGCAGCCCAATTAGTAGGTACAGAAGCAGCAAGTGGATTCCTTTCGTTGTTAAAAATAGGGGAAAAAGGGCTGCAAGATTATACAAAGGAATTAGAAAATTCCGGAGGAGTCGCTGAGGAAGTTGCGAAAACACAGATGGAAACTTTGAAAGGTGCTTTTGTAGAATTTCAATCAGCTCTAGAAGGTTTAAGCATTAGCATTGGCGATGATTTACTTCCATTGTTTACTCAATTTGTCCGGTATGGAACCGATCTCGTTCGTACCCTCGGAGAGATGGATGCAAATACAGTTAAAACAGGTTTAGCCTTCGCTGGAACAACTGCTGCAATTGCGCTTGCTGTAACTACGGTTACAAAACTTGGTATAGCAATTAAGGGGTTAATGGCTTCTATGGGTCCTGCTGGTTGGTTGATTACTGGTGTATCATTGTTAGGTGGAGCTGTAGCAGCATACAAGGTTGCCCAAGAAGAAGCGAATACAGTAACAATGGAACATTATATTGAGTTGGATAAGCAGCAAAAAGCTTTGAGTGATACGATTAGTGTATTTGATGAATTGCAGGAAAAGAATAAGTTAACTACTGATGAAATGCTTCGATATATGAGCGTTCAGCAGGAACTTCAAAATACAACTGATCCTGAAAGAATAAAAAATTTCTCTTCTGTACTTGATGTCTTAAGGGAAAGGTCAGGACTTTCAAAAGATGAGATTAACAAACTTATTGAGGCAAATAACAGTTTAATAGAACAAGCTCCAGAAACAGAAAAAGCAATAAGTGCAACTGGTCAGGCTTTTGCTGATAACACGAATGCAGCAAAGGAACTTAATAAAGAACTTCTTGAAATGAAGCGGATTGAATTAGAAACACAGCAGGCTAAAGTAGAAGCAAATATGGCAGAGCATATTCGTGATTATCAAAAAGCAGTTAATGAAGTGAATGATGCACTAACCAAACGTAATGAAAAGCTGGTTGAAATTGCAGCTATTGAGTATAATATCGAGCAACTTGAATTAAGAAAGAAAGAGGCTATGGCACTTTCTGGTGATGAGCGAGAGCGTGCTTTAATGTCAATAGAACACCAACTTGGTTTACAAAAAGTAGAGTTGCAATTTCAGCAAGAAAGCTATGCAAATTTGCAAAATAATTACAATGAAAGAATAAAAAATTTAGGAGCAGCAGAACAGGTTCTTAATAAAGATAAAGAAATATATATGGCCATCAATCAAAATATACTTGCTTCAGTAGGTCTTACTGCTGAAAGAGGCAAGGAAAAGAATAAAATTGATGAAGCGATTGCTGCTGAGCAACAAAAAAGAGCTGAAATAATTAAATCTGCTGGAGGAGTAGAAAATTTAAATAGTGAGCAACAAAAAACAATAGAGAAAATCAATGAGCAGATCCGACGTTATTACGAAGCAGGACAGGCCATTAATGATAATACCTCAAAGCAAAAAGAAACTAATACCAAAATTACAGAAGGTAAGAAAGAAGCTGGAGAACTAACTCAAGAGCTAAAAAAAGAGGCAAGAAAGAATATAAAGTTCGAAGGCGATGGGTTTTCCCAAGCAAAACAAATCACAGATGAGTTGGGGAAACCAGTAAAAAAAGAAGTTACTATTGTCCAAAAAATAATTAGATCAATTGAAGAATTTTTTACTGGGGGAGAACCAGATAAAAAGCATAGTGGTGGAGTTGTAGGGAAAAGAGAACCACTAAAACTTCATGTTGGTGGGGTTCCATCCTTATTAATGTCGCAGCCAATGCATAATGAAGTAGACATTCGTGCTTTACCAAACGAAATGATTCTAACAGAAGCACAACAAGCTAATTTATTCAGAATGATTGACGCTGGATTTGTGGGGGGAGAAAGTCAAAAATCTTCGAAAACAGAAGTTACGATTAATCAAGAAAATCACTTTACTACTTTTCCTTTATCACCAAGTGAAATCGCAAGGAAAAATAAGCAATTGCTTCAACAAACAAGAATGGAATGGGGGGATTAGTTTGTGCAAAAATTAATTTTTACAAATAGTCGAGGTCAATCCATAACATTGGATAATTCGTCTCCTTACACATTATCAAAGGTTGAGGGATTAGGTGATGTCGATGCAGATATTCAGACTCAAAAAGCCCCATTCCAAAATGGTAGTACATTTATTGATTCTACTTTAGAAGAGAGACATATCTTGATTGAGGTAAGCATGTCAGTTGATTATGAAAGGATATCAGATACACGGAGCCTATTTTCATCTGTATTTAATCCAATCTTAGGCGAGGGAAAACTCACCTATATATTTGGAGATGCAGTTAAAGAAATTAATGCGGTTTCAGAACACCTACCAAAGTTTCCGAGTGGATCCGATGAACGTTTCGGCGGATACCAACTTGTCTTAATTAGTTTAAGATGTCCAGATCCATATTGGAGAAGTCCACAACTAATTGAGGAACCAATGGCTGCCTTCGTTGAACTGTTTGAATTTCCTTTTGATGACTATTTCGAGATGGGAATCGAAGGGCATACCCGTTACTTTACTAATGACAGTGATACTGAAGTACCTTTAAAAATTGCCATCAAAGGTCCAACATCTTATCCTACGCTCACAAATGTTACAACTGGTGAGTTTATAAAGGTGAAAAGAACATTATCGGCTAATGATGTGCTTGAAATTAATACTGAGGATGGAAACAAATATGTTTTGTTGAATGGTGAGGATGCATTTAGCTGGATTGATATTAATTCAGTCTTTTTTAAACTTGCCATTGGAGAGAATGAGATACGGTACACGGCTGATGCTGGACAAGAAAGTGCAACTCTAACAATTGAGTGGCAGGAGCGTTACAACGCAGTGTAAGGAAGGTGAAAACGTGGCAGAAAAATATCTGTTTTTTAACAGTACTCAAACAGACAGAAGAAGAAATCAAGCGTCCGATATGGCTGATTATTGGAGATCGTTTTTATTTACAGGTTTAATACATCGTAATTTTAAGCCAAACTTACAGGTATTTGCTAACGGAAACAACAGAGAAATTACTGTAGAACCTGGGAAAGCGTTAATAGCAGGCCGTTTGTATATTCGAAACAACGTAGATAATCAACCTTATAGAATCGATGACCCTGATTCTTTGTTGGATCGTATAGACCGAGTTGTTTTAAGATTTGATAATCGGATAGATAACAGGTATATTAAAGCCTTTATTAAAAAGGGTGAGCCGTCAATTAATCCTGATCCACCAACTTTAGAAAGAGTCTTTTTAATTGATGGTGACGATGAACCTTTAATCTATGAGTTATCTCTAGCACAAATTCGAATTGTTGCGGGGAAATCTTATATAGAACAAACAGATATTCTAGATGAAAGATTAGACCAAAGCGTCTGTGGATTGGCGCATTCTTTAGTGGCGGTCCCTACGGATGTTTTTGTTGAACAATGGAATAAATTTGTTGAAGAGTATACAAGATGGTTTACAGATTTACAAGGTTCTTCATTTGCTACAGTTAATGATGTCCGAAATTCTGAAAATCAAATAAAACGTGAAGTTGCAAATTTAAATTTACAATTAGAAGCATCTAGACGTGTTAAAGATGGGGTTACATTCGGTACTAACTTTTATACGTCTTTTGGGATGGAAATAGATATGGCAAGAACATCTACGTATGATGCTATTGAAGCAGGCACCCAAACTATACATGTTAGAGATGTTAGAGATTTTAAGCCTAACAAAGAAGTAACCGTTTACGATGATGTGAACTTAGAAAGAATTAAAATAATACAGGTGGATGTAACTCCAGAAGGTGACATGATTACATTTGAAAGACCACTGACAAATTCTTATAAAGAAGGTGCGAATGTAGCAAGAACCATGGCAGTACAAAGGCCGTATTATGAAGCAATGGAATTTGGAGTTTGGGGTACCTATGAAAATAAAGTTTATAATGAGATGGAATTAACAACCGAGGGTACTCAATTAAACGGGGTTACAGAACATACATTAGTCAGGGCAGGAGATTCTTGGTATAAAATTAATTACTCGGGAACATATTGGTATCTTGGCAGATTAAGAGATGGAACTACTACATGGGAATTTGTAAGAAAAAACGGAACTGAATATTTTGATCAAGGAACTCCAAAATACTACAAGTTACTTTCAGATGGGAAATATCTAATCTTGGTAGGTAATATAGACATTAATCAGTTACGCGTCCAAACCATTTTAGATGGAGACTGGGTTGATGATAAAACATTTGACGTGGATGCAGGCATTCAAAATTTAATGGCAAATTTCTATGAAAGAGAAAGATTAATTTATATTGTCACTGGTTTAACTGGTTCTCAATCGGTGCTTTCGAGAAGAGCTCACGCAATAAAAATTGATCAAAATGGTTTAGTTTCTAAACACGGCAATTCTGTACCGATTCCGGCGCTAGAAACAAATAAGCAAAGTATAATGGATAGAACAAAAAACTTATCTTTTGTTATTGATAATAACTATGTGTATTTTGCATTAACTTCAGGTTTGCCAGGATCAACAACTGTCGAGTATAATGCTGAAATTATTAGGGTAGATGACAAATTTACAGCAGCAGATACTTTTCACGTGGATACTATATATGTTCCAAGTGGCGGTTTAATGGTGGACTTGCAAAAGATTAATGGAAAGTTTTCATATATGCTTGCTGAAAGTTGGGGAGCATCATCTTCTAATAGAGGGAAAGTTTTTGAGTCCACCGATTTAAACACTTGGACTCAGCCAGTGACATTTACTGTCCCTACAAGGATGACATTATTTTACAGAGTCAGAAATGGGGATGCTTACTATTTTTCTTATGGATCAAGCGCTAGAATATATGAACTTAAACATAATCAATCGACTTTTAATATAATTGACACGAAAAGTTCTAGTATAAGTGGAATAGCTTATATTGATCCGGATAGTGAAGTAGACATTCCTTTCGTGTTAGTTGGCGGACAGGGCAATATAATAAATGGGAGGGGAATATTAGGTTACGGAAACGAGTTGTTAGTAAACGATGTAAGATTTACAGTAAAACCTTCTAAAGAAGCCGTGTTCTGGGTAAATCGAGATGAAGAAATTCGTATAGATTTTGCTAAATTTAATGGTTTGGAGATGGACAAGGTAAGTACGAAAGATGAAGATCAATTCACGAAAGTTTTACTTGAAGAACATTCGGAAATAATGTTCTCGTTTAGCCGAAATAACGTAGAAACAAATCCCGTAATAAAAAGAATTTTAGGAGGGGTTGAATAATGCCGTTACAGTATATAAACATTGAAAACTCTACTGTTGAATTTGTTAACAAAGAGAAAAACCCTGCAAAAAAAGCAGAACAGTTAGAGGTAGACTTAGCAACTTTGGTTTATGAATCAATGCAAGATAAAATGAGGATAAGGCAATTAGAATCAGATTTAGGAAATGCTTTACTTGAAATTATGCAATTAAAGTTAGGGGGTAATCAATAATGAGCCTTTGGTTTAATACTGTAAAGAGATTTTATGATAATCGTCATCCTTTATACACAAACGAATCGCTCAAAGGATTTGTCCAAACAAAGATGATTACAGCTCATGAATATCAGGAAATCACTAATATTCCCTATGAAGCTTAAGCAAACACCTAAGAGGGTGTATTTTTTATGCCCTCTTTTAGGAGATGAAACAGTTTGAATAAGAAAAAGCCCGTCAGAATTATATCGCCGTCCTTTGTTTTACTTGGAGAGGTTGATAATTATGAATCGCTGTTTTTTACCCGTAGTTGGCATGGCCTTGGTAGTCTCGAAATGCGAATCAACAGATATAAAAAGCATGTAGACAAACTTATTAAAGGAAATATCATTTTTCCGTTTGCTGATGTGCATAAAGCTTTTATCATTCGCCACCGTGAAATCGAACTTGACGAAAACGGAAAAATCACAGAAAACTGGAAAATACACGCTTTGCCTTTAAAGTCATTTGTTGGCCAAAGAATAACGGTTCCTCCTGAAAAACAAGAATTTGACAAGATTGATGGAGATTCGGAAAGCATCATCAAGCATTATGTAGATAGGCATTTAGTTAACCCTTTGGATCCAAAAAGAAAACTACCAAACTTAGTTATTGCCGAAAATCAACATAGAGGTGCTCAGACCAGTTGGCTAAGTAGATATATTAACTTATCTGAAGAAATAACTAATATATCACTTTTCTCAGGATTGGGCTGGAATATCTATTTAGACCTTGAAAATAAGCAGTTTGTTTTTGATGTATACGAGGGCAGTGATTTAACATCAAATCAGGACACGCTACCGCCTGTTATGTTTAGCCCCGACTTTGACAGCATAAAACAGATGGCTTATTTAGAGAGCGATCTTAATTACAAAAATACAGCTTATGTTGGCGGACCTGGTGAAAGTGTTGAAAGGATAATTGAAGAGGTTGGAGTGGGTGTAGGCGTAAATCGTTTTGAGATTTTCTTAGATGCGCGAAATGTGGAAACGGAGATACCGGTTCCCGAAGGCGAGGAAGGAGAACCAACGCCAAGATCAGAAGATGAAGTTAGAGCTGAAGTAAGAGCAATCGGAGAAAGAGAACTAAAAGAGTATGAACATGAAATTTATCTTGAAGGGCAAATTCTCACTAAATCGCCTTTCGTCTATGAAAAGCATTATAACTTAGGGGACATCGTTACCATGCAAAATAAAGATTGGGGGGTGACGATGGATGCGCGGATCACTGAAATAAAAGAAATTTATGAAACATCGGGGTTTCAGTTAGAGGCTACTTTCGGTAACGATAGACCGACCATAATTAAGAAAATTAAACAGGAATTAAAGCAGATTAGCGGAGAGGTGAGGAGATAATATGAAAGACAATAATATCATTAATTTAACTGTAAATATCCCAAGAAATTTAGCAGCAGTGAATCCACAAATTCTTGCTAAAGAATTAGAACATAGTATAAGAAATATTGCTGAAAAAATGGATGAATCTCCAACTGCACCATTCAAAAATACAGTTGGAGAAGTTTTGACAATTTTGAAACAAAACAATTTGACTGTTCGTCAGTCAGTGAACGTTTTAAAAGATGTAGAAAAACAGATTTTGTGTAATCTGCCTATTTCATCATCCCTTGACAGTAGGTTTGATCATGGAATCGATTGTATTTTTGAAGATTTCAACGCCTTCTAAGTATTGCTTAACGACATCTCCAGTGGTGGATAATCTATCTTTATCCAAAAGCTGAAGTCTAACTATTGATAAATCATGCGCAACTTGTTCAATGGGTAAATCAAAAAGTTTATCGTATTTCTCATTCATTAGTATCACTTCCTTTTAAACGAATAATTTCGACATTTTGAAGGAAAGTCCTTTTGTTTGTCGAATATTGGAAGATAAAAGGAGGGTTATAATGGAAATAGAACCTAAAGATTATTCATATGAAATAGAATCGTTAGAGAAGTTAATAACAACCATTCAATCAAATGTTTACTTTACTATCACAGTAATTGTTGCTTTATTGGCATTAGCTGTTGGTATTGTTGGGTGGGCTTTGGCAGTATTAGTAAAGTCATGGGTAAATAAAAAAATAAATGATGAATTAGATATTATTGATAGAAGGGTAGAAGAACAAATAAAAAAGAATCCACAATTTTATTTTGCAAGTGGTAACAATATTATTTCAAGCATTGAACAGGAAGAGTTACTAAAATTACACGGTCTGGATAGTGCCAATACGACATTACGCGGATTTTCTATACACACATTAAAACACTTTTCAAAAGAAAGATTAATTAGTTTTGAAGTAATTGACTCAGAAGGAAATGTGCTTGAGAAAAATTTGAATATTAATGATGATGGAGTTGTAACAGTTACCCTAAAAAATAGTTTTCAAGGTCAAATTAGTTGGACAGCTGTATGGCTTAAAGAATCTTATATTAATTAATCTGAGAGTCTATTCATGGCTCTTTTTATTTTGCACAAATACTCAGCACTGCCCCGAACCGATCGGGGCTATTTTAATGACACGAGGTGACTTATGACAGTAGAGGTTGGAGTATTAATTGCCATTGGTGGGTTGTTACTTAGTTATTTTGGATATCAGCTCAACCGGACAAAAGAAGTTAAGACAGATTCGCGGCAGGATGCAAAAATTCAGGCGCAGTTGGACTACATTGGCAAAGGTGTTGATGACATAAGGATTGAGTTGAGAGCAAACCAAAAGGATATTGGGGCGCTTAACGAGCGTGTGACAAGAGTCGAGGAGTCGGCTAAACAAGCTCATTTAAGAATTAATAATATTAATAAGGAGAGTGTTTAATAATGTTTGAATTAGCGCTTATTATAGCAGTTGTGCTGGCACTTACAGAGTTTGTGAAACGTATAGAGGTTATCAATACAAAATACTTGCCTGCTGTATCTCTTGTACTAGGGTTACTGGCGGGTATTTTTTATGTCGGCGGAACTGTTGAAGAGAAAATCATGTACGGTTTGATGATTGGTTTGTCTGCAGCTGGTCTTTTTGACCAGACTAAAATCGTGACTAAAGGAGATGGCAAGTGATGCAAATAGAAAAGCCAAAACTGGCTTTTAAGGGCAAACTTACTCCGATTAAAAAAGTAACTAAGGTGGTTTGCCACCATCCGGATCATACGTCATGGGGAATTATTGACATCCACAATTACCACAGAAACTCTAAAGGTTGGGCGGGGATTGGGTATAACTACTTTATTACTTTTGATGGCCGTATCCAAGAGGGAAGAGGGAAAAATGTAGGGGCGCATTGTTCGGGGCGTAATAGCGATACGCTAGGAGTTTGCTTTCAAGGTGATTTTGATAAGCAACATATGACGGATGCACAGGTTAAGGCTGGCGGATGGTTGATCGCTAAACTAATCAAAGAGCATGGGTTACAAATAAATGATGTGCTTGGGCATCGTGATTTAGCTGCCACTGCTTGTCCTGGTAAAAACTTTAGGATGGCAGATTTAAAGGCTGAGATACTCAAAAACCTTAATCCAAAAACAGTTGTTAAACCAAATGAAAAGAAGGAAGTGAGCTGGCTTATGGAACCAGTTAAATTTTCAGTGAAAGAGATGGAAAACGCTCTATTACGAGTGTTAAACCGTTTTGAACAAAAAGACCCGGCACTTGGTAAAGAATGGCGTACTAAGTTTATTAATGGTGAGTTAACAGGAGCAGATGCTCTAGGGCTACTTTATGTGGCTGTGGACAGAGGGTATATCACTGGTAAAAGTGAGTAAAATGTTAAAGCCCTTACTCATTGAGTAGGGGCTTATTGACAGATAAATTAGTCTATGCTATTATCTAGCTAGTTAAAAGTCGCCCAACCTAATGGGCGTGGATTGAAATAAATTTAATTTTATTTTTACTTGTGCCTATATAGGCCACATGTTGCGTATTTGCAGTACTCAAATGATTTGCTAGCAATCGAGTGCCGCATGGATTTACGCAATCGACCCCTGCTCATTGAGTGGGGGTTTTTAATGGTTATACGTGTATGCTGATTTTATATTATATTTGAGTTTATTGCTCTATTACTAGTGCATAGTAATCTGTTAACTCTACTCTTTTGAACGTAGTTTTTAACAGAAAATCATATACCAAGTAATCGGCAATAATTTGGTCTTGTAATCTGTCAAAGTTACGGAGTTTACCCGCTTGGTACATGTGGTGTACGCCATACGTACCATAATCTACACCTAAAAAATCACACAAATATTTTTCAACAAATTTGTCATCGGTAGCATCTAATCCATAGATGCTAATTAGATCTAATGCAGCTGTAATAATTGCGATACGATCATATCCACTTAATACGTAAAATTGAACGTTTTCTTTTGATAGTTCGTGGACTTTATTTTCATCTGCCCAATCACAAGGCAGAGAAGGACTATAAAAGATTTTGGCAGCTTCTTTTAGTTCATTCGCTGCCCAATTTAATAAACGAAGTTCATTCTGCATTAAAGAAGTGTGTTCCCAAATGATTTCAGGAACTTCTTCGTTAGGATCATCATAAGGATGACCTAACAATTGGTGTAAATGTTCAAATGAGGAATCGATTTCTTCATCCTCCATTTCAGAATTAGGTAATGTTTCTAAAAATGAATCTGCTTGTTTAATCGCTTCTTCAATTGCGACTTTTTTTTCTTCTAATTTCATTTTCCATTCTCCTTTCATATCCCGCCTTAATCGCCCGACAGGTGGCGTTATTTTTTATTCCAGAGCCACCACCTAAGCAGTGGCTCCTTTGTACTTAGTTAACGTACACTGTATTACCTGATCCGTCTTCCCAACCGTTTACATCATCACCGTTATCCAAGTCCTCAATTATTTGATTCATATCTTGGATTGTTGATGGTGTTATTGTTGCAATAACCACTCCATCTTTTACAACATCAAATGCGTGTAAAGCATAATCAAATTCCTTTTCTACCACTTCATAACCTTCTCTTTTCCATGTTCTCATTTTTATTTCCTCCTAAAATTTTTATTTTTTTGTTTATCACCTGTTGATACTTCAATTATAAACCTAATTAGGTTATTTGTAAACCTTTTTAGGTTATTTTATTTGTATTTTTTCTCCAAACCATCTTTCCATTGCAGCAGTAGAGATAATCCAGTTTTTTTGTTTTTTACCCTCCTGTTGGTGGTATTTAAGTAGGCCTTCTTCGATCATTTCCAACGTTTTCGGCCATGTATATTTGTTAGCTGGCTTAAGTTTATTTTTCACAGTTTCGATCGGAACTCCCCAACGCTCTGCTGCTTCTGCAACATGCATATATTTATCGATTTCTTTCATCTTTGTTGTCCTCCAATGCTTTAATATAGGGTAGAAAATATTTTAATTCGGCTTCTTTACGTGCTTCAATTGCCTTATTTATGTCAGTAAAGGTTCCGAGATATTTCCGTACCCCTTTGATAGTGATACTTACTTCAAAAACTTCTTTTCCTCTTCTGAGGCGCTTGTACACGCCTTTATGACCAGTTTTACTATCTGTCCTTACTTTTTTAGTTAAAAGCGGTACTTGCACCCCATCAATTGTTTTATCCTCAAGACCTTTACGAGCATTTTTCATTTGTTCCTGTTTTAAACAGCCACAGGAGACTACTTCACCACGTCTTAGACTTGTAGCGTTCGCTTTGATCGTTCTCCCGCACTCGCATTGACATAACCAAAGGGCATTGTCATTTTTAGTTCGTCCAGACCGTTCTAATACAGTTAACTTTCCAAAATTTCTACCCTTAAGATTAAGGGCGTTTGAAGGAGTTTTTTTACGTAAGCACCCACATGATTTTTTTGCTCCCCTTAATAATTGCCCCCTACTAGCAAGAGTCTTGTTGCCACAAGAACAGAGACAAACCCAAGCTTTTTCATTACGAAGTCTTTCAGGACTTTCATTAATTACGGTAAGTTCTCCAAACACCTGTCCTTCTAAATTAATTTTCCTGTAATATGCTTTTCTAACATCCTTTTTTCTGAGGCAACCACAGGATTTTGTGATACCTGCTCTTAAATTTTGCATTGCAATAATGGGTGTATTGCCACACTCGCATCGGCACTTAAACTTGCGTGTTTTACCTAACGGCTCTATTTCTTCTAGGACAGTCAATAAACCGTATTTTTGGCCGATAATGTTTATTAGACATCCGCAAGTTTTTGTCATCCCGTAGCGCAAGTTATGCCCTAAAACAGTAGATGTATTACCGCAATCACAAATTACATCCCAATAAGTTCCGCTGTTTGCTTTTTTATCAGAAAGTTTCAGCACTGTTAGTTTTCCAAATTTTTTTCCGGTTAGATCAATCCGTTTTGCTGCAAAAGTTAAACACCCGCATGATTTGGTGTTACCTGACCTAAGACTAGCCATTAATACGGTAGTTGTGTTACCGCAATCACATAGACACTTAAATCTTCGTTCCTTCCCGATTTGTTCAACTTCCTTCAGAACAGTTAATTTCCCATATTTGTGACCAATTAAGTTCATGCGCTTAGACATAAGCAACACCTCTTATTTAACTGTGGTAGATTTACCAAAAGTTTCTACACCCTCAACAATTTTGTAGAACTCAACTGCATTTAACCCTTGATGTATTAAGTAATTGTATTCACTCATAAATTTATCTTTTTGAGAAGTTGTAAATTCCTTGCTACGAAAAACTTTACCGTTCATAACACCTTTGATAACCTGCACCATTCTGTCCTGGTCAGCGATGATCATGATTTTATTCGACGCCATTTCTTTTAATTCCTTCCAAGCCATGACAAGGGCTTGAGCAAAATATTCCTTAATTTTACCTCCAAATTTTTGAGCGCCTTCTCTAGCGATTTCCCAAGCTCTTGTCATAACTTTTTTCATTTTCGTTTCCTCCCTTGTTTTATTATCTGTTTTTATTATAAACCTAATTAGGTTAATTGTAAACCTTTTTAGGTATAAAAAAATAATTTTTACAAAAAATAACCCCTCACAAAGAGGGGCTGCATCTATATCTCAATCTCCATTTATTTTTACTATAAATTACCATCATGTGTAATTAAATGGTAACAGATAAAATGTCACATATTATTCATATAATATGTAGAATATTAAATTGCAAAAAGGAGAGAATTTTTTACTTTTATGACAA
>NZ_VTQX01000041.1 GCF_008764295.1 Bacillus methanolicus | reverse complement strand
TATCGTGCTCTTTTTTTTGCACAGTAATTGTGTAATAACCCCAACAAATATTATAGAACCTTTTTATACGAAGGCCTATTGAAAATGTTTCATCCGATCATTGCCGATTCAGGGAAGATTGCTGCGAATAAAAGCTTTTACTTCAAAATTGAACGCCAATAAACCAGAAAAGGGCTGTCCATGGTGGACAGCCCCCAAACAAAATTAAGTTCTTTTTTGGATATCGGTCTTTATTTCGTTTTATCGGTCTTAATCAAAATATATTGGTCTTTACGCGAATATATCGGTCAAAACAGTCCATATTTCGGTCTAAGCATGGTGTTCGTTAATTCATCAGGCCTTTACTGGACGATCCCTTTTTCTTTTAATAGCTTGTAAGCTTCATCTTCTTGCTCTTCTTTGATTTGATATTCGAGGTTGCCATCAACGAATTTAGCACATCTACCGCCAAATGGCTTTAGCATTGCTTTAATTTCTTTAATATCCGCCACTTCTTTTACTGGATAATTAACTTTCATCCGTATCACCTCCTAATTTAACTATAGTAAACTAGACAAGGTAACACAGTGACAAAGATTACAGTACCGTCATTTTTTATAAACCGCTTAAGGAAGTTTTGTAACTTAGTTAACAACACTTTCTTCTTTTTTCTGAATGAGTTCTTGCATTCTTTGACGATCCCGTTCAAGAATAGGTTTTAAATACTTACCAGTATGGGACTCAGGAGTATCTGCAATTTTTTCTGGAGTTCCGGTTGCAACGATCGTTCCTCCCTTGTCTCCTCCTTCAGGACCTAAGTCAACAAGATAGTCGGCTGTCTTGATCACATCTAAATTATGCTCAATGACTAGAACCGTATCCCCGTTCTCAACTAATCGCTGCAGCACGACTAACAATCTCGAAATATCGTCAACATGGAGTCCTGTTGTCGGTTCGTCAAGAATATAAAGAGAACGACCTGTCGAGCGGCGATGAAGTTCAGAAGCAAGCTTAACCCGCTGCGCCTCTCCACCAGACAATGTGGTAGCCGGTTGTCCCAACTTAATATATCCTAATCCGACATCATATATCGTTTGCATTTTCCGTTGGATTTTCGGAATGTTCTCGAAGAATTCTAAAGAATCTTCTACAGTCATTTCCAAAATATCGGATATGCTCTTTCCTTTATATTTTACTTCCAACGTTTCCCTGTTATAACGTTTCCCATGACAAACCTCGCATGGAACGTATACGTCAGGGAGAAAGTGCATTTCAATTTTAATAATTCCGTCACCGCGGCACGCTTCACAACGACCGCCTTTAACGTTAAAGCTAAAACGACCTTTTTTATATCCACGCACTTTCGCTTCATTTGTAGCTGCAAATAGATCACGAATATCGTCAAATACACCTGTATACGTTGCTGGATTTGAGCGTGGAGTTCGGCCGATTGGCGATTGATCGATGTCGATTACTTTATCTAAATGCTCGATCCCTTTAATCTCTTTATATTGTCCAGGTCTTGTTTTAGCCCGATTGAGCTTTTGCGCGAGCGCTTTATGCAAAATTTCATTTACAAGCGTACTTTTACCTGAACCTGAAACACCTGTAACCGCAATGAACATTCCAAGCGGAAACTTGACGTTTACATTTTTCAAATTGTTCTCTTTCGCTCCCTTAATTTCTAGAAAACGGCCATCATCCTTTTTTCGTTCAATGGGAAGCGGAATGAATTTTTTGCCTGATAAATATTGCCCTGTGAGAGATTTTGCATCCTCCATCACTTCCTTTGGCGACCCAGCAGAAACGACCTCGCCACCGTGTACACCTGCACCTGGTCCAATATCAATTAAATAGTCAGCGGCAAGCATCGTGTCTTCATCATGCTCAACAACGATCAGCGTATTGCCAATGTCTCGCATATTTTTCAGCGTTCCAATGAGCCGATCATTATCCCGTTGATGCAGACCGATTGATGGTTCATCTAAAATGTAAAGAACACCAGTCAAACGGGAACCGATTTGAGTGGCTAAGCGAATTCGCTGCGCCTCTCCACCAGACAAAGTACCAGCTGCCCGATTAAGCGTTAAATAATCGAGACCGACATTGATGAGAAATCCAAGTCTTTCCCGAATTTCACGGAAAATGGCATTGGCAATTTGTTTCTCTTTTTCTGTTAATGTAATGCCATCCATTTTGTCATATGCTTCTCTTATTGACAGAGAAGTTACATTTGCGATGTTCTCCCCATCAATGAGAACAGCTAAGCTTTCTTTCTTAAGGCGTTTGCCCTTACAAGTTGGGCAAGGCTGCTCCGCCATGTATTTTTCCATCTGTTCACGAATATAATCGGAGCTTGTCTCTTTATAGCGGCGTTCCACATTGCCGATTACACCTTCAAATTGAATGTAGTTTTCACGAATTTGACCAAAATCGTTCTCATAACGGAAATAGATTTTATCTGCCTCTGAACCGTAAAGAATTTTTTCAATTTCATGCCCTGGTAAATCCTTTACAGGTGTGTTCATATCGATTCCGTAATGATTACAGACCGCTTCAAGCAATTGCGGATAATATTGTGAACTGACTGGTTCCCAAGGAGCGATTGCCCCTTGCTTTAAGGTAAGATCCCAATTGGGAATAATTAGTTCTTTATCTACTTCAAGCTTCGATCCTAAGCCGTCACAATCTGGACAAGCCCCAAACGGACTGTTGAAAGAAAACATTCTCGGTTCTAGTTCACCGATTGAAAAACCGCAGTGCGGGCAGGCATGATGTTCACTGAATAACAGTTCTTCTTCCCCAATCACATCGATCAGTACCTTGCCATCGCCAAGCTTTAAGGCTGATTCCAATGAATCTGCCAGACGGGAGCTGACTCCTTCTTTGACAACAATGCGGTCAATGACGACTTCAATGGAATGCTTCTTATTTTTATCAAGAGAAATTTCATCGCCAAGATCATACATCTCTCCATCGATGCGAACACGGACATAGCCCTGTTTTTTAATATCCTCAAGCACTTTGACATGGCTGCCTTTTCGGCCAGAAACAACGGGCGCAAGGACTTGGATCTTTGTCCGCTCCGGATATTCAAAAACCCGATCAACCATTTGCTCAATCGTTTGTGATGAAATTTCAATCCCGTGATTTGGGCAAGTCGGTCTGCCCACCCTTGCAAACAACAAGCGTAAATAATCGTAGATTTCCGTTACGGTTCCAACCGTAGAACGGGGGTTACGGCTCGTCGTTTTTTGGTCTATTGAAATCGCCGGTGACAGCCCTTCAATGGTGTCGACATCAGGCTTATCCATTTGTCCTAAAAATTGTCTCGCATAGGCAGACAATGACTCGACATAGCGACGCTGCCCTTCAGCGTAAATGGTGTCAAAAGCGAGAGAGGACTTTCCTGAACCAGAAAGTCCCGTCAGTACAACAAGCTTGTCTCTCGGGATTGTGACATCAATGTTTTTTAAATTATGGGCCCGAGCTCCTTTTACAACCAATTTCTCCATTGCCATCGTTTCGTTATCCCTCCGCTTTTAACTCTAAAATTAAATCGCGCAGCTCTGCCGCTCTTTCGAAATTAAGGGCCTTTGCCGCTTCCTTCATTTCTTTTTCCATCTCTTCAAGCACTTTTTCCTTTTCTTTCTTCGTTAAAGAACCAAGCTTTTGCGCCGGTGTGTACTCTTCTGTCTCTTCAGCAACAAGCGTCGCTCGAATCGCTTCACGAATATCCTTCTTGATGGTTGTCGGCGTAATACCATGCTTTTTATTATATTCTTCTTGAATGGCACGACGCCGTTTTGTCTCACTAATTGCCAACTCCATCGAATTCGTGATCCGGTCAGCATACATGATGACATGACCATTCGAATTACGAGCAGCCCGGCCAATTGTCTGGATGAGAGAGCGCTCCGAACGGAGAAAGCCTTCTTTATCCGCATCCAAAATGGCCACTAGTGAAACCTCAGGAATATCTAATCCTTCACGGAGAAGGTTAATTCCGACTAAAACATCATATTTTCCGAGGCGAAGCTCGCGAATAATCTCAATCCGCTCTAAAGTTTTTACCTCTGAATGTAAGTAATTGACCTTAATGCCAATTTCTTTTAAGTAGTCCGTTAAATCCTCGGACATCTTCTTCGTTAAAGTCGTGACGAGAACGCGCTCATTTCGCTTAATACGCTCCTGAATTTCGCCAATCAAATCATCAATCTGTCCTTCGATCGGCCTTACATCAATCGTTGGATCAAGCAGACCTGTTGGACGAATGATTTGTTCGACCATCTCAGGTGTGTGCTCCATTTCATATGGACCAGGCGTCGCTGAAATATAGACAATTTGATTAATATGCTGTTCAAACTCTTCAAATCGCAATGGGCGGTTATCCATCGCTGAAGGCAAGCGAAAGCCATGATCGACCAGCACTTGCTTTCGCGCTTGGTCGCCATTATACATTCCCCGAACCTGTGGCAGCGTCACATGAGATTCATCAATGACTATTAAAAAGTCCTCTGGGAAATAATCGAGAAGTGTATATGGCGTTGAACCAGACGGTCTTAATGTTAAATGTCTTGAATAGTTTTCAATCCCTGAACAAAAGCCCATTTCTCTCATCATTTCAAGATCATAACGTGTTCTTTGCTCCAAACGCTGAGCCTCAAGGAGCTTATCATTTTCTCGTAAGTACTTTAAACGTTCCTCTAGCTCTTTTTCAATATTTTCAATCGCTACCCTCATTTTTTCCTCACGGGTTACGAAGTGGGATGCTGGAAAAATTGCGACATGCTCTCTTTCTCCCATAATTTCACCAGTTAAAGCATCCACTTCACGAATCCGATCAATTTCGTCACCGAAAAACTCGACTCTTAAGCAATGCTCATCCTTTGAAGCAGGAAAAATCTCAACCACATCTCCTCTTACTCGGAAGGTACCACGTTGAAAGTTGATGTCATTGCGCTCATATTGTATATCAACTAATCGTCTCAGAAGCTGATTGCGCTCGATCTCCATTCCCGTTCTTAAGGAAAGGACCATTTCCCGATACTCTTCTGGCGAACCTAAACCATAAATACAGGAAACACTGGCAATGATGATGACATCTTTTCGTTCAAACAAAGCGGATGTTGCCGAGTGACGAAGCTTATCTATTTCATCATTAATACTTGAATCCTTCTCAATAAATGTATCAGTGGAAGGAACATATGCCTCTGGCTGATAATAGTCATAATAGCTGACAAAGTATTCAACAGCGTTATTGGGGAAAAAGTCTTTAAATTCACTATAAAGCTGTCCTGCCAACGTTTTGTTATGAGCGATGACAAGGGTCGGCTTATTCACTTCCTTAATGACATTGGAAATCGTAAATGTCTTCCCCGTTCCCGTAGCTCCTAACAAGGTCTGATGCTTCTTCCCCGCTTTTATCCCCTCAACAATTTTTCGTATAGCTTCTGGCTGATCCCCTTGAGGTGAATATTTCGAAACCAATTCAAACTGATCCTTCACACAAAAGCCTCCTTCTCCACTCAATCCGATAAACTCATATTCCCATTCTACCACAAACATCCAAAAACTAACCAACAATATACGAACGGATATTCGTTTTTTTTACTTTTGGAAATAGCTTCATTCAAAATCGGGAGTTTGAGAGAGGATTTTACCCGTTTTTGAGTGGGGATTGCAGGTGGTTTAAGTGGGGTGATCTGTACGAAAGAAAGTGCAGGGGAAGGCTGCGTGTGCTTTCGCGCTGATTACGTGGATCTTGCTTTGATTGTGCGTGTTTTAGCTGGGGTTACACTGGTTTCTTCCTTGTTTGCGCGCATTCTTCTCAGGATTGCACTGATCTCGCTTTGATTGTCCGTTCTGTACGAGATTACACCGATGCCTACCTTGTTTGCGCGCCGCTATGAGTCAGAGTCTCAGAAGTTGTAAAGCAAATTTCGCCGCCGAGACAGCAGCGCAAATGAAAACGACCAAGGATTTGTCCGTTTCCGTTGGTCGCGTTCATTCTCATATTCGCATTAAATCTTGAATTTCTTAATTGCTTCATCCATTTGTTCAGATAGTGTTTGTAAAAGGTCCGTTGATCTTTTGATATCGTTGAAAATATTCATTTGCTCTTCGGTTGAGGCGGCAACCTCGGTTGAGTAGCTTGCGGATGCTTGAGATAATTGGGCGACTTCGTCGATGGAAGCAGATAGCTCTTCTGAGGCTGCTGACATTTGTTCCGTTGTTGCTGTCACTTCTTGGAGTTCTTCGTTTACTTTTTGAATCGCCTCAAAGATTCCTTTGAAGGTAGCACCGGCTAAATGGATGGCGTTGACCCCGAGTTCTACCTCATTGATGCTATTATCCATTTCTGTTACAACCTGTAATGTCGTGTGCTGATACTTGGCAATTAACTGTGAGATTTGTTCCGCTGAATGCTTGGATTGCTCGGCCAACTTTCTTACCTCGTCTGCTACAACCGCAAATCCCTTGCCATGGTCCCCTGCTCTTGCTGCTTCAATTGCAGCATTAAGAGCTAATAAGTTGGTTTCATCGGCTATATTAGAAATTACTTTTAAGATGAGTTCCACTTCTTGCACCTGTTGACCCAATTCCTTTGTAACATTAGAATTTTTGGAAACCGTCTCCTGAATCCTATCGATTTGATTCATGACTGTCGTTAATTCTTCGTCTCCACGTTTAACTTTGTTGATCATCTCTTGTGATGATTCTGCTACATGGCTTGCCGATTCTGCGATATTTTGAATTCCCTGCGCCATTTGTTCAATGGCGATTTTCGATTCATTCGTCTTCTGGAGTTGCGTTTGATTACCGCTAGCCACTTCTGCAACTGCCTTTGAAATCATCGTACTGGCTTCATTTACATCAGAAACATTTGCATTTAGATGTTTTGCTGCCTCCATTAGCTTTATGGAAGTAGCAGAAATATTTAAAATGATCTCTTTCATATTTCGAATCATGACGCTGAAGGCGTCTGATAAAACTTTCATTTCTCCTGAACTACTGCTGCGCTCACCTTTCATAATTTTGTCAGCCTCAACTAGATCACCTTCTGCAATCACATTAGCTGTTCTCGTTAATGATGGAAATCTTTTCAGCATTCGGTTCACATACAAAAATAAGGCACCACCGGCAATGGCAATGGCCAAAACGTTTACTCCGATAAATAAAGGCAATCCCTCCTTATTCACTGTATTCTGGATAGCCCCGACCGCTCTGGCATCAATATCCACTCCTAATATTCCGATTACACTGCCGCTGCTGTTGGTAATCGGGACGAACGCTGATAGGTAATCCCCATATTCAGGATCGTGAACGATTTCCGTATGACTCACATTTCCATCAAGAACCGGTTCGATATCTTCGTAAGTTGTTGCCGTAGTTGGAGCGCCAATTGATGAAGAAATCTCTGAGTCCCTTGGCAGACCATCGATGTACATCATTACATTTTTGTCATCATCCACTGCTAATGTGTAAACATAAAACGAACCGGTTTTTTCACGTAAATCATTTAATAGTTCCCGTAGCTCCCAATAATCATCATTCTCTGTTTTGGTTGCTAGAAACTCTTCATATTGGTTTACATCAATGAAACTAGCAATATTTTCTGCGGTTTGTATACTATAGTTTGAAATCGTTTGCTCAACTGCTTTAGAAGTATTCTGAATCAAAATAATGATCGTCATGACTAGAATAAAAACCATGACAATCATTAATGACCATGTGATTTTCGTGCCTAGCTTCGTTTCTTTTCGCATCATTCATCACTCATCTCCGTCTCTTAAGCGAGATTCCATCAATACCGACTATTAAGAGCTCTCCAACTGAAAATATTGCTGATCATGAATGGTCATTTTTTTATAGTTAAAAGATAGGATATTATTCTTTTTTAAGTCATTGATCACATGACTAACTGTCTCTCTTGAGGTTCCTGAAATATTGGAGATATCCGTTGTCGTAATTGGACACCTAAGGGTAACTACATCCCCTTCCTGACTGCCCAAATCCTCCATCAAGTAGCTAATCGTATGAATAACTCGTTCAGTTGCATTTGAGTTCGTCATTTTTTGCAGCCTTGTTTCATGTAATCTTAAAATCGAAGATAGTTCACGAACAACATGTAGGAGATGCTTTTTACTTCGCTTCACTGTATCTTCAAAATAAAAGGTTGGCAAATATAATAATTCCACATCTGTAACAGCAATCGCTGAGTAATGATAATCCGGATCTGAAAAAAGTCCGCCATAAGGAAATAGTGTATTTGGCTTAATATAATCTGAATACAAAAGGGTCGCGTCAGAATTGTTCTTTTCAAGTTTGACAAATCCATCCACTAATAAATAGATTCTTTCCCGAGGATCGCCGGCGGTGAACAGCAGCTGTCCTTTCCTATAGGTTCTCCAGTACACAAATGAGCTTAATTGGATTAATTCTTTCTCAGAACTATGGGAAAACACTTCAAAGCTCTTTAATAATTCAACAATGTTTTCTGGTTTCATCTATACCCCTCCTCATTGTTGTTACAGTGATGTATAACCGGCTCTACAATTCTATTATATATAGTAAAGGAAGCTCTCAACTTACCGTTATATGGCAATTTTCGAACATCCATTCAGCATTTTTTGCGGATAACCCCGCTTTTTGTTTCATCCTAAAATAGAGTTTCTTTCTCAAGCTAAAAAGAGCAAACTGGAAAATGGAGGAGGACTTATAAATGGGTGGATCGCCTAAAGAGACCACTAAAATAGCAGTCTCCTAAGGCTCGAAAATCTAGTGCATAACCAGTTCTTCTTTCGCAATAATATGTGTCCCTGCTCCATTAGAAATGGCATCATAGGCTTGAGTCAGGGAAGTAATAATCGTTTTTCGGCCGCATCTTGATTTGGCAAATTCAATAGCTGCTTCTACTTTAGGCAGCATGCTTCCTGGTGCAAACTGTCCATCAGCAATATGTTTTTTTAACTCCTCCACTGTCACCTCATTGAAAAATTGCTGGTTTGGCTGATTGAAATTGATCGCTACGTTAGGAACAGCCGTTAAAATCAGGAGAATATCAGCATCAACTAATTCTGCTAATTTTTGTGAAGCAAAATCTTTATCGATAACCGCCTCCACTCCTTCAATTCCATCTTTTCCTTTAATAACTGGGATTCCTCCACCTCCACCTGCTATGACGATGTCTCCATCAGCCACTAGTTGATTGATAATTCGATACTCTAATACTGCTGTCGGCTTAGGTGAAGGGACAACCCTGCGCCAACCTCTGCCGGCATCCTCCTTAAAGATAAAGCCTTGCTCTTTTTCTAGTTTCTTTGCCTCTTGTTCTGTATAAAAAGGGCCAATTGGCTTTGTTGGTTGGACAAATGCTGGATCATCTTCCTCTACCAACGTCCTTGTCACTACTGTTACCACATCTTTTTCAATCCCATTTTCTAAAAGGGCTTTATCCATCGCATTTTGCAGCCAGTAGCCGATCATGCCTTCACTCATGGCACCGCATGTATCGAGGGGAAGTGCAGGCGTCGTTTCTGACTCAGCAGCCTTCTGTTGAAGCAATAAATTTCCGACCTGCGGACCATTCCCGTGGGTAATAATTAATTTATGCCCATCTTCAATTAACTTCACTAATTCTCGTGCTGTACGGATACAGGCTTGCTGCTGTTCATCAGCAGTTGCCCCATTCCCAGTTTGAATCGCATTTCCACCTAGAGCGACAACAATTTTTTTTGACATAATACGATCCTCCCGACCTCTACAATTCGAAATTCCGGCTTCTAAAAATGATGACATGTTCAAAGAAGTCTAGCCTTTAAAACAATACAGAAATACTCATAATCGCCATCACTACAACAGTCAGAATAAGCAGTAGCTTCCATACATGCTTAAGGTAGACGTTGTAAGGGATACGAGCTATTGCGAGCGCTCCCATAATAACAGCGCTTGTTGGAGTAACAAGGTTGACAATTCCGGAAGCACTTTGAAATGCTGTAATGACAACATCCCGTCCTAAACCTGAAAACTCCGCTAACGGAGCCATAATCGGCATTGATAAAGTGGCTAATCCAGAGGTTGACGGAACTAAAAATGACAAAGGTAGATAGAATAAAAATGATAGATTGGTAAAGACAACTGGCCCCACATCGGCCAATAGCTCTTCGCCCCAATGGAGCACTGTAGCTGTCATTCCCCCATCATTCATCACGATGGAAATACCGCGGGAAATGCCAATTATTAAGGCAACGCCTAGTAGATCCTTTGCACCATCAACAAAAGTATTAATGTACTCAACCTCTCCCATTTTATAAACAAAGGCAATAATAATCGAAGAAAACAAGAATAATAAAGTGAGTTCTCCAAACCACCAGTCTCCTAGCGGAATGATCGAACCTAATATTTTTCCAATAACAGGAATTCCCAAAATCGCATTATTCATATTTTCAAAGAATGGAATATCGAACTTATAAGCCCATGGAATTACACCAAGAATCATGATCACAAACGTGATCGCAAATATGGTTAATACGGCTTTTCTTTTCCCTGTAAGCTCAAGAACCTCTTCTGATTGCCCTTTAAGGAAATGCTTTTCGTTATCCTCCTTCATGTCAGCTACAAGAGATTTCAGCGGGTCATTTTTGACTCGATTCGCATATCTCATCACGAAGGCAATCGTTATAGCTAGTCCTACAATGAGAATGATCAAGCGAAGCAATAAACCCTCACCAATCGAAATTCCAGCAAAGCCCGATGCAATTCCGGTAGCAAAAGGATTCATGGTCGATCCGAGCACACCGACACCGGCACCTAAAGCGATAATGGAGACAGCGGTCAGAGAATCGTAGCCAGCTGCAATTAAAATCGGAATCACAAGCGGGTAGAACGCGATCGTTTCCTCCGCCATTCCATAAGTTGTTCCTCCAATTGCAAAGACCGTCATTAACACAGGGATGAGCCAAATTTCCCTTCCCTTTAGCTTTCGGACAATTCGACCTATGCCTGCATCAATTGCCCCTGTTTTTACTACAACACCTAAAAAACCTCCAATAACAATAACAAAAAATGCAATATCTTGAGCATCAAAGAAACCTTTTATTGGTGCATAAAGAACCTCCCAGGCGCCTTGCGGATTTTGCTCCGCTGGTGAATAAGTGCCTGGAACCGGTTCAAAGCTTTCGGACCCTGGGTCTTTGTTTTCATATTCACCGGCTGGTACAACCCAAGTAAGCGCAGCAATGGCGATGATGATCAAGAATAAGATCGTGTAAGCAGTAGGCATTTTAAATTTTTTCATGTTCAAGCCTCCTAACACCTATTTAATTTTCCATATAGAACGATGTAGCTATGAATGTTCCTTTATTTACTTAGCTCATAGATCGCTAGTGCATAAATTTCCATAGCCTTGAACATTTTTTCTAACTCTATATATTCATTAGGCTGGTGCTCCACTTTTTCTTGATCTGGAAATATCGCTCCAAACGCAACACAATTATCGATCGCTCTTGCATAGGTTGCACCACCCGACGAAATCGGCACTGACACCGTATCACCAGTCGATTTTTGATAAACCTTCATTAGAGTTTGAATTAGCGGGCTATCGGTAGGAACATAGATCGAGTCCAAAAAATCAACCTCTTCGTATTCAAGCTGATACGGTTTAATCGCTTCTCTTAACCGATCTACTAACTCATTTTTATTAGCCGTTACAGGAATGCGCATATCCACTGACAAAACCTCTTCATCTTGAAGCGAAATTTTCCCAATATTAAACTTAAGTGGCCCTGATACTTCATCTTGAACATCCCCAAAAATAGCTCTGGCATAAACATCTGTACTTACCTTTTCATAGACAAAATCAATAACATTGGAATGGACATCTATTTCATATAAAGCAATGCATAAACGCGTAATTGCATTAATTCCTTCCTCAGGCACTTGAGCATGAGCTGGCTCTCCTAAAACGGTCAGTCCAGCTGCTTGTGGAACGTATGCAAATCCTAATTCACGGAGCTTCTCTTCAAGCTCCTTCTGCTTCTCGCCACGATAATGAATACTGCTTGGCACCGCATTGAAGGCCTCCCCGCCATTCACGCGCAAAGAAGTTTGATTTCTCCCTTTTAACAAAAACTGAAGTAGTCCTTTTTCTGCATATACGAGTGGAAAAATGGCATCAGGTGTAAAGCCCATTGTCGGCCATTCCTCTTGTTCACGATAACGTTGCATACATCTCCACAGCGTTTCTTCATCGGTCCCAAAGATAATCCGAATTCTCTTATGAAAAGGCTTGTGTAAATTCATTAATGCCTTTACCGCAAAGACTGTGGCTAGTATCGGTCCTTTATCATCCTGTGTTCCTCTTCCATACATATTGCCGTTTTGAACAGTGGCTTGAAATGGCGGATAGCTCCACTCCTCCATCCGTCCTGCCGGCACGACATCTAAATGCCCAAGAATTCCAACCATTTCCTGCCCACTTCCGACCTCTGCATAACCGTAATAGCCAGCCGGATCATAATAAGTTCGAAAGCCCAATCGCTTGCAAATCGCCAACGCTGTTCTGAGCGCTTCATTAATTCCACTGCCAAAAGGAAAAGGAGAATCATCCTCATCTATGACACTTTTAATCTTGATCAACTTTTCTAACGAATGAATATAATCCGCTTTTAATCGTTCAATTTCTTCACTAATTTCATGATAATCATTCATGGGATCACCTTATTTCAGGTTTATTAACCAAGGAAAGGAAAAAACCTTTCCCTGGTCATGAAAATTACCCTAATGTCGCAGCCATTACCGCCTTAATCGTATGCATGCGATTTTCCGCCTCATCAAAAACATGAGAATGCTCGCTCCGGAAAACCTCATCTGTCACTTCCATGGCTGTTAAACCAAATTTTTCATAGATTTCACGGCCTATTTGCGTTTCTAAATCATGGAAAGCAGGCAAACAGTGAAGAAACATGACATTATCATTTCCAGTCAACTTCAGCATTTCCATATTTACTTGATATGGCTTTAATAGCTCGATTCTCTCTGCAAATTTATCTTCTTCACCCATTGAAACCCACACATCCGTATAAATAACATCAGCACCATCAACGGCCTGGGCGATGTCCTCCGTTACGATGACTCGCCCATTGGACTCTTTCGCCACTTCCTTCGCATAATTCACAATCGTTTCATCTGGGAATAGAGAAGCTGGTGAACAAATGCGGACATCCATTCCTACCTTTGCCCCACCGATCAATATGCTGTTGGCAACGTTATTGCGGCCATCGCCGACATAGACAAACTTAACTCCTTTAAGATGCCCGATATGCTCCTTAACCGTTAAAAAGTCTGCCAATATTTGCGTCGGATGGAATAAATCCGTTAAACCATTCCACACAGGAACACCAGAGTATTTCGCCAGCAATTCCACGGTCTCATGACTAAAGCCTCTAAATTCAATTCCGTCAAACATTCTTCCCAATACTTTGGCAGTGTCTTCGACAGATTCCTTTTTCCCAAATTGAATATCTCCTTTGCCGAGGTATTCTGGATGCGCTCCTAAATCAATGGTCGCTGTTGTAAAAGCACATCTTGTCCTTGTCGAAGGTTTTTCAAACAATAAGGCGATATTTTTTCCTTCCAAATATTTATGGGGAATTCCCTGTTTCTTTTTCACCTTCAACTCTTCTGCAAAGTCTACTAAATAATTAATCTCTTCCTCAGTAAAATCACGTAATGCTAAAAAGCTTCTTCCTTTTAAATTTGGCTTCTTATCAGTCAACATAATCCTCTCCACCTTTTTCAAAAATGTCTGCTCGTTTACTAATGTATAAAGATGAATAACAGATGCCATTTTTGTCGATTAAATATCTTCTCTCATAATTGGCATACTCATACAACGAGGACCCCCACGGCCTCTTGATAATTCCGAGCTCGGTACCTCTATCACCTCTATGCCGCTTGCCCTTAACAGTTCGTTCGATACATAGTTTCGGTCATACGTCACAACAACTCCAGGCGAAATCGCAAGAGTATTCGAACCATCATTCCACTGCTCACGGGCAGAAGCTATGACATCTCCGCCACCGCACGGAATAAGTTGAATTTCATCCAGCCCTAACACTTCCTTCAAACATTCTGTTAAGTTACTCCGCTCCGTAATTTTTACATGCTCTGGGTCTTTGCCTTTTTCAAGAATATAAATTCGCATATTTCCGTCAGGCCCTTGGATAGCTGGGTGGATCGTGAATTTATCGTAGTCCACCATCGTAAATACCGTATCAAGATGCATGAATGCCCGGCTCTTAGGAATTTCAACGGCAACTATTTTGGTAATGTCACTTTGACGTTTAAAAAGGTTGAGCGCCAATTTCTCTATCGCTCGCGCAGAAGTGCGTGCACTAACCCCAATCGCAACTGTACTCTTCGAAAGAATCAGTTCATCTCCACCTTCAATAGCGAATTCATAATCCCGGTTAAGCCATACAGGAACATCGTGCTTTGCAAAGCGTGGATGATATTTAATAATATATTCCATGAACATCGATTCTCTCCGCCGTGCTCCTTCTCTCATGCGATTAATAGATAAGCCGTTGCCAATCGCTGCTGCCGGATCACGTGTGAAATATAGATTAGGCATCGGATCTAAATAAAACGGATAATGGTCCGCCATAAACTCGTATAAATGAGTTTTCTTTCCTTCCTCAATTTCAGTTTTCATGACCCCTGCGATCATTTTGTCGACCATTTGATCGGTCGGGAATGAAAGCAAATATTCCTTTAAAGTTTCCCTTGCTCCATTTACGTTCGACTTACTCTCCGCTAAAAATTGGTCAATGAACTGGAGGCGAATCTCTTCCGAACTTAAAACTTCCGTCAATAAGTTTTCTAAATATAGAACCTCGACACCACGGTTCTTTAAAGCGTTTGCAAAATAATCATGTTCCTTTTGAATTGTAGGAAGATAAGGAATATCATCAAATAACAATTTGTGTAAAAACTCTGGAGTTAAATTTTCTACTTCTTTCCCTGGACGATGAAGTAAAACAGTCTTTAATTCGCCAATTTCAGATGTTACGTGAATCGGATGCCTCATAATAAAACCTCCTTCATTTCCTATAACATTTTGTATGGATATCCTTTACACTTTTCATGATAAAGGGTTTATATTTCTAAAACTGTGGTCGTCCTTGAACATTAGTTGTGAATTATTTCACAAAAAATATTATACAAAACTCAACTATTTGTATATTTTTACAAAGAAATCGCTTTCAACATTATTTTCTCTGTCATCGTTCTACTTTTTCCTGCATATTTCGAGAATATTTTCAGATCGCGGCTTATAAAATAAATATATTCTGACTATTTATTACAACAATTCAATAAAAAAGGACGATTATTCCTTATGATCGTCCGAACACATTTGCTAAATTGATCGTTCTAAACAAAAATGACGATCTCCAATTGGAAACCGCCTTGTTAAGTAAGCGAGTCTATATTTTTATAAGCTTGAGTTTGCCGTTTCGATGCCGACGTATTTAAGGAGACGGTCATGCAAAATGATCGCATCCTCATCAGAGCAGCAAATGATTAAGCAAGTATCATTTCCACAAACCGTTCCTAGCATCTCTGGCCATTCAATTTGATCCAGTAGCGCACCAATTACATGGGCGTTACCTGGGCTTATTTTAAGGACGATAAGGGGACCGACCATGCTTAATTTTTCAAATACTTCAACAAGTGAACGTTCAAGCCTTTCATGTGGCTTATAATTAATATCTCCAACCAAGCTGTAGCGAAAGCTCCCAGTGTTTAGAGGAATTTTAATTAGATTTAACTCTTTTATGTCCCTCGAAACAGTTGCTTGAGTGACCTTCATCCCCTTTTCACATAAAAGTCTAACAAGATCCTCTTGTGTTTCAATTTCATGCGTACGAACCAGTTCTCTAATAAGGTGATGCCTTTGGCCCTTTGACATGTGAATACACCTCTCCTGTAAAAATCGAGTCAATCTTCAATTTGATTGTACATTGAACGTTCCTCTTTTTTTACAGAAAAAGTGTCGATTCTATTACAGATCTTATCACTTAGCTTCGTACCTTTTGCGCCATCCGTTGAGCATACCAAAAGCCCGTTGTTAAAGAGAAGGCATCAATGACAATGAGCAAGAAAGAGTTAGTATAACCTTTATAAACAGACGCCGTAATAAGCGCAACCGTTAGGATCAGCCCTATGTAGCGATTATAGGTTACTCTCGTAAATAACACGACAAGAATTCCAGGTAAAAGGAGTGCCATTACTACTTTCATTAACACTATCTACACCTTCTTCACATTAAATACAAAGTTACTAAACTAAGAATAGCTTTTTTCAATGTGATAGGCAAATAGGCTAGTGGAAAATTCACCGGCCACGCCCACCTTTAGCTTGTCAAAAAAGCCAACTGATTTCCTTGAAGAACGCTGGATATGATTGAAACTTCCCTCATGCTAAAAGGAGCATATTATGGAAGATTGGCTCAAGCTGATCCCGCTCTATTTCATTGATAATGAATTCAAAGCCATATTCATAGAAGCCATCTTCTTCAGATTTCCAAACATTCCTGCCAAAAAATTTGACTTCCTTCCCCAAAATTTGTGTCGTTATGAGAACCACAACATCTTTCTGCACCGGTAAACTACTATTTGCTCTATAATTGAGTCCGCCGAGGCTTACATTCTTAATGAGCACTTTAGAGTAGCCTAATTTCACTTCCTTATTTTTAAATTTCACAATCGTCATCTCTGCAGATAATGGTGTATGTAATTGAAATCGCTCATATTTTCTGCGATTTTCAACTTTATCAGCTAACATATTTGTCTGTTGTGGGGTCATAAACTCTCTTCTTAACAACTGTTGAAGCTTCATTGCTGGAACGGGTTTGCTATATATATACCCTTGGATCTGCTGACACCCTTGCTGTAATAGGAAGAGAAGCTGTTCCTTCGTTTCTACACCTTCTGCAACGATATGAATACCAATTTCTTTTGATAAAAAAATCAGACTTTTAACAATCGCATCATTTGCCGTCTGTAACGTTATTCCATCGATAAAAGATTTATCAATCTTCAGGGTATCAATTTCCAAATCTTTTAAATACGAAAGCGAAGAATAACCTGTACCAAAATCATCAAGCGCTATCTTCACACCTAGTTCTTTCAATTCGGCAATTATATTTTTCGTCACGTCCACATTCCTAATGATCGTTTGCTCAGTCAGTTCTAACTCAATTAACTTCGGTTCTATACCGGCTGCTTCAATCGTTTCTTTCACCGTCTTTACAAAATCCGCTCTCAATAATCGTTTAGGTGAAATATTAACAGAGATCGGCACAACAGGAATCCCTTTCCTCAACCAAATTCCTAACATTTCACAAACTTCTTTCACGACCCAGTCACCGATTTTAAAGATAAAGCCGCTCTCTTCTGCTAATGGAATGAATTCATTAGGAGAGACGATGCCCCATTCAGGATGATTCCAACGAATTAGCGCTTCAGCACCTTCGACTTTTGAAGTTTTAGGGTTTACTTTCGGCTGAAATTCAATGTATAACTCTTCATTGATAAGAGACTTTCTTAGATCTTTTTCCAGATCGTATAGTTTAAAGGATTCAATGTTCATTGATGGAGAAAAGATCTGCCAATCATTTCTGCCAAGCTCCTTTGCTTTATAACGTGCAGCATCAGCATTTCGCAAAAGTGTGCGGAAATCCTCTCCGTCTCTTGGATAAAGACTAATGCCAATGCTCATTGTGATGAAAAGCTCATAGCCCTCAATCTCAAAAGGCATTTCCATCTTAGCTATCATCTTATTCGCTAGCTTAATCGCTTCCTCTAATCCCGTTACCTTATTTAACAGGATCGTAAACTCATCCCCGCCAATTCGGGCAACAAATCCTGCTGACCCTAAATAAAGCTGTAAGCGCTCAGCAAAAGTCACTAAGAATTTGTCGCCGATTTCATGTCCAAATGTATCGTTAATATATTTGAAGCGATCCAAATCAACATAAAAGACAGCGAATTGTTCAGTTTTTTCACTTGCAGCAACAACTTGCTCTTGTAATTTTCTTTCAATGTATCTTCGATTTGGCAGCTTCGTTAAATAATCATGATCAGCCATATATGCCAATGATTCCGTATATTCCACTCTTTCGGTGATGTCTTTCACAATTCCATCCATACGGATAAGATCACCTTCTTGATTAAGATGGGGAGTAAATTGACCTTCAAGCCATTTTATTCGTCCTTTTCCGTCAAGGATGCGAAATTGATGATTCACTTCTTCCCCCTTCTCCAAAAGAGATGCATTTCTTTTAACTAATTCTTTGTCATCTTGGAAAATGAATTCTTTTAATAGCCCGGGACTGAGCATATCAATGGAAATGCCAAAGATCTCCGATAATCCTTTAGAGCAAAATGTAATCTCATTATTATAGAAATCGTATGACCAAATCCCAACAGACAAATGATCTACTACCGATTTAAACCGTTCCTCACTTTGCTCTAATCTCAATTTTAACCCTCTTACTTCTGTAATATCTTGAATCGTTCCGAAAATACGTTCAACTTCTCCGTCCTCACCAAGAATAACTTTTGAACGGAGAAAGATGACACGTTCCTGCCCATCCTTTCGGATAATACGGTGTTCAAAATCGAGTTCTCGTTTTTCATTAATTGTTTTTTGAAAACTATCGCAGTATATTTTTTTATCATGCATATGTACATATGCAAAAACACTTTCCCAAGTTATTTCAAAATCTTCAGTTTCAATGCCGAAGATATGATAAGTTTGTCGATTCCATCGGGCTTTATTTAATTTAACATGATATTCCCAATTCCACATATCCATGAATCTTTGTGTATGATGCGAAAAAAAGCCATCCACTTTTTTCTTTTTATCATTTTGATTGTGAGGTAACAGATTTTTCGACCTCATCTTCGCTATCCCCTTCAGTTCATCTATTATTCATGATGACTTTTAATTCTACTTCCCTAGCTTTTCTTTCCTATCATACAAGAAATTACCATACTACAATATTATTTTTTCCATGTAAATATTGGAAAGCGAAGATTATCTGCGACTATTCTCATAACCTGCATGTAAATTTCGGTAGAACAAATTAATCAACTCGTCCAACTCCTGGCTGCAGCGAAGCGTCTCAGCACTGTGCATCCCTTTATCTTTAGCGATTTGAACTAATTTCCGTTTGTGCTCGGATATTTGTTTCAAAATTCGTTCTCCTTCCTTCAGTCGCTCCACATCCATCCTCCTCCTGATCCTTCCTCTTCTTGTTACCTTCATTTTGGAGGATGTTGACCCGTTTCGTAATCCCCTCTAATTCCCAATTCTCTTATTTCCCCATTTTTAGGATGCTGTTCCTATTCTTTCCTAGCTATGGTAGGAGCGCTCCTCTGGAAGAATATATCTAAATGTCCCACTTATTTTAAAAATTATCTTTTTCTCTGTTAAAAGGGTTAAATACTTGCCAATTTGCTTATCAGTCACTTCATACTTGCTGGAGAGAACATGCGGATCCCAACCATTCTGAATGTATAAAACGCATAAACTCATGAGCAGTGAATCTTTCATTCTATCTCCTCCGGCTAAGACTACCTTCTATTAGTAGTTTGCTTGAAACACTCGTGATAAACCATCCCCCTACCCTCCCTTTTTCTCCAATAGGAATGGAATCCTATCATGAGCACAAGGAATCCTAAATAAATTTGAAGCACCTTTTTTTCATATTCATCGCCGTTTATCCTCGGTGGTCTATGCAGGTTCCTTTAGACGTAAATACATATATAAAAATTACTCTAAAGTCACACCAAAACGAAGGCGTCTTTGGAACCATTAAGGTTCAAATCGTTTCTGCGATGTTTTCGCTAATGCCGGGTCAAAAGAACCTTTCTTTCAATAAGGTCAGCCTACAGTGCATTTAGCTTTGGCTGCTTGCCCCAGATGCAGATCCACTCATTAAAAAGTTAGCCACTACAAACGAAAGCAAAACAACACGAAAAAACTGCTCTGGTTTAGAACCACAGCAGTCAAAATATCAACCTGATATTGTCTAACAGTTAAATGGAAAAGCGCTTTTGAAAGCGGTCAGTGCAGTTATTATCATGATGAAAAATGGAACGCTTAGCTGTTTTGAGGCGTATAGCCCATTTGATATACTTTCGCAATTGCTTGAGAACGATCGGTAACGCCCAGTTTCTGCAAAATATTGGTCATATGGTTCTTTACAGTATGATCACTGATGAACAGGGACTGGGCAATCTCGCGATTATTTAAGCCTTTTAATACTTGGTGGAGCACTTCCATTTCACGATTTGATAAATTCAATTTCAACTTGATTTCTTCTTGTCCAACTCCTAATTCCATGTCATTTTCTTGACCAAATGGAATTTCAATTTCTGTCATATAGTTTCGCGCCTCCCACTCCTCAAAGGTTTTGTAGAGGGGATCATTCTGAAGCTGCTGTTGAAGTGGTTGAGCTAGCTTTTCACCAACCCGCTCGAAAATGATAAAAAGCAACTTTACTAAGTGCTTTTCAACCTTTTTCCACTCTTGGGCTTGATAATAGTGCTGCATGAGCTCCATCGTTTCTTTATCAGAAATGGCATCTTGCAGTATTTCCTGTTCATAAAAAATTAGTGTACATGCATTCTCCAATGCGTTAATTTGCTGCGCATTCAAGCCTATTTCTTTAGCAAACTCTGCTACTAACTTGCGCGCTTCAACACTTTGCCTGTATTTCTCTCGCTCATTTTTTTCTAGCAATCTAGTAAGGAGATTAACCAATTTTTCATCAGAATGCTGAGCTAGTTCCTTCTGCAATAAATAAATCGAAATTCCACCTGCAATACCAAGACTTGATAGAAATGGGATATACGGTTTCACTTCATCCTTGCTGCGAACCCCTATACTAAGCACTCCAAATAATTCACTTCGAAATGTAATAGGCATCTCATAAACGAGCTCTCCACTCGCTAGTTCATGGAACATCCCCTTTGTTCTTTCCACTAGCTTATTGCTGAAATGCCTTTTTCCAAGGTCACGGCCATATTCACCTAATTGCTCGTTTTTCATGCCTCGCGATAAAAGCGAGAGTTTATTCTGTACCTGAATTTCCTTAAAAAGTACACATGCAAAGGAACCAGATAAAATATTCATCCCCATGTCAATTAAAATATAGAGAACTCTTTTCACATTATTCACTTTTGTCATCACACTGAAAATCTCATTGAAAGTAGATAGTTGTAAAAAATGATGATTAGAACTTTCTTTTAAGCTTTGTTGGACCATAAAAACTCCGATAAAAGAGGTCAATATGCTAATGTCAACAGGATCAAACAATCCCTCTTCTTTTTCACTGCCCCCAAATAAAAGCCCTTTCGTTTGATTGCCAACTTTAATTGGCTGACAAAACAAACTCCTTGGAGATAAACCGTATTTTCTATATGTTACCAGCCGTGGGTCCTCTTGAATATGAGTCCAATACGAGTACTCTTCTGTCACGATGACTTGCCCTAAAAAACCTTCGCCTAACGCTACTTCAATCCCTAAAACCTTATCCATATTCTGACCGGCAAAATGTTGGATCAAATACCTCTCTTCTTCTTTATGGACCGCGATACCTACAAAGCTCAAATCTGGGTTTAGATTCTTAAATTGCTGAATCAATATATCCAAGTTAAATCTTTCATCCGTTATATTCTCAACAGCCCATTTTGCATTTAAGATTTTATTATGAAAGGCATCCACATATACTTGATTTTGATAGAGCGATTGAATTGAACTTGAAAGTTGCTGAAAGGTGGCAAGAATCCTTGCTTTTTCACCATTCGAAACAACTTTAACCGACTGTAAATTATGTAAGAAGACCGCTCCCTCTTCGTGTTCTTGAAGATATTTTTTTAAAGCATCAAAAATTTCATCCTCTACAAGCATTCCACCTATTAAGTATAACCGCTCCTGTCTGTTCGTAATAATCGGTGCCGCTAGCACCTTTAATCCTGGCAAGACTTCGATATAGATCGTACTTTTAATTTTTGTGAGATTAGGAATGCTTGCAATCATCTGCTGAACTAACAATTCCTCACAGTTCTTTTTCGGGTAGGAGATCTTTGTTTTTAATAATCGCTTTTCATCTACCAGTACCACCATTAAATCAAGTAAATGAGCATAACCATCTTGAAGGTTTTGAAGAGTCTTTTCTACTCCCATATGAATTCCCTCGGAATTTGAAAGTTATCCGGTTGAACATAGCGATAAATGGCTTGCTCACCGTCGCCTATTTTTTCAAGAATGGAATCGGTTACTAAATGCTCTAGTATAAGTACCAATTCCGTAGTTTTTCTTCCTAATCTCGACGCTAGTCCCTCAGCAGTTTCCAATGTATAAGGATTTTCTTCGAAAAATAGAGTACACTCCACTTTCAGGGGATTAAACTGTAACATCCGGTCCCCCCCTCCTAAAAAATTTCGTTAACCTTACTTGTCGCATTGTTCATGTTCTTTTTTCTTCCCAAAGCGGGATTAGCTGTTGATTATTCAATAACATCGGTCAGCATTGATGCATTCTTACTGGAGAATGGGAATGTCAATGTTGAAGAGATCCACACATATTCCTTTGATGGTGATTTCAACGGCATCACAAGGGAGATTATCCCCAAAGAAGGAACAAAGATTAAAGAATTTAAAGCTACAGAGAACGGAAAATCTTTAAAGATTGAAAAAGATGAGGCATTGTATAAAATCCACCGCAAAGGTGCAAATGAAACCATTACGATCGCCATTACTTACACGATTACTAACGGGGTCAATGTCTATGCAGACGTGGCAGAATTCTATTGGCCATTTTTTGATGACCGGAACGAATCAACGTATGAAAAGATGATGATCACCATTCATCCGCCAGCAGCAACAGACGATGTAATTGCCTTTGGCTACGCTCAAGCATTTGAGCGGGAAGTTATTCAACAGGATCACTCCGTCCTATTTCAATTAGGCAAGGTACCAGATGGTGAAAATGGCGACATTCGCGTCGCTTATCCAGCCTCTCTCTTCCCTACCGCTAACGTTACTGCCGATAAGGAGATGAGAGGCGAAATTCTAAAAGCACAAACAGAACTATATGAAAAGGCAGCGGCAAGAGCCAAAATGCAAGAATCACTTCATAGCGCTTCTCTCTATGTAGCCGTTGTTTCGCTCCTTTTCCTCGTTTTATTTATTCTTATAGCCGGACTGCGCACTCGTGGGAAGAAAATGGATGTCGAGCGCAAAATGCAGCAAGCATTTTTCATTCCGAAAGAAACATTAAGTATACCTGCTATGATTTATTTTACAAAAGGGTATATTCCAACAGAAGCAGTTTCTGCCGCTCTTCTTGACTTAGTTAGAAAAGGCTTTGTAACGAAAACAGATGAACGTTTCCAGCTTGTAAAATCGGAGCCAGCGAATCAGCACGAAGAAATTCTTATCAATTTCCTCTTTTATGAAGTAGGCTCTAGTGGTGAATTCCAGTTCGAAGACTTACAAAAATATACGAGGAATAAATTAAATCATGAAAAATATCAAACGAAAATGCACGAATGGCAAAAAGCTGTTCAGATGGAAGTGAAGACTCAGCCATTGTATGAAATAAGAGGAAAACTGCGCTGGACTTTTGCTATTTTAGGCATTCTGCAATTGGCCTATAGCTTTTTAACACTTGGATACGAATTATTTGGCTGGTTTTTTGCCTTTCTAATATTAAGCGGCGTTTATATTGTCCTTGCCATATCATACAGACCAAAAACATGGAATGGGTTAATGATCAAACACGAATGGCAGCGAATGAAAGAGCAATTGCCGCAAATATCAATGAAAACATGGGAAAACTTATCTGATGATGAGCAAATGCGTTCATATATTTATGGAGTTGGGACAAATGACAAAAAAATAATCGAGACGAATGAAAATTTCATCCAAGCATTCAAACGTCCGAGCACAATTCTTAATTCCAATCATAACGTCGAGCCTTATGGTACGAATATTCACTCCCTCTTACTTATCGGACCGCTCGCATCCTCTAACTTTCACTCTGCCCACAAAACAACGAGTGAATCAACGACGAGCAGCAGTTCATCCATGTCTAGCGGTGGCGGAGTTGGCGGTGGTGGTGGCGGTTCTGGCGCCTTCTAAGACGCAAATAAGAAGGTGTCCCAAAAGTTTAACTTTTTGGGCACCTCTTTTTTTAATTCCTTTATGTAAATGGTTGATTTTCACTTCAGGCGGGGGCGATCCGCTTCCCTCGTTCCGCTCAATCCAGGGTCTCGACTTTCCCGCTTTCCCACAGCAGCCGCCGCCTTCCGTTCCAATCAACAATACACACATAATTTAGAAAAAAGTCTCCCACTTTTGACATAACCGAGTTATCATAATCTGCCAAATCATAAAAAGGAGATTTTCTCATATACAAAAATTAGTTCTACCAATGGTTATCGAAAATCCTCATTCCCGCTCAACACCTCACCCGAATGGTTAATGTTACAGTAGAAAAATGAATTCAACTCTACTTACTTCTCTACACAAAGGCGATGGACGACCGACTTACCACCCTACCATAATCCTTTAAGCGTACTGCAATTAGAATTACCCTTCTCATCAAACCGAAAAGTAATGAAATGAAAACATCTACTTCATATGGATTTCAGGAATTTCCGAACCATCAGTCATCTAGAATCTACTAAAGAAGAAGACATGGGGTATAAAGCAAAAAAGGGAAATCCCTCCTTTTTATCCACCAGAAAACACCGAAAAACTTACACAAAAGAAAAAGCTGATTCAAAAAGTCGTTTCTAACGCCCTTTTGAATCAGCCTCTTTTGCATATTTTTAACGAATCGTTTTTAATGCACGACTCCAAGTTGTTACTTGGTCAAGCATTAAATTAATGTTATCACCATGAATATCTTGTGGCTTGAAAACAGAAAAGTTTTCAAAATCTGTAAACAGAGATAAAGTTGGATGTGTACGCACATCCGCAACCATTAATTCTCCTAAAATTCCACGTAGATGCTCTGCTGCACGCGCTCCACCAGTGGAACCGTAGCTTACGATCCCTGCTGCCTTATTGTTCCATGCTTCACGTGCTAAATCGATAGCATTTTTTAAAGCTCCTGTAATACTGTGATTATATTCTTGTACGATAAAAACAAAGCCATCTAAGCTATCAAGCTTTTCATTCCATGCAGCAATTCCAGGAGCATCACCTTCACCTAGAAAAGGGAGCTTGTAATCGGCAATATCAACGATTTCATAATTTGCATCTCCACGCTGATCTGCGATACCTTTCACCCATTCTCCTACTTGTGGGCTTACACGCCCATCACGTGTACTGCCTAAAATAATTCCAATGTTTAACTTTTCTGACAATTTAATCTTCCTCCTTTTTAGGCACTCACATACCTCTTTATGGACTCCAATACCCCTATTTACACTTCATGAATACCTGAATCCAGTGATAAAAATAACAATTGCCCCTATCTCCTGTCAATTATCCTGCTTCAAGTGGATAAAAAATCAGAAGAAACAAATGATAAGGAAAAAGGAATTGGAGGACAAAGCTTTGAAATCAGCACGTATATTTTTTTCACTATTATTATGCTTATTTTTAGCTAGTTGTGGAAATCAAAATAACGCTGACAGTGACGAAAGCAACCTATTGGCTGAAGTAAAAGAGGGAGGCAAATTGCGAATTGGCACTGAAGGCACGTATCCCCCATTCAGCTTTCATAATGAAACAGGGGAATTAACAGGCTTCGATGTAGAAATCGCACGAGAAGCAGCAAAAAGAATTGGGGTGGAAGCGGAATTTTTGGAAACCCAATGGGATGCCATGTTTGCTGGATTGGATTCAAAGCGCTTTGATATGGTTGCCAACCAAGTCGGCATCAGAAAAGATCGTCTTGAAAAGTACGATTTTTCCGATCCATACATCACCTCAGCCGCCGTTCTTGTAGTGCCGACGGATAATGAATTTATTCAAAGTTTTGAAAACATCGAGGGATTAAAATCAGCCCAATCTTTGACCAGCAATTACGCTGATATTGCGAAACAGTATGGTGCTGAAATCGTAGGCGTAGAAGGATTTAATCAAGCAATCGAATTATTAAACTCTGGTCGAGTTAACGTCACAATTAATGATAAATTAACGGTACTAGACTTCTTAAAACAGCGGCCTGATGCGAAAGTGAAGATTGCGGCTACAAGCGAAGATGCGTCACAGAGCGGCTTCATGTTTCGAAAAGGAAGCGACACGCTTGTCGATGAAGTAAACAAAGCTTTGCAAGAAATGATCGATGATGGTACTTATTTAGAAATATCAGAAAAATGGTTTGGTGAAAATGTACTTGAATAACATCGTCGTAAACCAAGAGAGAATAACAAAGCTGCTCGATATTGCCCAAAGCTCTCTCCTGCCATTATTAGAAGGGGCCATTTTGTATACGATCCCCTTGACCCTTTCTACTTTTACGCTGGGGCTTCTTTTAGCAGTTTTAACTGCGTTAGCAAGAATTTCTGGAATAAAAGTATTGCAAATTATTGCAAGAATCTATGTCTCGGCGATTCGGGGAACCCCCTTATTAGTCCAGCTTTTCATTATCTTTTACGGACTGCCGACAATCGGAGTGATTATCGATCCCTTTCCTTCGGCGATCATTGGCTTCTCTTTAAATATTGGTGCCTACGCATCTGAAATCATACGTGCCGCCATTTTATCCATTCCAAAAGGGCAATGGGAAGCAGCCTACTCAATTGGCATGTCCTATTCACAAGCGATGCGAAGAATTGTGCTCCCGCAAGCAGCACGCGTTTCAGTCCCTCCTTTGTCGAATACATTCATTAGCTTAGTGAAGGATACTTCCCTTGCTTCTCTTATTTTAGTAACTGAAATGTTTAGAAGAGCCCAGGAAATTGCAGCTACCAATTATGAATTCCTACTATTGTACAGTGAAGCTGCACTTCTCTACTGGATTATTTGCTTTATTCTCTCAATTGGACAAGGACGGTTGGAGACTCGACTCGATCGATATACAGCAAAATAAGGGAGAGTACGAAATGATTTCCATCAATGGCTTGACGAAAAAATTCGGAGAATTAGAGGTCCTTAAAGGAATTAATCTTCATGTCGGGAAAGGGCGTGTTGTCGTCGTGATTGGCCCTTCCGGTTCTGGAAAAACAACGCTTTTAAGGTGCTTGAATATATTAGAGGTGCCTACTTCAGGAATAGTCGCAATCGGAGAACAAACTTTAGATTTTTCTGGCCGCGTCGCAAACAAGCATATCGCTGCATTCAGAAGGCAGACCGGGATGGTTTTTCAGGGCTATAATCTCTTCCCCCATAAGACGGCACTCGAAAATGTTATGGAAGGGCCCTTGACAGTAAAAAAAGAAGCAAGGAAGGCTGCACAAATCAAAGCGGAATCTCTCCTAAACAAGGTCGGCCTTGGCGACAAAATGGATGTCTACCCTTATCAGCTTTCCGGAGGACAGCAGCAACGAGTAGGTATCGCCAGAGCATTAGCAATGGAACCCAATGTCATGCTCTTTGACGAACCAACTTCCGCCCTCGACCCTGAACTAGTCGGAGAAGTGTTAAAGGTGATGAAGGACTTAGCGAAGGAGGGGATGACAATGATGGTTGTCACCCACGAGATGCGTTTCGCCAAAGAAGTGGCCGATGAAGTCATTTTCATGGAGGACGGAATCGTTGTTGAAAAAGGCGCTCCTGCCACTTTATTTTCAAACCCTCAACAGGAAAGAACACGGCAATTTTTGCGGATGATACAAATAAGTACCACCCGTGAGAACGGGTGGTTTTCTCTGCGGCTGAAAGCCTTTGTTACTGAC
>NZ_VTQX01000040.1 GCF_008764295.1 Bacillus methanolicus | reverse complement strand
AAAACTGTGTGAGTAAGGAATCGTACGCATTCCTCACTTACACAGTTAATATTACACTCCCCTAACCAGAATAAATGAAGTCTGCAAGGCTCCAATATTTAAAACAATCTGCCGGAACCAACGTCATTTGCGTTCTCCCTCGACAGAACAGAGGACAGCAGTTCTAGAAATTCTGCAAAAATAGACGGCTGAAAACTTTTCAAGTGGCTCAAGTGACTGCTCCGGAGGCTCACCGCCCACCCGAAAGCATGCACCTGGAGCGAAAATCAACGTATATTAAGTGCAATTTTATCCAAAAATGCCAAAAGGCATCGAGAATTAGAACTCTCGATGCTATTGCGATAAAATATGAGGGAAGCAAAATGCTTCTCTTTTTTTATTTGTTTTTTGTGATGATTTTACTGATCTCCTCATAGGTCATTTCACTGTTGAGCTCAAAGCTTCCGATCTGTACCTTCGTATGGTAGCCATGCTCGATTAAATACTGTTCAAATTCGGTAGCATTCTCGATGATTTGCCCATCAGCAAGCATATCTGCTATTTTTTTCGTGCTCATGTTCAGCTTAATCTCTAAAGTGATTTGCTTTAATTCTTCACTGGGAGTTTCTTGATCTGTCTTGACTTCTTCCGCTGGAGGTTCCATTTGCTTTTTCTCTAAATCGTTCAATTCTTCTTTAGTTAAAACAACAAAGCCAGCCTCTGTCATCCTCTCTTTTGCACTATTTATAGGTATTTCCGGTTCGCGTTCTAAAACAGTGAAATGAAGCACAACAACAGCGAAAATAATCCCCAGTGCAAAAGCTCGTAGTGTATGTTTATTCATATCTCACACCTGCTGATAGTTCATTAATAATATTTTTCACGTCCTCTTTTGTTAGCGAGGATTGCTTGGCGATTTGGGAAATTGATACCCCTTGTTGTGCTAAGGACCAAACTTGGTTTTTGATGATCGCATGAATTTCCTTCTTAGGCTCTGGATAGGAGGAAGCAGTTTGAAAATCACGATCGTCGATCAGCAATTCTTCCTCCAATATTTTGATCTTTCTTTTTAGTTGATAAATTTCTTGAATTTGCTGCATGGAAAATTGATCAAGTTCATTTTTTATTTCTTTATATGGGTCTTTTATAAAAAATGAAATTATAAATAGCAAAATAGATACTCCAAGTAAACCAGGTACTATGTATTCCATTGTTTTCACCTCTTTATGTTGGTCAGTTCGTACGAAGACCATTTTACCATTTAAACCGACGTTTTTCGATGGTATTGACGAAAGAAACGATTAATTGCTTTTTTACAGGGAAATTTGCAAATTTATCTCGAGCGGAAGCATCTCCCAAAGGAAAACAAAAAACGACAAAATGCGTTTATTGTGGGCTCCCACTATCAGTGCTAACATAAAGGAGAGCACGTTTAAGAATTTTTTTTGACAATATTTAAGAGGCTTGTTATATACGGTGATGATTCTAGGTTCATTTCTGTCATCAATGCTGCAAGACGTGAGAAACCAAGGATTCATACGAAATGAACAAAAAATCGTTTCATCAACAATATCGTTTAACAAAGCCAATATCTAAAAAGCCGTAAGAAATCATGACGATCGCAAATATGCTATTGGGAATTTCAAAATAATGATGATAAGAAGGGGAAGTAATGGAAGCTAATATTACACTTAATAAAATAACCAGTACAGAACGCGAAAATAATGTTAATAATGGATTGATGGCTACACCTGGCATTTGGATTGGTGGGAAAATATATTGGCTTAGGGATAGTCGGGAAAAGCTTATTTCGGAGGAGAATATATCAGTCATTGTGAAGGAACGTTCCATTCACTCAAAAACGAAAATTCATGAGATGTTTATAAAAAATCATGGGGAGCAAATAAGGGATATTAAGGTGCTCTTTGTTCATCACCATCCGGAAATCTCAAGAGAGGTTCTTACCTTTGTTGCCCCGGTGGAAAAAGCGATATTCCATGTTATGAATCCACTGCTTTATTTAGTCAATGGATACTGTCAAGGCAAGATGATGGATCAAGCTACAGTACAACCACTGTGGAAGGTCAATACAGAAAATATATGGCAATCCCTTGGAAGAGGGATTCTGCAGTATCAGCCAATGGCTAAAGGGATGATGGCGAGTATTTTTTCATTGGACGGAACGATTGACGTTAATGAAACTTGCAAGGCAAGTTCCTGGACGGTAATGGGAGAAAATAAAAAAGAAGCATTGCAGCTTAATCAAGCCATAAAAAAAGCTTTGCTTCCTATATGAACAAGAAGAAAAAACGCACTAGCATTTCCTTTCAAAAAGTGATATTATAGAAAAGTCGTATGTGGAACAACAGTTAGATAGTAGTTTGGAGGGAAATTCATGCGTGTAAACATTACTTTAGCTTGCACTGAATGTGGAGAGCGTAACTATATTTCAAAAAAGAACAAGCGCAACAATCCAGATCGTCTTGAGCTAAAAAAATATTGCCCAAGAGACAAAAAAAGCACAACACATCGCGAAACAAAGTAAACAGTGGGAATCTATTTCCTGCTGTTTTTTTATGGTTTAGAAAAGATTGTTTATTCTTTTATTTCGTAAATCTATGACGAGCACAAATGGCTTGAGTATTTTGTGGAGGCAAAGCATGGAGAAAACAAAACTGCGAAAAACTTTACAGGATCAGTTAAAAAAAATGTCTAAACCTGAATATGAGCATCTTTCATACAAGATTGCCCAAAATTTATTTTCGACTTCGCTTTGGCAGGAGGCCAAAGTGATTGGCATTACAATCTCACGAGCGCCTGAAGTCGATACATATCAAATTATTCGCAAGGCTTGGGAAGAGAATAAACAGGTTGTCGTGGCTAAGTGTGAGCCCCAAAAAAGAACGATGCATTTTCGAGTCTTGACAGCATTTGAGCAGCTAGAACGTGTTTATTATGGCCTATACGAGCCAATTGTTGAACAAACGCTTAAAGTCGAGAAAGAAAAGATTGATTTATTGATTGTACCAGGATTGGCCTTTACGAAGAGTGGATATCGCCTTGGGTTTGGCGGTGGGTATTATGATCGATTTATGGTGGATTATCAAGGAAACAAGGTTGCATTGGCCTTTCCATTGCAATTGCTTGACGATCTTCCCATTGAGAGTCATGATATACCTGTCAGACAAATTGTGACGACAGAGGAGATCATATCTATCCATGAATAGCTTCTTCTACTTTATCATGATAATTATAGCTGTCTTCTTTGGATATGCCGGGCGTTTTTTAACCCTTTCCGGGAGTATTGCAGCAGCATTTGTTGGTATACTAACGGTGTTAGGACTACATATAGAAGGTTTGTTTCTATTAGGGTTATTTTTTGCGACTTCAAGTTACTGGTCTAAGTACAAGAAGCATCAAAAAGATCAAGTAGAAGAAAGATTAGCAAAAGGATCGCGCAGAGACTGGCTACAAGTGATCGCGAATGGTGGATGTGCTGCTTTAACAAGCCTTCTCTATTATGTAACAGGTGAGCCGTTATATGTAATCGCATTTTGCATCTTGATCGCTACCTCAAATTCAGATACTTGGGCTTCGGAGATCGGTACACTTAGCAAAAAACTTCCACTTAGTGTACGAACATTTCATTTGGTTCCAAGGGGTACTTCAGGTGCCATCAGTGGATTGGGAACATTAGCTGGTATTGCAGGCTCTGCGCTCATTGCTGTTGCTTCACTATTTTTATTTGCTTTTTCCATTGAAATTGCCCTATTAGTGTTTCTGTTTGGCTTTCTTGGAAATCTATTCGATACGGGACTCGGTGCTTTCGTTCAAGCAACTTATCGTTGTAATCATTGTTCGCTGGAAACGGAGAAAACCTACCATTGCGGTGAAAGGACAGAAAAAATGAGAGGGTTCTCATTATTGAACAATGATGTTGTAAATTTATTATCGAGTTTGTTAGCAGCGCTGCTAGGGTGTATCGTGATCAATGGACTTTATTATTTTTGAGGAGGTTTTTCAATTTGATCGATCGTGTTAATCGAGTTGTCTTAGTCGGTACTGGTGCAGTAGGTTCAAGCTACGCATTTGCGTTAATTAATCAAGGAGTCACTGAAGAGTTGGTCCTCATTGACTTAAATAAGGAAAAGTCAGAGGGAGATGCAATGGATTTAAATCATGGAATCCCATTTGCTCCATCGCCAACAAAAATTTGGTTTGGAAACTATTCTGACTGCCAGGACGCTGACCTTGTCGTCATATGTGCAGGAGCCAATCAGAAGCCTGGGGAAACTCGCCTTGACCTCGTTGAAAAAAATACGCGTATTTTCAAAGGAATTGTGGATGAGATAGTAGCGAGTGGCTTTCAAGGTATTTTTCTTGTTGCGACAAATCCAGTCGATATTTTAACGTATGCTGTTTGGAAGTTTTCGGGCTTTCCAAAAGAACGTGTTATTGGTTCGGGGACGATTTTAGATACTGCGAGATTCCGTTATTTACTAGGTGATTACTTTAAAGTAGATACACGAAATGTTCATGCTTATATTATTGGAGAGCATGGAGATACGGAACTTCCTGTTTGGAGCCATGCTGATATTGCTGGAAGGAAAATATCCGATTGGATTGATACGAAGGATGAGTATCAACAGGAACATTTGGAACAGCTTTTTTTGAATGTTCGTGATGCAGCATATCATATAATTGAACGTAAAGGTGCTACTTACTATGGTATCGCAATGGGGTTAGTTAGATTAACAAAAGCGATTCTTCAAAATGAGAATTCCGTGCTCACGGTTTCTGCTTTTCTTACTGGTGAATACGGACATAAAGATGTCTATATCGGTGTACCGGCAGTCGTGAACCGCAAAGGGATTCGGGAAATTGTCCAGTTAGATTTAGATGAAACAGAGAAGGTAAAGTTTGCCCATTCAGTCTCAGTTTTAAAGAAAACGATGGGACCTGTTTTAAAGTAACTAGACTTATTTTTGTTGAGAAAGACTGAAGGTGATTGACAGTCCATGGTTTTTGTCAACATATAAGCATCTCAGTCAAAAAATAATTCTAGACTATTTCGGATAAAAGCTAAGAAAACATCTCAAACTATTTCCATAGGAGGGATGAATAATGGGTCGTCTAGTATCTTTGCTTCTCATTGGAATCGGAGGCTATTGGGTTTTTCAGAATCGCTTTCGCCTAGCCAATTTTTTACTGGGAAACAGCATGATGAGAAGGGCTTTAGTCTCGTCCTTTATGCGCATTCCCCTCGTCCGTAATCAGATGTTTAGCAATATATTTTCAGGTGGAGCAAAAAATCAATATGGAAATAGTTAATTTCAAAAGAGGCTGTGTCAAAAGGTCGTTAGAAACGACTTTTTGATATCGGCTTTTTTTGAGTATTTTTGGTTACTTGGTAGTGGAGATAAGGGGGATTTTCTTTTTTTGCTTTATGCCCCTCCTCTCTCTTTTACTTATTATGGTTCCCTTTCTTTTTTTATGGGCAATTTAAATGGTGATCAGGTGGGCCGTCTACAGTCTTTATGTAAAGAAAGGAAGAGTTGAATTCATTTTTCTACTGCTAAATGAAGTATTCGGCTGAGATGGTGATCTGGAATGAAAACACAATATCGATTGGAAGAACTAATTAGCTAGATTTGAATAGTTCTTGTACATGAGAAAATCTTCTTTTGATCGTTTAGTTGGTTACCAAAAAGGGAGAATTTCTCATTTTTTGTTTTCACGAAATGAGTTAAAAATCGTTTTAACAATTGCTTAACGAAGCAGATAAATTATGGGAGATTGGCTGTATGCACAGTTAGATTGCTATCTTTTTATTCACATAAGGGGCTATTCTTATAAAAATCCACAATATTTGTTTATAATGGAAGTAATGAATGGACTTTCTAAATGAATAAGATTTGTGATGTGAAAGTAGGGGGAATTTTTGATTAATAACGAAAGCTATTTATTTTGGAAACTTGCTAATGGATTTATTGCTGAGCTCGGCTTTAGAATTATTAAGTTGTCCAAAGAACAAAATGAACTATGGTTGGAAAAAAGGGAAAATAAACAAGCACAAATAATTCGATTACTTCGTTATGATATTGATTGGAGTAATTGGTTGCAACAGGATATTGAACGGACCGCAGTAAATGGTGAAAGAATTCGAAAACAAATTACTAGGGGCGAGCTTCAAGTTGTGAATATTTATGTTTCGTCCTATCCGCCTGTAGACGATTATGAATTTCGGATTTTAAAACCTTACTTTGATCCAGCGCAAAATAAGACGAAGGTAACTTCTTCTTTAATTGCAAATTCTAATTACACGGAGGAAATGGAGCGCTTAGAAAAAATTTTCAATATGGATCTTAACATATTCGAGCAAATCCCTGTCGAGGAAGAAGCGGTTGAAAAGCTGAAAAGAGAGGTTTTAAACATTGCTGCTCACCGTGAAAAAGAGGAGAAAGCTCTTTTTGAACAAGGGAAACCATTTTTTACATATATGTTTGTAGCGCTCCAAGTCTTGATGTTTATAGTACTCGAGGCATTTGGCGGGAGCACAAACACCAGTACATTAATTCAATTTGGTGCAAAATTTAATCCGCTTATTTTAGAAGGAGAATGGTGGCGTTTCCTAACGCCAATGGTTTTACATATTGGTTTTCTTCATTTAGCGATGAATACGCTGGCATTATTCTATTTAGGGACAGCAGTAGAAAAAATATTTGGCAAAATTCGCTTCTTGTTCATTTACATTTTAGCTGGCTTTGCCGGTACGGTTGCAAGTTTCATTTTTAGCCCTAATCTTTCTGCCGGTGCCAGTGGTGCCATTTTTGGCTGTTTTGGAGCTTTGCTTTATTTTGGCGCTATTTATCCTAAATTATTTTTGCGAACAATGGGCCTTAATATTTTTGTTGTTTTAGCAATCAATTTATCTTTTGGTTTCACCGTTCCAGGAATCGATAATGCAGGTCATATTGGCGGTCTTATCGGTGGCTTTTTGGCTTCAGGTATTGTTCATTTACCAAAAAAGCGGAAGATTTCGTTACAAGCGATTTGTTTAGCCCTTACTCTTGTTGTGGCCGGTGGAATGCTTCGATATGGTTTTGAAAATCCGAAGCAGGTTTTAGATGAAACATCTGTATTAGTACTGGCTCAAGATTATTTGGAAAAGGAAAGATTTACAGATGCGTACCGGCTATTAATTGATTTTCCGAATAGTGACGAGTCTTCTGCTCAATATTACTTTTTATTGTCCTTTTCTGAAATAAAATTGGAAAAGTTTGACGAGGCCGAAAAATCACTTTTAAAAGCAATAGAAGTAGAGCCAAATTTTCATGAAGCACACTATAACCTTGCCCTTGTTTATCTGCAAAAGCAAGAAATCGCAAAAGCTAAGGAGCATGCAGAAAAAGCAGTGGAAATTAATCCAACAGATGAATATCGCCAGCTGTTAAATCAATTTAATTGATTTCAGACTGTAGACAAACTCGAAGGATTTCAGTTTGCCTACAGTCTTTTTCTTTTAAAATAGAATTATGATAGATAGTATAGGTTGATTATAACGAAGGGTGGCGCTTTCCACGGGCGGGGCCGAGCCGCTAATACACGACGACAACGAAGGAAGGATATAAGCATATAAATCCAATCCATCGGTTTGTGTAGAATGTCCGTTTCTTTCGAAGTGCACTGAAAGTAAAAACCATCAAAAGCTTATACAACGTCATATTTGGGAAGCTTACAAAGAAGAGGCAGAACATTTAACGTCACCATGGAGAAAATCAAACAGATATACGCGAAACGCAAAGAGACGATTGAACGTGTTTTTGCGGATGCGAAAGAAAAGCATGGAATGCGATGAACAACCTTACGAGGTCTTAAAAACAAGTCTATGCAGGCGATGCTTACTTTTGCTGTCATGAACTTAAAAAGGATGGCGACTTGGGCTTGGTGAACTGCTTGAGTCGAGCCTAACTAGTTGATTGGAGTGGAGGGTGCTTGACTCCTGGGGGGATTTGCAGGACAGGTGAGATCCCGCAGGAGCGACAGCTCTGAGGAAGCTCACCGCCTGCCCCCCGGAAGCAAGTGCCCGGAGCGGAAATCAACGGATTTTTACAGCCAACTATCCAAAAATGACAAAAGGCATCAAGAATCTCGATGTCTTTCGTTCATTTTGATAGAATTATGGTTCATTTTCGCGTTCAGGCTCTTGCCTTCCAGGCGTGGACGGTGGTCTTTCCCATCGCAGGGGCTAGAGCCACCGCCCCTTTGCTCCAGTCAGCAAGAAAGGGTGTCATGTCCAAGGTAAAACTAAATAAATGTTATTTTATCTTCTTAATTCCTCAAGGATGGCAGAGTATTTTTTTTCCTTGGAATGTCTAAGCTGATGAGGACATTGTTGGAAAAAGGATTTGAGGTGGATTATGGAGGAAAATGCTAAGAAACTTGTGCATGCTAGCATAGACGAAAACATCAGCTATTTAAAGGAACAGCTGGGTGTTGAAAAGAGCTTCGATGTCCTGCAGTTAGATGTGGAGTATGCTGAAAGAAAAATGGCTTTTTATTTTATTGATGGGTTTGTCAAAGATGATATTCTTCATTTAATTATGAAATTTCTTGCAAAATTATCAAAAGAGGCACTTGAACCAAATACTTTACACAAGCTAATCAAAACGTATATTCCCTATGTTGAAGTGGAAGTTACCGATGATTTGGATAAAGTCGTAGAGATGGTGTTGGCAGGACCTACTGCCTTGGTCGTCGATGAAATCAAACAAGTGATCTTAATTGATGCCCGTACGTATCCGGCAAGAGGACCAGAGGAGCCAGATATAGAAAGGGTTGTCCGTGGTTCAAGGGATGGATATGTGGAAACGCTTGTTTTTAATACGGCCCTTACAAGAAGAAGGGTACGGGATCGCACGCTAAGAATGGAATATATGCAAATCGGTCGACGTTCTAAAACAGATATTGTCATCAGTTATATTGAAGATATTGCCGAGCCAAGTATGGTACAGGAAGTAAAAGAGTCACTTAGTAACATTGATACGGACGGTGTGCCGATGGCTGAGAAAACGATAGAAGAATACATTTCCGGACGCCATTGGAATCCTTTTCCCGTTGTTCGTTACACAGAGCGGCCTGATACAGCAGCTAGTCATCTTTATGAAGGTCATGTCTGCATCCTTGTTGATGGCTCTCCTAGTGTCATTATTACACCCTGTACGTATTGGCATCATTTGCAGCACGCCGAGGAATATCGAAACAAACCGATCATTGGTTCCTATTTAAGGTTTGTCCGGTTTGCAGCTGTGTGGGCCTCCATTTTTCTTTTGCCGTTATGGTATTTATTTTCGATTGACCCTAGTCTTCTCCCTGATGCTCTATCCTATATTGGACCAAATGAAAATGGGAAGATTCCGCTGTTGCTCCAATTTATATTTGTTGAAATTGGCATTGATATGTTAAGAATGGCAGCGATCCATACACCTTCAGCATTAGCAACAGCATTGGGGCTTGTGGCCGCATTGATGATTGGACAAGTAGCTGTGGAAGTTGGTTTATTAACGAACGAGGTTATTTTATACCTTTCTATCGCGGCATTAGGAACGTTCGCAACTCCGAGCTATGAAATGAGCCTTGCAAATCGGCTTGTAAGAATTTTTCTCTTGCTCGCAACCGCTGCTTTTCATTCTTATGGATTGTTAATAGGTTCCGTTTTGATTGTTATTTTCTTAGCTCGGATGCAATCATTTGGAATCCCATATCTATGGCCGTTCATTCCGTTTCATTTTCGCGCATTTGTCGATGTTATGTTTCGTTCACCAATTCCGCTAAAAAATCGCAGACCAAGTGTTTTGCATCCCAAAGATCCTGATCGATAAGTTTATTTAGAAGATTGAACAACTGTGTAACAATTGCTTGAGGACCTTAAAAAATTGAATTATACTTGACTCGGAAGATATAATTTAGAAATTAAAGAGGTCTATTATGAAAAGCATTTACGATATACAGCAATTTCTCAAAAGGTTTGGGACCATTATCTATGTTGGTGACCGGATTGCGACTCTGGAGCTAATGGAAGAGGAGCTAAAGGATTTATATCAGTCTCAGCTAATAGAAACGAAGGATTTTCAAACAGCGCTTCTACTATTAAGACATGAAATTCGAATGTTGAAAGAAGAAGGCTCAACCCCTTCTTAAAAAAGGTAGCTATAGGTTTGTTTGCTTAAAGGCAAATTAAGCATATTTACAAGAGCAATATCAAATAGCGCTTTAATCAACATCATGATATCATGCAACATGATCTGTAGTTCGCTTACGTAATTCAGCGCTTCGACCTCTTTACATTCGGCAAAGGAGTTTGTGTTATGAAGAAATGGGTAGCAGGAGTAGACTTAGGTGGCACTTCGATAAAAATCGCATTTATTGATACGATGGGGACGATTATCAGAAAATGGCAAATTCCAACGGATAATCGTGAGGAAGGGAAGAACATTACAACCGATATTGCGAGAACCATTGAAGAGAAATTAACTGAGCTTGGTCAAACAAAGGAAATCCTTGAAGGAATCGGAATGGGCGCACCAGGTCCTGTAGATTATGTGAACGGAATCCTTTACAATACGGTGAATTTGGCATGGAAGGATCATTATCCGTTGCGGGATAAGCTTGAAAAAGAGCTCTCCCTTCCAGTCTATATAGAAAATGATGCCAACTGCGCTGCACTAGGAGAAATGTGGAAGGGTGCGGGAGCTGGAGCTAAAGATTTAGTTTGTGTCACTCTAGGAACAGGGGTTGGCGGCGGTATTATTACAAACGGAGAGATTGTCCAAGGAATAAGCGGCTCTGCTGGAGAAATCGGCCATATTACTTCTGTTTCCCGCAATGGGGCTCCTTGTAATTGTGGCAAAAAAGGATGCTTGGAAACGGTCGCATCCGCAACTGGTATCGTAAGATTGGCAACTGAAAGGTTAGAGAAAGAACGAGATAACGAAGGAAAGTTAATGAAAATATTCAAGGTAAATGGAAAAATTGCCGCTAAGGATGTTTTTGACTGTGCTCGTGAAGGAGATGAGCTAAGCCTTGAAGTGATCGAGGAAGTAGCCTATCATCTAGGATTAGCACTCGCCAATCTAGGGAATACTTTAAATCCTGTAAAAATAGTGATCGGTGGCGGTGTATCAAAAGCGGGTAATATCCTATTAGATAGGGTTCAGGCTTATTTCAATGAGTTCGCCTTTTCAAGAGTGAAGGAATCGACAAAAATTTCAATTGCAACATTGGAAAATGATGCCGGTATTCTTGGTGCAGGGTGGCTAGTTGTAAACCGTATGTAAAAGAAGCTGCTTAAGACCATTTGTATTTTACATAGAAAAATGGTTATCAAACGGGAAGAATAGCCTAAAATAAAGACAAATTTTGCAGAGTTTATGAGCAAAAAGTTTCCGTGTATTTTCTACACAAAGGCACGAATAATATGACCGAAGCAGGCTGACAAAAGTTGTGAACTATCACCTTTTGAGCCTGTTTTTTTATGATTAAATGAGCAGGAATTGGGGATGATTAATGGTGGATAAGTTTACTAAAATGAAACTTTTTAGCCATTTAAACGTCTATATTATATGTGAGGTATTACGCATAGACATTACATAATTTTACAAAAGCATTTTTAAGTTTGGTTTGATCTTTTGTAAAAAAAGTATTAAGATTATCTTTGATTATCAGTAAATACCTAATATTGTAAAAATTAAAAGGTTTATGCGGTAGGGGGGAATTATGCGCTATTTAAAAGAGTCCAAAGTATCGATAACCGTGTTTGCCATTATACTTCTATGGATTAAGACATATATCGTCTATAAAACTAGTTTTGAAATAAATATTGAGAACTGGAGACAGGAATTAATTCTCTTTATCAACCCTCTTAGTTTCCTTATGTTTATATTAGGACTTAGTTTACTCATGAAAGAGAAAAATCGAAATCGCTATATTTTAATTACAAGCTTTTTAATTTCGACTGTTTTATTTGCCAATGTTGTTTTTTACCGTTTCTTTAATGATTTTTTAACGCTGCCTGTCCTTATGCAAACAAGTAATATGTCTGACTTAGGAAGCAGTGCAGGAGAATTGATTCATTTTCGAGACTTAGCTTATTTTATTGACTTTTTCATTTTGCTTTTGGTCATAAAATTCAAGCCGGCTTTTTTGGAAAATCGCAGTTATGGAAAAGTGGGAAAAAGAGTATTTTTTTTAGTGGCAATCGCTATTTCTTTTGCTAATTTAGGCTTGGCCGAAACGGAAAGACCACAGTTATTAACTCGTACATTTGATCGGGAAATGCTTGTTAAAAATATCGGTACGTATAATTACCATTTATATGATCTATTTTTACAATCAAAATCGTCTGCTCAACGGGCGTTAGCAGATGGAAGTGAACTTGTCGATATTGAAAACTATATTCGGGCGAATTATAAGAGGCCAGATGAAGAGATGTTTGGAATTGCAAAAGGGAAAAATGTAATTTTAATCTCAATGGAATCAACGCAAAGCTTTGTCATTAATAATACGGTTAATGGGGAAGAGATTACTCCATTCTTAAATGAGTTTATCAAGGAAAGCTACTACTTTGATAACTTTTATCATCAAACTGGGCAAGGGAAAACGTCAGATTCTGAATTTCTTGTTGATAATTCCCTGTATCCTTTAGGGAGAGGAGCCGTCTTTTTTACCCACTCAGGAAATGAATTTGAGGCAAGTCCAAGCATTTTGAGTGAGAATGGTTATTTTACGGCTACGCTTCATGCGAATAATAAAAGCTTTTGGAATCGCGATATCATGTATGATTCAATAGGCTACGACCGTTTTTACGAAATTAATGATTATGATGTGAATGAAGAAAATTCTGTTGGCTGGGGACTAAAAGATGATGATTTCTTTCAGCAATCGATTCAACACTTAAAAGAGATGCCACAGCCTTATTATGCTAAATTTATTACGCTTACGAATCATTTTCCATTCGAATTAGATGAAGAAGATAAGATGGTTCAACCATATACTTCAAATTCGAAAACATTGAATAATTATTTTCCAACCGTCCGTTATCAGGATGAAGCCCTTAAAAACTTTATTCAAAGCTTGAAGGATGAAGGAATATACGAAAATTCGATTATCATTCTTTATGGGGATCATTATGGAATATCCGAAAATCATAATAGAGCAATGGGAGAATTCTTAGGAGAAGAAGTTACTCCATTTGTAAGTGCACAATTGCAGCGAGTTCCGCTTATCATTCATATACCCGGCCATAAAGGGAAAACGATCTCAACGGTATCGGGGCAAATAGATTTAAAACCGACGATCCTTCACTTACTAGGGATCGATACGAAAAGAGACTTCAATTTTGGAAGTGATTTGTTTTCAAAAGATAAAATGGAGTTTATTGTGCTTAGAGATGGCAGTTTTATAACTAAGGATCATGTTTTTACTCGTGAAACATGCTATGACAAAAATACAGGCGAGGTAACTGATGGAAGTGGCTGTGAGCCATATTTAGAGAAAGCGAAATATGAACTGGAATATTCGGACAAGATTATTTACGGGGATTTGCTTCGTTTTTATGAAAATTTAGTGACCGAGGAGAGTCAGTGATAATCTTCGTTGAAGTGGAGAAACACGAAAAGCCGCAATCGGAAAGTCAAATTAAAACGACTTTTGATTGCGCTTTTTTATTTGGTAAGTTTTTATGTACGGCAACGGGCATCAAGGAGAGCGCATTCTTGCAGCTACAATTAAAACTTGAAACCATGTGCCATTTTTTTGGATTCATCAACATTAAGATTGACAATCCTTTTAAAGATTAACAGCTCGTGTCAGAAGTGTACTAAAATATATTTAAAGTGATTTGTGGTTTGCATAAAATTCTCAATGAGAAGGTGAGAGCAATGAGTTTCCGCTCGGGATTAAGAGTTAGGTGCGAAAAAGGTGTAAATACAACGGTTAGAGAAGCATGCTTGGATTTTGCTGTATGGCTCCGGCTAAATATGGAATTCCCCATAAGAGTGATCGTATATCTAAAAAAGAGCTACCAAATTAAAACCATTGACAGAAAAGAATGGGTTAGTGCGACTTTTTTTGCACCGTATGATAAAAGGGTAGAGCCTTACATTAGAGTTGCGGCTGGAGACTATGAGGAGCTAGTCGAGGAAAGAGGTACGGATAACGCAATTTATGCAATCCTAAATAGTATGGCACACGAGCTTGTACACTATCGACAATGGATAGAGGACAGGGAATTGGATGAAGGAGAAGCAGAAATTGAAGGTTCTAAATTAGTTGATAATTACTATGAAGGTAGCGTGTTTTATGAAGAAATAGTTCAACAAAAAAAAGTGTGGACAATCGTAAAAGATGAGAGGGTATCTATCGCGAACAATAACGCTGGAGAAACATTAATGCCTTTTTGGTCCAATAAAGAAAGGGCGGAGCAAATCATAAAACTTGTTCCTTCTTATCATAAATTCCGTGTAGAGGAAATTACTTTAGATGATTTTTTAAATATTTGGATAAGTGGACTAAAAAAAGATCATTATCTTGTTGGGATTAATTGGTGTGGAAAGAGTTTAATAGGGCATGAATTACACCCGAATGAAGTTTTTGAGCACATTCAAAAGCAGATGAAGTCAGTAAATGAAATGGGTTAGCCATATATGAAAGAATACTGTGCAGATCGTTCGCTTCGTTTTCGCTTTCTTTCAGACAAATTAAGTGACGATTAAGTTTTGTGAAATAGAGTTACTGATATAATGCTCATTTCTGTTAAAACGAGGTTTCACACGCCCCTTCAGCATAAAGAAAAGGTCTTCAGATTTAATGAAACTGGAACGGAGAAATCTGATTTACTCTGATCATTGAGAGATGAAATGGGTCAAAAATCAATACCAGCATATAACCAAGCCTTTAATTTGTCTCTCTAAACAAACTGAGAGCTACATGAAACAGGTTTTTCCTTTGAATAAGATAGTAGTCATAATAATTTCTTTCATTCATAATATGTATCGTATTCGCGCAAATGTTGTGGAGGAATGAGCTAAGTAAGGAGGAGAAAAAAGTGCAGGTTCAAATTCGCCAAGGTGATAGTTTATGGTATTATAGCCAGCTATTTCTCATTCCGTTAAATTTGCTGACCGATTCGAATCCCACCGTTAATCCGACGGGTCTTCAAGCGGGTCAACATATTAATATTCCCGGGTTTGTCGGTGAACCTTATACAATTAAAAGAGGCGATACTTTTTGGAAATTGGCAAAGCGACGCAATCTGGATGTCGATGCCCTCCTGTTACTAAATCCGAATCAAGTCCCGGGTTCTTTAAAAATTGGTGATACTGTTGTTCTTCCGAGAAGAATTATCGCCCCATTAAAAGAACGGCAAGTTCCTTATCATTCTGTATTGTTAGGTGAGGAGCTTTCAGAGTTAAGAGATGTATACCCTTTTATGCAAATAAATACGATTGGTTCCAGTGTTTTAGGAAAACCAATTACAGAGATTCGTCTCGGGAGAGGTCGGAAGAAGGTTCATTTTAACGCTTCCTTCCATGCGAATGAGTGGATCACCACACCAATTCTGCTGGACGCTCTCAATGCATTTTTATTATCTTTAACGAACAGTTCATCAATTCGTGGTATATCTTCTACTCCTTTATATGAACAAGTAGAAATATCGATTGTGCCGATGGTAAATCCAGATGGAGTTGACCTTGTTTTAAATGGACCCCCTTCGGAGAAACGAGATGAGTTAATTGAACTTAATAAAGGGAGCGATGATTTTTTCGGTTGGAAAGCGAATATTGCCGGAGTCGACCTTAATAATCAATTCCCGGCAAATTGGGAAATTGAAAAAGAAAGAAAGGAAGAGAAGGCACCAGCACCAAGAGACTATCCGGGTGATGCACCGCTTACAGAGCCTGAAGCAGTAACGATGGCAAATTTAGCTACAAACCGAGGATTTGCTCGTATGCTTGCTTTACACACTCAAGGAGAAGAATTTTATTGGGGCTATGAGGGGTTGGAACCGCCTGAATCGCTAATATTAGCACAGGAATTTGAGCGTGTGAGCGGTTATAAAGCGGTTCAGTACATTGACAGCCATGCTGGTTATAAGGATTGGTTTATTCAAGAATTTCGCAGGCCTGGTTTTACATTGGAACTGGGACTCGGTACGAATCCACTTCCATTATCACAGTATGATGAAATATATGAAGAATTTTTAGGAATATTTTTAGCGGCGTTGTATATGTAAGGGATGTTTTGGAGGGTTTGTGTTCAAGAATATTAAAAAAAGTCCGTTTTGGGCTTTTTTCTTTGCGCTCTATTCCGAAAATAATAGGATTGTATTAACGTCACGGAACCGCATAAAATAAAAAGAAAATCACCCATAACGGCTGTCTAACTGAGACAAAAGTAACAAATTGTAACAATCTGAAATATAATTGAAACATTTTTACTTAAATATCGTATTATTAATGTATATCATTTTATGAATGGGGGGGTAGATATGTGTATATATTAGCAAAGCGAGAAGTTGGCTCAAGAAGCTGCGTAATTATCCTGTTTTTCATAGTGACACTCCTATTAGTTGCTTGTCAAAAGAATGAGCAAACGAGTCCATCACCATCTATAAAAGACGGGGTAGATATAGAAAAAGATGCGAATGAAAACCGCGATTTCGCGATTGCGCCAATTGATGTTGAGGTCGGTTCTTTTCATTCCATTGGCGGTTGGCTTAATGATGAGACCATCTATTACATAACTGATTCAAGTACTGGTTCAAACGTGTATACACACCATCTAAACAGTGGAGATAAAAAGCTGCTCTTCGAAAGCAACTCCCCCATTGTTTCTACATTAGTTAGTCCCTCAAGGGAATATTTGCTTATACACTCAGCACCATCTTCAAATGAAGCTTCACTCACCATTATTAATAAGGATGGGGAAAAAATCATGGAAGAAATTCTTCCTTCTTCCGAACTGAATATTCAGTGGAACCCATATGATGAAGCTTTCATCCTTATTACAGCGTTCACTGAGGATTGGGATTTCACTGTTTGGAATCTTAATCTGGACAATAATACGTTGTCAAAAGTGGCTCTTCCACAGCCTTTTGCCTATTGGACTGAAAGGCAAAAACTTTTATATTTAAATTGGGATTTGGATAGCCCGTCCTTACATGCCGATCTTGTCGCCTATGATTTGCAAACGGGAGAAAGCAATGAATTGTTAAGCGATGTTTTACAAATCAGTACATATCGCGATCTTATTGTAGTAGTTAAGGTGGATGAATTGGATGAAAAAAAGTCGGAGTATTTATTTCTGACAAACGAATTTAACGGAGATTTTTCCTTTTCAGCCCCCCATCTTTCTAGCTATTCAGAATGGGTTGTCCCTTTTTCTGATTATAATCAAAAGACGGATTCCTTCCTAACTTATCAGCCTTTATATTCAGTTGAAGCTGATGTTTATAACGAAGGCTTTCAACTCGTGAGTTATCATCTAGATACTGGTGAAAAGGAAATTATGATGGAGGATATGGAGAATACCCCAATTGCTTGTTCGCCTAATGGAAGTATGTGTTTAACGGGATTTTATTATGAAAAATTGATTGATTTGGAAAATAAAAAAATTCATTCCTTGGTGGAAAGTGAGCGATAGAAAAGATGGCAAATGAAAAAGGACTGCTCTCAGTCCTTTTTTGTTTGAATTAATGGCCAGTAGGAAATCCATTTTTCAAAATAGTCATGATCGTGAACCATCCAAAAACAAGAAATGTCCCTGCGCCAAATAATAAGCCTAGTCCATTTTTGTTTTTAAGAGCAGATAATGTGCCATATCCAGCAAGTATTGCTACTAAGCCAAAAATGATCATTAATCCCATTGTATAGCCCCCTTTATGTTTTTAATTATCAGTCCTTAAGCTTTGTTAGATATGGATCTAACATTCATTATGATTATACCCATAATGAAAATCGTCAATCTCTATGTAAGATCTTACTATCATTGCATCCGTTTTTATTTTATAGGTTTTGTTCAAGTTTGTCGAGGTCTAATCATGACACTTCCATGAATTTTACAGAGGTTCTTGGAAAAGAGCTTGAAAACAAGCATTGCACCAATTACGATGTTATATGTAAGATAGTAGTGTATTTTAATAAATGGAGGTGTATATATTGAACTGGGAACAGTTGCCACTTGGTCCGTTACAAACAAATTGTTATGTACTAGCAAACAGCAAGAAAAATTGTATCATCGTTGATCCAGGAGAAGAAGGAGCGCGGTTAATCAATCATCTTCAACAAAGAAAGCTAACACCGCAAGCGATTCTTTTAACTCATGCCCATTTTGATCATATTGGGGCAGTTGATTATATACGAAACACTTACAATATTCCCGTCTATCTACATAATAAAGAAAAGAACTGGCTTATCGATCCCACTTTAAATGGCTCCCATCTATTTATGATGGGGGAAATTAAGATTAAGGAAGCAGATCATCATTTCAGTTCCGAATGTGAAATGACAGTAGGGGATTTTATATTTGAAGTGTTTGAAACACCAGGACATTCACCTGGCAGTGTTTCTTTCTATTTTAAAGATGATGGAATTGTTGTCTCAGGAGATGCCCTCTTTCAAGGCAGTGTCGGGAGAACGGATCTTCCAGGCGGTGATCATGGGCAATTAATGAAAAGTATTCATGATAAATTACTCGTTTTGCCTGAAGAAACACAAGTGCTTCCAGGACATGGGCAGCCTACGACGATTGGGGAAGAAATGGATAGCAATCCTTTCCTTAATGGGTTTTAAGGACAATATTTTCGTTTTTTACGATAAGAAAAGCCCTTCTCAAAGGAGAAGGGCTTTTCTAGGGGATGTTCTATTCATTCAATGGGAGGGGATAAGTTTTAGCTACTATTAAAAGGATATTATAAAGTTTTCACTGTGTCAATAGTGTAAAATAAAAGGGGGAAAACGATGCTCTCATATGTAAAAGAATTAATTAAAGCTCGACCGGAGCGAATGATTACCTATGCGGAGTTAATCGGAGAAGCGCTCTATCATCCACAATGGGGCTATTATATGAAACAAGGCGAAAAAATTGGCAAAAAGGGTGACTTTATTACAACGAGTAATATTTCCGATATATACGGCCGCATTATGGCAAAATGGTTTTTGAAGCTGAAAGCAGAGCGGCAGTTACCTGCAGTGGTCTGTGAACTCGGAGCTGGAAACGGTCGTTTTGCAGCGGCTTTTATAGCGGAATGGAATAAAAGCTGTGATGAGCAATTATCGTATTTTGTTGTAGAGACAAGCCCCTATCATCGAGAGCTTCAAAAAGAACTTCTTGGTACAAGAATCCAGCAGGTTGAAAGTATAGAAGCACTAAAGCCTTTTAACGGCCTCGTTTTTTCTAATGAATTATTCGATGCCCTTCCTGTTCATGTTATCGAGTGTCATCATGATTTTCTTTTTGAAGTGATGATCACGGTTGAAAACGATCAATTAGTGGAAAAGCGAATTCCGTTAAATAATAATGAGATTGAAATGTTTTTGAAGCAAAGTAAGCTTATGCTAAAGCATAAGCAAAGAATTGAAATTCCAATAGCAATGGGAAGAATGCTTGCTCACATGGCAGATGTAGTTGAGAAAGGTTGGATCGTGACGGTGGACTACGGCTATAGTGATGAAGAATGGGGAGAGGCATTTCATCGTGAAGGAAGCTTAAGAGGATATTATCAGCACGAACAAATACGAGATGTTCTGAAATTTATAGGTGAGATGGATATTACAAGTCATGTTCATTTCGATTCACTTATACGGATTGGCGAACAACATGGATTGGAGTTTGTCAGTAAGCAAAGACAGGATAAGTTTTTAATATCGATTGGAATTCTTGAGGAGTTGGAGAATCACGATAATCCTGATCCTTTTTCAGAAGTAAGCCGCCGCAATCGTGCCATTAGGAGCCTGATTATGCCTTCAGGAATGAGTGCCTATTTTCACGTTGTAGTACAAAAAAAAGGTATATAAAAAAGCGATGGTATTCCATCGCTTTTTTATATTAAGTATGAGATAAGTGCCTGCTTCGCTTTTAGTGGCCCACTCCAGGAGTCATTAGGAATGTCGTATAGTAGGTAAATCCTACAAAAAAGACAGTTAAGTATGCCCCAAAAATATAAATATACATACGCTCAGTTAGTTTTAGGTAGCTTAACAATACGAAAAATCCCGTTTGACCAAAGAAAATTAGAGATGTTATGTACATATCGCCTAAGAAAAACATAACGGCAAAAATACCTGTCCAGAATCCCATTACTCTGTACATACGATCCATAGATATATCCTCCCTTTTCCTATAAGTCCATCACTACCATATTATAAGTAAACGGCAATGAAAAGTAAATATTAGTTTGTTTCAAAAAAGTGAACGCATACATGTATGTAGCAAAATCTAGCTTCAGCAAAAAAATATCAGAAGGCTAGATTTTGTTGGTTTTGAATATAGTGCACCTATGATTCGTGTTGTGGTGGAACATTGAAAAGGGTACTTCTAGTTTGAAACTAATGCATGGTAAGAGCAGGAGTTGCATCCGTGCAGCATATTTTCTTTTTCTATTAATTCTACTGAGTCAAAAAGTGCTTCAAACATTCCTCTTAAGAATTCATAGTGTGTCTCACAGATCGTTTTTGTATGCTCTTCTGCTACTTCTTTAAATGGACAATTAAAAATCTGGAAGAATATTTTGGTATTATCTTCGTTCGTCTCAAATTCTGGATAGAAGCCTGCCATCGTCGCAGCACTTTTAAGGAAATGCAGTTTTTGCTCAAATGATAATTGATCGCTTTCTTGGTTGCGCTTCATCTCTTGCTCGATCATTTCAGTTCCAAATTTTTTCCCTGTTGCATATAAAGCCATTTTACCTGCTTCACCAAGACCTACAAAAGTTTCCATAGCAATTTTTGAAAGCAATTGGTAATCTCTGAAAGGAAAGTTCAATTGAATAACATCTTCAGAGAGACGATACAATCTGCTCGGTCTTCCGCCCTTGCCTGTTTTCTTTGTTTCTGACATCAGCATATTGACGTCTTCAAGCTTTGATAAATGAAGTCTTGCCACATTCGGATGGATGTTAAAATTATCTGCAATTTCTTGAACGGTTACATCTTGATGCCTTTTTGTAATGTATTGGTAAATATAGTAACGAGTTGGATCAGATAGTACGTTCGTTATTTTTAATGTCTTCTCCACAAATTTCACCTCGAGGCGCATGATTTATTCCATTATAATACAGTAACCAATAGTTAACACTGTAATCACTATAAGTTTAGAAAATGTTCACATTTACATGTCGAAATCATGAACAGTTCTTTTTTTCCTTGGCTTTATTATAGGTCGGAATTGATTTTTGGCACATTTTCTCTGGTGCTGAAGTTTTGCTCATAAATGTTTTAGCATTGGGCAATGATGATGTGGAAGAAATTATAGACATTTTGTGAACGGGGATTTTTTTGCAGGAAATGTAAGAATAACGTCGAATTAGCTAGAGTATATCAATAAAAGGTGGTGTTATTATAGTTGAAATCAATCGAAATGATTGCTGACAAAATTGTAAGTGATGCGGTTAAAAATCACGCGTCAGACATTCATATTATTCCTCGGAGAGACGATACGCTAATCCAACTAAGAATGGCGAACAGGTTAATTCCAAGATTTCATTTGCCAAAGGAGGACTGTGAAAGGTTAGTCTCCCACTTCAAATTTACCGCATCGATGGATATCGGTGAAAAAAGACGTCCCCAAAGCGGAGCATTTTCTGTTAAAGTAAATCAGAAATATGTCGGTCTGCGCTTGTCCACATTACCTGCCAACCAAAGAGAAAGTCTTGTGATTCGCCTCCTTCCGCAGCAAGAACAAATTCCCTTTTATAAAATTTCCCTATTTCCAGCGGCAACGATGAAACTTCTTGCGCTCTTAAACCATGCTCATGGTCTAATCCTTCTTACTGGACCGACTGGGTCTGGAAAAACAACGACATTGTACTCTTTGTTAGACGAATCCTCACACATTTTTAACCGCAGTGTTATCACACTAGAAGATCCGATTGAGAAAGAAAATGAATCAGTTTTGCAGGTTCAAGTGAATGAAAAAGCAGGTGTAACCTATTCAAGCGGTTTAAAGGCCATATTACGCCATGATCCGGACATCATTATGGTGGGGGAAATTAGGGATAGTGAAACGGCAAAGATTGCGGTTAGAGCCGCACTTACAGGACATTTAGTTCGTACAATAGGCACAGAAAAAGAGATTAATTAAAGTTAATCTCTTTAAATACATAAGCATCAGGGCTTTTTTTCATACTGGTACGGTCTACAACAATTGATTCAATAGCAATCATAACAAATTGTTTCTTTTGTTCAGTATTCATGTATTCCCAGTTTAATTTTACATCAGACCATAATTCAATTATATTATCTATAAGTGTGGATGATTCTTTCGGTTGAAGGCTTTCTAATTCCTTAAGAATCATTTTTTCTTTTTCATCTTCTTCTTTTTTTCTCTTCATGAAGTCTGTGTCGGAAAGCATTTTATTTGCCCAACCGTATTGCCATTGGGTTCGTCTATCTTCGATTTCCTTCAATTCGTGTTCCAATTGTTTAATAAGCTTCGTATTATCAGCATCATTTTCTGAAGCGTCTTGTGCTGATTTCTTTTTAGCGTCTTCCAAAATGTCCATATTGTCTAACACTTGAAGAAATTTTTGTTCCAAATGATTTTGATTGATTATAGGAAGGTCACAAATTCCTCTTTGGCGGTTGTTGCAATAATAATTATACGAATAGTACTTTTTATTATCTCTAGTTGTCTGGCTGCTCTTGCCTATTAAGGATTTGCCACATCTGCCGCATTTTAATATCCCGCTGAAAATATATCTTGATGTAGCTCGTCTTGGATGATAACCTACTCGACTATCAATTATTTTTTTAACCATTTCGAATTCATCGGTAGAAACGATTTCAGGAATTACTCCTTTTACTTCAAAATATTGTTCGGGGTTAATTCGATAATTATATCGCATGTTACCGATATAGATTGGATTAGTTAAAATATACTGTACTGTTCCTTGTGACCACGGCTTATTTTTCTTTGTATATAGGCCCCTTTGGTTAAGTATCTTTGCAATTTTGTGCATGCCTGTACCATTGATATACATTGAATAAATTTCTTTGACCAACGCTGCTTCAGAAGCGTTTATTTTTAATCTGTCTATCCCGTCTAAATCGTAACCAAAAGGAGCCATATTGATTACCCATTTTCCTTCTTGCGCTTTTTGAAGCATTCCCATTCTCACGCGCTCGCCGAGGTTCTCACGCTCCCATTGCGCCATTGATGCAACTAACCTTATAAATAGTCTACCTGTGGCTGTTGTGGTGTCGTAGACCTCTGTAGAACTCTTGAACATGACATTGTACTTTGAAAACTCTTTTAAGAGATGGTCTAAGTCAATAACAGAACGAGTGAGCCTGTCCAATTTATAAACTAGCACAATATCGAAAAGGCCTTCTTTAACTCCTTTTAACATCCTCTGCAATTCCGGTCTGTCCATGTCTTTAGCGGAAATACCCTCATCAACATAGTATTGAACAATTTCCCAACCCTGAGAAAAAGCAAAAGCATTTAATCTTTCCTTCTGTGCAGATAACGAATATCCATCTTCTACTTGCATATGGGTGGAGACGCGAATATATGCTGCAACTCTCAAAATATTACACCGACCTTTGAATCTCCAATGTAGTTTTCGATATATGATTCTCTTCCGTGTAAGGCTTCATAAATTTCATATAATAAAAACTTATCCTTTTTGACATGGAAAATTAAAGATTCTTCAACTTTTCCTTTAAATGATTTATCTTTATATTGTTCAACTAATCCTAAAGCAAAATGATAATTCAATTCGTACATTTCTCTAAGGTATCTATAAAGTCTCCATTTTAATGCTTCAAACGATATTCCGATTGTAGAAGCAATTTTTTTAAAACTAAACTTATGAGTCATCATTAAAGCTAATACTTCAGTCGGCACCAACAATTCACTCGCAAATAAATTAGCTTCTTGTTCCATTTCTAATTCAGTCGATGAGTAACCATCATCTAAACCATCTTCAATAAAAAGAGATTGTTTATCACGATGTAAACAATAATGACCAAATTCATGGAATATTGTAAATAATTGACGAGATGGTATATGACAATCATTTATAACAATGGTTGTTCCCAGTTCATCAATACACAGCATTCCGCAAAAACTATCTATTGAAAATGGTTTCTTATGCAGCTCAATTTCATTAAAATCTAAAAATAGTTTGTATGTTGTTCTAGCGTTATAAGTTAGTAAAAATTGGTCTGTGCACGACCACGGTTTAATACTTTCAAATAAAAAGAACGCTTTTTCTCTAACTGAGTTTGAAATAGATTCTGAAAGCAAGTTTCCACCCCCTAATTTTTACCTTTCTTTTTGAGTAGTTGGTTTTTCCGAAACTCTAAATAATCCAGTATTTCTTCTTTTAACAACTCATTTTCATTTTCGCTAATTCCACTTATTCCATGCCTAAAAAATGTTTTTAATGGTTGTGGGATGGCATCGTCTTCAGGAGAATCTTCATCTATTGTTTTTTCAATTTCTCCTGGACCATTAATCAAATAATCTGTACTCACTTCATACAACTCAGCGAGTTTTTTTAACATTTCATAATCAGGTTGAGTCCTATCATATTCCCAATTTGAATAAGTACTGTGACTAGAAAGTTCTAATTTATCTGCAACTTCTTTCAGAGTCCATTTTCGCTTTGTTCTTAGTGATTTCAATCTTTTTCCTAAACTCAAAGTAACCACTCCTTAAATTAAAATTTATCACATTTACACAAAATAAGTAACTTTTTTCGCAAAATAGCTAAAAAAGTGTTGACTTAGCTAAATAAGCTAATTATAATCAAATTAAGAAGTTACACAATTTAGCTAAAAAGGTGGTGATAATGGTGAGTTTGAATTTAAAACAACTTAGAGAATCCAAAGGTATTACGCAAACTTTCATCGCAAAAAAATTAGGTTATGAGTCTGTTTCTTCATATTCAATGATTGAAAAAGGGAAAAGAAAAAAAATAGACGTATATACAGCTAAAAAAATTGCGGATATCTTAGGAGTTAAAATGGAAGATCTTTTTTTTGAAAACGAATTAGCTAAAAAAGCTAAATGATTTTTCACATCTTATTTATACTACAAATTACTTTAAAAATCCTTCTGGAGGTAAATATGAATAAACCATCCGAAAAAACAATTAATTTGATGCTTGAGTTTATGAAGAAGACATCGTTACCAAAAATCATTCAAGCCATGGAGCAAAAACAAAAAATTTCTTAGGAGGAATGAAAAATGAATAAAGAATTATTGTTGCAAGTCGTAAGTGAGGTTATTGACCGTGGAGGATTCCTTACAATCCACATGAGCCACTATAATCAACAAACAGTATTACCGTGGGATGAAACTACAAGAGAAGAAGCGCTGCAATTCGCAGAGAAGTTTCAAGATGCTCTAGGCTCTGGTGAAATTATCGAAAACATTGATAACAAAGAATTAAACGTGCATGACTTTACTGTTAACACTGGACAAATAAGAGGATGTTTTTGTTATGTACCACAATCGCCAACTCGAGAACCACTACCATTCGCTGATGAAGAGTTTTTAATTAATGAAGTCATGAAAGAGGATATGCGTTCAGAGGATTATGTCAGTAGCTTTGGATTACACAAAGGAGAGGGGATTTAAACATGAAGCCATTAGAAACTGTATTAACCGAAATTGAAGAACAAGAGCAAGAAGTTGTTTACCAACCATTTAGAGTAACAGACCTTGAAACAGCCGCAGAAGCTAGTCGTAGAATTGCTTATTTTGATGAAAAGCAAAAGGAAATTGACTCAATTATAGAAACTCAAATAGCACCATTCTTAGCAAAAATTGAAAAAATCAAAGAGTGGGGAGTTGAAGCAAAGAAAGAATTTGTAGAAAAGCAACAGTTTTACTCAGACCAACTAGAATTTTACCTTCGTGAAGAAGTTGCCAAACAAGTAGAAGCTGGAAAGAAGCCAAAGAAAACCATTTCTTTACCACATGGAAAAATCAGTTTAAAGAAACAACAGCCGGAATTCGTAAAGAACGATGAAGAATTGTTCTCTTATGCCAAGTCAACAGGGTTTATCAAAGTGAAAGAGTCTACGGATTGGGTAGAACTCAAGAAAAAATGTTCAGTTTACGATGGAAAGCTTATTGATGAAAATGGGGAAGTTGTTCCAGGTGTGACCGTAGTCGAGAGGAATGAAAAGTTTGAAATTAAATTGGATTAGTGAAAAGGCTAATCAGACCGCCATCTGAATTAGCCCCTTTGAAAAACACTCATCTTTATTATATCGGAGGGAATGATTTATGACAATATACCTCATAGCATCTAAGCCACATGTAGCCACGCAGGAGGGCTTTAAGCTTATATCAGAGTATTTGTATCGCGAAATGATTGAACGTGGAGAAATCAAAAATATGGAGGTTGTGGAGTATGACTGATAAAGATAAATCTTTTCAACTTCAAAAGCCTTTTCCTGCATCGGACATTGAATTCAGGGTTCAGAGTTGTGGTATTTCGAACAATAGACCTTGGGCTATGGTATTAGCCTATGTGCAAGCGAGAGCCATTCAAAAACGCTTAGACGAAGTGTTTGGATGGGATGGTTGGACAGATGAATACCGCGCCACAGATGGAAATATGATTTGTCGTTTAGGAGTAAAAACGGAGCATGGTTGGATTTATAAAGAAAATGGAGCAAGTGAAACTCAAGTAGAAGCATTTAAAGGTGGTATATCAGCAGCATTCAAAAGAGTTGCTGCAAGTGGTTACGGAATCGGTAGATATTTATATGACTTAACAGAGTCGTTTGCAGAATGCACAGTTGAAAAACCAAAAAATATGAGTGGATGGAATAAAGCTAAAACAAAAGATGGGAAGTTCCTTTATTGGAAAACGCCTACACTTCCGAAATGGGCATTGCCTAGCGAAGATGACTCATCAAAAAACATTCTCATTGCAAAATGGAAAACGTTAAAATACCCCGAAGAAAAATTTAATGAGTGGTATCAGAGTCAAACCGAAAAGGGAGTAAATAGTGAACAAATGGAATCGTATTTAACAAAAAAATTAATGGAAATGCAAGAAGGTGCCTGACATGGAAAAGGTTATTAAATCTTTTCCAAAAGCTCAAAGGAAACGTGAAGTATCTATTGAGATATTAGAAAAAACAATTGCCTTTTTGGAATGGCTAGTAAAGGAGGAAAACGCTCATGAATAGCGCCTTAGACAAACTAGCAGAGGAATATAAAAAAGCAGAAATCGTTGTACCGAAAAAGGAGAAAGAAATCATCTTTCTCCTGAATGAAAAACATCCTATTTGGAAGTGGTTGTTGCCTGTTTTCATGGTTATTGTAGGCGCTTTAGTATGCTTGGTAGGGTACTGGGAAGATTAAATGCTGGAACTTACGAGTTTAAGGGATTAGAAGACTAATATCTTAAAGGAGTGAGACCGTTGAAAACCGTACAACCTATTCGTAATAAAGCTGATATTGAAGCTATGAAAGAAGTTCTATTGAAGCAACATTATAGGAATTATTTCTTGTTTACGTTAGGTATTAACACCGGTTTGAGAATAAGTGATTTGCTTGCTCTAAAGGTAAGCGACGTAAGGGGTAAAAGCCATATCGTCATCACTGAGCAGAAAACAGGTAAGTTAAAACGGTTTCGGATTAACAACGAGCTCCAGGAACATATTAGTAAGTTTACGATTTATAAGGACAATAAAATGTATCTTTTCCAGTCAAGGCGAGGAGCAGATCGTATTCACCGTGTACAGGCATGGAAGATATTAAATGCTGCAGCTAAGGAAGTTGGACTAACCGAGATAGGAACCCACACCTTGAGAAAGACATTTGGTTATCACTTTTATCAAAAGTATAAAGATGTGGCCGTTTTACAAGAGATATTTAATCATTCTTCTCCTGCTGTAACTATGCGATATATAGGTATTAATCAAGATATCATGGATGAAAAAATAGAAGGATTCTCTTTATGAGGAGTGGGTAAAAATGAGGTTAACCAGTTGCACCAATTGTTTTAAACCTGTTGAGACCAAAAACACCACAATCGTTGACGGAAAAAGAGTTTGCCATACTTGTAAAAGTGAAAGGCGGCGGGAACAGGAATGGACGATGCCACTTATCAAGAACTCATGAACAAAATAGGCAATATTATTCTACAAAACAAGCAATTGAGAAGAGCTAATTTAAAAAAAGACAAAACCATTCGCTATTTAAAAAGAGTGATAAAAAAGCAAAAATATGAGGCAGCGAAGGAACGGAAACCTCATTACCGAAATGGACAAAAAAGGGGCAGAACTAGAAACGGATAAACAAAAGTGGAGGACTAAATATGATAAATGAATTGTGCAAGCAGGCATTTGAAACAGCAAAATCAAAAGGTTGGCATGACGAACCGAGAGAAACAGGAACTTTACTTGCTCTTATCCACAGTGAAGTTAGTGAAGCACTGGAAGCTGATCGTAAAGGTGACAAAGAAAATTTTATTGAGGAAATTGCAGATGTTTGTATAAGAATTTTTGACCTTTGCGGTTCTAAAAACCTTGACTTAGAAAAGGCAATTTTATCAAAAATGGAGCGAAATAAGCAGCGCTCTTATAAACATGGCGGCAAGGCGTATTAAATAGATTTTGTATTATGTTTCATAGTTTGCGAGGTGAAACCATGAAGGAATACAAGAAATTACAAATCA
>NZ_VTQX01000039.1 GCF_008764295.1 Bacillus methanolicus | reverse complement strand
AGAAAATCATTAAAAGGGGTTCGGAATGTGACCATTCCGAACCCCTTTTGTCGACAAACTGAGACAACACGTTCTCGTGTTGTCTTTTCGCTAAAGGTTTAAAATGGCCATAGACTATGTAATGTTACAAAACGATTTTAACTAGAAATACTTCGTTCAATTGCACTGTCCCAATCGGGAAAATAATGAAGAGCACTTCTCATAAGATTTGGGTTTGCTTTTTTAACAAACTTTTTGCTCATATTCGAGCCGCTTGAGTTTAAGCGTTTGATCTCTTCCAGTACTTCTGCAGAACTCATTGTAACTTCCATACTATGACCTCCTTTCTGCTATGATTATCTATATCTTCACCTAGTAAAAATTATTTATTCAAGTTTCTGTATTTTTAGTTAAAATTATTTCATAATGGAGAAAAAAGAGCTTGAGAGGAAATGTGAAAATGACGGAAAAATTATTTTATAAAAATGCATACATAAAAGAGTTTGTTGCGAAGGGGAGAGGGCAAAAACAAGATGAAAATGGTGATTGGTATGTTGTATTAGAAGCTACTGCTTTTTACCCGACTGGTGGAGGACAACCTTTTGATACAGGAACTCTTAACGGGAATAAGGTTTTTAAAGTAGAGGAAGTAGATGGTGAAGTACGCCATTATGTAGAAGAAAAATTAGCAAGTATAGAGAAAGTTAATGGGGAGATTGATTGGCAAAGAAGGTTTGATCATATGCAGCAGCATGCTGGACAGCATATTTTGACAGCCGCTTTTGAAGAATTATTTCAGATTCATACGGTGAGTTTTCATCTCGGTAAAGAAGTGTCAACAATTGACCTTGATCGTGGGCAAATATCAGAAGAACTTTTTCTAGAAGCAGAGAAGAGAGCCAACAGGATCGTCCTCGAAAATCGTCCGATCGAAGCAAAATGGGTATCTCAAACTGAAGCAGCACAATATAAGTTAAGAAAAGAATTGTCTGTAACAGAGAATATTCGGCTTGTAATCATTCCCGATTACGATTACAACGGATGTGGTGGAACACATCCATCGTCTACAGGAGAAGTTGGGATGATTAAGATTGTTGATTGGGAGAGACAGAGAAATAAAATCCGAGTCCATTTTATATGTGGAGATAGAATAATAACTCATTTTCAGCAGAAGCATTCTATTTTGAAAGAATTAAGCCAATTACTAAGCGCTTCTGAAAAACAATTGCCTAGCGCTACTGAAAAACTTCTTGATATAAACAAATCGCAGGCCAAAATGATCTCGGATTTACAAGAAAAATGTGTGCAGTTGGAAGCTGAGCAATTAATGAAGTCCATGAACGACTGGGCTGGAGAAAAAGTGATAGCACAAGTTTTTACAAATCGATCGGTTCAACAGCTTCAAAGACTTGCTCGCATAATGATTGAACATGGTCAAGGTGTTAATGTGTTTTTCATAACTGAGAATCTGGATAAAATCCAGTTCGTGTTTTCACGTGATAAGGAAGCGAACATAAATATGAGAACACTCGCCAATGAGATTCTCCCGCTTATTAACGGGAAAGGTGGTGGAACTGAATCGACAGTTCAAGGCGGCGGTGAACTGAAAATGAGTGGGGGAGAAATCTTGAGCAGGTTACAAAATCTGCTCATACGCACTAATGTTTGAAATCTTTTATTGGGATCCACTTCTCTACTCGAAACAGAAGTAGAGAAGTGGATCGAATCATCTTAAAAATGGCTAGCTCTCAAAAAACTTAATTTCATCAATGTTTTTTAATAAAATCTTTCCGTTTGAACCATCAGTATCAGCGATCCAAAGATTGCGATTATGATCGTTAATAGAGGTACCGCGATACCAGATTAACTTATCAATCGCTTTTAAATAATGAGGATCATAGTCTCCGAGCCCGTTTGCAGGTTCCGTTATTTTAACTTGCTTTTCATTATTGAGCGTGACTGAATATAGAGAAGGCAATGGATGCTCGGAGAATTCATCGGACCAGTCTTTTGCTTCTACTCGAGAGGTTATTAATAATTGGTCATCCACCCATGTAAAATTAAGTTCAGCAAAATTTGCTGGTGTTAGCGATGAAACAGCAAACTCTTTTAACAGTAAGTCCTTTCCTCTAAATCCAAAAACAATCCTTCCACCGCCAATATATGCCAATATATCTTTTGCAGGTGCCCATTTTGGGGAGCCTACTTCATAAACCACTTCATTTACAATTTCAAATGACTTACCATCGCTCGATAATCCACAAAGCATATTACTGTCCATTGCTAAAGAAGCTGTTGGTGAAATGATGAGCGAAAGCCATTTCCCACTCGGTGAGAAGCTAAGAAAGTCAACTCTATTTGACATAACATATTTATTATCAATTTTTAATTTTTGTGGTACGACAAAAAATTCTTTTACATTACCAAAAACATTAGCCTCTGATAAATGATTTGGTAACTGCTTTTTATAAAGAATGGGACATGTCCAGCCGTCTGGTTTTAAGTAAGCAGGGGAAGCAAGAAGAAAACCCTGTCCAGTAGGAAGCCATTGAAAGCTTGAAACCCCTAATGCAAGATTGTGAAACTCCGTTAAATTTGAAATATTTAAAATTTGATTATGTATGAATGCTACCCAATTGTTGTGAGGTGCCCATTGTGGCGCGTAACCGTTATGAAATATTTTCTTTTTCTCTTCAGTTTCTATATTGTACACCCATATTTCATGGTGTATTTTCTCATTTTTATTTTCAGTATTCGCTTCTTTTTGATAAAGAATCCACTTTCCATCATGGGACCATTGCGGCTGATAAATTTTTCCTGAATGTGTAATTTGCTTTTCCTGCTGATTCACTAAGATCCACAGATTTCCATCCCTAATAAAGGCTGCTTTCATATCCTTTAGATGGGCTGCATTTGCCAAATTCGTTAATGATAGAGCAAGGATAAAAACAGTAATAAAGGACATTTTTTTCATCGTACACCTCACAAGTTTGTGTCCTTATTAATTTCCGATATTTACTGAAATATTATTCTGATTTAAAGTAACTACTACACAAATAGGGAGAATTACGGTATACTGTGTGAGACAATTTATAACGGAAACCACAAGGGGAGCTTATAGCTGAGAGTGAACGTTAGTTCTGACCCTTTGAACCTGTTAGTTAATGCTAGCGCAGGGATGTGGAAGATTATTTAGATATGATCTTATCATGTTCTCCCTTGTGTTTTCGTTTAGAAAAAAGGGGGATTTTTTATGAAAAAATTAAGTTTATTGGCTTTAATTGAGGCGTCTTTTTTTGCTGCATTTGCCTTAATTTTAGACTTGCTTCCATCTATTGACCTCGGTCCGTGGATATCAATTTCTTTCGCAATGGTACCTATTTTTATTTTAGCTTTTCGCTGGGGCTTTAAAGTAAGTTTTCTTGCGGGATTTATTTGGGGACTATTACAGTTTGCAGTCGGTGATGCTTATTTCTTAACGCCTATTCAATTTTTAATTGAGTATTTTGTGGCCTTTGCTTTTATAGGTTTCGCTGGCTTTTTCATTAAACCAATCCAAGCTGAATTCCAAAAAGGGGATAAAAAGAAGGCTCTTAGCTGGGTTATGATCGCCATTTTTGTAGGAAGTATTGCCCGGTATTTTTGGCATTTCTTAGCGGGTATTATCTTTTGGGGGAGCTATGCACCAGAAAATATGTCTCCGGTTATATACTCGCTCGTCGTTAATGGAGGTGCGATGTTAGGTTCAGCCATTTTGTGTGCGGTAGTTTTACTTGCGTTATTAAGTAATGCCCCTAGACTTATCAAAGTTCGTGCCAATTAGTTGATTGACAGAATGATTGAACTGTTTTATAGTAGTCCTATAAATTTAATATGATTAATTTCGAACTTATCCAGAGAGGTGGAGGGATTTGGCCCTAAGAAACCTCGGCAACAGACTCATTTCAAGAGAACTGTGCCAATTCCAACAAGCATTGAGCTTGAAAGATAAGATGAGCGCTTAAAGGTAAAAACCTCTTCTTACTTGATTGGATCATGATAAGAAGAGGTTTTTTTTCGCTCGCAAGGAGGAATGTATAATGAATGAAAGAGATCTGCTCATTGAAAGGTTGATTGAATTTGGAATCTATAAGATCAATGATAAGCAGCTATTTGAATTACCTATTGTTGATTTGGAACAGGAATTGAAAAAAATGATGCAAAATAAAGGAAATGATAATTAAGTTACTTGGAGTTATTTAAGTAATTTTTCGTGGTTTATAATTAATATCTTCCGATGAGTACACAAACACAATCACCATACCGCCAACAACTTTCGCCCGAATCAAAATAGGTTGATTATATTCGTTTTTAAAGGAAAAATCTGGGCCATACCAACTAACCGTAGCATCTCTACCTGGTGGAACATAGGGTACATGCTTACTATGTGAGTAACGTTCGATCATCGTAACGCCAGAACGATCAACAGCATTAAAGAGAGTGGAGGAGACTTGACAAATTCCTCCACCTATCCCTTCAATTAATTCGCCCTTAACAATTTCAGGGGCTTTCATATAGCCTTTTTTAACTGTTCGTTTTCCGACCACTTTATTGAATGAGAAGACTTCTCCAGGAAAGACGACTTGATTATTTATTGCTGCAACTGCTAATTCGATATTTTTTGAACGAGCCTTATTTCTTGAATTAAAGTATGTTATGTATTGTCCTAACCGTTTAGTGCGTATAATCGAAAGAAGCTCACTATCAACTTTCGGGTAAACCATCATTTTTGGCACTTCCAATGTGGTTAACCGGTTATGAAAATAATATTGAAAAAAAGCCTCCGTAAATGCATGACGATTTAATTTGTAGCCCACTTTTTCTGGAATGATATGCCCAGAGTCGTTAAGTGTTGCGTTTTTTGCTTTCTTTTCAACTTGTTGTTCTATTTGTTTAAGCAATTGCTCATATTTTACCGGATCAACGAGTTCGAGACCCGGTACTGGCAACATGACTTCTTGACGTTTCACTATTGCGATCGTATCATTATTTTCTGTAATGCTTAGTGGTATTCCACTTTGAGGATGGATCAGTAAGAGTAGACTGAGAATCCACGAAACGTGCATGTTGTTCCTCCTAAAATGCTTTTATTCACATTTTTCGTCATGACATTTTGGCAGTATTCGTAAAAAGCTTTCCTTGACTCAGTCTATTTTTTTTATTTTGCGGAGAAATTATTCTTGATTTTCACGAGCTTTTCAATAGCATTCTTCTTTAAAGTCCGAAATAATGGGAAGAAGACGAAAAGAAAAGGTGTCCGAATGAATGCTCATGATTTTACTAAAGGCAATATTTATAAGCAGCTTTTTTGGTTTTCTACTCCGATTATCTTTACAAACCTTTTGCAAGTGTCGTATCAATTTATTGACAGTCTGTGGGTAGGGAATTTATTAGGAGCCAATGCACTTGGGGCAATAACAGTTGCCAGTACAGTTATTTTTACTGTTCTTTCATTCATTATTGGAATAAATAATGCAACATTGACTATTCTGTCCCAGCAAAAAGGTATGGAAAATACGACAGGATTAAAAAACTTCTTAAATGCTTTTGTTGTTCTCTTAACAACATTGGCTCTTTTATTGGGGTGTGTTGGTTATCTTTTATCTGAGCGGATTTTAAACTTGTTGCAAACACCGGGTGAGATGGTTGCTGAAGGAACAATCTATTTGCAACTCAATTTTATCGGAATCTTGTTCCTTCTTGGTTATAACTTTATTGCGACAGTACTTCGAGCATTAGGAGATAGTAAAACACCGTTAAAATTTGTTTTGCTAGCGGTTATATTAAATGCGATCTTAGATCCCATTTTAATTTCTGGTTTTGGATTCGGTATTCACGGTGCGGCGATTGCTACGATAATGGCGCAAGGAATTGCCTTTCTATACGGAATGATTGTAGTTCTACGCAAAAAAACGGCACCGTTCTCACTTCCATCTGTCCCGAAAAAAAATGAAGTTCTGGTTATTTTGAAACTAGGCATTCCATCTGGACTGCAGATGATGGTAATTTCTGCAGGAGTGATGGCGATTATGAGTGTCGTTAATTCGTTTGGAAAGGAAGTTGTGGCAGGCTTTGGTGCCGCTCAACGGATTGACAGTATAATTATGCTACCTGCTAGCGCACTTGGTACAGCAGTTAATAGTATGGCCGGACAGAATATTGGTGCTAATCAATGGGAACGAGTAAAGAAAATAGCCAAATATGCGGTCATTTATAATTTTGCAATCATGCTTGTTATAGCAACCTTAGTCGTTTTTTTCGCTCGTCTTGGAGTAAGTTTGTTTTTAAATGAAAAAAATGCCATACAATTTGGAACTGATTATTTACAAATGATCGCCTTTCTTTATCCATTTCTCGGCATTAATTTTGTTTTAAATGGGATTGTGCGGGCAGCTGGTGCAATGTTTCAAGTGCTTGTACTCAATGTCATTTCGTTCTGGGTTCTGCGCTATCCACTAACTTATGTTTTCTCTTATTTTTTTGGGGAAAAGGGCATTGCCCTTGGTATGGGGGCAAGCTTTTTCATTAGCAGCATCATTGCCTTTTTATATTATCGTTTTGGAAAGTGGAAGATGAAGGAAATTTTTAGAAGTCAAGAAAAATAACGTTTGAATGGATACAAGTACAAAAAAGGCTGTGTTAACTAATTGGCCAGTTGTGATTCAAATCGTGTACATGAGAAAATCTCCTTTTTATGGTTTAGTTGGTTATACTGACTTAATTAAACCAAAAATAGGTGATTTTCTTCTTTTTATATCTGTATTTTGTTGAATGGCATGGAAGGGGGGGACTCCTGTGGGAAAAGGGAAGCTTTTGGAATAACCTCTTTTTTGCCACATGATAAAAAAAGTTTGACAAATTTGTGAACTTTTCGTTAAATAATGGTAAAGGGGATGAAGTGGATGACTGAAAAACAGCTTAAGAACTTACTTTTTTTTAAAAAATTGACGAGTATTGGATTATTTTTAGGCTTTCTCGTATTTTTATCAAGCTTCTTTGTAAGCGGTCCCAGCGCTCCTTATCAATTATCAATCGGAATTAGTATCATGGTTTCGTCAATGCTTTTATTTGGATTCGGGATGTTTTTACCGTTGATGGAAGAGGTAAGTGGAGAAGAGATAAATGAGTAAAATCGAACTGATAGCTTATAAACTTTACGATTTAGGGAAGGAAAATTGATATATATATATATATATGAGAAAAAGAGCGTACTAGATCGTAGACGATTTGGTGCGCATTTTTATTGTAGGAGTAATGGAATGAAAATAAAATGGTTAGATGTATTTGGAATATTGTTTCAGGTTTATTTGTGTTTTTCATTTCTGTTTGGATGAGTGGTCCAGGTATAGGAGAAACTGACATACCAAGAGTAATATCCTCTTAACTATACTTTGGACTAGAAAGGAAAATATAAAAAACGTACAGTTAGTAAAAACTGTACGTTTCTTTAGTAATAAGACTGAACCATCCTCTTTACACGACGTTGATCATGACAGAACATTTTTCGCAGTAACAAAGGAGGAATAATCTATTTATTACTAGTTACAATAGTCTATTAATGAGTAGCATGCCCAGCAGACATGACCCAAATGGAGCCAACGACGATGACAACAGTCATGAATACTCCATAAATAATGTTAATGACATTCGTTTTTCCGTCTTCTCCTTCGCGCAAGTGCATGAACATGAAAAGTTGAATCCCGGCTTGGAGAACCGCTAATGTCCCGATAATCCACATAATCACTTTAAAGGAAAGATTTGTTTTTAAAGCGATAAATGCAGCTCCAAAGGTAAGGATTAAGGAAAAAATGAAACCTAGTACATGGCTGATTGGAAAGCGATTTGTATGTTTCTCCATTTAACCCACCATCCCTTTTAAATACACGAAAGTAAAGATGAAAATCCATACAACATCAAGGAAATGCCAATATAGTCCAATAATAAATGTTTTTCGGGCAGTTGTTGGTGTTAAGCCTCTGCGCACTAATTGAATGATAACCATGATTGCCCAAATAATTCCAAATGTTACGTGAGCACCATGTGTACCAAGTAAAACAAATAAACTGGAGAGAAAAGCGCTTGTTTGCATTGTTGCTCCTAGATGTACATAATGAATAAATTCATTAATTTCCATAAATAAAAATCCAGATCCGAGGAGAAGGGTAATAACAAGCCAGAAAATAAGACCTTTTAATTGCTGACGACGCATCTCAAAAATGGCTATCCCCATCGTAAAACTACTGGTTAAAAGGAGAACAGTCTGGATAAGAACATCTTTAATCATAATGATATCCTGATGAGTAGGTCCACCAGCATAACGCTGGTAGAGGACCCCATAAACACCAAAGAGGGTTGCAAATAAAACGATTTCTGCTCCAAGGAAAATCCAGAAGCCGAGTATATTTAAACGGTTTTGCTCAGTTTGATATTCTAATGGTAAGGAATGATCGATCTTACTTGACATAGTTATGCACCTCTCCTTCCACATTTCTCCACTTGCTTTCCGTTTCTTTAATTTCATCAACTGGAATATGATAGCCTTCATCATAATCGAAGGAGCGGTAGATCAAGCCAGCGATAATTCCAATTGCAGCGATCGCAGCAGCAATATGCCACTCAAATACAAGGAAGAATCCTGCAACTCCGAAGACCACTCCCATAAAGAACGGAAGACCGGAGTTTGACGGCATGTGAATTTCCTCAATATCACTATCTTTTATGGTTAAACCTTCATTATTTTTCTTCATTTTCCAAAATGGATCTAGCCCATCTACTTCAGGCAGCTTCGCAAAGTTATATGGTTGAACAGGGGAAGCTGTTGCCCATTCAAGCGTACGAGCATTCCAAGGATCTCCTGTAATATTGCGGTCCGCATGGCGAATGCTCCAATAAATATTGTAACAGAAGGCAAAAAAACCTAACGCTAATATGACAGAACCTATAGCTGAAACAAGGAATAATGGTGCAAAACCAGATTCTACTGAGTAGGTATAAGAACGACGAACTGCACCATCAAGCCCAAGGAAGAACATTGGCATAAATGTTGCGTTAAAGCCGATCACAAACAACCAGAAATGCCATCTTCCGATTTTCTCGTTTAGTGTGAAACCAAACATTTTTGGCCACCAATAATAGAGAGCAGCAAACACGGCAAAAACGACACCAGGAATAATTGTGTAATGGAAGTGGGCAACAAGGAACAGCGTATTATGATATTGATAGTCTGCTGCACCCATTCCAAGCATGACCCCGGTTACGCCACCGATAATAAAACAAGGGACAAATGCTAGCGACCAAAGCATTGCATTGGTCATTTTAATTCGGCCTTTGCGCATCGTAAAGAGCCAGTTAAAGATTTTTATCCCCGTTGGGACGGCTATTGCCATCGTTGTAATGGAGAAAATGGAGTTTACTGCTGGTCCTGATCCCATTGTATAGAAATGGTGAACCCAAACTACCATACTTAAAAATGCAATGATTAAGATTGATAGAACCATTGATTTATAGCCAAATAATGTTTTGCGAGAGAATGTTGAAATAATCTCTGAATAGATACCGAAAGCAGGGAGTACTAAAATATACACTTCTGGATGTCCCCATAGCCAGAAGAGGTTTGCCCAAAGCATATCAAGGCCGCCGCCAGATAGTGTAAAGAAGTGGGCACCGTAAAGGCGATCAAAGGTCATTAATGCTAAAGCAACCGTGAAAATAGGGAAGGCAGCAATAATGATGACAGACGCAATGAAAGAAGTCCAAGTAAACATTGGCATCTTCATTAAAGTCATGCCCTTCGTTCGCATTTTTAAAATCGTTACGACAAAGTTAATTCCAGATAGCAATGTTCCGATTCCGGCAATTTGCAAGGCAACGGCATAATAGTTGTTGCCGATCCCTGGCGAAAATTCTTTTCCTGCAAGCGGGAAGTATGAAGTCCAACCGGCATCAGGAGAGCCACCGATAACAAAAGAGATGTTAAATAGCATTGCACCACCGAAAAATAGCCAAAAGCTCAATGCGTTTAATTGGGGGAAAGCAACATCTCGAGCCCCAATTTGCAGTGGAACAACAACATTCATAATACCGATTAGCATTGGCATCGCCATAAAGAGAATCATGATGACACCATGGGTCGTGAAGATTTCATTGTAATGTTGAGCATCTAAGAATTCCATTTCTGGTCTTGACGTTTGAGCCTTCATTAAAAGGCCGTCCATTCCGCCACGGAAAAACATTAAGACACCAGAGATAATATACATAATCCCAATACGTTTATGATCAACAGTTGTAATCCATTCAGACCAGAGCCATTTCCATTTCTTTAAATAGGTGACTCCAGCTACGATTCCGACCATTGTTAAAACAATCGCGATTTGTGAACCTAAAATTAATGGATCACCTGTAATAAAAAATTCATTCCATTTAATGCCCACTGTGGTCACCTCCGTGTTCTGTGTCTTCATGATGATCGTGCTTTTCTATGTCATCATTCGTTTTATTTCTGTAATTATCCTCTTCTTCAAATATTTTCCCCTGGTAGCCATGCCCACGATAAAGTTCAGGGTGTGTATACGTTTTTGAATTGTGATCAGCATGATTGACCCAGTCGAGATGTGTGTTTGAAAAAGTTAATCTACCTAAGTGTGTCGGTTTTAATAGCTCCTCATATTCTTCTTCAGTTAATTTTGGAGCAGTTTCTTTTACTTCCTGAACCCATTTGTCATACTCAGCACGAGTTTGTGCTAATACTTCAAACTTCATATCCGCGTAGCCGCGGCCATTGAAATTGGTATTCTGCCCTTCGTAAGAACCAGGATGATCAGCAATTAAATACATTTCAGTTTCCATTTTTCCCATTGTGTATTTTTGACCACCTAAAGCAGGCACCCAAAAGGACTGCATCGTACTAGCTGATGTTAATTTAAAAAGAATAGGTGTGTCTGCAGGAATATTAACATAGTTTACCGTTTCAATTCCTTCCTCTGGATAGCTAAAAATCCACTTCCAGTCAGCAGAAGTTACATGTATGGTAATTGGCTCCTTATCTTCATAGCCTTGCGGTACCTCTTCTAATGCATAGAGTGTCTTAACAGTAGGAATGGTTAAGGCAACAACGATAAGAATTGGAATCGCTGTCCAGATAATTTCCAATATAGTACTTCCATGTTCATCAGGTGGCTCATAGTCTAAATTGTCTTTTCTTTCACGATATTTCCAGACGATATAACCAAATAATCCAAAAACAACAACGACTACAAGGAGCATCCAAATTAAAGACCAGTTGATTAAATCTGTAATGCTTCGTGCCACTGGGCCTTGTGGGTCGAAGACAACTAATTTCGACTCACAACCACTAAGGAATAGCAGGGGTGCAGTTGTCAAAAAGGCAAACAATCCTTTTTTCATTCAATGTCAACTCCTTATTCAGTAAAGTTTCTTTTCCCGAAAGTGTTTGATAAAAACCATAAAAGATTCGAAAAATTGTCACAAAATGTTCATAAATTCACAAACTTATTCAAAAATAAAGATGTCTATGGTCATGATGCAGACAAATCGTTTCCACTAACTTCGACTTATCTATGTAAAATGCTATGAATTTCTTAAGATAAGACTTTGTTATATGTCAGTATTGATTTTTGTATCAACAATATTGTTTAACAAAGCTTAAGAAAGTGAAACGAAGTTTTTGATCATCTATTCACATTTGTCTAAATAGTTTTACACAATCAAGAAAGAAGGTTCTTTTAATACATTAACACTGTGTATATGATGATAACATAATTATTTGATGATAATTGTTACAAAAAAAGTAAGGAATAATTATCCATTTTAATGTCTGGTTTTTCTTCGATTTATTTATAGTAGAACAACGATAAATGGAGAACAATCTTACAAATCTGTTCCCTGGAAGTGTGTAAGCTGCCCTTTATTTACTCAATCTATTTAGAGTGAGAGTAAAAGGAGCGATATATTTGTGAAAATTTGAAGAAGAGGTAGTTCATCGATCTGATATAAATGAAGTAAAAGAAAAATCGCACGAAGTAAATAGTTTTTTTAAAAAGTTTTGTTACTAATAACCAAAAGAATTCGGGTGAAAAGTTAGAAAATTATCTCAATCGATACATTACAAAAAGAAAAATATCAACTACTAGCAAGATGGACAACAGAAAATATTGAAGCTTCTTCTCTAACTTTAAATTTCCATTTAGAATAAAATTTTGCAAAATAAAGTTCCCGAATATAAGCAGTTAGCTAAAATATACAGCCAAAGAAGTTGAACAAAATAAAACCCTCAAAGTCGTGGGTAATATCCTTTATACGAATCATGTTCTGATTGGATAATGGTACAAGCAAAAAATCGTCCTTCATCATATATAATCAAGAGAGGTGATGATTATGGTCAAAATTTATTTAGATCCAGGCCATGGAGGATCTGACCCAGGAGCACAAGGAAATGGGTTACAAGAAAAAAACCTAACATTAGATATTGCTGTGAGGATACGGGATATTTTAGTAAATGAGTATGAAAATGTTGAAGTGAGAATGAGTCGAACTGGTGATACGACAGTTAGTCTTGCTCAGAGAACAAATGATGCAAATTCATGGGGAGCAGATTATTTTTTATCGATCCACATTAATGCTGGCGGCGGTACAGGTTTTGAGAGTTTTCGTCATACTAGTGCTCCGGCACAAACAGCAAGATACCAAAGCATTATTCACCCAGAGATTGCATTAGAGAGTTTATTTCGAGATCGCGGGATGAAAACAGCTAATTTTCATGTGCTTCGAGAAACAAGAATGCCAGCTCTACTAACGGAGAATGGCTTTATCGATCATGCAACCGATGCATCGAGATTACAGAATGCTAGTGTTCGAGCCAGCATTGCTCGAGGGCATGTCATTGGGCTTGAAAAAGCTTTTCAATTGCGAAAAAAAACGAATTCAAATCCAGGAACGATTTATCGTGTTCAGATCGGCGCTTTTGAAAATAGGGAAAACGCGATCCAACTTGCGAGACGTGCTGCTACGAGCGGATTTACAACTCACATCTTTCAGGAGGATGGGCTTTATAAAGTGCAAATTGGTGCATTTTCAATGAGAGAAAATGCCGAACAGCTAGCTCAAGAGGCCAAAAACAAAGGTTTTGATGTGATTATTGTACAGCGAAATTCATAAAAATAAGCACCCAGCGGGTAGAGCAGACTGGAGACAAACTTGATGAAATCAAGTCTGCCTTCAGTCTTTTTTTTAGAATCTTCATTAAGAGTTATGTAGAGATGATAGAAAGATGATGACGAGAGATCCGATTACGGAAAGAGACTCATTTGAAATAATTATAATAGACTAGTTGGTACCTCAAGCTCATTTGGTGTTTGAATCTATAATGGAAATAAATTGAATCCGATGAAATGTGTAGATGGACAAGTGAGACCTAGCAGGATCGACTGCGAGGTGTACTCGGACAAAAGAGAGAAACGAGAAAGACTCCAGTCTGAATAAGCTTCTATTTCGACTGACTGGAACGATAAGGTCTGCAAGAATTCAACCAGCTTAATAGCACCAATATAAATCAAACTGACGGGATCAACGTCTTTTACCTTCTCACAGAACAGAGGACAGCCGTTCTAAAAATTCTGTAAAAAAAGACTGCTGAAAAACTATTTCAGCGACCTCGCGCCTGCTCTGAGACGCGCTTTGGACAGCAAGCGCCTGAAGCGGAAATCAACGGATATTAACCTCTCGATGCCTTTGTCGATAAAATGAGAGCACCCATGCGGGTGCTTATTTTGCAAAGACATGATTTCCGATTTTGATTGTTGTTGCTTTTGAACGTAACCATGTGTTTGTTGTTTTGGCAGGATTATAGAAGTAAAGGGAACCACTGCCTTGACCACGGAAGGCAAGAGCTTCATTAACTGCTTTCATCGAATCAGCACTTGCAGCCTTGTTGATCTGACCATTGCTTACTGGTGTGAATTGACTGGATTGATAAACAACCCCATTTACTGTATTGGGGAAAAGGCTACTATCGACACGATTTAAAACGACCGTCGCTACGGCTACCTTTCCTGCGTAAGGTTCGCCTTTCGCCTCTGCTTCGACAAGCCTCGCTAATAAATCTTTTTCTGAACTTGTCACTGAGGATGCAGGAATGGCTAATTTTTGTCCAATCGATAAAGTGCTATTTTTCGCATTATTGACTGACATTAATGTTTTTACTGGTACCCCATATTGAATTCCGATTTTCCAATAAGTATCACCTTTGTTAACCGTGTGTGTCGCTGCTAGGCTGCTTCCTACTCCAGCAAAGATAATGGTTAAAAATACGACAAGAGAAATGAATTTTTTCATTCTACGAACCTCCTTCAACATTCTTATATACAGTATCATGATAGATTGAGAGGAACATCCTCTACTATTTTCCAGCGTCTTTAAACCGTTGCTATCAGTGGGGCAAGTTTCATAAGTGTAAAGTTTGTCATCGATTTGAAATAGTTGGTTTTAGTTAGAAAATGAAAAATCATAAATATTCAACGAATACCGTATACATAATGTAGGTTGAATTTTGGAGGCTGTCAGAGGGGTGGTACAGTGGATAACGAAATCATTCAATATTTTGTTGTGAATCATGATTTGAAGATGGAAGCAGGGAAGGTGGCAGCCCAAGTAGCCCACGCTGCAACCATTTCCACGATTAATATGGTCAGTGCAAACAACTGTCAATTTCCTGATTACTTCGATTATTTTGTTGAATGGTATCAATCGGGGATGAGCAAGGTTGTGTTAAAAGGAACGGAAGAAGAACTTTTTAAGCTTAAGGAAAATGGTTTTTATACAATAAGGGACAAAAGCTATCAAGAAGAGCCGACTGGGGCACTTACTGTGGTGTCACTTCCTCCGATGCCGAGAATCATTGGACAAAGATTTATAGGGGAGTTCTCCCTCTACTGAGAAATCAATGTGCGGTTTACTCTCAATGGGCCTCATGTAAATAAGGAGGTTTAGGCGAATGGGAACTTTCTGTAACCGCTTTTCCTTTTATTTAACTTTTTACAGTCTTGGCTTTATTTTGCTTGCGTCTTCAAATTCGTTAAAAGAACGGATACTTAGATGGATAGGTATCCATCCTTTACAATTGTTGTTTTATTTTACGTTAATTGTGCTCATCATTGGAATCATTGGATTTACAGGTGTTAATAATTGGAGCAGTGCATTTCGCAGCATCTTTACGGTTGGTTTTTCGCTTGTTCTGACAGCTTTTCTTGCCTACATCATTTTTGTTGGACAGTTACTTCAATAAAAATTAGAAGCAAAAGTTGTTAAAACACAATCTATTTTTCTATCGGTAGCAAGGTAGTGTACCGCGAGAGCATTTAAAGTAAGGGCTTCTGAAGGATAAGTTTCCTCTAATAAATGCTTATAAACACGCTTTTCTATGAGGTTAAAAAGTTTCAGCTTGAACATGGGTTACTTGAGTGTGGGAGTCAATTCCCTCTAAATGAAGTAGCATAAAAAAGCAAGGAAAGAAAAATGAAAGTTTTTCTTCCTTGTTTTTTTTATGGTTGTTTAATCCATGGTCTGCTTTTCACATTTATCGACTTTAGTATAGAGAGCTACTATTTTCATTGACCATCAACGGGAACGAACACATTAGATTACTCGCAAATATCATCAGGCAACAAGGTGAGTCTAGCAGCTTGAAAAAGACAAAGGATGCTTTCAATACGATTATCTTCAATTGAGTTTGTGCAATGCTTAACAAAATTGACACAATATCGTCAACCTCTCAGAAATCTTATTGTATCAACGTTTTTGGCAGCTTAATTTTTAATGATTTCAACTGAAACCGACGACTAAGGGAATTTTCTCCCCTCAGTAGGGAGATCTCCCGATACGAGAAAAATAGAACTGATTTTACAATAAAGTTAAGCAATTGGAACAAGGAGGATCAATATGGAAGCAAAAATGGTTTCAAATCAAAAAGCGGAGCACCCAGTAAATAGCGCATTTGCCTCAAAGTTTGCGAAATCAATGTTTTTGACTGTATTAGTGCTCATCATTTTAACATTTATTGGCACGAGAATGTTTACACATGTCGATTTAAATTTATATGGCTATATGGTTGGAACGATCGTATTTCTTGGAGGGTTCTTTTACCGCTTTATTGCTTGGGGAGAAAGACCACCAACGAAGATTATCATCAAAAAAGGAATAAAGCTCTTATTTAGAAAATCCACACCGAAGACTTCGGTTGAGCAGTTAGCGACCTATCGATTTATCTGGAATCGCGGGATATACCGTTGGACACAACACTTTTTAATAGGTTGGGGTTGCCTTCTTTCTTGTTTAGTAACATTCCCGCTTGTTTTTGGGTGGATGTACTTTACGATGCCGGAAAATGGTTATTACACGATTGTTTTAATGGGGATGGACATTATGACTGTAAAGGCAGATGGATTGATAGCCAATCTTTCCTACAATGCGTTAAATATTTCTGCATTCATGGTCATTGCAGGTGTCTGCATGGCTTTATATAGACGAATTAAAAATATGCAGGCTCGTGCAGAGCAAAAATTCATTTATGATTTTTTACCACTGTATTTATTACTTTTTATCAGTATTACAGGCTTGCTTCTTACGGTGAGCAACGTATTTCTCCACGGTTGGGGACATTACGCAATGAGCTTGGTGCATCAATATTCCGTGGTTGTCACAATGATTTACTTGCCTTTTGGAAAATTAGCGCACATTCCGTTCCGACCATTGAGTGTATTTGCCCGAAATTATCGTGAACACTACGGGGAACAATCAATGAAGGCTTGTAAGGTTTGTGGAGATGAATTCGTTTCCTCTGAGCAATCAAAGGATGTTGTTCAAGTACTTGGTGTTAATGAAATTGAATTTAAAAAAGAAGATTTCCATTTAGCAGAACTTTGCTTACCGTGTCGAAGAAAATATCGAATTGCCCAATTTTCTGGGTTCCCTACACATGAAGTAAAAGTTAAGGAGGCTAACCAGAATGCAAAGGGATAAGTTTTTTAAAGAAGTTGATAATTTGCATCATCCGAACGAAACGTTAGTAAGAACTCATTGCAGTTACTGTGGAATGCAATGTGGGATGAATTTAAGAGTAAATACGAAGACAAATAAAATTATTGGGGTGGAACCTCGTTATGACTGGCCGGTAACAGTCGGAAAAATGTGTCCGAAAGGAGTTACGGCCTATCAACAAACGAATCATGATGATAGACTCCTAAAACCACTAATTCGTGATGATAAATCGCTCAAAGGAACAAAATTAGGCTTCCGTGAGGCATCTTGGGAAGAAGCATATGAACATATCGTAAAAAACTTTCAAAAGCTCCAAAAGGATTATGGAAAAGATAGTTTATCAGTTTTCAGTGGAGTGTCAATGACGAATGAGAAATGTTATTTAACAGGAAAGTTTGCAAGAGTAGCCCTAGGAACACGCTACATTGATTATAATGGTCGTTTTTGTATGTCAAGTGCTGCTGGTGGATTCCTACGCTCTTTCGGAGTAGATAGAGGGTCGACATTACCGTGGACAGATATTCATGAGACAGATTGCTTATTTATTGCAGGAAGTAATACTGCAGAGTGTCATCCTACTTCTATGTTCCGAATCTGGAATGTCCAAGAAAGAGGCGGTTACTTAATCGTTGCCGACCCTCGTGAAACCCCGATTGCAAGAAGAGCAGATGTCCATTTAGATTTAAGACCTGGTACAGACCTAGCACTTGCAAACGGAATTCTTAACTTATTAATCGAAAATGGTTTTGCTGATGAAGAGTTTGTTCAGAATCACACAAACGGATTTGAAGAAACGAAGGAATTAGTGAAGCAATTTACACCGGAGTATACGAGTGAAATTACCGGTGTTGCTCCTGAAAAAATCATTCGTGCTGCAGAGCTCTATGGAAAAGCACCAAACGCGGTTGTCATGTTTGCCCGTGGTATCGAACAGCAGCATAAAGGTGTCGACAATGTTTCAGCGTATACAAATATGGCACTAGTAACAGGAAAAATTGGGCGAGCAAAATCTGGTGTCGCTACTTTTACTGGTCAAGGAAATGGTCAAGGTGGTCGCGAACACGGTCAGAAATCAGATTTATTACCAGGTTATAGAAAAATTACCAACCCTGATCATGTCAAAGAAGTATGTCAATTTTGGGGAATTACACCAGAAGAAATGCCTAAGCCAGGTGTATCCGCATATGAAATGTTCGAATTAATGGATCAAAAAGTAATCCGTGGACTATATCTTCTATGTTCCAACCCAGCTGTTTCTGCGCCAAATTTAAATTTTGTTCGTAATGCAATGAAAAATTTAGATTTCATGGTGTGTTCAGATTTTTATTTATCAGAATCAGCGGAATTTGCAGATGTCATTTTGCCAACTGTAACATGGTCCGAGGATGAAGGAACTGTTACGAATTTAGAAGGTCGTATTATTAAAATTAACAAAGCTCAGGAGCCTCTTGGCGAATCGAAGCCAGACTGGCAAATTCAAGTCGAACTAGCTGAACGGTTAGGAAAAGGAAAATACTTTTCTCATTTAAAAACAGCCCGTGATGTAGCAGATGAATTTAGAGGTGCGACAAAAGGTGGCTACGCTGATTATTCTGGTGCTACTTGGGAAAAAATCGAAAAGCAAGATGGTGTTTTCTGGCCTTGTAAGAGTGAAGAACATAAAGGAACACCTCATATGTTCCTAGATAAGAAATTCTATCACCCTGATGGGAAAGCAAAAATTTGTGCGCTGCCATACAGACCACCAGCTGAAGAGCCATGTGAACAATATCCACTCCGATTAACAACGGGACGGGTTGTGTATCACTACCTGTCAGGGAATCAAACAAGGAGAATTCAATTTTTACGAGATATGTGTCCTGAACCATACGTAGAAGTACATCCGGAGACAGCGAAAAAGTACAATATTGAGCACGAAGAACGGGTGCGTCTGTTTACACGCAGAGGGGAAGCGACATACAAGGTTAAGATAACGGAAGCAATTCGGAGTGATACAGTCTTTGTTCCTTATCACTTCGGTCATGAAGAATCTATTAATCTATTAACCAATCCAGCTCTTGATCCTATGTCAAGAATGCCTGAATTTAAGGCTTGTGCAGCACAAATCGAAAAACAATCAGTAAAGAAGGTGTAATAAATGAAGAAGAGGCTCTATTTAGAACTAGAAAATTGTATTGGCTGTCGCTCTTGTTTAGCTGCATGCACACAGTGCGGAGGTCATGAAGAGAGAAATAGAAACTATGTATATGACGTCAATCCACTCGTAAATCGGCAAACGATGCCTCTCATGTGCCTTCATTGCGTGAATCCAGCTTGCGCGAGAAGTTGTCCAGCACAAGCCATTCAAATCCATGAAACAGGCGCTGTTTTATCGGCGTTAGTGGAAAAGTGTATTGGTTGTCAAAACTGTACGATTGCATGCCCATACGGAATACCAAAATTTGATACAGAACAAAATTTAATGTATAAATGTGACCTTTGTATTGACAGAACGAAGGATGGGATTCCCCCAATGTGTGCAAGTGTATGTCCATCTAACACTTTACAATGGCTGACAGATGAAGAGATTGAAGCGAAGCAGAAGCAATTTAACCTCGACAATGGCAAATGGGTTACAAGTTTACCATATTTAGAGAGCGAAACAAATGTACGCGTGAATCTGCCAGGTATTTTGCAAGGCGTCACGAAATTGTTTTAGGAGGGATCGTCATGTCGGAAAAAAATAATAAAATTCCCTTTCCAGAAGATAATTACACGCATAATATTCAACGCAATAATGAAAGGAAATTAGATAGACGCGGCTTTATGAAAACATTGGTTGGAGCTGCTGGCGTATTTGCAGTGTCGTCGCTTCCTTGGGGAGCAGTTGCAGCAAAAGAGCTATTAGGTTTAAGCGAAAAGGAATATCCTCATAAGAAAATTACAGATATTGACCGAATTGGTGTTGGAGAAGCTGTTGAATTCAAGTTTCCAGGAGAGCATGATGATGCGATATTAATTCGCCTGTCCGAGGATAAATACGTTGCTTATAACAGTGCATGTACACATCTGCAATGTCCAGTTTTTTGGGAAAAGGAAAAAGGAGAGATGCTTTGTCCATGCCATCACGGGAAGTTTGATGTGGAAACAGGAAATCCAACTGCTGGACCACCAAGACGTCCATTGCCAACAATTGAAGTGTCTGTAGAAAACGGAGCGGTTTACGCTGTTAGGGTGAAACGTTATGAATCATAGACTAGTAAACTTTATATTGCTATTAATCTGTCTCATGTTAAATATAGTGTTTACACAAAAAATGGTCCATCAATACAAGTTTGAAAATTACGAGGGGGCACTCCTGTATTGTTTGTTAAACCTTCTTGTCTTTCCTATCGCCCTTTTTATCTATAAACGCGATAGGAAGCAAAGTGAAGTGACGGCAAATGATTAGTGAAACATTTTTGGATTTTTGCTTTATTCGCAAGGCAAGCGGTAATTTTGGAGATGAAATTGAACAAATATTACAGTCCCTTTTTAAAGGAACAAAGCTTCATTGGTACTTAGACGAAAAAGAAATCGAAGAGGCTGAAGTAGTTGTCGCTGAAGTAAAAGGGATGAGTAGATGGCAGTCGGAGTCAGAAGTCATTCAATTTTTGGAAGAGCACGCTTCAGAACATTTTTGGGAATTTTTACAAGGGTATCAAATGTACGTCTATCCAGTTCAGAAGGGATGTAATAGCTGTGGTTAATCGCGATTTTCTACAACAGCATTATTTGTTTAAAACAGTTGAAGTTGCGATCCAAGATATAGAGGGAGTAGAGCGTGCTCCCTTCGTTCAGAAAGAAATAAAAAAGATTGGGTTCTGTCCAGATCAAACTCATTTGCGAATTTATTTTGAACATCAGAATTTTTTCGCCATTCCTCTAAATGCTGAGGTTATAATAGAAAGCGACAACTGGACAGCTATTGATCGCTTAGGCAATTTAAAATATATAATAAGAAGGGTACGAGTGTCATGAGTAAAAAAGCACGAATTACAAGTTGGAATCCAGAAGATCCAAAGTTTTGGAGAGAGACTGGTCGAAAACACGCAAAAAGAAATTTGTGGATTTCTGTTCCTTCGTTAATGCTTGCATTTGTTGTCTGGCAAATTTGGTCCGTCGTAGCTGTCCGATTAAACGATATCGGTTTTACGTATACTGAAGAGCAATTATTCACTCTTGCGGCAATTCCAGGATTGGTGGGTGCGACTTTAAGATTTTTCTATACGTTTGCTGTTGGTAAATTCGGCGGTAGAAACTGGACTGTTATTTCCACAGCAGTATTAGCCATTCCTGCGATCGGAATTGGAGTAGCTGTTCAAAATCCAGATACACCTTATTCAGTCATGTTAGTGTTAGCGGCACTTTGCGGACTAGGGGGAGGAAATTTTTCATCATCCTCCTCAAATATGAGCTTTTTCTTCCCAAAAGCAGAGAAAGGAACAGCCCTTGGCATTAATGGTGGTTTAGGAAATATGGGGGTTTCAGTTGTTCAATTTGTTACCCCGCTTATTATTGCAACGAGTACTTTTGCATTCATGGGAGAAGGTCAAGTATTATCGAATGGAGAAACAGTTTGGCTCCAAAACGCTGCCTTTATTTGGGTGATTCCTATTGCAATTGTAACGATTGCAGCCTATTTTGGAATGGATAACCTTCCTAATACTACTCAGTCTGTAGCAGATCAATTTGTCATCGTGAAGCGCAAGCACACATGGATTATGACCATATTATATGTTGCCACATTTGGTTCGTTTATTGGGTATTCAGCAGCATTCCCGCTCTTGCTAAAATCGCAATTCCCAGAATATATTTCACTGGCTTTCCTTGGGGCTTTATTAGCTGCAGCAGCAAGACCTGTTGGGGGTTGGCTCTCTGATAAGCTTGGCGGTGCTCTTGTAACTACCTGGGTTTTTATCGTGATGACAATAGGTGCAATAGGTGTTATTTATTTCACAAATGCAAAAACTTTCTCAGGCTTTTTAATCTCATTCTTAATTCTATTTTTAGCTTCTGGGATTGGTTCGGGTTCAACCTTCCAAATGATTCCGTCTATTTTCCCAGCTAAGGAAGCTGCACCAGTATTAGGATTTACTGCAGCGTTTGCAGCATACGGTTCATTCTTTATTCCGCAGCTTTTCGGCTGGTCTACAAGCACGACAGGATCACCGGTAACAGCCTTTTATTTCTTTATTGCTATTTATGTGATTTCATTTATTCTTAACTGGTTTTATTATCAGCGAAAAAAAGGACTCGATTTAAAGATTGAAAAAGTTTCTTAACGTAACTGCTTTTAAGAAGCTGTGTCAAAAAGTCGTCAAAAATGACTTTTTGATTTCAGCTTCTATTCCATTATTTAAGATTGATAATGGTAGATATTAAGGATAAAGCAGGGCCATTTACGATTTAGCTGTTACGTCTTTCTTTTAAATGAACGGATTAAAACCATATACAACTAATGTTTTTTAATGAGGAAAGCTGGAATCGTCTATGTTGAAAGGAAGGTTGAATTGCTAGTTTTAGCGATTGGGCAGTAAGTTTTGTTTTTTTTGATGAGGACCATACGATCCATGGAGAGAACATGCTGGATAGTCATGGTCTAATTTATATATAGAAAATCTTCCTTTCGAAGCTTAATTGGTTAAGTGACTTAATGATGCTAAAAATGGGGGATTTTCTTTTTTTCTGGACATTATCTTGATTTAACGAAAACTGAATGAGCTCATATCGGCATGAATAGAAGCCTCAGAAGCTAACTTTTGTTAGGTAACGTTTTAAGTTGTCAATTTGAATTCCTGCTTCGCGAAAGTCTCGCTCGGATGTTATAGTAATAAGAGAAGAATCACTGGACCTTAAGGGGTGAAATTGCATGATGGAACGTGGCCCAGAAAGAGATATTAATAAGTATCTGCTCCAGTCATCAGAAGATGAAATTAAGAGAATTGCATTAGAACTCCATGAAGGAGTGGCCCAAACATTATTCAGTGTTTATACTGGTATTCAATTCCTAGAAACAAGCACTGAAGATGTAAAAATGAAAAATTACGTTCGTGAGATGGCTGAAGTATTAGAAAGAACGATTCAAGAAATTCGTTATCTATCAGTAGAACTGCATCCACCAACACTTTCGACGATTGGTTTTTTTCCAGCATTGCAAAGCTACTTGAAGTTGTATACTTCCACGTTTGGAATCGTTGTGGACATCGAACAAGCTGGAGAAGAAATTCCTCTGCCGGTGAATCACCGTATTGGACTTTTCCGTGTTTGTCAAGAAGCTTTGGCGAACATTGCCAAGTATGCGGATTCTGCTAAAATAAAGCTTCAATTGAATTGGGAGCATCATCGTGTTCAAATTTTGATTCAGGATTTTGGAATTGGCTTTGATGTCGATGCACATATAGAAAGTCATGGATTGGCAGCGATGGCAGAAAGAATGAAACTAATTGGTGGAGACTGCATCATTACCTCACAGTTAGGAGAGGGGACGACGATTCGTTTGGAGTTAGGCTTTGCTTCTAATGTCAATCGGGAGGGGGAGAAAGTTTGATTAAAATTTTGCTTGTAGACGATCATGCTGTCGTTAGGATGGGGTTAAAAATGCTTTTAGACCATCATGCCGATATGGAGGTAGTTGGTGAGGCTTCAGAAGGAAATGAAGGAATTGAAAAAGCCCACGAATTAAAGCCGAGTGTTGTGGTCATGGATTTAAGCATGCCCCATGGCAAAGACGGACTTTCAGCGACCTCAGAATTAAAAAAGCAACTGCCGGAAGTTGCGATATTAATTTTGACGATGCATGATGATGAAGAATATTTATTTCGAGCGATTCAAGCTGGCGCCTCTGGCTGTATTTTAAAAAGTGCCCCACATGAGGAATTGATTCAAGCAATTAAATCTGTCTCAAACGGTGATGCTTATCTTCATCCTTCTGCGACGAAAAGATTGATGGAAGAGTATCTAAGTAGTACAAGGGAAGAAGATGGAGATTTAATTCATCTATTATCTGATCGTGAACGGGAAGTTTTAACATTAATCGCGAAAGGTTACTCGAATAAAGAAATTGGAGAAAAGTTAGCGATCAGTGTTAAAACAGTTGAAACGCATAAAGGAAACATAATGGAGAAACTTCATATGAAGACGAGGCCTGAGCTGGTTGCTTTTGCTTTAAAGAAGGGGCTTTTAGGTCATTTTTTGTAAAGGAAGATCGCCATGTTTAATAAAAATAAAAATTATGAGCATATTTTACAAGAGTGCAAGCAACTTAAGGAAGAAATTAATTGTGACTTCGTTGGGTTTGCTTTTCAGAATACAATTGGACCTGATATTAAATGGCATATTGCTGCCGGTAACTATAATGAAAAATACAAACTGATTTCTGTTAGATACGGCAAAGGAATTGCAGGTAGAGTCATTTCGACTGGAAGAGCGATGACGATTGAAGATTTTCCCCATCATATTATTGGCAAAGTATTAGAATACCCGATTATGCTTGCAGAAAAATTAGTTTATTCACACGCTGTTCCTGTTTACTATAAGGGAGTTGTAAAAGGAGTATTATTAGTGGGCAACCGTTCCAACAAACAACTTTCTCAAGAAGATATATTAATTGTACAAGCGGCTTCATACAAAATTGAGAAGATAATTAGCTGCTAATGAAATAGAGGTGGAACAATGAATATTGACTCCAATTTTCCCCAGCCATTTAAAGAATTATTAGACTTAAAATATGCTTTAGATGAATCTGCAATAGTCGCATATACGGATCAGAGAGGCATTATTCAATATGTTAATGATAAATTTTGTGAAATATCTGCTTATTCAAGAGAAGAATTGATCGGGAAGGATCACCGTATCGTAAATTCTCAATTTCACTCGAAAGAATTTTTTCGAGAGATGTGGAGAACAATTTCCTCAGGAAAAGTGTGGAAGGGAGAAATTCGCAATAAAGCGAAAACAGGAAATTATTATTGGGTTGATACAACCATTGTCCCCTTTTTAAATGAGCACGGTCGACCTTATCAATATTTAGCGATTCGTTATGAAATTACGAAAAGAATGAAAATCGAGGAAGAATTGAAGAAAATGATGACGAGATTAATTGATGTGCAAGAAGATGAACGAAAAAAACTTTCTCGTGAACTTCATGATGGCATTGGCCAAAACTTGTATAGTCACCTTATCACAATCAATCTTCTTCAGTCGGAACTCAGTCATCCTCTTATTGACCAACTTCGAGATGAAGCAGCCGAATTAATTGAAGAAATTCGCAAAATATCATGGGAGCTACGCCCTTCTGTTCTTGACGATTTAGGACTTATTCCTGCAATTCGTTCCTATTTAGTTCGCTATTCTAAGCATTATGGCATTGATGTGGAATTGGATTGCCATCTAAATAGAAGAATTCCATCTAACAAGGAAGTCGCGATATACCGAATTATTCAAGAAGCGTTAACAAATACACGCAAATATGCAGAAACAGAGAAGGCGATTGTAACGATTAGAGAATTAGATAACTCGATTAGAGTGCTGGTAGAGGATTTTGGTAAAGGCTTTAAACAGGATAAAGTCCAACGGGGCGTTGGTCTTTTTAGCATGGAAGAAAGAGCTCGCGCTGTAAGTGGAATACTGCAAATTTACTCAGAAATTGATAAGGGCACAAAGGTGGTCTTTGAAGTGCCGATATAAGCTACTGAATTTTCAGCTTAGAAAGTACTATTTTTATTGGTTTTTCTGATAAAAAGGGCGGTTATCAACAACAAAATGATAACCGCCCTTTATACTGCCATCAATCTTCGACGATATGAAATTCTTTTAGCATCGCATCAAATCGAGTTCCGTGTCCTTCTTCGGCTTCAGAAAAATATTTCTGTTGAATGATAAAGCTTCCGCCAGCTCTGTTATCAAGAACATATACTTTGGTCAATTCGTTGTCCCAGTCATGTCCGTCTTTCTTTGCTAAAAGAACGAAGCCTGAAAGAGGTTCATTCGTTTCTTCCTCAAGTATTAGATTCGGATAATCTCTTAAAATGTCTTCTTTTAATTTTTGAAATGCGCTACTGGCCGGAACCTCTTTTTGTTGTCTAATGGCCATGGAAACTTCAGGATATTGCGCATCAAGGGGGATTTTTGGTGTAATAATGTCTCCATCATCTGTTCTGTTCATTATATAGCGCTCTTCATCTATATAGATAACATACTCCGCTTCTTTTCCTTCATTTAATGTTAATTTCGTATCCTCATCAATTCCTTCAATGCTTTGGACGATTTCTTTTTTAGGCTCAAACATTGATTTTACTTTGTCCACTATAGCGCTGCCCGTGCCAGGTTCAAATACTGTTTTCACCTTATCAACTAAAGCATTTCCCGTATCGGTTTGTGAAGAAAAAGTGATGAATAATGTAGCAGCGGCTGCTGCCACTAATAAGCCCCATTTCTTCTGCTTCGGTGGTTTCGATTTTTTCTCATCGATAAACAATTCTTTTTCGATATTGTTCCAAATCTCTTCTTTTTCTTTGGGGTCGAAGTTTGACATTTCTCCTAAGCACTCCTCAATTTTTTTATCCTCGTCATTAAACATGTTTTTTCCCCCTTTCTTTGAGATCATTTAAATAATTTTTTAATAATGCTCTACCTTTGTGTAAGCGTGATTTGATCGTATTCTGATTTGTTTCTAAAACAGTTGAAATTTCTCGTTCTGAAAATCCTTTTAAATATTTCAAAATAATAGGAATTCGGTATAGTTCATTGAGCGATTGAATCGCCTCATTCAATTCCGAGTAATCTTCGGTTTTAATCGAGCTGTCTTTTATATCAGTATCAATATAAGCGTGTTGATTGCTTATTTTTGCTTCTTTCTTCATAATGCGGTAGCATTCATTTGTCAAAATTCGATAAAACCAAGGATCAAATGGTTTACTTGCATCATAGGAAGAGAGGTTTCGATAAACCCGTATAAATGTTTCTTGGGTAGCTTCTTTAGCGAGTTCATGGTTTTTCGTGATTAATATTGCAACGCGAAGCGTTTTATCAACCTGTTGATTGTAAAATGTTCGAAAAGCATCTTTATCACCTGATTTAATACGCTGCAGCAATGACCGTTCCATGGAATAATTTCGCTCCTTTCGTGAACTTACTTGAAATGCACTTCTATTATTAATACCAAAAGTTTATCGAAAAAGTTTGCTCATAACACCATATAATTTCGTTATTATGTACTTCAAATAAAAATAAATGTTAATCGTTTAATAATGGGTTGTGTATGTTGAAATCATCTTTATTGTCAACTGTAAAGTAAAAAAGTTGAAATATTGTCAAATGAAATAGCTTTTTATTGTAACAATATTTTTACTGTGCAAATGTTACAATAACTATATTAGAAAGGAGTAAGTGAGATGGAAAAAGAGTTGCAAGAAGTACTGCCTTTATTAAATCAGATAAGTGAGACAATTGATACGAAACTGCAGGCAATCGATGAGAGGTTAGCAAAGCTTGAAAAAATAGATAGTGTTGAGCACCGAGTCATCGTCAATCAAATTGATATAACGGATATAAAAGATATGCTTTTTCGCTTAGAAGGGCAACCGAATGAGAAAGTGTCAGAGGTCATCAATGAGGCAATAAATAGACTTGAAAGAGTGCACGAACAGCATCTTCAGGAAGTGAATAAGAGGCTGGATAGTCAGCTGCTGAAAATAGCGAAAACTGAAGAAGAAATTTTGATGCTGAAGGTGAGTCACGCGCCGAGTTAACGGGATAATTCGCTTATAAAAGGTTTTGAGGAAAGCTCTCAAAGCCTTTTGTCATTTTTATGATGGATAACGCTGTTGCCAATTTGTTTGCCTTAAAAAGGATGGAATGAAAAGGTGTGGTAATGTGGAAATTATTGCAATAAATCAATAGTTGATGATTAATGCTCGTTTAAAGGGGCCAATTATAGTTGTAGCTGCAATGTGAAAACGTGTCTTTGCTTGAAATGAAGCAAGTATTTAGTGCGAAAATGTCCTCCTAAATAATGCTATTTTTTGTCAGCGTGCACTTTGTTACAGTCAAATTTGGTAAAATGCTTTATAATTTTATTCAGGATATTTAAAATAAAGAGCATTTGAAGAATATAGAATTCGAAGGAATGGGTTTAGTCATGAATATGTATGAAGTTATTATTGATATTTTAGAAAAAAAGGGACCTGTTTCTTTTCACACAATTTGCGAAGAAATGAATGAAAGGAACTGGACTAGTAAAAGTGGAAAAGAAAATCCCGTTCAAGTTTCTCAAGTAAAATCTGTCGTGACCAGAAAAAAAGATTTATTTTCAGTTACAGGGGATATCGTGTCAATCAGGGAGGAAAAGGAGCTTCAATCCTTAGCAGCTATGATCGGCAGGTTTCCAGGCCCATCTTTTAAAGTAGAAGTTGATTTTGTACATCAGCGTTTTTATTTGTTTGAATGGAGAAGTGCCAGTTTAATGCAAAAGGCTCAAGAAGAAAGAACGATATATATTGGCAATGTTGAACAGTTTAAAAAAGAAGTAATTCGTTTGAAAATATGGAATTGGGAACGGGATTATCAGCCTGAAGCTCTCGTATTAGACGGTATAAGCTGGTCTGTCATCCTGAAAACAAAAGGAAAGATCTACGAAAGTGAGGGCTTGCACACCTTCCCTGAAAATTGGCCTAAATTTTGTCGCGCTATTTCTCAACTTATTGGGATGCCGTTTAAGTAAGCAGGTTCAAGGCTCCATATGAATAAATATAATGTCTCGAGGTGATTCTATAAACATATAGAATCACTGTAAAGAGGGAGTGACTGACATGAAAAAAAAGCAGCCGTTTCACTGTCAGGAGGATATGGATTTCGTTCACCATCAATTGGTCGAGCAAATCGCAAGAATTAGTGTTGATGAAGAAGAAGAAAGAATGAGAGATGAACTCGAACTTACGAAAAAGGATGGAGTTGACCATTAAGATGGTTGACTCTATTTTTTTGAAAATATCATGAAGGATCAATGGACATTATCTAAAAATCATCTAAAATTAAACCATTTATTCCAAGTCTTATAATGAGATTTATTAGAGTAGTGTAGATTCGTTTATCGATATTAATTAAATTCACAAGCTTAAAATAAAGAGAATCAACCAATTTGAATCTATTAAGTTATCGGAGCAGATGATTGTTATGGCAACGAAGCCAGATGTTATTTTAAAAGACGATAAATTTCATATTCCAAGACCGAGGGGAGCATAAACAACAAGTGATAGAGTTTGAAGAATTTTACGGAATTCATTGATGATCATTTATTAGAACGGCAACAGTAAGCCGTAAACAGAAAAAAAGGGTGTAAAAGAAGCCAATTCTATTATGGTACCTATAGTTAGGACACTTGAAAAAGAGTGTTTTATCTATAGGTATTTTTTTAT
>NZ_VTQX01000038.1:20582-31588 GCF_008764295.1 Bacillus methanolicus | reverse complement strand
TTGGGTAAATAAGCGTTTCATCTTATCAAGCAAAAACTGTACACTTTATTCTAGCAGTCACAAGAAGGCGATCCAATATGGCTGTGGCTACAATTGTGGGAGCAATTACCGCTGCAGGAGCAGTTGAGGTATTAGCTATAAGAATGTACAACACTTCTAGCTCTGCACATGGTAATATTCAACGTGCATATGAAATTCTTGGGACAATATCACATCAAGCATATTAAAATAAGATTTAATTTTAGGAACCCTTTCTTTAATTAAGAAAGGTTCCTATTTACATAAGAATAAGATATACTTTTGAGTACAATTAATATAGCATAATTAGAAAGTGGTGAATTTAATTATGTTAATTATAGACATACTTTTTCGTCTGTTTTCATTGTGTTAATTCTATTCCTACTTATTGAAAAGAAGAGGAAAAAAAGTGAAAAGTTCCTGTTCTATTTTTGTTTATTAATATTTTTTTATCTATTAGGCACATAATATTTGATCAATTTTGGTGTTTTAACATGCTAAGAATTGTGATAAACATACTGAAAATTTGCTAATTCTAGTAAACCTAATTGTATTCTGACACTACCATATTCTACTAAATGATGGACAGTGAGAAGAGATTTTTCCTAAGTAATATTGGTGTTCAAGTATAGAAGTGGAACTTGCTGAGTTCCACTTCTTAAAATCAAAAATATAATATTGTTTTAATAACACTAGTAACTTTTTTATTAATGGCAATCATTCCATATGATTTTGAAGCTGCATTTATTTTTTCTACCATGTAGTATAACTCTTTGTCATTATTCAGGAATAGGATTTGTATTAACTCTTTTTATTTTTCCTTACTTATAACTTTCCCCAACTCTACCAATTGTTTGATAAGAAACTAATAGAATAAGTTTTTGAAGACAATGTAGCTTTGAAAAATTATTAAAAGAATAGTGATAATATCCCAAATCAAATCATTGTTTCTTCGCTCGATTATTTTGTAATAAACCCTCTAATTGCTTCAAGATAATTTTTAATAGTAAAATGGCTCATACTTACTTTAATAATATAGCTAGTACAAGGATAATGTACTAATTCTACATTCTAAAGGGAATGTAATATAACTCTAATTATACCTGTAACTGCCAGCTCTTTAAAAACACCAGAAAGATGAATAATTATATCTATCTAAAATACCAGTTTCTTTTGTTAGTTTTTCTTTTATCTCTTTTTCTAAGCCACCTCAAGTAGCCACTAATAGTATTGGGTGATATCCCCTTTTATTCCAACATGGTTGTAAAGTTTAAGACTTCTGGAACAATCCTCCATTCAAGATCTACTAATACCATTGAAGATTGTGTTTTTTCAACCCTCATTTCTTCTCCCCCCATTAGCGAGAGGAATAAAATCCCTCTCCTCTCGGCTAAACTTACATATTATACCAATAACAATAATTACAAGACCTAGTCTCACATCCTAAAATGTAAGATATATCATATTTAATTAATATTAAATATAAAAAGGCAGTTTAGAGATAATTCTCCAAACTGCCTTTTTATTATTACATTATTCTCCAGTAACATATGGAAGTAATGCCATTGTACGTGCACGCTTGATCGCAACAGTTAATTTACGTTGGTATTTAGCGTTTGTTCCAGTCACACGTCTAGGTAAAATCTTTCCGCGTTCAGAGATAAACTTTTTAAGTAAATCTACATCTTTATAATCGATGTGAGTGATTCCGTTTGCTGTAAAGTAACAAACTTTACGGCGCTTAGCGCGGCCGCCTCTGCGTCCTCCACCTGCCATTATATTTCCCTCCTCTTTTACATGTTAGGTCATTGCTGTACCGAATTAGAACGGAAGATCATCATCTGAGATATCGATTTGTCCTCCACCAGCAAATGGATCCTCGTCAATTCGTGTATAGCCTTGGTTATTGTTATTGTTTTCACGGAATGGTTGATTCTGATTGCCACTACTGCCATATGGGTTCCCTTGTTCCCTCTGACCGCCAAATCCCCCTGGATTTCCTCCAGAAGCATTCTTAGGCTCTAGAAACTGTACACTTTCAGCTACAACTTCTGTAACATAGACGCGTTTACCATCTTGTCCTTCATAATTACGGGTTTGAATACGTCCATCAACACCAGCAAGGCTACCTTTTTTCAAAAAGTTCGCCACGTTTTCTGCAGGACGACGCCAAACGACACAGTTAATGAAATCAGCTTCTCTTTCACCTTGTTGATTTGAAAAAGTTCTGTTCACAGCAAGGGTAAAAGTAGCAACAGGAACACCATTTGGTGTATATCGCAAATCAGGATCTTTCGTTAATCGTCCAACGAGAACTACACGATTCATCATCAGAATCAACCCCTCTCCTCTTCAATTCCTACATTCATACAACGTCCTTCTTTTAAGCATTTTCATACGTTAATTGGAGGAGTGTATAAAAAAGGATGCGGTTTTTCGCAACACCATACAAAAACCGTTGTTCAATGTTCCACGTGAAACATTTCTATATCAAATTACTTTTCATCTTTAATTACGATGTGGCGGATGATATCTTCGTTAATTTTAGCTAAACGAGAGAATTCTTCCACAGCTGCTGCATCAGCGTTAACTTTAACGATATGGTAGTAACCGTCACGGAAATCATTGATTTCATAAGCAAGACGACGCTTACCCCATTCTTTTGATTCAACTACTTCCGCTCCATTTTCAGTAAGGATGCCGTCAAAGCGCTCAACAAGTGCTTTTTTAGCCTCATCTTCAATATTTGGGCGGATGATGTACATAATTTCGTACGCTCTCATCACATTCACCTCCTTTTGGACTAACGGCCCTTTTCATAAAGGGCAAGGAGCAATATTCATTACTCACAAGAAGAAATTATACCATATATATGTAGCAAACACAACAGCTGGAATCATATAATAAAAAATTGAATTTATCCTGCCTGTAATTTTTCTATTAAGTGGTCCCCTCGTGAACTAAATATGAGGATTACTCCAACTTTTCCACAAGGTTGCGAGGATTTGGCCATTACGTGCTACGATTTTTAAACCTGTTGGACACTGGAAGGCAAAAAAGAGCACCCGATTGGATGCTCTTCCCAGCTATCATAAAAGGACAACCTCTACAATGAAGATTATACGTTAAAGCGGAAGTGGATAATATCTCCGTCCTTGACTACATAGTCTTTTCCTTCAAGGCGCACTTTGCCAGCTTCCTTTGCGGCAACCATATTTCCTGCTGCGAGCAAATCATCGTAAGAGACTGTTTCAGCCCGAATAAACCCTCTTTCAAAATCAGAGTGGATAATGCCCGCACATTGAGGTGCTTTCATGCCTTTACGAAAAGTCCAAGCACGAACCTCTTGAACACCAGCAGTAAAGTACGTCGCTAGACCAAGCAAGTGATACGCAGCGCGAATTAATTGATCCAAGCCAGACTCTTCGATGCCCAACTCCTCCAGGAACATTGCTTTTTCTTCCCCTTCGAGTTCTGCAATTTCGGACTCAATTTTAGCACAGATTACAATTACCTCTGCATTGTCTCCGGCAGCAAAGTCTCTAACCTTTTGAACGTATTCGTTGGAAGAGGGATCTGCTACATCGTCTTCCCCTACGTTAGCCACATAAAGAACAGGCTTAATGGTTAATAGATGCAAGCCTTTCGCAATTTTCAATTGTTCTTCAGAAAAATCAACCGTTCTTGCAGGTTTTTCCGCTTCAAATGCATCCTTTAGCATTTCTAACACTTCAAGCTCTGCCACGGCTTCCTTATCTTTTTGTTTTGCTAATTTGCCAACACGACCAATCCGTTTCTCAACAGATTCAAGATCAGCTAAAATAAGCTCTAAATTAATTGTTTCAATATCATCCAATGGATCAACTTTCCCTGAAACATGGGTAATATTCTCGTCCTCAAAGCAACGAACAACTTGGCAAATGGCATCCACTTCGCGAATATTAGCCAAAAATTTATTCCCTAGCCCTTCCCCTTTACTTGCTCCTTTCACAATTCCAGCAATATCTGTAAATTCGAAAGTAGTAGGAACCGTCTTTTTCGGCTGTACCAATTCTGTTAATTTTGTCAAACGATGATCTGGTACTTCTACAATCCCAACGTTTGGATCAATCGTACAAAATGGGTAGTTGGCTGATTCTGCACCTGCTTGTGTAATTGCATTAAATAAAGTAGATTTCCCTACGTTCGGTAACCCGACTATTCCTGCCGTTAAGGCCATCCAAAGTCACTCCTCATCACAATAAACTATTTATTCATTATTTTATATCTGTCTGTTCGACAAATGGATCATGCTAAAGTACTTAACCTTAACCAATTATAGAGAGTTACCGAATAAAAGACAAGAAAGTTCTAATTACCAGGTGCCCGCTCTACTAAGGAAAGATTTACTAAACAATCGTACAATGTACTTCCTAAACCGTTGTCCGATACTCGACTAGCCGTCAGTTGATTAACAGAGCCGCCATATTTTGCCCAGATACCTTCATCAATATTAATGACATTGGCATGTACGCCTTGTTCCAAAATACTCACATACCCTTTTATCTCCCCACGCCCATTCCAAACTCTGACATAATCTCCATTGCTAAGCTGCAAATCATCGGCAATATTCCTGGAAATCTCCACCTTCACCTTCGGCTCTGGTGTGATAACATGATAATGCTGAGAGTGATTGGAACGCAGTGGGTGAATCGTCAATAATTGATACGGATATTTTTCTGCAACGGAGGCATTCGTCCATTTTGATTCTCTTGGTAGAGCCAATGTTAACTTTCCTTCAAGCCCCTTTTGTGCAGCCTTTTGCGACGTGAATTCAAATTTCCCACTTGGAGTTTTAAAACGACGATCTTTCCATGGAATAGGATCGACTGGTAATTCAAGATGGGCCTTCTCCTTTAGCTTCTCTAGGGTAATCCCCTTTTCTTGCAACGCTCCAAAGCCCATTTTAATCCAATCTTCCCTTGTATAATTAAACTCCTCACCGAAACCAAGTCGTTTCGCTAATTCTGTCCAAATCCATAGATCCGAACGTGCCTCCCCAGGAGCATTGACAAGTTTTGGGCCATAATTAACATAAGCATGATACATGGAAGAATAATATATATCCTCTTCTTCAAAAGCTGTTGTCGTTGGCAACACATAATCAGCGAGTTCAGCCGTATCAGTCATAAACTGGTCAACTACAACAAGGGTGTCAACAGATGAAAAAGCTTTCTTCACTACATTTGTATCAGGAACTTGTGTCAGTGGATTTCCACAAGTAACAAAGATCATTTTGATTTCCGGATTTTTAGCAGCAAGAATTTGTTCCGCCTGTTCCATCATGGTGAAACTGCGATGCTGTTCCTTTTTGTCAGGCAAGATTAATGAAGCAATATTAAAGCTTTGCCCTACTTGCTTATGGGCATAATTGGCTCCTCCTCCAGCAATGCCTATGTTGCCACTAATCGCAACTAGTGCATCGAGGAGCCTAATGGTATTTCCACCATTTTCATAACGCTGCATCCCTAAACCGATAAGAGTAGCAGTTGGCCGATCACAAAATATCTTGGCTAGTTCCGTCATGCTCTCTTCAGGGACTTCTGCTAATCGAGAAAGCTCTTCTAGCGTTATTCCAGCTAATAATTCCTTTAGATCCTCAAATCCAACGGAATGATCTTCAATAAATGCCTGATCTTCCAAATTTAATCTAAGAATTTCCTTCATAATTCCTGCCGCTAAAAAACCATCCATTCCCGGCTTAACAGTAAGATGGAGATCGGCGATTTTCGCGGTTGCATTAAAAATTGGATCAATCACAATCAGCTTTGCGCCCTGTTTTTTTGCCTTCTGTAATGCTTGGTAGAGATGCATATTTGTTCTCGCGACATTTCTACCCCAAACGATAATGTTTTTACTATGGAAAATATCTTCAGGGGCATGGCTATAAGCATCTCCAAAATCCCAATTTTGCGCCTCTATACCGGAGCCCCAGCAAATAGAACCTATTAGCTCTGTGACACCGCCAAAACAATTGAAAAAGCGTTGATCGAGATTCTTTAATAACCCACCGTTCGCATAATCATGACTATGGAGAACCGCTGTCGAACCATGTTTTTCTTTCACCGCTTGCATTTTCTCAGCAATTTCTGTTAATGCTTGCTCCCAAGGAATTCTAGTAAACTGTCCATCTATCTTTTTCAACGGATATAGCAATCTTTCTCCAGAATTCGTGCGCTTCTCAAGCATCCGTCCTCGACCACAGATTTTTCCTTTCGTAATGGGATGAGACTCGTCTCCATCTATCTTTAATACTTTTCCGTCTTCCACTGTCACTTTAAAACCACAGCTGTCCCAGCAATTTAATGGACACGCAGACGCATATACCTTCGCCATTTTTCTCCCTCCATTCCGATCGTTTTTTTTGAATTTTATAAAAGAAAATTCCTATATGCAAATATTCGAATTCATAAATCGTGCCTACGACTATTGATATTGGAGGTAGCTTCTTGATTAGAGCTTCAATTTAATGTAGTAAAAAAAGCATAAAGATTACTCTTCATGCTTTACGAGGATCTTTTTCATTTTTCGCGAGAATTCTCTTCGAGGAATCAATACACTGTGGGAACAACCTTCACACTTAATTCGTATATCCATTCCTAAACGGATGATCTTCCAACGATTCGTTCCGCAAGGATGTGGTTTTTTCATTTCAACAATATCATTTAAGCCGAATTCCTTTTGTTCCAACGTGAATCACTCCTTTATCAACACCGTATATCATATCTTCAAATATCGACAAGCTTTTAACAGTATAACCATTGTAGCAATTTTTTCAGTTCGTTTGTAGTAGTTGTTTTTAAAAAATGTATTTGTTATATGTTGAAGCTGATATTTAAAACCTTCGTTTCACCGTTTATGAGCAATCAACAATTTGGGCAAAACCACAGTAAAGACCACTCTTCAGCTAGTATAAATCTCCTATTTCTAGCTTGTCCTAAAACTAGTACGTATACATTCGCTCAATGATCCGTATACTGTTACTACTATATTTGTAGGAGTGGAACCAATGAATCTTAAATCTAGCTTGTTTGATAAAAGCGGAAGCTCTGAGTCGAGAATTTTTTACGATGAGCAAAAAGCCTCTCAGAAGCTTGCCATTGAACTTGTCTCTATGTTACCCGTACGTATAGTGAATCGTCCAGTTGTCTTTGTTTGTATTGGTACCGATCGTTCCACTGGAGATTCGTTAGGTCCACTAATCGGAACTTTATTAGATGAAAAAGAAATTACCCCTTTCCATGTATACGGCACATTAGAAGATCCAATCCATGCAGTAAATTTAGAGGAAAAGATACAAGAAATTAAAGGGAAACATTTAGATCCAATTATTATCGGGATTGATGCTTGTTTAGGGAGATTAAAAAGTGTTGGTGTCATCCAAATTGGCGAGGGACCAGTAAAGCCAGGAGCCGGTGTAAAAAAAGAACTACCTGAGGTCGGTGATTATCATATCACTGGCATTGTGAATGTAAGTGGCTTTATGGAATTTTTTGTCCTTCAGAACACACGCTTAAATCTAGTCCTAAAAATGGCCAAAGTAATAGCAAACGCTATTTATGAGGCAAGCAGCACCTATCATCCTAACCATTCCTGGTCAAGCTTGAAAATGGATTGGGATCAAGAGCAAACCACATGAGAAAAAAGCAAATGGGCGAAACAGGAATCCGTTATATTCTTGTTTCAGCCCATTTTTTAAGCTTAGCTTTGAGATATGTTTTCGAGAAATCAAGGTTTTACACGAATCGTTTTATTAACAAAGCATTTCTTTTTAACTAACGTAATGCATTATGGTAACGATTAAGGCACATACAATAATCCCTGGCAAAAGATTAGCTACACGGATTTTTATGAGACCTAAAAGGTTCAATCCGATGGCAAAAATCATCACTCCGCCTGTTGCTGTCATTTCTACAATAAAACTATCCATTAAAGCCTGTGGAATAAAGCGATCAATTTGTGTAGCAAATGAGGCAATTGCTCCCTCATACAGCATCACAGGAATCGCCGAAAAGATCACGCCAATCCCCAAAGTGGTCGTTAATATAAGTGCCGTAAAACCATCGATGATTGCCTTCGTCAATAGCACATCATGATCTCCTCGAATACCACTATCAAGTGCGCCTATAATCGCCATTGCACCGATGACAAAAATTAATGTAGCCGTGACAAAGCCTTCAGAAATGCTTCCTTGACCGTTTCCTTTGCCAATCTTCGTTTCTAGCCAAGCGCCCAATTGATTAAGCTTGTCCTCTAATTTACAATATTCTCCTATAACAGCACCAAAAACAAGACTTAAAATAACAATTAAAAAATTTTCGCTTTTAAATCCCATTTGTAAACCCAGCACGACTACTGCCAAGCCAATGCCGTGCATAACAGTCCCCTTCATCCCTTCTGGAATTCGATGAAGAAGTTTTCCCAGCAGGGACCCTACTATGATCAATAATCCGTTAACAATCGTTCCTAACAAAAACATCTGCTTCTCCTAGTTATACATGTATTTCGATTTAGTCAAATTGGTACAAGTTTCAAGTTCTATCGTTTGTCCATAAATGAAATCGATTAGAAATAGCTGATTTTTAAGATGGTTGCATTAACTATTGATTTACTTTGATGCCACCGTCCTGCTAAATAACACCACTATCACTGTAAAAAAAATAAACCATCCATAGATGGCTTTATGAAGATTGATTTGTTTCTAATAATTCAAGAATTCTTTCTAAATCTTCGTTGGAGAAAAATTCAATTTCGATTTTCCCCTTCTTTTTATTTTTACTTTGTTTAATATGAACCGTTGTTCCGAATCTTTCACGAAGGAATGATTCCTGTGCACGAATAAAAACATTTTTTTCTGGCTTTGCCTTTTTTGTTTCACGTGGAACATTTTCATTTAAAGCCTGAATTAACTGCTCTAATTGCCGGACATTTAAACCTTCCTTCATCACCTTTTCAGTAAGTAACGGCAGCTTTTCTTTTTTTCTAAGACCGAGAAGCGCTCTACCATGTCCCATTGAAATCTTACCATCAGAAATAAGCTCTTGAATCTTTGCCGGCAAAGATAACAAACGGATATGGTTCGCAATATGTGGACGGCTTTTCCCCAGCCTTTTTGCCAACTGCTCTTGGGTAACATTAAGCTTTTCCATTAAAAGCTGATAAGCAGAGGCCTCTTCAATCGGAGTTAAATCTTCCCGTTGTAAATTCTCAAGAACCGCTAACTCCATCATTTGTTGCTCAGATAATTCCCGGACTACGACTGGAACTTTCTCAAGCTTCGCTTCCTTCGCAGCTCTATAACGTCTTTCTCCTACAACAATTTCATAGCCTTTAATACTTTTACGGACAATAATTGGCTGCAGTATCCCATGTTCTTGGATCGAATTCTTTAATTCTTCAATCGCTTCTTTATCAAAAATTTTTCGCGGTTGATATGGGTTGGGGCGAAGTTCTTTAACGCTAATTTCTCTTACTGCCTCATCTTTTTCAGGCTCCATATTAGCAAAAAAAGCATCCAAACCTTTTCCTAATCCTTTAGCCATGTACAGCCACTTCCTTTGCTAAATCTAAATATACTTCCGCACCTCTAGATTTCGGATCATAAATAATAATCGGCTCCCCATGACTAGGTGCTTCGCTCAAACGGATATTTCTAGGAATGACCGTTTGGTATACCTTATCTTGAAAGTACTTCTTCACTTCCTCAATAACCTGCAAGCCTAGGTTTGTCCGAGCGTCAAGCATGGTTAGCAGAACACCTTCGATTTTTAAGTCATGATTTAAATGTTTTTGTACTAGTCTAACAGTGTTTAACAATTGACTTAAGCCTTCTAATGCATAATATTCACATTGCACTGGAATCAGAACGGCATCAGAAGCTGTCAATGCATTTAAAGTAAGTAGCCCAAGTGAAGGCGGACAGTCAATAATAATATAATCATAACGTTCCTTCACTTCTTCCAATGCTCGCTTCAAACGAACCTCTCTTGAAATCGTTGGCACAAGTTCTATTTCTGCCCCCGCTAGTTGAATCGTCGCAGGAATTGCGTCTAAATTTTCCACTCCTGTTGGACGAATTACTTTAATCGCCTCAACATCCTCAACTAACACATCGTATACACATTGATCAATATCCGCTTTCTCAAGCCCTACACCACTTGTAGCATTTCCTTGAGGATCAATATCGACCATTAACACCTTTTTCCCTATATATGCTAAGCAGGCACCTAAATTAACAGAGGTAGTTGTTTTGCCAACTCCTCCTTTTTGATTTGCAATTGAAATAATTTTGCCCACGGTATCACCTACCTTCATTTCCATTCACGGTTTGTACTGATCATAAAAGATCAAAAATACATAAACTAGCAATCATGTATTCTATTTTATCATGAAAAAGAATTGAGAATCATTTTTTTTCATTTCCAAAATCTATTTTTACTTCAAAGGCACTAGTAAACGAGAAATTTTGGCTCATTTTATACTGATTCACTTTCTGTCAGCCTATCGTTAAGTTAGAGTAGTTTAAAAGCCGTGAAAAGCTTTTGCTTCACACGACGCTCGAGAACATATAATAGACAACTGCAAAAAATAAGAGAAATTCATACTGTCGACAAAATCCATCGAAAGGGCTCCCTATCGATGGATTTTGTCATTTTTGGACTGGAATTGCGCTAAAAACGTTGATTTCCTCTCCAGACGATTGCTTTCCGGGGGGCGTTGGTCATCTACTGACTTTTTCAGTGGTATTAATGGAGAGGTGTATTCGGACAGAACAAGGAAAGCGAGAAAGACCTTTGTCCGAATGAAAGGTGTATTCGGACAAAACAAGGAAAACGAGAAAGACCTTTGTCCGAATGAAAGGTGTATTCGGACAAAACAAGGAAAACGAGAAAGACCTTTGTCCGAATGAGAGGTGTATTCGGACAGAACAAGGAAAGCGAGAAAGACCT
>NZ_VTQX01000038.1:0-20487 GCF_008764295.1 Bacillus methanolicus | reverse complement strand
GTATTCGGACAGAACAAGGAAAGCGAGAAAGACCTTTGTCCGAATGAGAGGTGTATTCGGACAGAACAAGGAAAGCGAGAAAGACCTTTGTCCGAATGAGAGGTGTATTCGGACAGAACGGGGAAAACGAGAAAGACCTTTGTCCGAATGAAAGGTGTATTCGGACAGAACAAGGAAAGCGAGAAAGACCTTTGTCCGAATGAGAGGTGTATTCGGACAGAACGGGGAAAACGAGAAAGACCTTTGTCCGAATGAGAAGTGTATTCGGACAGAACAAGGAAAGCGAGAAAGACCTTTGTCCGAATGAGAGGTGTATTCGGACAGTATTCCCCCAGGAGTCAAGCGCCTTCCGCTCCCATCAACTCGTTTGCACCCCCTAAAAGCGATGAATTTGATTGATATTGCCGATCTCTTCCTTCGTTGTCGTCGTGTACTTGAAGAACCTGCACTTGCGGGCAGCGATCACCATCCTAATACTCATCCTGCACATAATCATGCTTTCGGAAGAAACCATCTTTTGTTTGGAGACGAGTGTAGAAACGAGTGAAAATCAACCTACGCTATTTATTTAATTTTATTTTTAAAAGAAAGAAGAGTGTAGGCAAACTCGAAAATCTTCGAGTTTGTCTACACTCTGAGAGAAATTAAACGAAACGTTTAATTTCTCAATCAAAAGTTATTTTTTTTTCGGTATTTTTATCGTAAATTGATAATATTCTTCAAACTCTTCCTCTTCTGAGTCTAAGTTAATGCCGCTATCCGTCACCATTGATAAAGATTGCCTTATCGTATTAACCGCAATTCTCATATCTTTGCTAAACGCCTTCCTCTTAGGCTTAGCTTTCTCCTTCGGTTGCTCTAATAGCTTTACAACACGCTCTTCCGTTTGCTTCACGTTTAAATTTTTCTCAATAATTTCCGCGAGCAACTGCACTTGTTTTTCCGGATCCTTTAATGGAATAAGTGAACGCGCATGACGTTCCGTTATGACCTTTGCTAATAAGGCGTCTTGAACTTCTTGCGGTAATTTAAGCAAGCGAAGTTTATTCGCAATAGTGGACTGGCCTTTTCCCAATCGCTGCGCAAGAGCTTCCTGCGTTAAATTATGCAATTCTAGTAGCTTTCCATAGGCAATCGCCTCTTCAATTGGAGAAAGTTCCTCTCTTTGCAAGTTCTCTATTAATGCAATTGAAGCAGTTTCCGTATCATTCATTTGCTTAATGATGGCTGGGACACGATCCCAACCGAGTTTCTTCATTGCCCGCCATCTGCGTTCCCCAGCAATAATTTCAAACTTCCCTGCTTCATATTCCCTAACGACAATAGGCTGGATGATTCCATGCGTATGAATGGTTCGAGATAATTCTTCGATCTTCTCTTCATCAAAAACCGTTCTTGGCTGAAAACGATTTGGCACAATATCGTTTATGGGGATTTGCTCGATCATTTCTCTAACATTTTCCTCTACAAATTCAGAAGCTTCCCCTAAATCTGTCTCCATCTGGTCTTCCTTTTCGCCTAGGCCAAAAAAGCGTGAGAAAGATTGCTTCATCACCTTGCACCACCTTTACGAAACTCCGTAACTAATACATTCTCTATCAAAAGATTTATTCCTGCATATAATCTATCATAAGAATCAATTTCATAATGTGTTATCGTACTTTTCACTCATGCTTTCCTATAAAAATTGGATAATTGCAATTCATCAGTTAACATTATAAAACGGATTCACCCCACTAAAAATTATGCCACATTTCTAACAAAAAAGGTACTCCTCTGTTATGCAAAAGGCCCCATTACACATTATTCTATCGGCGTTTTATTTGGTATTCCTGGTTTTCTTGGATATTTTTTCGGGGTTGGCTTCTCTTTTTTTATTATGACGATATTCCTATCACTCTCTTCTATCGGCAATTGAAAGGAATGAAGCTTCTCGATTTTTCCGCCTAAAGTGGCAATTGCTTTTGTCCCTGCATCAATCTCTTCATTTGCACTTGCTGCTTTCATGGCAATAAACGTTCCACTTACCTTTACTAAAGGTAAGCAAAGTTCACTCAAGACGGAAAGGCGTGCAACTGCCCTCGCTGTAACAATATCATAAGCTTCTCGATGCTCTTTCTTTTGCCCGAATGTTTCAGCACGATCATGAATGAACTGGACGTTTTCGAGCTTTAATTGTTTGGCCAGATGCTCAAGGAAGGTAATTCTTTTATTTAGGGAGTCTACGATTGTAATCCTCAATTCTGGAAAGGCGATTTTAATCGGAATGCTTGGAAATCCAGCTCCCGCTCCTACATCACAAAGCGAAGCTGAACCGTTGAAATCATGATAAAAAGCAGCTGTAATGGAATCAAAAAAATGCTTTAAATACACCTCTCCTTTTTCCGTTATCGCTGTTAAATTCATCTTTTCATTCCATTCAACCAATGTGTGATAATATGTTTCAAACTGGGCCATCTGTTCGCTAGTAAGTGCAATCCCATTTGCCGACAGCCTTTCTTGAAATTCTTCTATTTTCATTCGTTATCCCTTCCTTACTCTGAAATCATCGCTTCTATGTAAAGAGTGGAACCTTACCAAGAGGTTCCACAATGTTTGTCTACTCGTTCGATACTTTAGCAATTTTCCCTTGCTCTAAATAAACAAGCAATATCGAGATATCCGCCGGATTTACACCAGATATACGTGAAGCCTGTGCAATTGATAGAGGAAGCACTTTTTTCAGCTTCTGTCTTGCTTCAGAAGCAAGGCCAGATATCGCATCGTAATCAATGTCGACCGGAATTTTTTTATTCTCCATTTTTTTCAAACGCTCGACCTGTTGCAGGGATTTTTCAATATACCCCTCATATTTTATTTGAATCTCCACCTGTTCTTTCACTTCATCATCAAGGGTTAATTCACTTGGAACGATTGATTCAATATGTGCATAAGTCATTTCAGGTCTTTTTAATAAGTCATTGGCTTTAATCCCATCTTTTAACTCACTGCCGCCTTGATTTTTAATAAGCTCTTGAACCTCTGGCTTCGGCTTAATAATGATCGATTTCAATCTTTCCTTTTCCGCCTCAACCGCAGCTTTTTTTGCTAAAAATTTCTCATAGCGTTCCTCGCTAATAAGCCCAATTTTGTAACCAATATCAGTAAGGCGCAAATCAGCATTATCATGTCTTAAAAGAAGGCGATATTCAGCACGGGATGTAAGCAAACGATAAGGCTCATTTGTCCCCTTTGTTACTAAATCATCAATAAGCACGCCAATATACGCATCAGAGCGGCTTAAGATCACTTCATCTTTACCAAGCGCTCTTCTCCCCGCATTAATTCCAGCCATGAGCCCCTGGCCAGCTGCCTCTTCATAGCCAGATGTTCCATTAATCTGCCCAGCTGTATAAAGATTTTTAATTTTTTTCGTCTCTAGTGTCGGCCATAATTGCGTTGGTACAATGGCATCGTATTCAATTGCATATCCTGCTCTCATCATCTGGACATTTTCTAGCCCTGGAATTGTATGCAGAATTTTTTGTTGAACATCCTCTGGTAGACTGGTTGAAAGGCCCTGCACATATACCTCTTGCGTATTCTTCCCTTCAGGCTCTAAGAACAGCTGATGTCGGGGTTTATCATTAAATCGGACTACTTTATCTTCAATGGAAGGGCAATAACGTGGCCCCGTCCCCTTAATCATTCCTGAATACATAGGAGAGCGATGCAAATTATCATCAATGATTTGATGGGTCTTCTCATTTGTGTACGTTAACCAGCATGGCAACTGCTCAGTTATATATTTTGTTGTTTCATAAGAGAATGCCCTTGGCACATCATCGCCCGGTTGTATTTCGGTCTTACTGTAATCAATCGTATGGCTATTTACCCGTGGAGGAGTCCCCGTTTTAAAGCGAACTAAATCAAAGCCCAATTGTTCAAGATGCTCGGATAATCTAATTGAAGGCTGTTGATTGTTCGGACCACTTGAATATTTTAGCTCCCCTAAAATGATTTCTCCGCGTAAAAAGGTTCCCGTCGTAATGACAACCGTTTTCGCAAGGTACTTCGCTCCTGTTTGTGTAATAACTCCTTTACATACATCATTTTCTACAATTAACTCTTCAACCATTCCTTGAACTAGGGTCAGATTTGGTTCATTTTCCATCGTTTTCTTCATTTCATGCTGATAAGCAAACTTATCCGCTTGAGCACGCAATGCTCGCACCGCAGGACCCTTGCCCGTGTTTAACATCCTCATTTGAATATAGGTTTTATCAATATTCCGTCCCATTTCCCCGCCAAGTGCATCGATTTCTCTTACGACAATCCCCTTAGCAGGTCCTCCGACAGAAGGATTACATGGCATAAACGCAACCATATCTAAATTTATTGTTAATACTAATGTCTTTGCACCCTGGCGTGCAGCAGCTAATCCTGCCTCTGCGCCAGCATGGCCAGCACCGATGACAATGACATCATAATTTCCAGCATCGTATTGCATCACGCTGCCTCCTCATTTTCTAAATAAACGTTATTTTCCTAAACAGAACTGGGAGAATAATTGATCAATTAAACTTTCATGTACACTATCACCAATAATTTCACCTAATATCTCCCATGTCCGAGTTAAATCAATTTGCACAATATCGATCGGAACACCCGCCTCCACTCCTGAGATGGCTTCTTCAATCGATTGATGCGCCTGATTTAGTAATGCGATATGCCGACTATTGGAGACATAAGTCATATCACTTGCTTCAATGGAGCCTGCGAAGAAAAGGGAGGCGATCGCTTCTTCCAATTCTGTGACTCCTACGTCCTCTAACAATGACGTGGTAACAAGCTTATGTTCCTGTGCCAGCTTATTAACTCGCTCTAAATCAATTTTTTGCGGAAGGTCGGTCTTGTTCACAATAACGATGACATCCATCCCTTCCACTGCCTTAAATATATTTACATCTTCTTCTGTTAACTCATCAGCATAATTCAAAACCAATAAAATTAAATCAGCTTCTTTTAAAACTTGTCTCGAGCGTTCCACTCCGATTCGTTCAACGATATCTTCTGTTTCACGAATTCCCGCCGTATCTAAAAGTCTCAGAGGAACTCCTCTAACATTGACATATTCTTCGATAACATCTCGTGTTGTTCCCGGAATATCCGTTACAATTGCTTTATTTTCCTGAACTAAACTATTTAGCAAAGAAGACTTCCCTACATTTGGGCGCCCTACTATGACGGTCGAAATCCCTTCTCGTAATATCTTCCCCTGTTGTGACGTTTGTAGGAGATTTTCAATTTCCTTTTTCACATAGCTTGCCTTTTCAATGAGGAGTTGATGAGTCATTTCCTCTACATCATCATACTCAGGGTAATCAATATTCACTTCAACATGGGCTAATGTTTCGAGAATCTCCTGTCGAAGCTTCTGAATTAGCCTTGAAAGGCGCCCATCCATTTGCCCTAAGGCAACATTCATGGCACGATCCGTCTTTGCTCGTATTAAATCCATGACTGCCTCTGCTTGCGATAAATCAATTCTTCCATTTAAAAATGCCCTTTTGGTAAACTCTCCTGGTTCTGCTAATCGCGCTCCTGCATTTAATACAAGCTGCAGCACACGATTGACAGACACAAGCCCACCATGACAATTGATTTCTATTACATCTTCTTTTGTAAATGTTTTTGGTCCCTTCATCACAGAAACCATTACTTCCTCTGCAACCTCTTTCGTTTTAGGATCAAGTATATGTCCGTAATGAATGGTATGGGATGCAACATCGGCCAGCTTCTTCCCACCAACCCCTTGAAAAAGGCTGCCCGCAATTTCAATCGCCTGATCACCACTTAATCTTACGATAGCGATTGCTCCCTCTCCCATCGGAGTCGATATTGCCGCGATCGTATCTAACTGCATCCTTAACACCTCTCTTTTCTCTATCACCATATAAATCGCTCGGCGATTTATCATCTATATAAAAATTATTAACATCCAAAATTATAGAATACCATAGGCTTACCTGTGGAAAAAGGATTTTCACTTAGTTATCCACATCTCCCATTTCCTGATGATAAACTACGCTTATTTTAACTTATCCACATGTGAATAACAATAAAACGAACCACTATCACTTTTACGAATAAAAAAAAGAGGAGAGTTTTCGTCATTTCTTCCTTTCAGTGATATAACGATTGATTTATTCTGTTTTTACATTCAGGAAATTACTCATTTTTGCCCATTCCGTGCAAAACTTGCTTTCACATGGAATGGGCAAAAAGCAACACCGATATATAATAAGTTCTTGTCGAAAAACTGATCAATAAATCAGGAAAAATTGAAGGGTGCGGAAGTTTACTGTTTTTCATTGATGCTTCCTTCCTTTACGAAAATTTACTGATCAATGGATTTGCCTTCAAACAGCAAAAAAGCAAGGGAAGAAAATGACTCACTTTCTTCCCCTGCTTGTTGAACGAAGGCTTTTCAAACAGCCTCTTAAAATTGTTTTTACTTCATTGGTGCAATAACGATGTGACGATTTGGTTCGACACCATCAGAATAGGTTTTGATCCGGTTATTTTCCATCAAAGCAGTGTGAATTACTTTACGCTCATATGATGGCATTGGTTCTAATGCGACCTTTTTTCCAGTTTTCAGTGCTTTTTGGGCAAGACGTTCAGCTAAATGCACTAAAGTCTCATTTCTTCTCTTGCGATAGTCTTCCGCATCTAAAAGAACGTGGAAGTACTGATCAGAGAAACGATTGATCACAAGCTGAGTCAAGTATTGAAGAGAATTAAGAGTTTGTCCTCTTTTTCCAATTAACAAAGCAATTTTATCTCCTGAAAGGATAAATTGAACTTGTTTCCCATCTCTTAATACCTCAATTTCAACATCGACACCCATTTTTTCACTAACATCTTTTAAAAATTCCTTTGCTTCTTCAACTGGATCAATCTTTGCTGTTACCTTTACAACAGCTGGCCGAGAGCCAAATCCAAATATCCCCTTTTTACCTTCATCCATAATCGCTATTTCTACGCGGTCTTCTGTTGTTTCTAGTTGAGCTAAAGCCGATTTGACTGCTTCTTCGACAGTTTGTCCTGTAGCAGTTACCTGTTTCACTTTTTTGCTCCTCCCGCTTTACCAGTTTCTTTTTCTGCTTTTAAATCTGGACCTTTAATAAAGTATGTTTGCACTATCATAAATAAGTTCCCTACAACCCAATACAAGGATAAAGCAGCTGGGAAACTAATCGCAAAGATGATGATCATAATTGGCATTAACCAAAGCATCATTGCCATTTGCGGATTTTGATTAGCTGTACCGGCCATCATCATTTTTTGTTGAATAAAAGTTGTAACCCCAGCGATTAATGGCAATAAATAATAAGGGTCTGGAGAACCTAAATCAAACCATAAGAAATTATGCTCAGCTATCTCTCTCGTTCTTGAAATCGCATGATAAAATCCAATCAGGATCGGCATTTGAATCAAGATTGGAAAACACCCTGCCAATGGATTAATATTATGCTTTTGGAATAACGCCATCGTCTCCTGTTGGAGCTTTTGTTGTGTTTTCTGATCCTTTGAGCTGTACTTCTCCCGCAACGCTTGCATCTCAGGCTGAATAGCTTGCATCGCTTTTGAACTCTTCGTTTGCTTAATCATTAATGGCAAAATTAAGAGACGAATTAAAATCGTTACTATAATAATCGACAATCCAAAGTTTTCACCGGTAAAATTCGCTACCATGACAATAAATTGTGACAATGGATAGACGATATATTCGTTCCAAAATCCTTCACTTTCTGCAGTAATCGGTTGATTATACTCCATACACCCTGTTAATAGAGTCGTTAGCAAGATCAAGCCGATTATAAGAAACATTCTCTTTTTCAACCGTTATTTCCTCCTTAATATGAAAGCTGTATTCATTTTAATCCATTTCAATTTAGCTTAATAGGAAGTCATGAACCTATACAGGCAAAGCTTAGCTCTTATTTTACATCCTATCTCTAGAGTGAAATCGATTTATGCAAATAGTAGTAAATCTATTTATGAAAACGGTCTATTTTGACGAATCAACAGTATTGTATCATCTTTTGATAGACAGCGCTGTAGAAAAGTACGGCATCTTTTAAAAATTATGATCTGGAGCTTGTCTTTTTCCATTTTAGTACTTTAGAAATTTTTAACACATGAATTAAACTATTTTTTATTTCAAAAAAATCCATTTCAGCTGCAGGCTTTCTAGCGATGATAATATAATCATATTCATTATGGAGATCTTCCTCAAGCTCTAAGACCGCCTGACGTATATATCGCTTAATTTGATTTCTTTTAACCGCATTTCCAAGCTTTTTACTTACCGAGAGTCCAATTCGAAAATGAGCCTGCCCCGGTTTTTTTAAAGAGTAAACGACGAACTGGCGATTTGCAAAAGACTTTCCTTTTTTAAAAATCTCTTGAAACTCTTTATTTTTTTTTACTCTAAATTCTTTCTTCACTTTCTCACCTTCAAATCGGCTCATTCTTTGCCATAAAAAATATCAATATTATACGTTAAGATTATCATCTTCCTAGATTATATCTATACGTATTTTCTATAAATTAGGCTTTGTTATCTTGTTGATTTTTGCTCATTTTACACAAATTAAATCAAAAATTGTTTTCTCAAGCAATCTGTTTAACAAAGCGATAAATTAAGCCTTTTTTCAACTTCAGCACTCTAGTCTTTAAAAGTATGCTTCTCAAGCGATCGTTTACAAAAAAAGAACTCAATTAATGAGAAAAAAGACCACTGATTATTCAGTGGCCTAAGCAGATAATACTTTTCTTCCTTTACGACGACGACGAGCTAGAACTTTACGTCCGTTTGCAGAGCTCATACGACTACGGAATCCATGAACTTTACTTCTCTTACGATTATTTGGTTGAAACGTTCTTTTCATATATGACACCTCCCTGAGGAATAGCTGTTAAAGACAGTCTAAACAATTATATAAAGCAAACCATAAAAATGTCAACCTTATAAATAAATTTCCCCTTCTCATCTTAAGCAATCATTTTTTATGAACTTCAGCGCAATACTCCAATATGTCGCTTTCCTCCATGTAAAGAACCGAAAATCAATACCATCATATAGTCCAATATATAAAAATAACGACATGCTCTTCCATTCACCCCAAGCTGTGTATAACTTTCGACAAGTTTTATTATTATCCACAACACATATTGACAGCTTTTTCACACATTAATCAATTGTGGACAATTTACATCCACATGTTGTACTTCTTGTGGATAAAACAAGAAAAACCATTGCACAGCAATGGATTATTTGATATTATAGTTGTGTTTTCACCTTGGATATAACTTTGTGTATAACTTATTTATCCACAGACTGTGGATAGTATGTGGACAGTTTATTCACTCCCCTTGAAAAACTTTGTCCACATATCGTGGATATTGTCGAAATCCTACTTAATTTCCTTATTATATAGTTTTCCACAGTTTGATTTCGTATATTGATATATTTTTATCGCTATTTCTGCTTTTTAGCACATAGTAGCCTTATTTTTTTTATTCAACATATAAGTTTTGCCATGCTGAACGGAAAATATGAACGAAGAAGGAGGGAAAACGATTGGAAAATATTGCGGATCTTTGGAATAATGCGCTCTCTAGTATTGAAAAAAAGATTAGCAAACCGAGTTTTGATACATGGTTAAAATCTACAACAGCCCACTCTCTCAAAAAAGATACATTGACCGTTACCGCTCCAAACGAATTTGCACGAGATTGGCTAGAAGAGCGCTATTCTGAACTTATCTCCAGTATTTTGTTTGATATTACTGGTGAAGAACTAAATGTAAAATTTATTATTCCGCAAAATAAACAAGATGATGATGTTGAATTGCCAAATCCCCCCAAAAAAATTCAGAGGGATGAGGAACATGCAGAACTGCCGTTGACCATGTTAAACCCGAAGAATACCTTTGACACCTTTGTTATTGGTTCTGGCAATCGCTTTGCCCATGCAGCATCATTGGCAGTAGCTGAAGCACCAGCAAAGGCCTACAATCCGCTTTTTATCTATGGTGGAGTCGGACTCGGAAAAACGCATTTAATGCATGCAATTGGTCATTATGTATTGGAACATAATCCTTCAGCAAAAGTTGTTTATTTATCATCGGAAAAATTTACGAATGAGTTTATTAACTCCATTCGAGATAATAAAGCAACTGAGTTTCGCAATAAATATAGAAAAGTAGATGTGCTTTTAATTGATGATATTCAATTTTTAGCCGGAAAAGAATCAACTCAAGAAGAATTTTTCCATACTTTTAATACTTTGCATGAAGAGAACAAACAAATTGTTATATCTAGTGACAGACCGCCCAAAGAGATTCCAACATTGGAGGATCGCCTACGTTCTCGCTTTGAATGGGGTTTAATCACTGACATTACCCCACCTGATTTAGAAACGAGAATCGCTATTTTACGGAAGAAAGCGAAAGCAGAAGGATTAGATATTCCAAATGAAGTGATGCTATACATTGCCAATCAAATTGATTCCAACATTCGAGAATTAGAGGGAGCGTTAATAAGAGTCGTTGCCTATTCCTCATTAATCAATAAAGACATCAATGCGGATCTGGCAGCTGAAGCATTAAAAGATATCATTCCAAGTTCTAAGCCAAAAATCATTACGATCCTCGATATTCAACAAACTGTCGGGGAGTATTTTAATGTGAAGCTGGAAGATTTTAAGGCAAAAAAACGAACTAAATCTGTTGCGTTCCCAAGGCAAATTGCGATGTATCTAGCAAGAGAACTAACGGATTTCTCTCTGCCTAAAATAGGCGAGGAGTTTGGTGGGCGCGATCATACAACTGTCATTCATGCCCATGAAAAGATTTCTAATCTTATGCAAACGGATGTGCAATTTCAAAATCAAATGAAAGAAATCAATGAACTGCTAAAGATTTAATTTAGTGCTAGTCTGAATGATGTGCATAACTTGCCCATGCTTACACACAGTCTGTCCACATGTGGATAGACTGTGTTTCCTTTCGATCTTTATAGTTATCCACATACTAACAGGGCCTACTAGTACTTCTATTATTTTTTTATAAAAAAATATATATAATATGCCAAACGGAGGATTAAACAAATGCGATTTATAATCCAAAGGGATCGTCTCGTACAAAGTGTTCAAGATGTCATGAAAGCTGTCACTAGCAGAACAACCATTCCAATTTTAACTGGAATCAAAATTGTTGCAGATGATGAAGGAGTCACGTTAACAGGAAGTGATTCAGATATTTCAATTGAATCTTTTATTCCGAGAGAGGAAGAAGGAGATGAAATTGTCGAGATTAAGCAAAAAGGCGCAATCGTGTTACAAGCTAAATTCTTTAGCGAAATCGTCAAAAAATTGCCGACTGATTTCGTTGAAATGGAAGTTCAAAATCAACTTCAAATTGTTATCCGTTCAGGAAAATCGGAATTTAATTTAAATGGGTTAGATCCTGATGAATACCCGCGCTTGCCACAGGTTGAAGAGGAGGATGCTTTTAAAATTCCAACTGATTTATTAAAAGCTCTAATTCGTCAAACCGTATTTGCTGTGTCCACGTCAGAAACACGACCTGTATTGACAGGTGTAAACTGGAAAGTGGAAAATGGGGAACTAATCTGTATTGCAACAGATAGTCATCGCTTAGCTTTAAGAAAAGCGAAAGTTGAACTTGAAGCAGATAAGCAGTTTAATGTCGTTATTCCAGGAAAGAGCTTAAATGAATTAAGTAAAATTCTTGATGACAATAACGAATTAGTAGATATTGTTATTACTGAAAATCAAGTTCTTTTTAAAGCAAAGCACCTTTTATTCTTTTCACGCTTACTTGAAGGGAATTACCCAGATACATCAAGATTAATACCTGCGGAAAACAAAACAGAAGTAATTGTTAATACGAAAGACTTCCTGCACGCAATTGACCGTGCCTCATTATTAGCGCGAGAAGGACGTAATAACGTAGTGCGGCTAGCAACATTAGAAAATAAAGGAATTGAAATCTCCTCTAATACCCCTGAAATTGGAAAAGTGATTGAAGAATTAATAGCACAATCGATCGATGGAGAAGAATTGAAAATCTCGTTTAGTGCTAAATACGTGATGGATGCATTAAAAACATTAGAAGGTCACGAAATAAAAATAAGTTTTACTGGTGCAATGAGACCATTTGTTATTCGTCCCCTCAACGACGATTCATTGCTGCAACTTATTTTGCCAGTTAGAACATATTAGCATGATGAGTCACCAGCTTTGTTGGTGGCTTTATTTTTCTATTTATCAATATTGTTTAATTACACAGAAAATCCGTTTTTAGGCTGTTGATGTTGAGCACATTTTCTCTCTGATTCTGGCATAACTAAAAAGATGGGCAAACTACAATGCCTTTTTAGGAGCCTCCAGTTTGTATTGTATTCCCCTCTTCATGGAGAAATTTTGCTATGCATTATCTTTGAAGAAATGAGTGGTACGTTACCTGTGTCGAAGGCGTTTGCACTTTTCTTTGTGTACAGTCCATTTATTTAGTAAAATATAAGAATAAGACTCCAAAGAGAAAAGAGTGACACGGTGGTACAAAAAATAAAAATTGATACGGAATATATTACGCTAGGACAATTTTTAAAACTTGCAGAATTAATTGGCTCCGGTGGTATGGCAAAATGGTTTTTAAGCGAATACGAGATTAAAGTAAATGGTCAGCAAGATCAAAGAAGAGGAAGAAAACTACGAGTTGGAGATAAAATTTCAATTCAAAATGCTGGTTCTTTTGAGATTGTTTGAAATTAGAGGATTTTGTAAAAGGATGTATCGTCGATGTATATTGAGCATTTACAATTGAAAAATTACCGGAATTATAAAGAATTAGAAATTCCATTTGACAATAAGGTCAATGTTATTCTCGGAGAAAATGCTCAAGGGAAGACGAATGTCATGGAATCTATCTATGTTTTAGCTATGGCAAAATCCCATCGAACATCAAATGATAAAGATCTTATTCGCTGGGACGAAGAATATGCTAAAATAGAAGGTAGGGTTAAAAAAAGGCACGGTTCCATTCCGATGGAGTTAGTGATTTCAAAAAAAGGAAAAAAAGCAAAATGTAACCATATCGAGCAGCAAAAGCTCAGTCAATATATTGGAAATATGAATGTAGTTATGTTCGCGCCTGAAGATCTCCATTTAGTAAAAGGGAGCCCTCAAGTAAGGCGTCGTTTTATTGATATGGAGATTGGCCAGGTGTCCCCTGTTTATCTACATGATATTGGGCAATACCAAAAAATATTACAGCAGCGAAATCACTATTTAAAACTGTTGCAATTGAAGAAACAGACAGATATGACTATGCTCGACATTTTAACTGAACAATTTATCGAAATGGCTGTGAAAATTATTTCGAAGCGTTTCGAGTTTATTCAGTTGCTCGAAAATTGGGCGATTCCGATTCATAAAGGAATTTCAAGGGATTTAGAAACATTAAAAATTCTCTATAAACCTTCCGTAGACGTATCAGAAAACCAAGTTTTGTCGAAAATGGTAGAAGTATTAGAAGAAAAATTTGCCAAAGTGAAAACACGAGAAATTGAAAGAGGCGTTACATTGTTTGGTCCTCATCGCGATGATCTTCTCTTTCATGTCAATGATCGTGATGTGCAAACATTTGGCTCACAGGGTCAACAAAGGACAACTGCGCTCTCATTAAAACTGGCTGAAATAGAATTGATCCGTTCAGAAATTGATGAATATCCTATTCTTCTACTTGATGATGTTCTTTCTGAATTAGATGATTTTCGTCAATCTCATTTATTAAACACGATCCAAGGCAAAGTTCAAACTTTTGTAACAACAACAAATGTAGACGGGATTGACCATCAAACCTTAAAAGAAGCAGCTACTTTTAAGGTTGAATCTGGTTGGATTGAAAAAATTCAGTGAGGTGAGACCCATGTATGTTCATCTAGGAGAGGATACGCTGGTGAGGGCAATGGAGATTATCGCCATCCTTGATAAAGAAACAGTGAAATCTTCTCAATATATGCAAGAGTTGTTAGAGAAAAAGGATAAGGACATCATTCCCCTTACTAAAGGCACGTTTAAATCAATAGTTATTACTGAAAATGCGGTGTACTATTCTCCGTTAGCTTCAGGAACACTGAAAAAACGTTCAACCAAACCGGTGTTGCAAGAGCTTTAATAAAGGGTTAGATCAAGTCTATTTTCTTTTTTTTAACCTATTCATAGCCTTTATGATTTTTATCATGTTTATAATTAATAACTACTTAAAAGCAAGCTCTCAAAAAGTTGAAGCTCTAAAAATGGAGAGACTTTAGTTGAGTTTATTAGAAAGTGTAGGTGATTGACTGTGGCTACGGAACAAGAAGCGGTACAGGGACAATCCTATGATGCCGAGCAGATACAAGTATTAGAAGGTCTTGAGGCTGTTCGAAAGCGTCCGGGAATGTACATTGGTTCAACGAGTGCCAAAGGATTGCATCATTTAGTTTGGGAAATTGTTGATAATAGTATAGATGAAGCACTTGCAGGTTTCTGCTCTGAAATCGAGGTTTTTATAGAAAAAGATAACAGTATTACTGTAGTTGATAATGGTCGAGGGATTCCTGTTGGGATTCAGGAAAAAATGGGCCGCCCTGCCGTTGAGGTTATAATGACGGTCCTCCATGCTGGTGGTAAATTTGGCGGCGGTGGATATAAAGTGTCAGGAGGATTACATGGGGTTGGTGCCTCAGTTGTAAATGCTCTGTCGACATTCCTTGAAGTATACGTTCACCGTGATGGTCAAATCCATTACCAAAAATATGAGCGCGGGGTGCCTTGTGCTGATCTTAAGGTAATTGGAGAAACAGACCATACTGGAACAACGATTCATTTTCAACCAGATCCGGAAATTTTTACTGAAACGATTGAATATGATTTTGAAACACTTGCGACCCGTACTCGTGAGCTCGCCTTTTTAAATAAAGGTTTGAAAATTTCGATTGAAGATAAGCGAGCGGAAGAAAAAAAGCGTAATGAATATCATTACGAGGGCGGAATTAAGTCTTATGTAGAACATTTAAACCGAACGAAGGATGTCCTTCATGAGGAGCCCATCTTTATTGAAGGCGAAAAAGATGGCATCGCCATTGAAGTATCTCTGCAATACAATGAGGGCTACACAGAAAATATTTATTCTTTTGCCAATAATATTCACACGTATGAAGGCGGTACACATGAGTCCGGCTTTAAAACTGCGTTAACGAGAATAATCAATGATTACGCGCGAAAGAATGGTTTTTTTAAAGAAAGTGATGCTAACTTGACCGGTGATGATGTTCGAGAAGGATTAACGGCCATTATATCCATTAAGCACCCTGATCCTCAGTTTGAAGGACAAACGAAAACAAAGCTCGGAAATTCTGAAGTTAGGGCTGCGACTGATACAATTTTTGCAGAGCATTTTGAAAAGTTCTTACTGGAAAACCCTTCGGTAGCCCGCAAAATTGTCGATAAAGGTTTAATGGCGACAAGAGCAAGGCTAGCAGCGAAAAAAGCAAGGGAATTAACAAGAAGAAAAAGCGCACTAGAGGTTTCGAGCTTGCCTGGTAAGCTTGCTGATTGTTCGTCAAAGGATCCATCAATAAGTGAGTTATATATTGTTGAGGGTGACTCAGCGGGTGGTTCAGCTAAGCAAGGGCGTGATCGCCATTTTCAAGCCATCCTGCCTTTAAGAGGGAAAATTTTAAACGTTGAGAAGGCTCGCCTTGATCGAATTTTATCGAATAATGAGGTTCGAGCGATTATTACAGCTTGTGGCACTGGTATTGGTGAAGATTTTGATATTGCGAAAGCCCGCTACCACAAAATTGTCATAATGACTGATGCGGATGTTGACGGTGCACATATACGTACCCTATTATTAACCTTTTTCTATCGTTATATGAGAAAAATTATTGAAGCTGGTTATATTTATATTGCTCAGCCTCCATTGTACAAGGTACAGCAGGGAAAGCGCATTGAGTATGCTTATGATAATAAAGAGCTCGATCGCATTTTTGCAGAGCTTCCTAGTCAGCCAAAGCCAAATATCCAACGTTATAAAGGTCTTGGGGAAATGAACCCCGAGCAATTATGGGAAACAACGATGGATCCAGAGAGAAGAACGATGCTACAAGTAAGTCTTGAAGATGCTATTGAAGCAGATGAAACATTTGAGATTCTAATGGGAGATAAAGTTGAGCCACGTCGTAATTTTATCGAAGAGAATGCTCAATATGTTAAGAATTTGGATATTTAGTTCATCCATGAGGATAGCTGGTATACCCACTATCCTTTTTATTCTTAAATGTCATTAAAGAACTCACTCTGAAAAGGAGGTTTCTTCATGTCTGAAACTTCAAATCCGCAAGTTAAAGAAATTAATATTAGTCAGGAAATGCGCTCTTCATTTTTAGATTATGCGATGAGTGTAATCGTTTCACGTGCTCTGCCGGATGTACGAGATGGATTAAAACCAGTTCACCGCCGTATTTTATATGCTATGCATGATTTAGGAATCCATGCAGACAAGCCTTATAAAAAATCTGCTCGTATCGTCGGAGATGTAATCGGTAAATATCACCCTCACGGTGATTCTGCTGTTTACGAAACGATGGTGCGTATGGCTCAGGATTTTAACTATCGCTATATGCTTGTAGATGGGCACGGGAATTTTGGTTCGGTCGATGGTGATGCGGCTGCAGCTATGCGTTATACAGAATCTCGTATGTCAAAAATTTCGATGGAACTATTAAGAGACATCAATAAAGATACGATTGATTATCAAGATAACTATGATGGTGAGGAAAGAGAACCTGTTGTTCTCCCTGCTCGTTTCCCTAATCTTTTGGTAAATGGAACTACAGGTATTGCTGTTGGGATGGCAACTAACATCCCCCCTCACCAGCTTGGAGAAATTATTGATGGTGTTTTAGCGATAAGCAAGGATCCGGATATAACGATTCAGGAACTCATGGATATCATTCCAGGACCAGACTTTCCAACAGCAGGATTAATTCTTGGTCGAAGCGGTATCCGAAAGGCTTACGAAACAGGAAGAGGCTCAATAACATTAAGAGCCAAGGTAGAGATCGAACAAAAGTCCAACGGTAAAGAAGTTATTATTGTTAAGGAAATTCCTTATCAAGTAAATAAAGCAAGACTAATTGAAAAAATTGCAGAGCTAGCTCGTGACAAAAAGATCGATGGCATTACTGATTTAAGAGATGAGTCCGATCGTAAAGGAATGCGCATTGTTATCGAAGTTCGGAAGGATGCGAATGCGAATGTTCTTTTAAATAACTTATACAAGCATACTGCATTGCAAACGAGCTTCGGAATCAATATGCTGGCTCTTGTCGATGGTCATCCGAAGGTTCTTAATTTGAAAGAGTGCCTCCACTACTATCTACAGCACCAACAAGTTGTTATCCGCCGCAGAACAGAGTTTGAGCTGCGAAAAGCGGAAGCACGAGCTCATATTTTAGAAGGGCTACGAATAGCTTTAGATCATATTGACGAAGTGATTGCCTTAATCCGCGGTTCACAAACAACTGAGATTGCTAGAGAAGGATTAATGACAACGTTCGGCTTATCTGATAAGCAAGCGCAAGCAATTTTAGACATGCGTTTGCAGCGTCTAACTGGATTAGAACGTGAAAAGATCGAAGAAGAATATCAAAATTTGATGAAGCTGATTGCAGAGCTTAAAGCGATTTTAGCGGATGAAGAAAAAGTTTTGGAAATCATTCGTGAAGAGCTAACTGAAATTAAAGAGCGTTTTAATGATACCCGTCGTACTGAAATTGTAACGGCAGGACTTGAAAATATTGAAGATGAGGATCTGATCCCGCGTGAGAATATTGTTGTGACGATTACGCATAACGGCTATATAAAGAGGTTGCCAGTATCAACATATCGTGCGCAAAAACGTGGGGGAAGAGGTATTCAGGGGATGGGAACCAATGAGGATGATTTTGTTGAGCATCTCATCACTACATCTACCCATGACACTCTCCTATTCTTTACGAATAAAGGAAAGGTATATCGTGCCAAGGGGTATGAGATTCCAGAGTTTTCCCGGACGGCGAAAGGTCTCCCGATTATCAATCTGTTAGAAGTAGATAAAGGCGAATGGGTGAATGCGATCATCCCTGTTGAGGAGTTCGTTGATGACTGGTTCCTGTTCTTCACAACAAAAGAGGGAGTGTCAAAACGTTCACCACTGTCGTCCTTTGCACATATACGTAACAACGGCTTAATTGCCTTGAATTTGCGTGAAGGTGATGAATTGATTTCTGTTCGTCTTACTGACGGGAATAAAGAAATTATTATTGGCACGAAAAATGGTATGCTCATTCGCTTCCCAGAGACAGATGTTCGTTCGATGGGGAGAACAGCAACAGGTGTGAAAGGGATTACCATTAATCAGGAGAATGATGAGGTCATCGGGATGGAAGTGCTTGACGAAGGTTCCGACATATTAATTGTTACGAAAAACGGCTACGGAAAGCGAACACCAGCCGAAGAATATCGTATTCAAGGTAGAGGCGGAAAAGGAATCAAGACATGTAATATTACCGATAAAAATGGCGATTTAGTTGCTATGAAAGCTGTCACAGGTGAAGAAGATCTAATGCTGATTACTACTGGCGGCGTCATTATTCGAATGGCTGTGAATGATATTTCAACGATGGGAAGAAACACACAAGGAGTTAGATTGATTCGCTTGAATGAAAGTGAAAGTGAATTCGTTTCAACTGTAGCCAAAGTTGAAAGAGAAGAAGAAAGTGAACAAGATCCGCAAATGGATCATGAAAATCTTGAGGTTGTAGAAGAAAGTCAAGATGACTCTTCTTCTCAAGAATGATTTTTTAAGCTGTAGTGCAAAAGTGCTACAGCTTTTCTACATAATATAGCCATTGATTGAAAGATCAAGTAAAATAGTCAGAGAGACTAGCTTTTTAGCAATGTACGTTTTAGACAAAAGAGGTGTTTCGAATGCGAGTGAAAATTAGTGAACTTCAAGAAGGATGTATTTTATCTGAGGATGTTATGAGCCTGACAAACCGCCCTATTATTCCAAATAAAACAATCCTAACGCATGAATTAATTCAATATTTAAAGGCTTTTTTAATTTCAGAAGTGACTGTTCAGCGAACACTCGTTAACGGAACCCCGTTTATTCCTTCGGAGATTATTGAAGAAGAGAATGTTGAGGAATTAGCAGATGCTAATATTGTTTTTACTGAGTTATTTTTAGAAGCAGTTCGAGATTACAAAAAGGAATTTTCAAAATGGCAATCTGGATTACCTTTAGATATTACTAAAGTGAGAGCGATTTTAATTCCTTTAATAGAAACTTTAGATAACCATGCTGAAGAAATATTTTTCCTGCACCACTTATCGACTGAAAAGGAATATTTGTACCAGCATTCGGTTGCAGTTGCCCTTTTAAGTGCTTTTTTAGGGAAAAAGCTCAATTATCAACAGGGAGATATTGTCCAATTAGCTTTAGCAGGCTGTCTTGCTGATTGTGGAATGGCTAAAGTCCCTGCTCGTCTCATCAACAAAAACGACGCATTATCAAGCGCTGAATATGAAGAAATAAAAAATCACCCAACCTATAGTTACCAAATGATTCAGGGAAGCAATTTATTAAGAGATGATGCGAAAATTGCCATTTACCAACATCATGAACGACTGGACGGCAGCGGCTATCCGCGTGGTGATAAAAAGATTCATCGTTTTGCCAAAGTCATCGCTATTGCTGATACTTTTCATGCAATGACCTCCGCCCGCTTATATCGCCAAAAACAATCGCCATTTAAGGTATTGGAAATGATCATGGAAGATAGTTTTGGAAAATTTGATCTGTCAGTAATTAAAGCTCTTCAATCAGGATTGATGAATTTCTCAATCGGAAGCAAGGTGAAATTATCCGATGGCGAAATGGCAGAAATATTATTTATTGAAGAAAAGTCCCCTACGAGGCCATTAATTAAAATAATTGATACAAATGAGATCATTCAGCTTGAAAAGCATCGCAATATTTATATTGAAGAAGTTGTGTAAAAGGAAATGTAGTCAAGAAGTACGGCATCAAAATGCCCTTGTATTCCTATACGTGGGCTGTTATACTTATTGAAGTCAACAAACAAGTATTTTTTTAATAAAAAAGTGTTGACGGGAAAAAATGAAAATGGTATATTGTTAAAGTCGCTTCTGAGCGAAGATAGAAATTGTACTTTGAAAACTAAACAAATCATACGTCAACAAATTATAGTGGAGGCACTCTTATGAGAGCCAAAACTAGCCAACGTTTATTTTAAACATAAGAGCTAATCTTACTCTTTTTTGGAGAGTTTGATCCTGGCTCAGGACGAACGCTG
>NZ_VTQX01000037.1 GCF_008764295.1 Bacillus methanolicus | reverse complement strand
TTGCCATACAAAAACACCCCAGAGGTTAGATTTTTAACTCTAACTTCTGGGGTGCAGTACCTATTTAGGAAGCTTTTTTGATTTACATGATTAAGAATGCCATTAAACTTATATTTTGTCGTTTATAAGAATGGAATGTGAGATTGGCTGCTGTGCGAAAAGATTTGCTATTGAATGCAAACCGTTTTCGCTCATTTTTACCTATGTTATAATAGAGTCATATCATTCATTAATGTGAGAAAAGTTTTGGAGGATTAGAATGGCTACATATACGCCGATGATACAACAATATTTACAGGTGAAGGCAGACTATCAAGATGCCTTTTTATTTTTTCGTTTAGGAGATTTTTATGAAATGTTCTTTGATGACGCATTGAAGGCGTCACAGGAGCTTGAAATTACCTTAACTAGCCGTGAGGGGGGGTCTGAGGAACGGATCCCGATGTGCGGAGTTCCTTATCACTCTGCTCCCCAATATATTGATAGACTAGTAGAAAAAGGATATAAAGTCGCAATTTGCGAACAAACCGAGGACCCAAGGCAAGCGAAAGGCGTTGTCAAACGGGAAGTTGTCCAGTTAATTACTCCTGGAACAATGATGGAAGGCCGTGGATTAAATGAGAAAGAGAATAATTTTATTGCCTCTCTAACCCCTTTTTCGGATGGCAGCTATGGCTTCGCTTATAGTGATCTTTCAACAGGAGAGAGCAAGGTTACGTTACTTGAAGGGAATGATGAGCTTGTTTTAAACGAAATTGCTCTTTCAGGAGCAAAGGAAGTGGTCATTCCTTCGCAGCTAGCTGAGCAATTGCAGCTTAAAATTCGTGAACGATTTTCGGCAACTTTATCTTTTGAAGACAATGAGACGATAAATGATCGTTTTGCCACTCTTCTAAACGCTGTAGAAGAAACGAGGTTAAAGAGTACGATTGCACGGTTATTCAACTATTTGTACCGAACACAAAAAAGATCGCTTGATCACCTGCAGCCTGTTAACCGATATGAAATTCAGCAATTTATGAAGATTGATTATTATTCAAAACGAAATCTTGAGTTAACGGAAACGATTCGTTCAAAAGGTAAGAAGGGTTCTTTATTATGGCTATTGGATGAAACAAAAACAGCAATGGGCGGACGTTTGTTAAAGCAGTGGATTGATCGCCCCCTTATTAATAAGGATGATATCATTAGACGTCAAGCACTCGTTGAAGTGTTCATGTCCCATTATTTTGAGCGGCAGGAAATGCGGGAAAAACTGACAGAAGTCTATGATTTAGAAAGGCTGGCAGGAAGAGTAGCCTTTGGAAATGTTAATGCCCGCGACTTAATGCAATTAAAACGCTCCCTTTATCAAATACCACATCTTAAAAGTGTTATCACACAGATGGGGAATGAAGAGGCGGATCTTTTAGCATCTCAGCTTGACCCTTGTGAAGAAGTAGTCGAATTGCTGGAACGGGCAATCGTCGATAATCCACCCCTATCCATCAAAGAGGGAAACATTATTCAAGATGGCTATCATGAAGAGTTAGACAAGTATCGTGATGCTAGCAAAAACGGAAAAACGTGGATTGCGCAACTCGAGCGAGAAGAACGGGAGAAAACGGGAATTAAATCGTTGAAAATCGGCTATAACCGTGTGTTTGGCTATTATATTGAAGTGACAAAGGCGAATCTTCATTTGCTTGAGGAAGGGCAATATGAACGGAAGCAAACATTAACGAATGCGGAACGGTTTGTGACGCCTGCTCTCAAAGAAAAGGAAGCGCTCATTTTACAAGCAGAGGAAAAAAGTGTGGAGCTTGAATATGCGCTATTTACAGAGATTCGTGAGTTTGTAAAAAGCTATATTCCGAGATTGCAGAGATTAGCGAAAATAGTTAGTGAAATTGATGTACTGCAATGTTTTGCTTCCATAAGTGAAGAAAGGCATTATGTGAAGCCGCAATTTTCCTCTGACCGCATGATTTTGCTAAAAGATGGCAGACATCCGGTCGTAGAAAAAGTCATGAATGCACAAGAATATGTACCAAACGATTGTTACATGGATAAAGAAAGAGAAGTTCTTCTTATAACTGGACCAAATATGTCTGGGAAAAGCACATATATGCGTCAAATTGCCCTTACGGCGATTCTAGCCCAAATTGGCTGCTTCGTCCCGGCTAGGGAAGCAACCTTGCCTATTTTTGATCAGGTATTTACTCGAATCGGCGCTGCTGACGATTTAATTTCCGGTCAAAGTACATTCATGGTTGAAATGCTTGAAGCAAATCATGCGATTGAAAATGCGACGGCCAATAGTCTGATTCTTTTTGACGAGATTGGTCGTGGGACTTCTACTTATGATGGGATGGCGCTTGCGCAAGCGATTATTGAGCATATCCATAATAAAATTGGCGCGAAAACTTTATTTTCAACCCATTATCATGAATTAACTGTATTAGATAAGGAGCTCAAGCAATTAAAGAATGTTCATGTTAGTGCAATTGAACAAAATGGTAGAGTGGTCTTCCTTCATAAAATTAAGGAGGGTGCTGCCGATAAGAGCTACGGGATTCACGTTGCCCAGCTTGCTAACCTACCTAACTCTTTAATCAAGCGGGCTAATGAACTGCTTGAAAACTTTGAGAATCAAGGTGAAAGCGTGCAAGCTCCAAAGTTGGAAAGTGGGCAGCTGTCATTCTTTGATGAGCCAGTGATCAAGGAAGCTTCTCCATTCAGTGCAAAGGAGAAAAAAGCATTGGAGCAAATCAGGGAAATCGATATTTTAGAGATGACGCCAATGCAAGCGATGAATACCCTTTATGAGCTTCACAAAAAATTAAAAAGCTAATTATTGAGAGGTGGCGTAATGGGGAAAATTATTCAGCTAGATGATTTACTTTCGAATAAAATTGCTGCTGGTGAAGTAGTAGAGAGACCTGCATCTGTTGTAAAGGAATTAGTGGAAAATGCGCTAGACGCCAATAGTACGATTATCGAAATCGAAGTAGAAGAAGCAGGTCTTGCGAAAATTCGCATTACAGATAATGGTGATGGAATTGAGGAATCAGATGTATTAATGGCTTTTCAGCGACATGCCACAAGTAAAATCAAAAATGATCAAGATTTATTCCGAATTAGAACGTTAGGGTTTCGTGGAGAGGCCCTTCCAAGTATTGCCTCTGTTTCAAGGATTGAGATCAAGACATCGACAGGTGAAGAGGGAACGCGTCTTGTTTTAGAAGGTGGTCATGTAGAAACCTTCGAAAAAGCATCAAGCCGCAAAGGGACAGATATCATTGTCACAGATTTATTTTTCAATACACCAGCAAGATTAAAATATATGAAAACAGTTCATACAGAGCTTGGAAATATTACCGATATTGTCAATCGTCTTGCCCTTTCTCATCCAGAAGTTTCTTTCCGCCTTATCCACAATGATAGAAAGCTTCTTCATACGAATGGCAATGGGGACGTACGCCAAGTGCTGGCGGCAATCTATGGTCTAAATATCGTTAAAAAAATGATTCCGATTGAAGCGACTTCACTTGATTTTACCATTCGTGGCTGGCTTGCTTTGCCTGAGATAACGAGGGCATCGCGCAATTATATTACAACGATGGTTAATGGTAGATTTATTAAAAACTATCCATTGGTAAAATCAATTCAAGAAGGATATCATACTCTTCTTCCAATTGGACGTTTTCCAATAGTTTTGCTCAACGTTGAAATGGACCCGATTTTGGTGGATGTCAATGTACATCCTTCAAAAATGGAAGTGCGATTTAGTAAAGAAGCTGAGTTGAATCAGCTTGTAACAGAAACGATTAAAAACGCTTTTCACCAAAAAGAACTTATTCCAGAAGGTTTGAAGCGGGAAGCAAAACAGGTAGAAAGATCGGAGCAGCCCTCTTTCGATTTCGAGCATCTTCCAGTTGCTAAAGAAGCGCAACCGGCATTTTCTTTTGAAGAATTTCCGCAGGTTGAAGTGCAGGAAACAATAAGGGAACTTCCTGTTAGACCGATAGAAAGCAGCCAAGTTAAAGCCGCACGCTCATTTGTTGAGGAGGAAATGATTGCTTCAGCACCAGCAACTGTCAGCAAAGATGAAGCAAACGTTGAATCAAGAGTCCCACCGTTATATCCGATTGGTCAAATGCATGGAACCTATATTTTGGCTCAAAATGAAAAGGGACTTTACATTATTGATCAACATGCCGCACAAGAAAGAATTAAATATGAATATTTTCGTGAGAAAGTAGGACAGGTTGAAAGCGAGCTTCAAGAGATGCTTGTACCTTTAACTTTTGAATACTCGGCAGATGAAGCGATTAAAATTATGGAGCATAAGGAGCAGCTTGAAGAAGTTGGTGTATTTTTAGAACCTTTCGGAATCAATAGCTTTATTGCACGCTCTCATCCGCAGTGGTTTCCAACAGGACTGGAAAAGGAAATTATTGAAGAAATGCTCGAACAACTGCTCACAATGAAAAAAGTCGATATAAAGAAACTGCGAGAGGAAGCAGCGATCATGATGAGCTGCAAAGCTTCGATAAAAGCAAATCATTATTTGCAAATGAGTGAAATTCAAGCACTTTTGGATCAGTTAAGAAGATCATCGGATCCATTCACATGCCCACACGGAAGACCGATCATTATTCATTACTCAACATATGAAATGGAAAAGATGTTTAAACGCGTGATGTAGAGGGGTTTCTAAGGAATTAGAAACCTCTTTTAATGGTTTAAAAAACCCTTGCTATGCTAGCAGGGATTCCTGAGAGCTTAATAGCGTGGTAATAAAGAACCCCACTTCGTAGGATAAAGTTGTCCCAACCACTTTAACTCACTTTCGAAGAAGGTCATTCTTTATGAAGGACATGAACTGTTTAGCACATACAGCATGGAATGGTGAGTATCCCACCAAAATAAAGTGTATCGTATTGACGGGTTACTTAAAAAGAAAAAGTAGTCTAATGATATTTGTTCGGCATGCAAGTTTGTAAAATCCCTATGACTATTGAAAGTTATGGTGTCGAGAATTCCACGTTAATAACGGGGATCAAGAATTACTTTAATCCAGTCCAAGTAAATCGATAACATACGGTGTGACTGTATTGTTATAGATCCAAGCGATGAAAAACGTCAATAAAGTTAATCCCACCATTGATAATGCAGTGTAAACAATTTTATTTTTTTGAGTGGAAGCATGTTTGCTTACTTTATATGAATAAAATCCAATGGAGGCACCAATCATATTTATCATGATATCCTCTGCATCAAAGCTGCCTAAATAAGTTACCATTTGCATCGTTTCCATGACTAGAATAAAAAGCAAAAACAGTCCTATAAACTTAAAGTAGGTATTTAACTGCTTTTTAAAAACCATCGGTACGAGTACTCCAAATGGAATAAATGCTATAAGGTTGCCGAGAGCAAAAACCCATAGTTTGAACGTATCTATTGAAAAACTCTTTGGTAGCCATAAAGGAATTCGAAGTGGTAATAGTGAATATCGATATTCTCGTATTTCAGCTAATTGTGGGCGCCCAAATCCGAAAAACATGAAATATACCAATACGATGATGTAAAAGAAAAAAATGGTAATGAGGTATCGATTTTTTGTTTGTAATGTCAAATTTATGTTCACACTCCTAGTATAAATTTTAAGGTATACACGATATTTAAGTCTTACTAAAAATTATACATGTCTTTAGAAGTTAAGAGTAAGAGTTTTAAGTAACCTTCGTTCATTTCATCTAATTCTTCATTTCGCCTTACCGCAAAATTAGTATTTTTAACTATTTTTCTGAATCGATGTTTTATATTTCATAAAAATAGCTTTTCTGATTAAATATTTCTTTTCCCAAATCAGTCCATCATTATAGTGAGAGCATTAATTTTAAAAAATAGAGCCCAATGCCTAACCTGTCTTAAAGAACGTATACAGGTTAGGCATTTTTTATAAAAATCCGAATTCGTTAAAAGGATATTTATTTTGCTATCCCTATAACAACAGTGTTTATCGCAATATCGAGCGGAAAAGTGAATGTTTTTTGAATAAAGGAAGTGGTAAAGTGATTTTTCTCACTACGATGAGAATCATTCGCAATTATGCTGAAAGTGAGAAAACTAAGGGAGGGAATTTTAATGAAAGCTTCTGATCATGTTCAAGATGAAATAAATGTTGAAAAAGAAAATATGGATAAACTTGCCACATCAAAATTGGGTACGTGGATCTCAGTCGGCGTGGTTGCAGCCGTTATTCTAGTTACTTACTTTATATTATTCGGATTCTACATGGATAGAATTTAAAGGAGGAGAATATGATGCACCTTGATGAAAAAATTTGGTTAACACTGAGCTTCGGCATCATCATGATATTTATGTTGATTACTGGCTATCAAGCATTTGCATTGGAAATGGGACCGCCAAGTCATAATGAAATAATAGATCCGCAAAAAGTGGATGAAACGGCTCCATTTGATGAACCTGGAATAAAACAAATTGGCGAAAAGGAATATGAAGTGGTGATGACTTTACAAGTATTCAGTTTTACGCCAATGGAGCTTGAAATACCTGCAGGTTCAACCGTACACTTCACGTTAACTTCAAAGGACGTTGTACACGGATTTCAAGTAGCGAATACGAATATTAATGCAATGGTCATGCCAGGACATATCCAAAAAATTTCGCAGAAATTTTCTGAGCCTGGTGAGTATTTAGTGCTATGCAATGAATATTGCGGTGCAGGACATCAGTTAATGAGCACGACGATTACGGTTAAATAAAGGAGGGAATGAAAGTGGACGCGGCTATTGAACAAAATAGAAGAGCAGCAGTTATCAGTGAAAAAAAGAATAAGGTTTTAGGCGTTTGTTTAGAGGATGCGCGAATATCGAAATCATATTTAGCTGTCGCTTTTGTCGCTTTACTGCTCGGGGGATTGCTAGGTTTATTGCAAGGGTTGAACCGGGCAGGGGTTCTGGAATTACCAGCTTGGCTAAATTATTATCAAATATTGACCGCACATGGACTGTTACTCGTTGTTGTACTTTCTGCATTTTTTACGATCGGATATTTTTACGCGGGTCTTTCCCATACATTAGGTGGTCTCTTACCAAAGGTGCGAAAACTTGCTTGGATTGGATTCTGGACAAAAATGGTAGGGCTTGTCTTGGTTGTTGTTCCAGTTCTAATGAATGAGGCTTCTGTTATGTATACATTCTATCCACCAATGGCAGCCCATCCAGTCTTCTATTTTGGGTTAGTATTGGTTGTATTAGGAATTTGGATACTGGCAACAGGAGCATTCATCAACGTGGCTCATTGGAGGAAGAATCATAAAGGACAACATCTTCCAATCTTAGCATTTTTTGCAACTGGGGTGTTTGTGTTATTGGTCGGAGCAACTGCATTCGTTGCTGTGGAAGTACTATTTATGATTATTCCATGGTCTCTCGGTTGGGTCGAGACGATTAATGTTATGGTTGCGAGAACATTATTTTGGGCATTTGGACATACGGCGGTCAACATCTGGTATTTAACAGCTGTATCTGCGTGGTATGTTATCGTACCAAAAATCATTGGGGGGACAAGATGGAATGATTATTTAACTCGCGTCGTTGTGATTGCACTTGTCATTATGAATATTACAGGTGGTTTCCACCATCAGATTGTTGACCCAGGTATATCACTTCCGATCAAATTTATGCACGTATTTATGAGTCTTGCTATTGGTTTTCCTTCATTAATGACTGCCTATGCGATGTTTAGAGTTTTTGAGCGTACAGGTCGAAGGAAAGGTGGCAAGGGGGCACTTGGTTGGTTTAAGAAACTTCCATGGGGGGACGTTCGCTTCCTATCTCCTTTTATCGCAATGGCAGCTTTTATCCCAGCCGGAGCAGGTGGGATCGTGCAAAGTACAAATCAATTAGATCAGGTGGTTCATAACACGATGTGGATAGTGGGGCACTTCCATTTAACACTTGGAATGTCAGTGGTCATGACATTCTTTGGAATTAGCTACTGGTTAGTACCTTACCTTTCAAAACGGGTGTTAACTCCACAAATGAATAAATTAGGTATTATTCAAACAATTATTTGGACGGTAGGAATGGTAATCATGGCTATCTCCATGCATGCAGCTGGATTGTTTGGTTCCCCGAGAAGGACATCTTTTACGACCTATGGAGATTTTGCAGAGACATTAGGATGGAATCCATTGATGACAGCGGTTGGCATAGGTGCAACCCTTTTGTTAATTGCGGTAATTCTGCAGGTCTATGCAGTATTTAATATGATGTTCTTTGCGCCAAAAGGGGAAGTCGAATTCCCAATTGCTGAGATCGAACAAGATGAAGCACCAACACCGTATATGACAGAACGCTGGGGAATCTGGGTGGTTGTGATGCTCATTGTAATCGCCATGGCCTATGTATTGCCATTAACAGATATGATCGTTAATGCCCCACCTGGATCTCCACCGTTTAAGACATGGTGATTTTATTGAAAAAGAGATAGATCAGATGTCGGGTTGTCTCTTTTGAAATTATGGATGGGAACAAAATTAGGAAGTGATCGCATGTTCAAAAACCGGCATAATGCAATATCGTTACTGGTTGTTTTCTTATTCGGAGTTGTTTTGTTATTTATCGGAACAGATGGGTTCACAGCTTTTACAGAAGAAACGGCTAGGGTTAATCGATTAATACAAGAAAAGCCTGTTTTTCCTGATGTCACATTGGAGGATAGCAAAGGGAGAACGTATCCTATTTCTGAGTTTGAAGGGAAATTCATGTTTATCACTTTCCTGTACACAGCATGTGGAACGGTTTGTCCTCAATTAGAATACAATATGGCTCAAGTATATGATTTGCTACCACAGAAGTATATGGGAGAAGAGATTGTCTTTCTTAGCATTAGCTTTGATCCTGAACGAGATGACCCAGAAACATTGGAAAGATATCGAAAAGCTTTTAAAAGTGATGGGGAAACATGGAGAATGGCAAGGATTGTGGACAAAACAGAGCTTAATACTTTACTTGAAAAATTCGGTGTAATCGTCATCCCTGATGGTCAAGGGAACTTTACTCATAATTCAGCTTTTTATCTCGTCGATAAAACTGGCAGTCTCATAGAGGTGATGGATTTTACAAATATTGAGGAGGCAGCTGAAAAAGTTGAAAGAATACTTGCCGGTGAGCAGGTGAGCAAGAGATGACACAATTTATCTATGGCTTATTATTATATATTTTCTTGATGCTCCCACCTGTTGCTGCTCTTTTTGAATCTATGATGATAACCCATATGCATATGCAAATGCCCATGCTGGTCATTTCAGGTTTCTTAATGTCTGGCCTTTTATTGAGACGATCCCATCTTTTTCTCGAAAAGTGGAACCATAATGGTATACCAGGGATCACCCTTTTTATGATGATAATGATATATTGGACTATTCCTCGAACAATGGATGAAGCATTAACGATGCAAACTATGGAGATTTGGAAGTTTATTAGCTTACCATTTTTGGCAGGAGTGCCACTGAGGGATAGTTGGAAGAAGCTAACAAAGGCATGGAAAAATTTCATTATTTTTATTTTTACAGTCAAGTATTTTGGAATGGGAGCTTTATATATATGGTCGGAAGAGTCGTTATGTAATAATTATTTAGTCATTGATCAATTAACACTTGGCTGGGGATTTATTACGACAGCTATATGCTTAGTCATTTACTTAGTCTATGCTTTTTCAGTGAATCCTTCAGATTATGAATAAAAGTGGAAAAGAGCCCTTGATGACTCATTTACAGCAAAAACAGCACATTAGTGCAAATGTTATATTGACGAGTTTAATGGACTGGATAGAACATTGTTCATTTACTCAACCATTGGTTAAACGTGATAAAGACTCTTTAAAAAGGGAATTTGTTTATTTAAAAATCGATGTAATCGTTATATTTTTAATTTGCTATGTTCGAGAATTCTGAGATTTGTCGGCGCATTTCGCGAAGATCCTTGATTTCTAGAACTTTCAAGACCTCTCTGACTCGATGTTACGTTATAAGAAAGGCCTGCTTTCTTCAAAATGTTCATCGAGTCAGGATAAAAAGCGCCCAAATGGCATGATCGACAACTTTAAACATCATTTTTTTATTGAAATATTCCATCTGCAATTAGAATGTTGCGTGAGATAGTTTGCCTTTAGCAATATAGTTCGATAGCAAGAACAATAAAACATATATAGGAAAAGAATAAATGCTTTTCCAATGGATAGGTTCATACAAATCTAACCACATTGCAATTGGTTCACCAATAAATGCTGCAAGTGCTCCATAGATGATTCCCTTTAGGAAAGGATTCAAATTTGGCATAAATTCAATCATAAGCATCATTGAAACAGGTAATAATGTAAGATCCCATGGTAAATAGCCTGTAATAAATGGAAAAACATTATATGGGTATGTCCAAAGGCCGAATTGGAGGCCGATTGAATCAAGTATTAATGCAATAATCGCCATGAAAAATCCAGCGCGAATGAGATCGCCTCTATTGTGGCGATTATGTAATTTGAACCAAATAATCCACGGCAAAATACTTAAAGCGAACCCTAGCCACCATCTTGGGGTAAACAGAATCATCTTTTGCCAAATATCCACAAATGATTCATGGGCTTGATTGTACAAGGAATATATTTTTTTAATATCTTTATTTATTTCTGAAGCTTTCATTTGCACCCCAGCCATTTCACTCATCAATGAATCTTGCCGATATATCGTTAGCATTTCATTTCAATTGTACAATTATGCAGAAAATATCCGTTTTGATAGAAAAACACTGGTTTGAAATGCTTTAATAAATCATAATATAGTGGTAGACGAGGAGGTGGTTATTATTTGCTGTTTTTCATATCCTTGTTACTAATAATCGTGATAACAGTCTTCATTATATTTCTAATCGTTGTTTTATCAAAACGTAAGGAAGGGGGAGAGAGTTTGGTCAGACATCTCTATGTATACCTTGTTCTTTTTGCCACATTAATGATGGTGATTGGCGGCGGAATTTCAATCTTTATGGCAACAGCGGACTTATTTAGTCCACCATCTTATTATCAGACCTATTCTGATTTTAAAATCATGAGACAAAGTGAAAAAATAGAAGGTCAACAAACGGTTACGTTAACGGAGGAGCAATTACGAGCAGAGTACGAGCAATTAATGGAGGATGAGAGAGAGCGACAAAAGGAGAATGCCAAAAACCAAATGATTAAAAGCTTAGGATTTATTATTATTCCACTGCCTATTTTCCTTTATTTTAATAAGTGGCGCCGAAAATCAATTGAATAGGAATGAGAAGGAGTACCGTTAGAGCATGGCCTACTTAGCCTGTCCCTTCCTTCCTTTTTAACTGTCTGTATATATAATGGACTACTTTAACGAAGGGGAGGAAATGAAATGTCAAGGTTTTGAAGAGGTTGTATAACCATAACGAATTATACAACCTCTCAAGCCAAGCTGCCTGTTAACGTTCGCTTTTTTAACAGCGTCAGTTGTTGATAGCTTCATGGCGTTTTTTCGCCTGATAACTGAATAAAATGTTTTACATGCACTTCAAAGGTCATTGCTATCAAATTATTACCCACATTTGTTGGCAATTAAAGCGCCTTTCCTTGTATTTTTATATCAGTTAAGAAAGTAATAAGGCACTTTTTTTATATCGCACCTTGCGAACTAATGTCACACTCATCCTGCTAAATCGACAGTTATTTAAGTGTAATGGAACGCTGTCCGGAAAAAGCTTTACTTAATGGAGCAGTTCAAAATGAAAATATTTTGAGAACATCTTTTGTTTTTTATTTTGCTGCTTGGCGAAGTTTTTTCATAATACTAAGTGATTCGCCTGTTCCTAATGCGACAGATTCAAGTGGGCTTTCTGAAAGCTGAACGGGTACAAAAATTTCTTTACTTAACCATTCTTCCATTCCGTTTAAGAGTGAGCCACCACCTGTCAGAACAACACCTCTATCAACAATATCTCCACTCAACTCTGCCGGACATTCTTCTAAAGTAGCACGGATTGCTTCCAGCATATGGAGTAAGGATTCTTTTAACGTTTCGCGAATTTCGTAAGATGATAGAGTGATTGTTTTCGGTAAACCAGTTACTAGATCCCGTCCGCGAATCTCCATCTTTAGTTCTTCATGATCTACGAGGGCATGACCAATTTCCATTTTTACTTGCTCAGCAGTTCTTTCTCCGATAAGGACATTATAATTTTTACGAACATATTGAATAATTTCCTCATCTAGTCGATCTCCGCCAATATTGATCGATTGAGCTGCGACTACGCCTCCAAAAGAAATAATCGCCACTTCCGTAGAGCCGCCTCCAATATCAACAATCATATTGGCAACAGGCTCATCAACGGGAAGCCCTGACCCGATCGCAGCAGCAACAGGCTCTTCAATTAAAAAGACTTGCTTCGCACCTGCATTACGTGCAGCGTCTTGAATCGCCCGTTTGTCTACACTAGTTGCTGCCGAAGGGGTACAAATGATCACATTGGGTTTTCGAACGTTTACGCCAGATTTATTCATAGCTTGCTTCATAATGATTTTTAAAAGCTCTGTCGTAATATCATAGTCCGCAATGACTCCATTTTTTAGAGGACGAATGACATGGATATGAGGAGGTGTTTTACCAACCATTTCCTTCGCTTCTTGACCGAAAGCAATCACTTTTTTTGTACGAACATCAACGGCTACTAATGAAGGTTCATTTAACGTAATTCCTTTATTTTTGCTATAGACTAATATATTTGCAGTTCCTAAGTCAATTCCGATTTCATTTGCTGCAAGCATTTCTTTCCCCACCTATTCTCTATTTTCTTGATGACATCTATGCTGTAGTAAATAGAATTAATATAAAAATTACAGTTTGTTCATGTCTTTATATAAATTAGCATGGAAGTGGTTCATTTAGGGGGTTGTTATATAAACGTTAAGGAAATGTAATGTAAAATGGAAAATTTGTAAATTGAGTCCGAAGGTGAATAAACTGGATATTTTTGGACATACTAATTAAATGTTGAAAGTTTCTCGTATTTCACAATCATTTAGTTCATAAACTTTAAAAAATGAATCGACATATTTGTTAAAAAATATTACAAATGAAGAAAATAGCCTTTAAATGTGTTACGATGAGAATTAGCAGTTTTACTGCGGTAAAAACACAAATGGATAGTAAAGGCGTGGAGGTAGTGGACAGTAAAGAAAAAGTCCTTGTTTTACTTGGACCTACTGCTGTAGGAAAGACGAAAATGAGCATTGAATTGGCCAAGCGTTTCAATGGTGAAATCATTAGTGGTGATTCGATGCAAGTATATAAAGGAATGGATATAGGCACCGCAAAAATCACAAATGATGAGATGGAGGGAATTCCCCATCATTTAATTGATATTAAAGCACCCAATCAATCGTTCTCTGTTGCAGAATTTCAAATGCTTGTTCGTGAAAAAATTGCAGATATCACCAATCGCAATAGGCTGGCGATGATCGTTGGCGGTACTGGCTTGTACATTCAGTCCGTCATTTATGATTATCAATTTTCGAGCGCCCCATCGGATGAAGAATTTCGAAAAAGCATGGAATTAAAAGCGGAAAAAGAAGGAAAAGAAGTGCTTTACCAAGAGCTTCTCGTCATTGATCCGCTTGGTGCTAGGAATATTCATCCCAATAATGTGCGCAGAGTGATAAGAGCTCTTGAAATATTCCATTGTACTGGAAAGACAATGGGCCAATTCCAAGATAAACAAACGGCAGATTTATGCTATGACACGGCACTAGTCGGGTTAACGATGAAAAGAGAACAACTATATGAGCGCATTGACAAGCGGGTAGACATCATGATCGAGCAAGGATTAGTAGATGAAGTGCAAGGATTGTATCAATCTGGACTTAGAGATTGCGGCTCGGTCCAAGCGATTGGCTATAAGGAACTGTACGATTATTTTGATGGGAAACTCCCATTAAATTTAGCCGTTGAGCAATTAAAGCAAAATTCTCGCCGTTATGCAAAACGGCAGCTAACGTGGTTTCGCAACAAAATGGATGTTCAGTGGTTTGATATGTCAGATGTGACCGACAACGTAACATTTACAAAAAAAATTGCGGAAATTTCCACGTATATTGAAGGAAAGCTGAAAATAAAATCGAATACATATTAATAGAGATAAAAGAGGAGGATCCCAGATGAAACAATCCATTAATATTCAAGATCAATTCTTAAATCAATTGCGTAAGGACGGAAGCAGCGTTACAGTTTTTTTATTAAATGGTTTCCAACTAAGAGGTCAAATAAAAGGCTTTGATAACTTCACCGTATTGTTTGAATCAGAAGGCAAGCAGCAGCTTGTTTATAAACATGCAATTTCGACCTTTGCCCCACAAAGAAATGTGCAAATTGATTTAGAAAATCCTTCACAATCGTAAAATACAAAGGCTCGCTTCAATACGAAGTGAGCCTTTTTATTTTTCTATCGAGGGGGGATTTTCCCGGTCTGGAGTATGAAGCTGGCTTAGCGCTAGCTGTTCATATGAGCGTTTCCTTGCTCGAAAATCAGTTCGTACAATAGCCACTAAGGAAAACGACCTTAATTTATTCTCATTGGCAATATATTTAAAGGATGAAAGGGTTTTTAATAAAAACTTTAATGAAATAGGTTTAAATTGAATACATATAGTATAGTTAACATTTTTAACCTAGGCTATTTTAACAGGGTGGTTGCTTAGCTGTTATTGCATTATTTTCTCCTTTTTTCATCTACGAAAGAATCGGGATTTCATGAAGAACCGAACATCAACAGCTTCATAGGTCAACTTGTGCAAAAGTGAAATTAGGCTAGTGTCACGAAAATGATCTCATCTGAGTATGATGATGATAAATAATTCTTTTGAGATGGAGAAGCGGTGCTTTTTCGTAAACATGGCCGATTCACCCAACTATTGAATTTTTCTGAATTCAACTAGAGAAAACAGCTTTTAGAAATGTGAGGTGAAAGCTTTGGACCAACCTATTCGTATGAAAAATAACGGTCAAATTAGCATTGTTCTTAATTCACAAATAAGAAAAACGGTTGCGAAGGAGTTGCCCGATGTAAAAGTGGTTCCAAAGACGATTCCACAGGAGCATGCAGCTTTAAAGGAAATTGAGGAGGAACTTGGTACATTAGTGGGAATGGAAGAAATGAAGAAAACGATTAAAGAAATATATGCCTGGATATATATTAATAAAAAACGAGAAGAAGAAGGGCTAAAAGTCGGAAAACAGGCACTTCACATGATGTTTAAAGGAAATCCCGGCACAGGCAAAACAACGGTTGCAAGACTAATCGGGAAGTTATTCCAAAAAATGAATGTTCTTTCTAAAGGCCATCTTATCGAGGCAGAAAGAGCAGATTTGGTAGGGGAGTACATTGGTCATACAGCTCAAAAAACGAGAGATTTAATCAAAAAGGCAATGGGTGGTATTTTGTTTGTAGATGAAGCATACAGCTTAGGGCGCGGCGGTGAGAAAGATTTTGGAAAAGAAGCGATCGATACGATGGTCAAGCATATGGAGGATAAACAACATGACTTCATACTTATTCTTGCCGGTTACTCAAGAGAGATGGATCAGTTTTTAACGTTAAATCCCGGCCTTTATTCACGCTTCCCACTTGTGATCGACTTTCCTGATTATACCATTGATCAATTAATGGAAATTGGTGACAAGATGCTTCAGGAAAAAGAGTATACATTAAGTCATGAAGCAGAGAAAAGGCTGCGCGATCATTTATATTGGATTAAAAATTCCTTAAACGTAACGAGTTTCTCCAACGGCAGATATATGAGAAATGTTATTGAAAAATCGATTCGTGCCCAATCGATGCGCTTACTCATGCAAAATCAATTCGATCGCCATGATTTAATGACGATCCGAAGTAATGATTTAATCCTTGATGAAGGCTGACGAAACGTCAGCCTTCTATGATCTGAAGCTCGATATTAACTTTCGATGTTTCGCTTTTTTGCATGAATCGATAGATTAAATCGTTTTGGAAGTTTCCAATTGTATGTGTACGATAATACACGTAAAAAAACGATGATGATAAAAAGAGTGTACAATTCAAAGGAAGTCACGGTCCATTTTAAGCCGATTGCGATCCCTGCTAAAATCGCCCACACCGCATATATCTCTGCGCTTAATACCAGTGGTTTTCTTCCTGCTAATAAATCGCGGATGATCCCACCGCCGCTTCCAGTCAGTACTGCCGCGACAATAACGGCGCTTAGGGGCAACTCCATTTTTACAGCATAGAGAGCTCCTTGAATTGCGAAAGCTGACAAACCGATGGCGTCAAAAAGGTTACCCCATCTTTGCCACACTTTAAGGAGATTATTAAGGAAGAAGAAGACGAGCGTTATCGATAAAAGAGCAACCTGAAAAAAGGGTCCTTGCTCCCATAATGCTGAAACTGGTACACCGATAAGTAGGTTGCGAATCGCCCCTCCTCCGAAAGCAGTTACAATCCCTAATATGTAAACTCCTAAAATATCATAATCTTCTTCCATTGCAATAATCGCTCCGCTAATAGCAAATGCGACGGTGCCGATCATACTCAATACTTCCCAGGTCATTCTTGTATTCTCCTCTAAATGATAAATTCGCCCACTTTAAACAAACAACTTGATTTTATCACGGAGCATGTTTGCAATGAAAGACATTTATTTTTTGCAAAATTCGTGTTCACTCTTCTTTTTTGATATGATGAATTCGAAGTGCATTAGCTCACCTAATATCTAATTCATATAGATGCTTTAAGGACAGGAGGAAATGATTTGTCAAAACAAGAAGCGAGTATTGAAAAAGTGATCATTGTAGGTTGTCAAACAACAGAGGATGATCTTCGCTATCAATATTCAATGGAAGAACTTGAGTCATTAACAGAAACTGCAAAAGGAAAGGTAGTCGCAAAATTAATTCAAAAAAGAGAACGGATTCATCCGTCTACTTACATCGGTAAGGGAAAGGTGACAGAATTAAAGGCATTGGAAGCAGAGCTGGAGGCTGAGCTGATTATTTTTAATGATGAACTGTCTCCAAGTCAAGTGCGAAACCTTTCTGCAGAGTTAGAAGGGAGGATTATTGATCGAACACAATTAATTTTGGACATCTTCGCGACGAGAGCCCGTTCAAAGGAAGGGAAGCTACAGGTGGAATTAGCACAGCTTCAATATCTCTTACCAAGACTCGGTGGTCAAGGGCTTCACCTCTCAAGATTGGGAGCTGGAATTGGGACAAGGGGACCTGGGGAAACGAAGCTTGAAAGCGATCGCCGCCATATCCGCCGTAGAATTGATGATATCAAGACCCAGCTCAGTGTTATTGTCCAGCATCGTGATCGTTACCGTGAAAGACGAAAGAAAAACAAAGCGTTCCAAATTGCACTGGTTGGCTATACGAACGCAGGGAAGTCGACCTTATTTAACCGCTTGACAGAAGCTGATTCATTTGAAGAAAATCAATTATTTGCAACGCTTGATCCAATGACTCGAAAAATGATTTTACCAAGTGGGTTTGGCACTCTTTTAACAGATACGGTTGGCTTTATCCAAGATTTGCCTACAACGCTTATTGCTGCCTTCCGTTCAACGCTTGAGGAGGTGAAGGAGGCTGACTTAATTCTTCATCTCGTCGATATGTCCAGTGAAGATTATTATCAGCATGAGCAAACGGTCCATAAACTATTGGTGGATTTAGAAGTTCAGCAAATTCCGCAGCTAACGGTTTACAATAAAAAGGATCAGCAGCACGGTGATTTTGTTCCGACGGCAAAGACCGAAACAATCCTAATTAGTGCGTTTGATGAACAAGATCGCATGCGATTAAAAAAACAAATTGAACAGATTGTATTGCAAGCAATGGAATTTTACCATGTAGAGGTTCCATCAACAGAAGGAAAGCTGTTAGCGCAACTTAAGAATGATACCATACTAAGAGAGCTTCGTTTTCATGAGGAAAAACAATTATACGTATGCAAAGGCTATTGTTTGACAGATCATCAAATACTTGGCCAACTTTATCACTATTCGATTAAGTGAAATGATATTTGATATATAGAAGGAGAACAGCATGTATCAGCAATTAACATATGGCAAGCAGTTAGAAAAAATCATGATAGAAGTAGAGGAACAAGTGCAGGATTTGCATCAAGAGATTGACGAACGAATCGATCGCAATCAATTTCGAGTGCTTTCAAGTTTTCAGCATCATCGTGTAAGTGACTCGCATTTTATTCCATCAACCGGTTATGGTTATGATGACATTGGTCGAGATACATTAGAGGATATTTACGCAGAGGTATTTGGTGGTGAGGCTGGGTTAGTTAGACCTCAAATCATTTCAGGAACTCATGCCATTTCCATTTCCCTCTTTGGAGTACTTAGACCTGGTGATGAACTTCTTTACATAACAGGAAAGCCTTATGACACACTCGAAGAAATTGTTGGTATTAGGGGAAGTGGAGTTGGTTCGTTAAAGGAATATGGGATTTCTTATAACAGTGTTCCTTTAACAGTAGAAGGGGATATTGACTACCCGGCAGTTAAACAAGCGATGAAGCCTAATACGAAAATGATTGGTATTCAGCGCTCTAAAGGCTATGCGAATCGTCCTTCTTTTACAGTTGAGCAAATAAAGGAAATGATTGATTTTGTAAAAAAGATTCATCCGAAAGTCGTCGTTTTTGTCGATAATTGTTACGGAGAATTCGTGGAAGAGCTTGAACCATGTCATGTCGGGGCAGATTTAATGGCTGGTTCATTGATCAAGAATCCCGGCGGTGGCCTTGTTAAAACCGGCGGTTATATTGTCGGCAAAAAAGAATGGGTCGAGGCTTGCGCTTATAGACTTACGTCGCCTGGGATTGGGAGAGAAGCAGGGGCATCCCTTTATAGTCTACAAGAAATGTATCAGGGCTTTTTTATGGCGCCGCATATCGTTGGGCAAGCTTTAAAAGGAGCGATCCTTACCGCAGCCACGCTTGAAAAGCTGGGAATGAATACAAATCCAAAGTGGGATGCCGTGCGGACGGATTTAATCCAGTCTGTCCAGTTTGATGAACGAGAGAAGATGATTGCTTTTTGCCAAGCGATTCAATTTTCTTCTCCTATTAATTCTCATGTAACGCCATATCCGAGTTATATGCCTGGCTATGAAGATGATGTCATTATGGCAGCAGGCACGTTTATCCAAGGAGCGAGTATAGAACTTACCGCTGATGGACCGACCCGTCCACCATATGTGGCATACGTTCAAGGGGGATTAACATATTCACATGTCAAAATAGCGATTTGCATCGCACTAAATCATTTATTAGAAAAGAAGCTCCTGAGTATTGATGAAAAATAATAGGTAAATAGCTCAAAAGATCAAAGAAAAATAATATTTAAAAAAATCATGTAATATAACCTAACATCTGTTGACAGAAAACCTAACATTAAATATAATAAAAGCATGATAGAAAGGTGGAGAGAAAATCGCATGAGCGGAAGTGAAATTCGTCGTACGATGCCACTATTTCCAATAGGAATTGTGATGCAATTAACTGATTTAACTGCTCGGCAAATCCGCTACTATGAGGAACACCAATTGATTTCTCCGGCGCGAACAGAGGGAAATAGGAGAATGTTTTCTCTTAATGATATTGACCTTTTGCTTGAGATTAAGGATCTTATTGACCAAGGAGTTAATCTTGCTGGAATTAAACAACTTTTTGCTGTGAAGGAGAAAGAAGTAGTAACTGAGGAGATGGAGAAAGAAGCTAAAAAAGTAAGACGTGAATTATCTGATGATGAATTGAGGAGGATTTTAAGGGCTGAAATGATGCAAGCTGGTCGTTTCAATCGTTCTTCCCTTCGTCAAGGAGATATGTCTCGCTTTTTTAAGTCATAAAAGCTTTTCCTAGCATGTCACTAGTTGGGAGAGGCCAACAAGAAGTAAAAATAGGGAGGAAGTAGAATGGCGAAGTTTACTAAAGATGATATCAAAAGAATGGCGAGTGAGGAAAACGTAAAGTTTATCCGCCTGCAGTTCACTGACATTTTAGGAACAATCAAAAATGTGGAGATTCCTATCAGTCAGCTCGAAAAAGCCTTGGACAATAAAATGATGTTCGACGGATCCTCTATTGAAGGATTTGTTCGAATCGAAGAATCTGACATGTATTTATATCCTGATTTAGATACATGGGTCATTTTCCCTTGGACTGCTGAAAAAGGAAAAGTTGCACGCTTAATTTGTGATATTTACAATCCAGACGGCACTCCATTTTTAGGAGATCCACGTAATAACTTACGACGTATCTTGAAAGAAATGGAAGAGTTAGGCTTCACTGACTTCAATCTGGGACCAGAGCCAGAGTTCTTTTTATTCAAGTTAGACGAAAAAGGAGACCCGACTCTTGAGTTAAATGATGCCGGTGGTTACTTCGACCTAGCTCCAACTGATTTAGGGGAAAACTGTCGCCGTGATATCGTACTAGAATTAGAGGAAATGGGCTTTGAAATCGAAGCTTCTCACCATGAGGTGGCACCTGGTCAGCATGAAATTGATTTCAAATATGCAGATGCAATCACTGCATGTGACCAAATCCAAACTTTTAAACTAGTAGTAAAAACGATTGCTCGTAAGCATGGTTTACATGCCACATTCATGCCAAAACCATTATTCGGTGTTAACGGCTCTGGAATGCATTGCAACGTATCATTGTTTACTAACGGTAAAAATGCATTTTTTGATACAACTGGAAACTTAGAGCTCAGTGATACCGCACGTCAATTCATTGCAGGTATCATCAAACACGCACCAGCGTTTACAGCAGTAACAAACCCAACAATTAACTCTTACAAGCGTTTAGTACCTGGATATGAAGCTCCATGTTATGTAGCATGGTCTGCTAGAAACCGTTCACCATTAATTCGGATCCCTGCTTCTCGCGGTCTAAGCACTCGTGTTGAGGTGCGAAGCGTTGATCCATCAGCTAACCCATATTTAGCAATGGCTGTTCTTTTAAGCGCTGGTCTAGACGGCATCAAGAATAAATTAACTCCTCCAGCTCCTGTTGATCGTAACATTTACGTGATGTCAAGAGAAGAGCGCATTGAGGAAGGAATTGTAGATTTACCTGCTACTTTAGCGCAAGCATTAGATCAGCTTAGAGCAGATGAAATCATGACTGCTGCTCTTGGAGAACATATTTTAGAACATTTCTTAGAAGCAAAAGAGATCGAGTGGGATATGTTCCGTACACAAGTCCATCCATGGGAAAGAGAGCAATATATGCAAATGTATTAATGTTTATAGCCTTTGGCGCTCTGAGCGTCAGGGGCTTTTTGTTTGTGAAAAAGAAACCATGGGCTTGGCCTTGGGTTCCAAAAAGCTTACAGCGTGGTATTAAAAAACTCTTCCGTAGTGCCGATAAATTAGAATTTATTAATATTATGAAAGTGGAGATTAAAAATGGTTAACCAGTTATATTTTCATTTCAAGTTGAACCTATAATACAAATGGTGGTGTTTCTTTCAAAAGGAGAAGAATTGAAGTATAGGAACAGAGTTGGCGTTGTAGCATTAAATTAAAATACATATAAATTTTAAGACCTAAGCCGTACATTAAATTAGACCTTAGGGATATAGAAAGAGTTATCTGTATGTGCTAAATTGTAGTTGTTGTAATTGTAATGTATGTTATTTTAAAGGAGGGAATCTGTGAAAAAAGAAATACGTATTTCAGAAAAACTATTGTTGGCTGGATTTAGTTTTATGTTTTTTTTTATGATCGTACAAGATTGGGTTCCTTTAGGTTCATTTAATGACGTTCAAGCCATTAGAGAAGCAAATTCATATAATGAATTAATCACTGTTACATTGATTAATGTAGGGCAAATTTTAATATTAATGGGCTTGTTAGTTAAATTCATGGGAAAAAGGTATCCAATCTGGGTTAAACTTTGGCTAATAATCCACCAGTTATGTATTTTTGTTGGAGTGCTAATATCCTGGTGGATTCCTTACTTATTTGGGTATGGTGCAGAACAAAAAGTCGAAAGATATAATCAAATGTTTGGAGATACCCATTCTTTCCTTCCAGTAATGAATGGAATTGTTCCAAATACGCTTCATTTCCTTTTTCATATCACTCTATTATTCGGTATTATTATCGTGCTTTATATTTCCTTTACCTCTTCAAGAAACACGAAAAATTATAATAACAGTTATTCTGTAAATTAAACTAAATGCTTCTTTAATTTTTCTTATAATTAACCACTAGTGTTGCATTACTTTATAAGACTACTTTTCTTCATTTTCTAGTGTTACAGTTGTTCATCCATGAGAAAAGAGAGCAATATCGCAAAAGTATTAATTAGTAAAATCCTTGATAGCATTATTGAGGGTTTTTGTTTTGACTTGTAATATTTAAAGAAGTAAAAATCGAAATGATGAGTGAGAGGAGAGGATATCACTGATCAATAGAAAAGTAAGATTTGAACATTCTCATTTGGATCATTCAAACGAGAAATCATTTTTTTAGGTTTTGTTGTATATCGGTGTTGATTTTAGGCTCATTCCGTATGAAACCTTGGTTTCACACGGAATGAGCCTAAAATCCCTTTTTCAATAATATGTTTAATACAACCTTTAAAAAGACAGAACAAGTAAGGATTAGCTTACGTTCTGTGTGTTATTATGAAATTACTAGAACATTCTCTTTATATTTATAACAAGGAGGAAGTAAGTTGAAAAAAATGATCTGTACTCTTTTGTTAACAGCATCTTTTTTCATTTTTTTAGGACAAGAGCAAGGATATGCAATGGGTCATAGAGCTGGCCCAAATTTTGAAGAGCAGCTTTTTGAGGAGAGTAAAATACGAGCAGCAATCTTGAGAGAGATCCGAAAAATTTATGAGCAAGAAGGATTAACATCAGAAGAAATTAAGAAAGATGGTTATTATCACTTTAATGATGAGCAATCAGAGGTAATCATACAAAGAGTAAAAAATTTCGAAAATACTAATTTAGGAAAAAAGGTTGATAATGCAGTCAATAAAATCCTTGAATTAAGAGATAAGGATATTGAAATCAAAGTAAAAAATGTTGATAAAAGCTATGATGAGTTGGTTGGATTGCAAGATGAGATAATTCAGTATACAAAGGAAATGGGAATTAATGGGGCGATATCTCTTTTTGAAGATAAAAGTATCATTGAATTAGCAACAAAAAATATTACAAGTTGTCAGAAAAAGTTTCTTGAAAAAAATTACGGAGATTACATAAAAATAACTGCTGATTATGAAGAGCCCTTTGAAGCTAAAAATAATGCATTTTCCCAAGGATTTGAAAGTGTAGAAAGAAATAGTGGGAGTGCAATTACAGATAATTATTACAATCTATTAGGAAATGTCACAGGGGAAGTTGATCATTCGACTGTGCGTTCTTGTATACCGGGTTTTGAATCGGTGAAAGCAGGTTATTCGCTGACTTTTGCTCCTTGGGTAGATGTGCAATCTACGTTTGGTTTGAGTCGGTACACTTTTTTAACCAATTAAGCCTATTTCCGCTAAACTATTTAAAAAGCGCCCAATTGTGCGCTTTTTCCTTTGATCAAAACAAACCCGAGGATAGGTGATATGTGATGCCTAACTGGAAAGAGATTGAACGATTATAAAATTTTCGAGAATGAGGGTCTTTCAATGGAATAAATGACCGTATTGATCTGCGCAATTCGCAATTGATTGTGCTTTGGGGAGCGAATCAGGCATGGAGCACGATGGGAAGCGTAACATACAACTATCTTCGGGATAAATGCTCATTATCCTTCAGTCAGCAAAGTCACACGCTTGAGTTAATCATTTTTTTAATGAGGAGATGCCTCTGACGGGATTCGAACCCGTACTCCTTTCGTAAGCATAGGCTAGGGGAGAACACGCTTCCCTACGGATTTTCACCGGCTAGGAATTTCACCTGCCTCAGCTCATTTGCTTTTCGGTGCTTCTGAAACCCTTGCCTTGCGACCCGGTTCTACAATGTTTTCCGGCGCTCTTCCCTTCTAGAGCTACAGAGGCATTTCATAAATTATATTCAATATTTTATGAAGCATCAATATAAACTTTATTAGATAAGCTTTATTAACAGAATTGTTGATAAAACGATTTTTGCCTCATTTCGTGTGATGCTTGGTCTCGCACGCTTTTCCGTTAAACTGAAAGGTTTTTTGACAGGCATCTGTTTTTTTGATGCGTATTAAATGGTAATATGCAAAAAACAAACCCCTGAAATATCATTTTCAGAGGTGAGATTTACTTAGGTGATAATCGTTGTATCGCTTGTTGGCGCAAAGTTTGTGACAACTAGGACGACTGGAGATGCTGCTTCAATTGTTGAACCAGTAGGAACAGTAATCACTAATTGTCCTACACCAGTAGCACCTGGCGTGTAGGCAATTAAGTCATCCATTTGCAGCACACCATTTATATAAACATTAATGTAGCTATTGTCAGCCGTTAATTCTGGAAGTGTGTCTGCAGCTGCTCCAGTGTCAGTCCAGAAATCCTCAACCGCAATCGTTAAAGTACCATCGCCAGTAACTTGTTCTGCCGCTTCAGTGAAGAATCTTTCAACAGTTGGAAATGTGCTAATCGTCGAAGTTGCGCTAATTGCTAGCTTCATAATCTGCAGGGGCAAGGTAACTCCTCCTTTCCAAGTTTTTACTATATTATGCCTGTTGTCATTTATTGACTAAACTTACGTATAGATAATGTAAGACCAAGCACATAATCTCGACCTATTTATATAATGTTGAAAAAGGCATGTATCGTGAGCATAAAGGAGGAAAGAAAAGGTGACATCTAAAAATTGGGATCGCAATCATTTTATCAAACCCTTTTTGACCATTCCGTTAATTCCTCCTGTCATCTCCTGCCATCATCTTCCTAAAAAAGTGGAAGTATACGAATACTACACAGTTTCAGATGGAGAATCAAAATCATACAAGGAAGTAGATGGAATTCCTGAATTAGGGAAGCAGGTAATTCTTGCCCCCTCGCAAGTATCATATATGAATCTTTTTATTAACGGAGTGTTGCAGCCGAAGGACTGCTATGCAGTGCAAAAAGGAGAAATTACATTAAAAACAGAAGACGCGCCCCCGAAAGGCGCCCCGGTAATTTTGCAAATGTTCAAATTTTAATGATTGAAAATGAAGGATAAGAAAAATTAATCGTTGTCTTTAGTAATCATTTTTTAGTTCTTCTTGTCGGAACCTATCAGTTTTTAGTTAACCTATAGCGGATAATATTGCTAAACTTTTCTGAGTTACTTTTTAGTTTCCCTCGTTTGTTTTATCTCCACTCTCTTAAGCAAATATTCTGTTTGCAAAAAAGTAAAAAGAATAAAAAGGGGAATGAAAAGAAGAATGAGTTTGCGATGCCAATTTAAGTTATATTTCATAACAAGAGAAGAAGAGAGTAAGCTCATTAGAAATTGAGAAGTAAGAGTGCTCATATAAAAATCCTTTCAAATTTTTTCTTTTAATATGAGGCAAATGAAGAAAAATTATTCAAAAGGAAAAAAAAGCAGGTTAACCTGCTTTTACGAGATTGATAAGCTCAGTGTATATGACGGTAAACACCGATAACCTTTCCTAAGATGGAGACGTTTCTCAAAATAATCGGTTCCATCGTTGAGTTTTCAGGCTGTAAACGAATATAATCTTTCTCTTTGAAGAAGCGTTTTACCGTTGCTTCATCGTCTTCAGTCATTGCTACAACAATATCTCCATTACTAGCGGATTGCTGTTGTCTAACAATGACGTAGTCACCGTCCAAAATCCCAGCTTCGATCATGCTTTCTCCCATAATTTCTAGCATAAATACATGTTCGTCGTCTGCGGCAAAGCGCTCAGGCAATGGAAAGTATTCCTCCACATTCTCGATTGCCGTAATCGGTAGTCCGGCTGTTACTTTTCCGACAACGGGTACATTTACTACTCTACTTTTTGGAATATTGGCTTCTTCATCAGCTTCTAAAATTTCAATCGCACGTGGTTTCGTTGGGTCCCGGCGGATGAGTCCCTTGCTCTCGAGTCTAGCTAAATGCCCATGAACAGTTGAGCTAGATGCGAGGCCAACAGCTTCACCGATTTCTCTTACGGATGGTGGATATCCCTTTAGCTTGACCTCGTCTTTTATAAATTCAAGAATATCTTGCTGTCTTTTTGATAGCTTTACCATAGTACACACCTCGAATTCTATTTCTTGCTTTGATTATAGCATGTATTTCCAACTGATACAAACATAAGTTCGAATTTTTGTTGACTGGAAACAAGTGTTCGTATTATAATGTGATTAACAACGAACATATATTCTTAGTTTGAGGTGTGAAAGATGAAGAAATTATGGAATCAATATTGTTATGCAATTCTATTAATTGGTTTGAGCTTTGTACTTGCATTAGTGTTGGCTGAAAAATCGCCTACTCCTATAGAGGAAGATTATTTAACAATTAAAGTAGAAGAAGGGGATTCCTTATGGCAGTTAGCCAAAACGTACGCAGACGAACATCAGCTTTCTCCTGCCGAGTTTATCAAGTGGGTAAAAAATGCGAATGAAATTGATGAGGCGATCTATGTAGGAGACTCCATCGTCATTCCGGTTAAGAAAGATGGCTTATATATTGCGAGCAGCCGAGAAAATGAATAGAGACCATTCAATGAAAGCCATTATTTACTGCCGTGTTAGTACAAATAAGGATACTCAAGAAACATCATTAGCAAGGCAGGAAGAAGAATTATTAAGCTTAGCTCAACAATATCAACTTGACGTCATTAAAGTGATAAAAGAAAAAGCGAGCGGCTATGATTATGAGCGTGAAGGCATCTTTGAACTTCTTTCTCTCATTAAAGAACAAGATGTGAAAACTGTTCTTATTCAAGATGAGACAAGGCTAGGAAGAGGCAATGCGAAAATCGCCTTGCTCCATTGCATTATGAAAGAGGGAGTCTCTCTATTTACGATTGCTCATAACGGAGAACTGCAAATCTCCGAATCGGATTCAATGGTTTTACAAATTGTCGCAATGGTGGAAGAATACCAAAGGAAATTACATAATAGTAAAATTAAAAGAGGTATGAGGCGAGCTGTTAAAGGTGGTTATGAACCCCAAAGAAACCTTAAAAATCATGGTTCCAACAGCGGGAGAGAAAAGCTGGAGGTACCGGTAGAAGAAATCATCCGCTTGCGCAGAAATGAGTTGACTTTCGCTGAAATTGCCGCGACATTAAGAGGATTTGGATATCCTGTCTCGAAAGCGACCGTTCATCGTAGATATAAGGAATATATGGATGATGCTAACAAGCAGGAAAACTAGGCTCTTTGCTTGTAATCACTTATAGATTCTAGTAATATGAAATTTACTTAGTTTGAGCATAGAATGATGAAACGAATATTATGAAGAATCTATAGATGTAACAAACATAAAAAGGAGCTTAATTATGCTATCAAAAGAAAAGTTGGCTAGAATTAATGAATTAGCTAAAAAGGCGAAACAGTCAAGCTTAACAGAGGAAGAAGCGAAGGAGCAAACTGCACTAAGAAAAGAGTACTTGGAAACTTTCCGTTCTTCAATGTTAAATACGCTTAAAGGTGTTACAATTGTAGATCCGAAAGGGAATGATGTTACCCCCAAAAAACTTAAGGAATATCAAAAGAGAAACAAAATGCATTAATTTTTTGAGGAATACAATGAACTGTATTCCTTTTTGTTATGGACACATAGATTGGATACGAAAGTGGCAAAATAGGAACAAATTGGACTTTTTTGTTGAGAAAACAAATCGTCCGCTATATATTTAATAAGTAGAGTGGATTTCATTCTGTTTAGAAATGATAGATATATGAGGTAATCAACTGGTTGATTATTATCGAAATTTCACTTAGGTTAGGAATAAATAGGAGGGATAGAATAAATGTTTGGACAAGTTGATGCATTATCGGTTAACGCAATAAGAACATTATCCATTGATGCGATTGAGAAGGCGAATTCAGGGCATCCTGGTATGCCGATGGGAGCTGCCCCAATGGCATATACACTTTGGACGAGATATATGAACCATAATCCGAAGAATCCACATTGGTTTAACCGGGATCGGTTTGTATTATCTGCTGGCCATGGTTCCATGCTTTTATATAGCCTTTTACATTTGTCAGGCTATGATCTTACCATCGAAGATTTAAAACAATTCCGTCAGTGGGGAAGCAAAACTCCAGGACACCCTGAATATGGTCATACTCCAGGAGTGGATGCAACAACAGGGCCGCTAGGTCAAGGAATTTCTATGGCTGTTGGGATGGCAATGGCAGAAAGACATTTGGCAGCTGTATATAATAAAGATAATTATGAGCTTGTTGATCATTATACATATAGTATTTGTGGCGATGGTGATTTAATGGAGGGAGTTTCAGCTGAAGCCGCTTCATTAGCCGGTCACTTACAACTTGGTAAGCTTGTTGTGCTCTATGATTCAAATGATATCTCTCTTGATGGTGATTTAGATCGTTCATTCTCAGAAAGCATTGAGAAAAGATTTAAATCATATGGATGGCAATATATTCGCGTTGAAGATGGAAATGATCTTGAAGCGATTGCAAAAGCGATTGAGGAAGCAAAAAGTGATCAAACTCATCCAACGATGATTGAAGTTAGAACGGTTATTGGCTATGGTTCACCAAACAAATCTGGTAAGTCAGATGTTCATGGTGCTCCTTTGGGCGCTGATGAATTAAAGTTAACAAAGGAAGCCTACAAGTGGACATTTGAAGAGGATTTCCATGTACCAAATGAAGTGTACGAGCAATTTAAAAAGCTAGTTGCTGAAAATGGTGAAAAGAAAGAAAAAGAATGGAACGCTCTTTTTGCTTCATATAAACAAGAATATCCAGAATTAGCCGTTCAATTTGAGACCGCTAATAATGGCGATTTGGTTGAGGGCTGGGATAAGGAGCTGCCAGTTTATGAGGATGGAAAGAGTTTAGCAAGCCGCGCATCTTCTGGTGAGGCTTTAAATGCCATTGCGAAAAACCTTCCATATTTAATTGGGGGCTCTGCTGATTTAGCAGGTTCAAATAAAACTACGATTAAAGGTGTTGGCGATTTTACACCTGAATCATATGAAGGAAGAAATATTTGGTTTGGTGTTCGTGAATTCGCAATGGGGGCAGCGATGAACGGAATGGCTCTTCATGGAGGTTTAAAAGTATTTGGCGGAACATTCTTCGTCTTCTCTGACTACTTGCGTCCTGCTATTCGTTTAGCAGCTCTAATGAATTTGCCCGTTACTTATGTATTTACACATGATAGTATTGCGGTCGGCGAAGATGGACCAACACATGAACCGGTTGAACAGTTAGCTAGCTTACGGGCAATGCCAAATCTTGATGTGTTGCGCCCTGCTGATGGAAATGAAACAGCTGCTGCATGGAAGCTTGCCGTAGAATCGACTACCCGTCCAACGGCCCTTGTACTGACACGTCAAAACTTACCTACATTGAATGGTACAGCAGATAAGGCGTATGAAGGTGTATCGAAGGGGGCTTATGTTGTTTCACCTGCTAATACGGAAACTCCTGATGTACTTTTACTTGCCACAGGCTCAGAAGTATCACTAGCGGTTGAGGCGCAAAAATCCTTACAAAATGAAGGAATCCATGCTTCTGTTGTAAGCATGCCTTCATGGCATCGATTTGAACAACAAACAGAGGAATATAAAGAAAGTGTTATTCCTAAACATGTTAAGAAACGCTTAGGAATTGAAATGGCTACTTCGCTCGGATGGCATCGATATACTGGTGATGAGGGCGATGTCTTGGCGATTGATCAATTTGGTGCATCTGCTCCAGGAGAGAAGATTATGGAAGAGTATGGCTTTACAGTTAAAAATGTTGTTGCGCGTGTGAAAGCATTGCTCAATCAATAGAAAGAATAGTTCCTTTTAAAATGGCTGATTCGTTATTTGCGAATTGGCCATCTTTTTTTCATTAAGAAAGATGCATGATTTTCAATCGTTTCGACAAAAAAAGCGGAATTTTTCAACTATTTAAGACAAACATCCGCTCTAATTTTTAATATAATAAAAGAAAGGATGTGAAAGAAGGAGGAGTTATGGTTGAGAAGTTATCAATTATACATAATTACAGATGAATTTGCCTCCCATTATTTAGGAAGAGAGTCTATGTTTTTTCAACTTTTTAAAGAATATGAATCAGCCTTTGGAGAATTATATTCGATCATTACTAAACAAATTATTTATATTACAAAGCCAATCCCTAGTATTCGACTCCATCAATACATTCAACAACAATTGCAAAATACCGCTGGTTATTCGTTTGAGAATGGGATCTATCAAGTTTCTTATGGCAAAAGCAGCTTCGCTAAACTAGAAATTTTTGATCGCTATTTAACCATTAATGCCAAAGGTAGTTATGAAGCAGAAACATGTTTTTTTGAAGTGTTACGGAAAAATGAAGGGGCTTTCTTAGCGATCGATTTATTGAATAATCGTTATGGTTGGTTGAAGCCTATAAAGGAACGGAAATTTGTTTAAGCAAATAGCTTTTTTTAAATGATCAACGTCTTTTGTATGTTAGCCAAACGATTAATAATGATTAAATTTCCGAAAACCTTTCATAAAGGTAGGAAAATTTGGTGCAAATATTGTATAATAGCCTTTGGTCTAGTACACTGTATGATAGACAACATGAAGGAGGAAATAAAATGGTTTGGTGGGGATATCTACTAATCGTAGTTGCTCTACTTGGTGGAGTAGCGTTAGGATTTTTCATCGCTCGTAGATATATGATGAGCTACTTAAAGAAAAATCCGCCAATCAATGAACAAATGCTTAGAATGATGATGATGCAAATGGGGCAAAAACCATCCCAGAAAAAAATCAATCAAATGATGGCTGCGATGAACAAGCAGCAAGGAAAATAAAAGTGCTTAGAATCACTGTCATATCAACGTTTATCATTTGATGGAGAGCAATTATGAAGGTGAATTTTTCCTTTTTTCTAAGTGAAAAAGGTGAATCCTTCATCAGATTTTTTAATCATAATTGCTTTATTTTTCTTATTTTAACCAAAAGACTACTTTTACTGCGAAAACTTAAGCAGGAAAGGTGGTCTTTTTTGTGTTATTGGAAGATGCAATTAAGAAACACCAGTATCATTGTCAAGAAAAAGGATCTATGGAAAAAACGATGAATAAGTTAACAAGCTAAGTCATTTTTATCGAAAAAGAGGCATCATAGAACTAGAGAGTGTTACTCTCCATGATCTAATCTAAGAATGAATGAAAACATGATAATGTTAAAAAATTCACTCTTCCTTTTTGTTAATCTAAAAATGGCATATCTATTAAGCTTAAGGATCGAAAGTTTAAAAAGTAAATTAGATTTGATACGTTGATTTATTACCTGACTACTTTAAAAGAAGTGTTGAAGAAGAGAGGCTAAAGTACCATTTTCAATTGGTGCGTCATTTAAGAAAAAAGACATGCCCTACTTGTAAATGAAAGAGAAGAAGATACCAACAAAAACCCCATTTTAAAAATTGAAGTGTTCTAAAAGTTAGACACGGTTATTTCATCAGGCGACTTGGGTATAATAAGTTCGGTATTCCACCGGACTCATTTTTAATTTTGTCTTCATCGGTTTCGTGTTGTAATATTCGACATATTTTTCTAGCTCTTTTTTAAAATGCTCCACACTTTTAAATTCCTTCAAGTATAGGAATTCGGATTTCATAATCGCAAAGAAGTTCTCCATGACAGAGTTGTTGTAAGAGTTTCCTTTACGAGACATACTTTCTACAATTCCTCTTGGTTGAAGTCTTTTACGATACTTCTCCATTTGGTAGTGCCAGCCCTGATCTGAATGCATGAGTAGCTGGTCCTCTGGTAAGCGTTCTAAAGCATTTTCTAACATGTCAGAGACAAGGGAATATGTTGGTTTAGAGCCCAATTGTATAGGTAATAATTTCTCCATTAAATAAGTCTAAAACAGGTGATAAATAGAGTTTCTCTCCAACTAATTTAAATTCCGTAATATCTGTTACCCATTTTTATATGGGGCATTTTGCGATAAAATTGCGATCTAAAATATTGGGGGCAATTTTACCAACCATATCTTTATACGATTTATACTTTTTCATACGCACTAAACACTTTAAACCTAACTTCTTCATGAGGTGTTGAATCTTTTTGTGATTTACTCTGTGACCTCGGTTCGTAAGCTCATCTCCAATACGGCGATAGCCATAACGTCCTTCATTTTCTTCAAAAATGGCTTTAATCTCTTCTTTTAGATCCGAATCAGGATCTGGACGACCCATTCGTTTTACTAAATCGTAATAAGTACTTCGGGGAATACTAGCTAGCTTTACGGGTGCTTTCACCGGATATTCATGCCCTAATTCATAGACTACTTGCGCTTTGTCTTATTTGGTGACTTTTCCTTGTTTTGAACTAAGGCATTCAACTTTTTTAAATACTCATTTTCCATTTCTAGATTTTTTATTCGAGCCTCAAGTGCATCAGTATAGCCTCTGACAGGTGCTTTTTTATGTTGTTGATTGGGTTCCTTTTTCATGGATGGACACCCCGTTTTCTTTGATCGAAGGGCATCTAATTCTTGTGTTTCGAACAGTTTTCTCCAAACCATAATGGTTGAAGGGGCAGGGATCTTAAAAAACGCTGCTGTTTCATTTAAGGACGTACCATGTTCAATCATATAATTTAGTACGTCTAGTTTGAACTGTTGGGGATAATTTACACAAGGCTTAATAAAGGCTTCAACACCATTAAATTCGTATGGTTTGACCCATTTAAGAATCGCTTTATGGTCAGTTCCTAAAGATTGAACTATCTCACGTGAACTCTCCTTTCCATTTAAGTAACGTGTAACTGCCTGTAATTTATCTTCTCCAGTAAATTTAACCTAAAAAACTGCACCTCAATTGTTAGATGATTTCTAACAATTGGGGTGCAGTTCAAAATGTAAGGGGTTTCGCCTTTGTTAATTTTGGTTAATAACTTGACTAGCTTTCTGTACATCTTTTTTATTCACATAGATTTCGTAATGTACAGGCCCCTGTTGGTCATGGAATAACACAGGGTTAGCAGTGCGGCTATTTACCATTTTATTCTTGATTGTATAGTTAATCTCATGACTTTTTAGTTTTGCAATTGCCTTAAAGTAAGAGTCATTGGTAAAGGCGGTAAAAACAAGTTCTTTGTCTTTATGAAACATCCTTTTCATCAATCTTTTTAACAAAGACATTTGCTTAAACTGGCACCTATGTCAAGGACACAATAAAAAAAGAGATTAAGCAACTAGAAGATGATTC
>NZ_VTQX01000004.1:110152-160041 GCF_008764295.1 Bacillus methanolicus | reverse complement strand
TCCGAATAAGAGGTGTATTCGGACAAAACGGGCAAAGCGAGCAAGACTTCAGTCCGAATAAGATGTGTATTCGGACAGAACGGGCAAAGTGAGCAAGATTCCAGTCCGAATAAGCTCGCAATTCGATTGATCGGAACAAAAGAGGTTTGTAACTCAAGAGTTCAATTAAGATTATTAGTTTAAAAACATGGTCCACAGTTACGGATAAATGAAGGAGAAATCAATTGCAGACTCGAGCTAACGTATAAATGATCTTGAGGTACCAACTGCTCTATTGTAATCCACTTCGAATAGGTCTCTGTCTGTAATAGGATTTCTCGTCATCATTTTTCTATCATCTTTACATAACTCTTAATGAATATTCTAAATCAAAATAGACTGTAGGCAACTTGATTTCATCGAGTTTGTCTACAGTCTGAGAGCAGCCGATAGGCTGCTCATTCACCTGCCCTCTTGTGTAAGGGCGGTCTGTTTATAGCTTATTTTCCTTCTGCACCAAACGTACGGTACACCCCGTGCATTGTTGGTCCAACATATTCATTTAACTTAAAGCCGTGACGAATGGCAGCCGTAACGAAGTCTTTTGCAAGTGCAATGGCTTCTAATACGGATTTTCCTTTTGCTAGCTCAGCAGTAATGGCTGCAGAATAAGAACAGCCCGCACCGTGAACATAGGTTGTATCAATTTTTTCACTCTCATAAAGCTTGTATTCTTCCCCGTCAAAGAGCAGGTCAACTGCTTTGTCATAGTCCAGCTTGCTCCCGCCTTTAATGAGAACATACTTTGCTCCGAGAGCATGGATCTTTGCAGCCGCTTCCTTCATATCATCTATCGTTTTGATTGGGGCAGTTCCAGCAAGTTGGGAAGCCTCAAATAAATTTGGTGTAACAATTAAAGCTCTAGGTACGAGTACATCCCTTAGTGCAGTTGCATTCTCAGGGTTTAACACCTCATCCTCACCTTTGCAAACCATCACCGGATCGATGACCACATTTTTTACGCCATATTCATCAATCGCCTTTGCAATCCGCTCAATAACTTCGACATTAGCTAGCATTCCCGTTTTCAAAGCATCGAGATTAACAGAAAATACCGTTTCTAGCTGTGCCTCAAAGGATTCGATTGAAAGAGGAAAAACGCTGTGGCGCCAATTGTTTTTTGGATCCATCGTAGCAATGACGTTTATAGCAGACATTCCATAAACATCGAGTTCTTGAAATGTTTTTAAGTCGGCTTGAATCCCGGCTCCGCCGCTTGTGTCTGAACCTGCGATGGTTAAAGCTTTTTTCATTGACATTGTAGTTGCCCCCTAATGAAGTGTTTTGTTTTTCATTTTATCTTAAAGAGACAGGTTAATCAATTTTAGAACGATTACGAACATTATTAAAATAATTCAGTGCACATAAAGTATGTGCAAATTGTGAATCGTGGTTTCTATTTTTTGAACATTCTGTGAAGATGTCAGAATGTCACATTTTCAACATTAACAAGGTTGTGGAGTGGTTTATGATAAGGGTGTAGAAATGCTTATTTTCACTACGCAAGTGTGATAAAAGTTACAGAATTAATAGGCAATAAGATTTAAGCTACGATCGTAACATTATTCAATAGCACTATTAAAACACTGAATATATTAAATCGACTTTCCCATTTTTTGTTAACATTCTCGACAAAAACGTGCAACTTAAAATTTTTGGAGAATAGAAAATGTCACTGAATAGACAAAAAATAATTTCACAATTTTATCGCATATACCTTTTTTGTCGGAAGGGCAAACACGAACGACGTTAATGTGTTTTTCGATAATGTACGTATATGGCGTTTGATTTCAGAAAATGAGTAATAAACACTCGGTTTTAATAATGAAAAAGAGATTGGACAACGGCACGAGCGAATTGCGGAGAACATTTGTGAACGCCTTCATGTTAACGTCCATTGCAATTATAACTTGTGATATTTGTCGCAGAAATCGAAGGAGCTGTTTTTTTAAAATAAACAAGTGAACCAAGAGGGGTTTGCTGACGAGGTGAATGGTTATGAACCAAAAAGGTTGCCCGGAGGAATATCCTATTACTCTTGTAGTCAATGATTTTGAAGTTGCGGTCTTTCAGCTAACGAAACAGGATTTAGAGGATTGGGTTTATGGGTATCTTTTTTCTGAAGGAATGATTGAGCGTGCTGCTGATGTACAAACGGTTTTAATTAATGAAGAAAGTGGAGTCATCGAAGTTACATTAGCGACAAATTTTAATACAGAGAAGATGTTTTCAAAGAAAAAGCATTACACTGCTGGCTGCGGCAGAGGGGTTACTTTTTTCTCCATGACAGATGTGAAAACGTTTAACAAGGTTGAAGTAGGAAAAACATACCAACTTTCTTATCTCTTAAAAAAGAGAAGTGAGTTTGCTAGGAATTCACCCCTTTATCTAGAGTCGGGCGGCATGCATGGAGCATGTATTGTCGAACAAAATGGAGCTATGACCATTCGTGAGGATATTGGACGTCATAATGCAGTTGATAAAATTATTGGTCATGCGGTTAGAAACGAGTTGGAACCGTCTTCTTTATTGTTGCTTACGACCGGTAGAATCTCTTATGAAATGCTATCGAAAGCAGCGAAGTTTGGTTTTCCAATCGTTGCTTCAAGGACTGCTGCTACAAAACAAGCCATTCAACTTGCTAAATATTTAAATATTGAAGTAGTTGGATATTTAAGGGGAAGAATGGCGATTCAATATACATCACTTGGTAGAGTGATATATGACTTAGAAGAAAGAGCTTTGGGGGCTAATCCTAACTAAGCCTTTTTTAACATAAGCCAGATTCTTCGCTACTAAAGGATCTGACGGGGATAGGTAGGATTTTCTATATATTTATTATTTGTTCTATTTATGGAAAAGGAAATAAACACAACGGAGGGGGAAGAGAAATGGAAGTGAATGTAACCAGAAGGCAGTTTCTTAAATTGTCTGGTGCAGTAGCTGCTACTTTGGCAGTTGTTGAGCTTGGATTTGACGAGAAGTCAGTAAAAGCACAGTCAGAAGAATTTAAGATTGCGAAACTAACGCCAACACCTACTATTTGTCCTTATTGTTCTGTAGGTTGCGGAATATTAGTTTACGCAAATGAAGATGATGTCGTTTATACAGAGGGGGATCCAGATCACCCAATAAACGAGGGAACTTTATGTAGTAAGGGAACGACAGTGCGTCAAGTATATACATCAGAAAAACGTGTGACTAAGCCAATGTACAGGGCCCCAGGAAGTTCTAAGTGGGAAGAGGTAGATTGGGATTTTGCGCTTGATAAGGTAGCGAAAAACATTAAGGAAACAAGAGATAAAACATTTATGGAGAAAGAAAATGGAATCACCGTTAATCGAACTGATGCGATTGCCTATTTGGGCGGTGCAGCGTTGGATAACGAGGAATGCCACTTGCTTCAGAAATTGTTCCGCGCTGGTCTAGGACTATCTTACATTGAACACCAGGCCCGAATATGACATAGTTCAACGGTTGCCGGTCTGGCGCCTACATTCGGTCGTGGAGCAATGACAAATCATTGGAATGATCTGCAATTTGCAGATGTTCTTATGGTGATTGGAGCAAACCCTGCAGAAAATCATCCAATTAGCTTTAGATGGATCTCGAAAGCTCTCGAAAAGGGTGGAAAACTTATTTCCGTAGATCCCCGTTATACGAGAACATCACAAATGGCGAACGTATACGGACAACTCCGTTCAGGAACGGATATCGCTTTTATCGGCGGGATGATTAATTATGTTTTAGAGAATGAACTATATCATAAAGAATATGTAGCTCACTATACAAATGCAGCTTACATTGTTGCGGATACGTATAAGTTTGAGGACGGAATGTTCAGCGGTTATGACGAAGCGACAAGAAAATATGATCAATCGCAATGGGCCTTCAAAACGGATGAGGAAGGCAATGTTTTAACCGATCCAACATTAACCGATCCAAATTGTGTCTACCAACTTATGAAAAAGCACTATGCGCGCTATGATATCGACACAGTAGTTGGTGTGACCGGTACGGATAAGGATACCTACCTTGATATTTGTAAAACGTATGGCTCGACAGGTGAAGTAGGCAAAGCAGGAACGATTCTTTACGCAATGGGTGGTACTCAACATACAGTTGGTACGCAAAATATTCGTGCATATGCAATTCTGCAACTTCTCCTTGGGAATATTGGAATTGCCGGTGGTGGTGTAAATGCTCTACGCGGGGAGTCCAACGTTCAAGGCTCAACTGATTTCGGTTTACTTTATCACAATGTACCAGGCTATATGGAAGTACCAACAGGTTCTGAAGGGGATTCAACTTATCAAGGCTTCTTGGAGCGGATTACACCAACATCAGGCTATTGGGTCAATAAGCCCAAGTTTTACACAAGTATGTTGAAGTCGTTTTACGGAGATAACGCTACAGTTGATAATGAGTTTGGCTATCATTTCATGCCAAAAATCGCACCTGGGAAAGACTACTCGTTTATGCGCTTATTTGATGCGATGCACCGAAAAGAGCTTGAGGGCTTAATCCTTTTCGGGTCAAATCCAGTTGTCGGTGGTCCGAACAGCTTTAAAGAGCAGGCTGCCATGGCTAATTTAAAATGGATGGTAGCAGTGGACCTATTTGAGACAGAAACATCTGCATTTTGGCAAAAGGAAGCAGGTAATGACCCAGCATCTGTACAAACGGAAGTTATTTTTCTACCAGCATGTTCTTCCTTTGAAAAAGAAGGTTCTGTTACAAACTCAGGACGTTGGATGCAATATCGCTGGCAAGGAATTGCTCCGAAGGGAGAATCTCGTGCTGATTTAGAAATTACCCATATGTTAGCACGTCGCTTGAAAGAGCTTTATAAAAACGAATCCACACCTGCTGCGAAACAAATTAACGCCCTATATTGGAATTACGGGGACGATGATCATCCAGATATCGAATTAGTATGTAAAGATATTAATGGATATGATTGGAAGACGAAAAAGCAAATTCAATCGTTTGGTGACCTTCAAGACGACGGCTCAACTACAGCTGGATGTTGGATTTATACAGGTTTCTACCCAGAAAATGAAAATCTAGCAAAGCGTCGTGATAATACAAACGAAGGTATGAGCAACTTCTTGAATTGGTCCTTCGCATGGCCTGCAAACCGCCGGATCCTTTACAATCGTGCAAGTGCTGACCTCAACGGAAAGGCATGGAGCAAGGAGCGGGTAGGAATAGAATGGAATGCACAGGAAGGCAAGTGGACAGGGTATGACATTCCTGACTTTGTGGCAACAAAGGGACCAGACGATCCGACCTTCAATGATCCATTCATTATGATGGCAGGCGGAAAAGGTGCGATTTATGCAGCATCAAAATTAAATGAGGGACCGTTCCCTGAACATTATGAGCCTTATGAAAATCCAATTTCCAATGCGTTCTCCAGTGTGCAGTTGAATCCAGCTGTCCAGTTTGGCGAAGAAGAAATGAATGCAAAAGGGGAAGCGGATAAATATCCAATTGTTGCAACAACTTATCGTTTATCTGAGCACTGGCAGTCCGGTGCAATGACAAGAAATGTCCCTTGGCTGGCAGAGCTTGTCAACCATATGTTTATTGAGATAAGTGAAGAGCTTGCCAAAGAAAAGGGCATTAAGGAAAAGGATAAAGTGATCGTCGCAACGGCACGTGGGGAAATCGAAGCATACGCGATGATTACAAAGCGTTTTAAACCGTATAAATTAAAGGAAAAAACTGTGCATCATATTGGGATGCCATGGCATTTTGGCTATAAGGGAATTGCAACAGGTGCTACGGCAAACCGCTTAACACCGCATATTGGATGTGCAAACTCAACAATACCGGAATATAAAGCATTCCTGTGCGATGTAAGGAGGGTGTAATGATGGCCGATTATATTAAATTTGTAGATGTAACGAAATGTGACGGTTGTCGTGCATGTATGGTTGCTTGTAAAAATTGGAATGACCTTCCTACCGTAACGGAAGAATATTCCGGCTCCATTCAATCACATGCGAAGGTAAATGCTCATACATGGAATGTGATTACTTATAATGAGCATGAAACGGCAAATGGTGGGTTTGAGTGGTTATTTAGACATCAATCATGCTTACATTGCGTCGAAGCGGCTTGTGAAAAAGCATGTCCAGAGGATGCGATTAGTCATACAGAATTTGGTTCTGTCGTCATTGATCATGATAAATGTGTTGGCTGTGGATACTGTGTGCAAAACTGTACGTTTGATGTGGTTGAGCTGGCTACTTATAAGGACAAACATGGGAAAGAATATCGCAGAGCGCAAAAATGCACCCTTTGTACAGATCGCCTTGAGCAAGGGCTGGAGCCAGCTTGTGTAACAGCTTGTCATACAGATTGTCTTATCTATGATGAAAAGGAAAAAGTGTTATCCGAGGCTGAACAGCGTTTAGCAAAAATTAAGGAACGCTTCCCGAATGCGAATATTTATAATCCGCAAGGGATTAAGGGGACGACGACAGTCTACTTGCTTGCAGATAAGCCGTCCGTATACGGACTTCCGGAAAATCCGAAGGTGCCACTATCACAAATCGTATGGAAGGACTATGCTCAACCGTTAGGAAAGGCAATGTTCGGCGTCACAACGATGGCAGTAGTCGGCTCAGTCATTGCCCATGCCATGAACAGAGAGAAAGGGGAGCATAAAGGAGGCCAGGATCATGAGTAATCATGGGAATCAAAAAATGGTTAAACGATTCAATTTAGGTTTTATTATTGCTCACTGGGTAAATGCTGGTGCATTCTTTGTTCTCTATATCTCTGCGCTGCCGATGTATACAGACTTTTTCAATTGGCTCTATCCAATACTTGGTGGTCCAGAAGGGGCACGTTTAATTCATAGAATTGCAGCAGTAGCTTTTATGCTGCCACTTCCAATTTTATTACTTTTTGATCGCCATGGCTTAAGAACATGGAGCAAAAATATTTTCTCTTGGAAGAAACACGATTTTCAGTTTTTCCCGCAGTTTGGAAAAGAGTTCTTCGGAATGAAGTCAAATACTCCAAAACAGGATTTCTTTAATGCAGGAGAAAAGCTTAATTCTTGGCTCATGATCATTACGACGATTATGCTGATTTGTTCGGGTCTTGTTATGTGGTTCCCGCAATATTTTGCAAAAGGGATTATCATGTGGGCCTACCCTATTCATAATATTGGATTGGGTCTTGCTGCGGCGGTAGCGATCGGCCATATTTATATGTCGATTGCACTAGCAAAACCATCTTTGCGTGGCATTTTCAAGGGTGATTTAACGGAAGATTATGCAGAACATCATCATGGCCGCTGGTACGATGAATTGAAGGAAGAAGAAAAGAAAAAATCAAAAAAGCATGCCTAAGAAGAACTACTCGAAACTTGATAACAGGATAGAGGGCTATTGAATGAACATGATGTGGAAAGTGCTACCCAGCTTTTGGGTAGCCTTTCCTCTATTAATGAAGAGGTGAATAATATGAATGTGCTCAATAAAGAGTATCAACAATTGGAAGAACAGATTCAATTGTTAAATGATAAATGGAGTCAGCAATTAGAGGATGAGAAGTTGATTGATGTAGAACAAGTAAGGGCATTAACACAGTATCCTGCGCTTCCTCAAGTACAACTGTCGATCGATTTTCAGCAATATCATCGTTTTATTGAAGAACTGCTTACATTATTAGAAGAGAAGCAGCCTTCACTTGAAGCTGATATTAAAGCGTTAAAATCAAGTATTTCAACAAAAATATTGGAACAGTGGCATCCAGAGGTGCTTACAGTTCATCAGCGTTATTTTCAAGCATTTGCAGAAGAACATCATGTTGCAAGCTGGCTTCCTTATTTTGTGGCAGAGCACGCGATCCGTCCATTTCTCCAAAGAGCTACCACTGAAATAAGAGAAGAATTAAAAAAGACTGATGTTCATGGTTGCTGTCCAGCTTGTGGAGAGGCTCCTCGCCTTGCTATTATTAACAAAAAAGGAAGAAAGGAAGTTACTTGTCCCCGCTGTCATTATGCCTGGGAAGTGAAAAAAATTAAATGTGCCCATTGCGGTAGTGAGGAGCCTGGGAAATTGGAAATCCTCAAGGTTGAAAAGGATGATAGTGCGGAGGTTCATGTGTGTCATGACTGTAACGGTTATACAAAGGTAATTGATGTTCGCAAAATGATCAAAAAGGACTCCATTGCCCTTCTTGATATTAAATCCATTCATTTAGATTTCATTGCACAAGAAAACGGATATGGTATGCCTGACGATACGAAAGTAAATTAATATACGGAGCTTATGTTTTTGATGAGGTGGGAAAATGGAAGCGACAGGAATAATATTAGCCGGCGGTAAATCGAGTCGAATGGGTACCAATAAGGCATTATTAAGCATAGATGGAAAATCTGTGATTGAGCATGTGGTAGCAGAGCTAGATTCGATAGTTAACAACATTATCATTGTAACTAACTCGTTTGAAGATTATGCTTTTTTAAATCTTCCCATGGTGGAAGATGAGTGGAAGGATATGGGGCCGCTTGCGGGTATTCATGCTGGCCTAAGCGCAACTAAAACAGAGCATAATTTGCTTGTCGCCTGTGATATGCCGTTTATTTCGGCGAGACTTGGTTCGGTGCTTCTTGGGCAATTGGCAGAGTACCAAGTAGCTATCCCTAAAATTTCTGATAAGATCCATCCTTTATTTGCCGCTTATCGAAAAGAAGTAAAAGAAGAGGCAAAAGCAGCGCTAGAACAGAAGCAATTGCGGATAAGAGAGATGTTTCGGAATATTCATGTTAAAATAATGAATGAAATAGAATTGAATGATTACGGCATTAAGCTGAGTGAGTCTGACTTATTTAATATGAACCATCCGGAAGAGTATGAGCAAGCCAAGAAGATGAGTATGAAAAATGGCATAAACAAAGGGTAGAGATGATATGAAATTTTTCCAGGTTAAATCAGTGGAAGAAACTCAAAAGTTAATTCAGGATATGGTAAAACCGCTAACAGAGGCCATTATAATGCCTCTCGATCAAGCACTTCATTTCGTTTTAGCTGAAGATATAACTGTACAAGAGAATGTTCCAAATTTCCGCCGTTCTTCTGTTGATGGCTATGCTGTTAGAGCTAAGGATACATTTGGCTCATCAGAGAGCATGCCAGGCTTTTTAACCGTAGTAGGGGAAGTGAAAATGGGACAGGTGCCAGAAAGGCCAATACAAAGTGGAGAAGCGATGTATGTTCCAACTGGAGGAATGCTCCCGGATGGCAGTGATGCTGTTGTTATGATTGAACATTGCGAAGAAATAAGTCACCTGTTGAATTTATATCGGCAAGTCGCACCAGGGGAAAATGTAATTTCGATTGGAGAGGATTTAAAAGAAGGTGCGGTGCTCTTGACTAAAGGGACAAAACTTCGTGCCCAAGAAATTGGCGCTCTGGCTTCCCAAGGGGTCCATCAGGTTTCAGTTTGGCGGAAGCCGGTTGTAGGATATTTATCTTCGGGAGATGAAATTGTTCCTATGGAGTCGCCGGATTTGCGAATGGGAGAAGTCCGAGATATGAATGGAGCAACCATTGGTGCATTAGTTAAGCAATGGGGGCTTGATTTTATTTATGGCGGTATTGTCGAAGATAGCCGAGATGAATTGGAAAGACGAGCGAGAGAATTGCTCGATATCTCAGATTGTCTTATCCTTACAGGTGGCAGTTCAGTGGGAACGAAGGATTATTCGGTCGAGGTGATAGAAGCATTGGGAGAGCCGGGGGTCTATGTCCATGGAATTTCAATTAAACCAGGAAAACCAACGATTTTATCACAAGCAGGAATAAAACCGATTATTGGTCTCCCTGGACATCCGGCTTCAGCGATGATTATTTTTTCGTTATTTGGCAAACCGATTCTCGATATTCTGGGAGGAGGAAGCGTGAATCATTTGAGGCTCACCTTTGCGAAGGTAACAAAAAATATCCCTTCTGCTCCAGGTCGTACAGATTATATTCGCATTCGACTTTTTGAAGAAAAAAATGAATGGTATGCCGAGCCGATTTTGGGGAAATCAGGGCTCATCTCTACTCTTGTAAAAAGTGATGGGATGTTGGAAATTGCTTCCGAGAGTGAAGGGATCCATAAAGGAGAGCGAGTACCTGTTATATTATTTCAATGAGGTGTGAAACAATGAAAAAATACAAACGAAAAGTATACCTCCAGGATAAACCTCGAAAAGTGGCAGTAGAAGAGCTTCTCACCCATTTTCGTCCGCGCAGGGAAACGGAGTGGGTGGATAGCAGTAAAGCATTAGGAAGAATAACAGCGGAGCCAGTATTTGCATTAAATTCAATGCCTCATTACCATGCTTCTGCTATGGATGGAATTGCTGTAAGGGCTGAGGATACTTTTTTGGCTCATGAACAGAATCCAGTTCAGCTAAAACGAAATGAAGATTTTGTCTATGTGGACACAGGAAATATTATTCCTTCACCATTTAATGCAGTGATTATGATTGAAAATGTGGATGAGTTATCGGAGGATGTCGTTGAAATTATTGAGCCGGTTTCTCCATGGCTGCATATTCGTCCGATAGGTGAAGACATCGTCCAAGAAGAAATGCTTTTTCCGCAAGGACATAAAATTAGACCGGTTGATATAGGGGTGCTATTGGCGTCGCAAACGACAAAAATTAAAGTGGTGCGACCACCTGTCGTAACGATTATTCCAACGGGAAACGAATTAATTGCTCCGAGTGTAGGGGCCGAACCAGGAAAATTAATCGAATTTAATGGTTCTGTAATCGCCAACTACATTTATGAGTGGGGTGGGGCCCCGATCTTGCATGAGATAGTAAAGGATCAACCGGAAGAAATTAAGCAAGCTTTGCTAGATGCTGTTGAAGCCTCTGATATCGTTGTCATCAATGCTGGCTCCTCAGCAGGTTCAAAGGATTATACTGTTCATCTTATCGCTGAGCTTGGTGAAGTGTTTACCCATGGTGTGGCAACAAGGCCGGGCAAGCCAGTAATTTTAGGAAAAATAAACGATACCATTGTTATTGGTATTCCCGGCTATCCTGTCTCTGCGTATTTATCCCTTGAATGGTTCGTGCGCCCGCTTGTTTGTGCATATTTAGGAATAACAGTGCCGAAAAGGCAAACGTTAAAGGTAAAGCTAGGGCGTAGGATTGTTTCAACAATGGGGGCGGAAGATTTTGTACGTATGACCATTGGCTATGTGGGAGGCGAATATATTGCTAACCCCTTAACAAGAGCGGCGGGAGTAACGATGTCTCTTGTGAAAGCAGACGGGTTATTAGTTGTTCCTTCTGAACAATTGGGATATGAACAAGGGGAATATGTTGAAATAGAGCTTCTTCGTTCCGAGGAGGAAATAAAGTCCGCTGTGGTGTTTAATGGCAGTCACGATTTAACCATTGATATTCTCTCATCTTATCTACGTGCGCAATCGAACAATGCAAAAATTATTTCCTCACATGTCGGCAGTATGGCGGGGATTATGGCCATTAGAAAAGGGGAAGCTCACATGGCAGGAGTCCATTTATTGGATCCTGAAACAAAGCAATATAATCTTTCTTATGTGAAGAAATTTCTTGCGGAGCAAGAAGTCGTTCTTTACCCATTTTTAAGAAGGAAGCAAGGATGGCTTCTGCCAAAAGGAAATCCGTTAAATATCAAAGATGTTTCTGATATTGCTGAAAAAGGAGCATTGTTCGTAAATCGTCAAAAAGGAGCCGGCACGAGAATCTTATTTGATTTATTATTAAGAGAGCACGGGATAGAGCCAGAACAAATCAATGGTTATGATCGGGAGATGTTTTCCCATCTTAGTGTTGCAGCTGAGGTGAAGGGCAGTCCGAAAGCGGTCGGTCTTGGAATTTACCCGGCAGCAAAGGCGATGGGCTTAGATTTTATTGCGATCGCTGATGAAGAGTACGATCTGCTCATGACAAAGGCTTTCTTTGAAAGTGACCGAGGGCAGCAATTAGTAGGCATCATTCAGTCAAAGGAGTTTCAGGCTAGAGTGGAGGCAATTGGTGGCTATTCTGTTGTAGTAAATGCGGAGCCGAGAAATTTACAATGACGTTGAAGAGGGTGCTAGATGATGAATTTTGAAATTGCAAAAGAACCAATTAATATACAAGCAGTAATTGATAAGGTTGTACAGCGCAATGCAGGGGCAATTACGACATTTATTGGAACAGTCAGGGAATTAACGAAGGGAAAAAAGACCCTTTATTTAATTTATGAGGCCTATGAGTCAATGGCTGTCAAAAAGCTTGAGCAAATTGGTGATGAAATTAAAGAGCGGTGGCCAGGCGCGGAGGTAGCGATCACCCATCGTGTTGGGAGATTAGACATTACCGATGTAGCGGTAGTGATTGCTGTGTCAACCCCTCACCGTGCTGATGCATATGAAGCCAATCGCCATGCGATCGAGCGAATTAAAGAAATCGTTCCCATTTGGAAGAAGGAGCATTGGGAGGACGGAGAAGAGTGGATTGGTGATCAGCTCGAAAAGGTCGCATATCCTACAGGAAAACCAGAGGAGAAGGATTTATATGAATAAAATTCTATTTTTCGCTCATTTAAAGGATGAGGTTGGTGAAGAAAATATTCGCATCGATGTAGCGGGGAGAACAGTTGCTGAAGTGAAGGAATTACTTGCAGCGGAATATAACCTTCAGAAGCTTGACTCTGCGATGACAGCGATAAATGAAGAATTTGCTTCAAATGAGGATGTTATTGAAGCAGGCGATGAAGTTGCGTTTATTCCTCCTGTGAGCGGAGGTTAATTTCCAGACAGATGGCGAACGCTCGCATTCTTCGTTGCTTGCCCTTGTCTAGCTACAAATTGCTTTCATTGTAAAGTTACGTATATGCCCTGTTAGAGTAACTTCGCATTTCTCAAGGGTTTGTGTGCTTTACAATCAGCCTTTAGAATGATTTTCATTTAAACTGTCCGTTGGGCAGTTTTTTCTACCTGGAAAGGAGGGATAGTGATGTACGAACGCTATTCAAGACAGATGTTATTTGCTCCGATTGGGAAAAATGGACAAGAGAAGCTGCGAGCAAAGCATGTTCTCATGATTGGTGCAGGCGCACTCGGTTCCAGCAATGGTGAAATATTGACTCGGGCAGGGGTTGGGAAATTAACGATTGTCGATCGGGATTATGTGGAAGCAAGCAATCTCCAAAGACAACAGCTTTATACGGAGGAAGATGTGCTACAAAAACTGCCGAAGGCTGTGGCTGCAGAACGGCGATTAAGTGCGATTAACTCTGATGTAGAGCTTTGTGCCGTAGTTGGTGATGCGACTCCTGAAATGCTTGATGAACTTGTGAAGGGCGTCGATCTCATCCTTGATGCGACTGATAATTTTGAGACAAGAATGGCGCTTAATGATATTGCCCATAAATATCAAATTCCTTGGATTTACGGTGCTTGTGTAGGAAGCTTTGGGATGAGTTTCACGATTATCCCTGGAAAGACGCCATGTCTTAATTGCTTGCTTAAGTCTCTTCCTGTACAGGGAATGACTTGTGATACAGTTGGGATTATTGCCCCAACTGTGCAGATGGTTGTGGCTCATCAAACGGCTGAGGCATTAAAAATTCTCGTGGAAGACTGGGAGGCACTGCGTCACTCTTTCGTTAGCTTCGATTTATGGAGGAATCAATATAGCAGCATGAAAATGTCGAGAGCAAAGGATGAAAGCTGCTTATCCTGTGGTAGTGAGCGAACGTATCCATACTTAAGTCGAGAGAATTTGATGAAATCAGAAGTGTTATGTGGTCGAGACACGGTGCAAATCCGTCCGTCAAAGGAAGGAGAGGTGGATCTCAATGAGCTCGCCGCTCATTTAAGCTCGATTCACTATGAAGTGAAAGGAAATCCATACTTATTATCAATCGAAATGGAAGCTAATCGAATCGTGATTTTTAAAGATGGACGAGCCCTCATCCATGGAACAAAAGATTTAGCACAGGCCCGCTCCATTTACCAAAGATTGCTTGGATAATGTAAATGACATACCTCTTTGCTGTAATGGCAAGGAGGTATTTTTATTGCTGGAAAGTTTCTGTTTGTGGATGCCCTTCCTATTGATTGGAACGGAAGGTGAGGATTCTGTGAGAAATGCAAATCGTCCTTGCCTGCGAAAAAGCGCATCTAGAAGGAGAACAGCCAGTCCATTGGGCAACCTCGAAACGAGTCACTATAACAAAGACTAATGGTTAAGAAGATGCTGGCATAGTGGTGTAACTGCCAGTCTATGCGAAATGGAAAATCTATTAATCTTATCGATTCTTTCTTTTTCCTTTATAATAGGTAGAAGGACATAGGATTAGGAGGGCGAGGATAATGGAAAAGAGAGATGATGAGAAAATATTAGCACAGCTTGATGCGATCATGAATGAACTTCAGCAAGGTAAGGAGCAGACGGCAACTACGGCTGCTTTAGATATAAATAAAAGAACGCCAACTTTTAAAGGCTTTTTAAAAGTAGGTCTTCGGAAGTGGTATTTGAAAATAATCGTTATTTTAGTTGCGCTATTATTAGTTGGAACTGTAATTGGAATTGGAACTTTTAAGCTCTTTTCTGGAACCGAAGCAAAGGTGGAAAAAGGTAGCTTCATAGAACAGATGAAGGAGCTCTCTTCACTGGCCTCTTCCCAAGCATTTGTAAAGGCGGTAATTGAAAAAGAGGATAACCAGTTGTTTGGAAAGGAAATATCAACGAATATTCCTGGGACAAAAAGAAAGTTATTATTAGTTGTACCTGGTACAGTAACGGCAGGGGTTGACTTAGAAAATGTGAATGCCGAGAATTTAAGAATAGACGAAGAAGAAAAGACGTTAGAGATCACGTTGCCTTCTGCGACCATTATTCAAGAGCCATCATTAGACTTTGATCATGTACAAGCTTTTTCGGTCGAAGGGATTTTCCGTGCGGAGGTTAATTGGGAGGAAGCTTTTGAACTGGCTGCAGAAGCAAAGGAACTTGTGAAGGAAGAGGCGATGGCTCAGGGGCTGTTGCAAATGGCTGAAGCAAATGCTGAAAAAACATTGCAGAAATTTTTTGAACAAATCGGCTATGAGGTGACTGTACACTATGAACATCAATAGTCTCTTGCATCGAGATTGGCGCGAGAAATTGAAATCGGAGATGGAAAAGCGATACTTTCAAGAGCTGATCGATTTTGTGCGAATGGAATATGAGCATTCGATTGTCTATCCAGCGCAAGAATATATTTTTCAGGCGCTTAATTTAACCTCATTTGATGATGTGAAGGTTGTGCTCTTAGGTCAGGATCCTTATCACGGTCCAAATCAAGCACATGGATTGAGCTTTTCTGTTTTACCTGGGGTTCCAATTCCGCCATCACTTAAAAATATTGATAAGGAGCTTGAAGCAGATTTAGGCTGTAACATTCCAGATCATGGCTACTTAAAAAAATGGGCGGAGCAGGGCGTTCTCCTTTTAAACACGGTTCTAACGGTCCGAGCAGGGGAAGCCAATTCCCATCAAGGAAGAGGCTGGGAAACGTTTACGGATAGGATTATTACATGCCTAAACGATAGGGAAACTCCAATTATTTTTGTGCTTTGGGGAAAGCCGGCTCAAAAAAAGCGGAGTCTGATCGATGAGCAGAAGCATTTTGTCATGGCTTCCTCCCATCCAAGTCCCTTATCGGCTCATAGAGGCTTTTTTGGAAGTAGACCGTTTTCGCGAATTAATCAATTATTGAGAAAGGGCAATAGAAAAGAAATTGATTGGGGACTGAGCTTTGAATCTGAAATAACAGTAGAAAATGAGTTAAAATGAAAAGGGTTGACGATATTGAAGGAAGAACGAATCAATTGTTTTGCCTGCAAACATTTTTACGTTACGTGGGATAAGAAGTTTCCAAAGGGTTGCCGGGCCTTCCAATTTAAAACAAGCAGGCTTCCTTCTCAAGAGGTTTTGCGAGCTTCAGGACATAAGTGTTTGAAATACGAGAAGAAATAAGCATTACGCCGTTCGTTTCCCTCATGGAATCTATTTCTTTTTTAAAATCCCGTTCTGTAAGATATGATATGGTAAAGTAGATAACTGTGAGGTGGTAAAATGAATATTTCGATGCAATCATTGCTTGATAAAATAGAGGAAGAGTTAAAGCAGGCGAAACAAAGCGACTCGGAAGTGCGAATAAGAGAGAAGATCTATGCAATTAAAACATTGTGTGAGTTGGCATTGGAGCAGGAGACAAGTCGCCAACGCCCAATGTCATCATTTCCGCAATCTTCCCCTATCGAACCTCAGCGGGCAGTTCAATATCAACAGCCAGCAAAAATGAAAGTAGATGATGAAGCAAACGGTGATTCTCTCTTTGACTTTTAAACGCTTAGCATTGTTCTACGCCATTTAGTTTGCAGGAGCTGCAATGTACCAGAGAGCACTGAACATGGTTAAAGAATAACGTCAGTCTATTAAGCAAATCTGCAATTTTTTGCGCCAAAGGAGAATGAACATGAAAATATTAATTATTTTAGGTGCGATCAATGCTTTTTTAGCAGTCGCATTAGGTGCGTTTGGAGCGCATGGATTAGAAGGGAAGCTTGAACCAAAATATATAAATATTTGGGAAAAAGCGGTCAAATATCAAATGTTTCACGCAACAGGTCTATTTATTATTGCGATACTGCTTGGTAAATATCCAGCAAGTGCGCTCTTAACATGGTCTGGATGGCTTATGTTTATCGGAATCATTCTTTTTGCGGGGAGCCTATACATCCTTGCCGTAACGCAAATTTCCGTGCTTGGGGCAATTACTCCATTGGGTGGCATAGCCTTTTTGGCAGCGTGGTTATTGCTTGTGATTGCAGCTGTAAAAATAATGTAAAAACGGGAACCTCAAGGGGGATCCCGTTTTTATATTGGCTTTTATTAGGCGATGTTCAATTTTGGCTCATGCTTTCTTTCAGGATAATTGTAAGATGAGCGCAATGAAGGCTTTACACGAAATAAGCTTTAGATCGATTTATCACATTCTGTTTCAAAAAGCCTTTTCATAAAATTTAACATGGACTTAGCACAGGTTCTTATGCTTTTTTACCTCGGTGGGTAAGCGGTTGCCCCCGGTACTCCGTATGGATAGTCGTACTCTAATTCCTCGTCAAATGTGGCATAGCCAAAATAAACCATTGGAATTAAATAGCGCGTGCCAGACTCTGGATCGCTAATAATCAGATGGTCTCTTCCAGCTGCTTCAATAATTCCTCTAAAGGTTCGTGTCGATGGACCTTCAGCAGAGACTGTGTCGAACATTGCATACACCGTTACTAATTTTCCTCTGTTTAAACGTAAAATGTTTTCAATATAAGACTGTTCCAGTGGCAGCATTCCTGGAATCTGCTGTGTCGGCTGTTGTCCTCCGGCAGTTGGAAACATGGTTCCTGTCTGCACTGGAGGCGCTGTCGGTGCTTGACCTGCTGGAGCGCCGTATCCATAGGTAGGCTGTTGGTATCCATAATAGGGTGTTTTTGAATAAGAATTGGGATTGTACGTCAATTGACTTCCCTCCTAAAAATAAATGTAATTTTAATATTTTCTTACACTAAACAAAAAACGAACGATTTTGGACAATTGAACAGATCTTCATAATGAAGCAATGCAGAAGTTGAGCTATCACTATATATATTTTTCTATGCGAAGAATATGTTCGTTTTTTACATATGAAACTTACGATAAATTAGATCCTATTGGATAGTTATGATTCTATTTTTTCTTTTATGACACTAGACAAGCTGGGAAAGTAATGAAGAAATTTGAAGATTTTAAGGCAAAAAAAGGCGCTTTAGTAAGTACTAAAGAGCAACTGGATCCTACTGAAGGTCATGGTGTTTGTTTTTGCTGAGAAGGATAAAAAGCAGCAGTAAACCGCAAACACTCACAATACGTAATGATGCGAAAGCGTCATATTTTTTGGTGGTTTTCATGAAGATGGTTGTAATAACGAGGAAAGTCTTATTTTAGGGCTTCGTTTTAAAGGGCGTCTCAAAAGCTTTCGCATTTAAGACGCCCTCTATTCAAAAATAATTAATTAACGTGTAAAAATGATTCAATTCGGTTAACTTCAAGGATGTTTCCAACAAAGAATGAACCGAATTCTCCGTAACGTGCACTCACTTCATCGAAACGCATCTCGTAAACAAGCTTTTTGAATTGGAGAACATCATCAGAGAACAGTGTTACACCCCATTCGTAGTCATCAAAACCAACCGAACCAGTAATGATTTGCTTTACTTGTCCAGCATAGCTTCGTCCGATCATCCCATGGCTGCGCATTAAGCTGCGTCTTTCCTCCATTGGAAGCATATACCAGTTGTCCTCTCCTTGGCGGCGCTTGTCCATTGGATAGAAGCAAACATATTTTGCTTTTGGAAGCGTTGGATAGAGACGTGCCAAAATTTCTGGGTTTTGGTATGGATCTTGATCAGATGGTAAATAATTGCTTAGCTCTACCACTGAAACATACGAATGCATAGGAACTGTAAACTCAGCAAGCTTTGTTTTGTTAAACTCAGTTTCAAGTTCATTTAATTCTTCCATTGTTGGTCGTAAAATCATCATCATAAAATCTGCTTTTTGACCAACAACCGTATATAATGCATGACTACCCTTTTTATCGTCTTGCGTACGGTTCCAATTTTCGATTAGACCTAAAAACTCGTGAATGGCTGCTTGTCTTTCTTCTGGAGATATCATTTTCCAAGTCGTCCAGTCCATTGCACGGAAATCATGTAGACAATACCAACCATCGAGCGTTTTAACCGCTTCACTCATCACTCATCACTCCTAAATATGTACTAAAATGTGGCGATTTCAATAGAAATCATTCACTAATTAAAATTACTATAACATAGTTTCACCATTAAAAATATGAATAAACCTTGAATGGAAAGACAACTTCCATTTTAGGATAAATAAGGAAATTATGCTGGTTAAATCCGTGCTTTTTCGTAAATAGTAAAAAGGAAACTCAACATTCAAATATTCAACTTTTAAGAATATATAAACTTTTTCAAAGTAAACGTTCTCATTTGCTCGACTTCTTGAAAATTTATATGAGAAGGGTATGCTAATGAAGGTGGATCCTTTTTGCCCCGCGAAATGATAGAGATAGGTTAAGTAAATGAATAGTTTATATTATTTTTTTCAATATAAGGAGGATGACATATGAGTGATTTATTTTCAACGTTAAAAGAAAAGGCAAGCAGCAAGCAAGTGAAAATCGTTTTTCCAGAAGGTTTGGATGAAAGAATCATTGCAGCAGCAGCTCGATTAGCAGACGAAAAAGTTTTAACACCTATTCTTATTGGGAATGTCCAAGAGATTCAAGAGAAGGCAACAAGCTTGAATGTTTCTTTAAACGGAATGGAGATTTACGATCCGAAAGCTTATGAGCATATGGAGGAGTTGGTTGCTTCTTTTGTTGAAAGAAGAAAAGGGAAGGCTACAGAAGAGGATGCTAGAAAAATCCTTTTAGATGAAAATTACTTCGGAACGATGCTTGTACATACGAATAAAGCTGATGGTTTAGTAAGTGGTGCAGCTCATTCAACAGCAGACACCGTTCGCCCTGCCTTGCAGATAATTAAAACAAAAGCAGGCGTGAAAAAGACATCCGGTGTATTCATCATGGTTCGTGGTGATGAGAAATATGTCTTTGCTGATTGTGCGATCAATATTTCTCCAGACAGTCAAGATCTAGCAGAAATAGCTCTTGAGAGTGCGACTACAGCAAAAATGTTTAATATTGAACCGCGCGTAGCAATGCTAAGCTTCTCAACAAAAGGTTCAGCGAAATCACCGGAAACGGAAAAGGTATCAGAAGCGGTTAAAATTGCTCAACAATTAAACCCTGAACTTGTATTAGATGGTGAGTTCCAATTTGATGCCGCTTTTGTTCCATCAGTTGCGGAGAAAAAAGCGCCAAATTCCCCTCTTAAAGGTGATGCGAATGTATTTGTTTTCCCGAGCTTAGAGGCTGGAAATATTGGTTATAAAATTGCGCAACGCCTTGGAAATTTCGAAGCGGTAGGACCAATCCTGCAAGGATTAAACCGTCCGGTCAATGATTTATCAAGAGGTTGTAATGAAGAAGATGTCTACAAGCTTTCTCTTATTACAGCGGCGCAAGCTTTAGAACAATAATTCTATGCTGCCTTCCCTTTAAGGGGGATGGCAAAAGGCAATAGGGTATCCACAAGGGCTAATGCTTAACGGGGTACCCTTTTGCTCGTTTTTTCTGCCGAAGGAAGCCCAAGCTTTCAAATCGCTTTCCTTTATAGGAGTTGTTTTTTCACTAAAAAGAAAACATAATATAATAAATTGATTAATAAAAGTGAGTAGAAGGAGAAAACAAAGGGATGCAGGAAGACTTATTAAGTCAAAAAGTGTGGCGAGTGATAGACCAATCGGTTGTTGGCTTACATGTCAATGCTCTTCAATCTTTTGGCATGGATGATTGTTTATGTGCTTCAGTTGGAGCAGGCCTCTCACCAGCAACAGCAAGGTCCTGGGTGCATCATAATACGATCGTTCTGGGGATACAGGACACGAAGCTGCCCTATTTAGCGGATGGATTGCAGCACTTGGAGGAACGTGGTTATCGTTACATTGTGAGAAATTCAGGTGGGTTGGCAGTTGTCCTTGACGAAGGCGTCTTAAATGTGTCGCTTATTTTCCCGGAAACAGAGAATGGCATTGATATAAATCGTGGCTATGATGCAATGCTCGCTTTAGTTGCAGCGATGTTTGCCGATCTAAATGTGGAAATTGAGGCGCGGGAAATTGTCGGCTCATATTGCCCCGGTAGCTATGACTTAAGTATTGCCGGAAGAAAGTTCGCTGGCATATCGCAAAGGCGTCTGCGCAGAGGGGTTGCTGTGCAAATCTATCTCTGCGTCAATGGGAGTGGAAGTGAACGGGCTCAGCTCATTCAAGAGTTTTATCGATTAGGAAAAAGGCAATCTGAAACCAAATTTGAATATCCAGAAATTAATCCGGTTGTGATGGCCTCATTATCAGAATTAACGCAGCGAAATTTAACGGTAGAGGATGTTATGCTACGCTTACTGCAAGTTCTGCGGAGGAATAGTGAACATTTATATGCAGGAACCTTAACTGAAGAAGAATTACCCCTTTTTCAGAGCTATCATGAACGGGTAATAGAGCGCAATCAAAAGATCTTTTCTGGACAGTAAAAAGCCGTAGCATTTAGTTTTGCTACGGCTTTCTTAAGAAAGATATTGTTACCAACCTTTCTCCTCGAAAAGAAAATCTTTTTATTGTTAGGCTTTGTAATTTGTCGGTGTTGATCTTGGGCCCATGTGCGAAACCAAGGCTTCATACATAATGAGCCAATAATAGTTTAGCACCAGCTCTGTTTAAACAAGATCTACGGCTAAGTTCAGAAAGTTCTTCGCCATATCCCCCTTGTTACTCAGCTACTTTTTCTAGATTTCCATTGCGATCCATCTTAAATGTGGAGGCAGGACGCTCTTCCTCCTCAAATAAAACAAGTTTTCTTGCCCGATTCATGATTTTCATGAGGGTCTCGTAATCTTCTTGGATGGTGACAGTGTTTTGTTCCAACTGCTCGATTTTTGCTTGCAGTTCCTGGTTTGTTTTACGCATTTCGGCATTTTCACGTTTCAATCTTTCATTCTCACTTTTTAATATATCAACCTGAAAATTAGAACTATCTAGATTCTGTAAATAGGAGATCACCATTTCCAAATTTAGTTGTCCAGTATATGTTTGTGTTGCAACAGGTGTTGCTACACTCATTTCGCCGCTTGGTTGTACGTCTGTCTCTGCTGTTTGAGACAAAAAGGTCATCTCGTCCATCGAAGGAGTGGGCGGTGAATATAGTAATTTCTTTTTTCCACCTTGTTCCTTCCCTAGCATTCTTTGCCTTTGTTTACGTTGCTTTTTTGCTAACTGCAGCGCTTTTTCGTAGCGATGTCTAACAACTGCATTCCACCGGAATCCACATGCTGCCGAAGTTCGATTGAGCTTATCACCAACCTCCTCAAATGCGTTTAGCTGTGTGCTTCCTTCGCGTACATGTCTTAGTACAGTTTCTGCTAACAATAAATCATTTTCGTCTGTCCATGCGTCTTGACGAACCTTCATTTTTTTCAACCCCTTATGTGTTTAATTCTAATTTTTTATCGTGCTTAGTCACAGGATGACCAGTTTTGCAAAGGTTTATACAAAAGTGATTAAAAGGATAGTAGATTTTTTAAAATTTTTCCAAATCGATAGAGATGTGTGAACTTGCAATCGGCTAAGAGAAGAGGTAAAATGGCGAATGTGTAAATTCATTATTTAAGCCTTATGATTGGCAAAAAAGTATAATTATATCCGTATAGATGATCGATTGATAGAAAGGGTTGTAATACTATGGCAAACGAATTTCGAGTTTGCGATGATTGTCAGGCCGTGAACTTAAAAACATTGATTCCGAAACTAAAAGCCATCGATCCCGATGCGACAATTGATATTGGCTGTCAATCTTATTGTGGCCCTGGGCGAAAGAAGACTTTTGCTTTTGTTAATAATCGTCCGTTGGCTGCGTTAACAGAAGAGGAATTAATGGAAAAAGTGAATAAAAAATTAAAAAAATAATGTCGTATTTCCAAATGTCGATCACCTTTCTTGAATTTTCATTAAAGGTGATTTTTTCTTTTGTTGATTCTAGGACTTTTGTCGAATTTTCTCTAATTTTTTCATTATGTAATGATTTGTAAATGGAACAAGGATATAATGTATAACTAGATAAGTTCGTTTCGTAACGATGCCGGGATGCTTTATGGAGAGGAGGTAGAAAATGGATTACGCTGAGCAAAAGCTGAAGGAAGAGAAGGTATTTAAAGATCCTGTACATCGCTATGTTCACGTTCGGGATCAAGTAATTTGGGATTTGATCGGCACAAAGGAATTTCAAAGGCTTAGAAGAATTAAACAATTAGGGACAAGCTTTTTAACCTTCCACGGTGCAGAGCATAGCCGTTTTAATCATTCTTTAGGAGTGTATGAAATTATCCGCAGAATTGTCGATGACGTTTTTGTCGATAGGCCAAAATGGAACAAAGAGGATCGCTTGCTATCTCTTTGTGCAGGGTTACTTCATGATCTTGGCCATGGTCCGTTCTCCCATTCCTTTGAAAAAGTATTTGCCCTTGATCATGAATATTTTACTCAGGCCATTATTTTAGGGAACACAGAAGTAAATGCTGTGCTTTCGAGGGTGGAGCCTAATTTTCCGAAACGTGTGGCAGAGGTAATTGGAAAGACGTCTGAGAATAAAATTGTGATCAGTTTAATTTCAAGTCAAATCGATGCAGACCGAATGGATTATTTACAAAGAGATGCCTATTTTACCGGTGTGAGCTACGGTCATTTTGATATGGAAAGAATTTTGCGTGTGATGCGCCCCCATGAGGATCAGGTCGTTATTAAGAAAACAGGGATGCACGCTGTAGAAGACTACATTATGAGCCGGTACCAAATGTACTGGCAAGTATATTTCCATCCTGTAACTCGAAGTGCGGAAGTGATTTTGACGAAAATCTTGCACAGAGCAAAAGAACTGTATCACGATCAATACGTTTTTCATCAAGAGCCAACCCATTTTACCTCCATTTTTGAGGACACTCTCACCTTAGAAGACTATTTAAAGCTAGATGAATCGATTATCCTCTACTATTTTCAAATGTGGCAGGATGAAGAGGATGACATATTAAGTGATTTATGTAAGCGATTTGTGAATCGAAATCTATTTAAGTATGTGGAATTTGATCCTGCGAAGGAATATAAGAAGCTGGCAGAACTCTCGACGCTTTTTATAAAGGCTGGGTTGGACCCAGAATATTATTTAGTTGTCGATTCCTCATCGGACCTTCCTTATGACTTCTATCGACCAGGAGAAGAGGAGGAGAGGCTTCCTATTCAACTACTTATGGGCAATGGGGACATTCGAGAACTTTCCCGTGAGTCCGAGATTGTCGATGCTATTTCTGGAAAAAGAAGAACCGATCATAAGCTCTATTATCCAGAGGATTTATTAATCGATGATACGACAAAGAAAAATATAAAAGAGCAAATTCGAACGCTTTTAGAATTATAAGGAGTTGACCTTGTCTTGTTAAAAGATCACGCTAAGCTGATGCAAGCACTTGCCGCTTCAGGTGAAATAACTGGTCGGAAGAAGCTGCAAAAGATGATATATATTGCGAAGAAAATAACATTCCCATTCCAGGAACGATTTCAATTTCATTTTTACGGGCCATACTCTGAAGAGCTAACCTTACGAATGGAAGAGCTTTGTAATATGGGATTTGTCGATGAAGTGAAGGAGAATAAAGGTGGATATTATCAATATCGTTACACTTTAACGGAAACAGGTAAAGAGTTCCTTAGTTTAAATGAAATTGATATGCCATGCCTTGAGGATTGCATGACCGACATGAATGAGCAAAGTGCACGATTTCTTGAGCTTGTGTCCACCATTCTTTATTTTGATAATCTCGATAGAAAAGAGGTCGAGGAAAAAGTTCACACTCTTAAAAAGAAGCAAAATTACACGGAAGAAGAAATCGATCAAGCATATGCATATATTGAACAGCTCCACCAAAAAGCTAAGCCTCACGCATAGAGGTTTGGCTTTTTTTCTTCCTCTCTTCTTCCTCTCTAATCACGATTCATTCCCTTCTTTTCTTTTAAACTGGAAAATCTTACATATAATCAATTTGATTATTGTTGCAAAATGAAATGGTTACATATATTATGAAAGTAATTATAATGATTGTTGCAATATATATATTTGTTAAAGCGTATTCAGAGGGAGCAAATTAGGATTGTAGGTGTGAAAAATGGTGAATCTGAAGATAAAAGTATTGGTTATTGCGCCTTATCAAGGTTTGATGGAATCGATAAAAGCGATGGAGGGTGATCTCGCTTCATTTGAGATTATCATTCATATGGCAGACTTAACAGAAAGCTTACTGTTGTTGGAGACTTATAAGGATGAAGAGATTGATTTTATTATTAGCCGTGGTGGAACCGCAGACATGCTTAGAGAGCATACATCTATTCCAGTTATTGATATAGAAGTCTCAGGTTATGATATTTTACGCATTTTAACGTTATTAAAAGGATATCAACAGCCGATGGAGATGATTGCATTTAAAAATATCATTCAAGGGTTTGAATCAATTTCAAAACTGATTGATATTGATATTGCTTATACGGTTATTACGCATAAGGATGAAGTGGAGCTAGCAATACGAAAGGCGAAGGAGAATGGTGTAAAGATTATTGTTGGCGATACGATAACGGTTCGTTTGGCAAATGAGATGGGATTGCAGGGAGTGTTAATCACCTCTGGAAGAGAATCGATTATAGAGGCTTTTGAAAAGGCAAAACATATGCACCAGGCATTAGAAAGATTAAGTGAAGAAACAATGTTTTATCAAAATATTCTATACGAGGTTGATACGCCTATTGCCTTAATAGAAGAGGATGGTACAGTGCGTTTTGCCAATCAATCTTTTTACAAGACGCTGCAAATAGAGCCAATCGTGCAGGGGAGTGTATTATCACTCTTTGAAGTGCAGCCCTATTTTAAAAAAATCGTGCAGTTTATCAAAAGTGGGTTGAAGCTGCAGTACCAGCTTGCGATCCAGGATACAGATGAGCTGTACACGATAAAGGCTAATTATTTTCAAAGAAAAAAACAGAGGCCCCTTTATATTTTTTCATTACAAAGGCCGAACCAATTGAAGGAAGAAATCCCTGTCGTTTTCTATCATAAAATGGAAAGCTACCCACAGCTGTTACTTTCATCTGCCCTCTTTCATAATGCGGTAGCTGTAGGGAAAAAAAGAATGGAATCTCATCTTCCAATTGCTGTTAGCGGGGAAGAGGGTGCAGGAAAGAGTATGTTTATGCAATCGTTATTTAAGTCTCACTTTCCAAAGGGGAGCGTTCTAATAGAGGTGAAGCTAGGCAGGATAACAATGAAGAGCTTCAATCAATTTTTAATAATGCTTGAAAAGGAAATGGACGAGCCCGATTTGATTTATATTAAAGGTGTTGAAAACACATCCATTGTACAACAGGAAAAGTTCATGCAGTTATACAGCAAGATAAGAGCTCATCTAGTGTTTGCTTTTATTGGTGAACATGATGTTCTAAATGCCAATCAAAATCGTTTCGATCCGGAGCTTTACCGTTTATTAAATGAAAGTCTGCTCTATTTCCCTCCTCTGAGAGAAAGAATGGAGGAGCTAGAAGAAATGGTAAAAACGTTTATCGTTCATTACAATGAACGATATGGAAAACAAATTGTCGGAGTCAGGTCCGAAGTGATAGATATAATGAAGCGTCATCCGTGGAATGGAAATTTGATTGAACTAAAAAAAATGGTAGAAGAATTTGTTAAAGTAACTGCTGATGAATATATATCCGAAGAAGTTTTGCCGATTTTGCAAGAAAATCAGGGGTCAGATGGACAAGTGATTAATCTTGAGCAGCCTTTGACGGCGATAGAGGCAGACATTATTGATATTGTGATGCGGCAAGAAAATATGAACCAGTCCAGAGTAGCAAAACGGTTAGGGATAAATCGTTCAACCTTATGGAGAAAGTTGAATAATAAATAAAGAGAAAGAGACTGGAAGTTAAGTATCCAGTCTTTTTTTAGCTATTTTTGTTTCAAAATGCAACTATTTTCAATGTATTAACTTAATATCATATTTTTGTGTTGATTTTTAAACATATTGCCGTTATCTTAAAATTATGAAATAAAAAACGATGCAATCATGGAGGATGTGTTGTTTTTTTCAACATATTTGTAAGCGGTTGCTGAATTTTAAGGATTTTGGAATTAGGAGGAGAAATTTTGAGGGTTGGGATTATAGCAGATGACTTAACGGGGGCAAATGATACAGGTGTTAAATTTGCGAGAAAAGGGTTTATGACATCTGTGTGGATGTCCAGTGAAAGTCCTCTTCAGTCTGACCTGGATGTTCTGGTCATTGATACAGACAGCAGGGCCTTATCTGCTGAAGAAGCTTATCAGCGTGTCAAACAAACTTCTGTGCTCATCAAAAAAATGAATCCTGAAGTCGTTTATAAAAAAGTGGACTCGACACTAAGGGGGAAGATTGGAGCTGAAATGCAAGCAGTGTATGATAGCTTTCGACCTGATTTTATGATTTTTGCTCCTGCTTATCCGGATAATGGTAGAACAGTAGAAAACGGCGTTCTTTTTATTGATGGAAAGCCGCTACATAAAACGGAATTTGCCGATGATCCGAAAACACCTGTTGTAAGGTCAAATATTGTGGAGATGTTGGAAGAGGACATGAATTTGAGAGCAGGCATCATCACAGTAGCCGATTTGGCCAAAGGAGAGGCCCATGTTCAGAGGAGCTTGGCCGATTATTATGCTGAACAGGTCCCATTGTTAGTGTTCGATGCAGTGACAAATAAGGATTTGGAAAAAATCAGTAATTTTGTTCAAGCTACAGATTACCAAGTTGTTTGGTCCGGGTCAGCAGGGTTGGCTGATTACCTTGTGGAAGGTCAATCGTTAAATCAACATGAATTCGAGTTAGGTAGAAATGAGCATCCCGTATTAATGGTTATCGGGAGCGTCCATAAAAATACCCGAAAACAGCTTGAAATCGTCTCATCTGACCCCTTCGTAAAAGCCATTAAAGTGAACTCTCACTGCATTGTAGCGGGCGAGGAAGCGTATAAAAAAGAAATAACAAGAGTGCTCGAGTCCATTAAGTTAGGAATGGAGGAAAACTTCGACATTGTTTTATATTCATCAGGCAATCCAGAAGAAGTTAAACTAGCACAGGATACAGGTGCAGCTTTTGGAATGACGGCAACGATGGTTAGTGAAAAAATATCGGAAACATTAGGGTTAATAACGGCAAAGACTTTGGAGAAGTTTGAGATTAATAGAATATTTCTTACGGGAGGGGATACGGCTAAAAAAGTATGTTTTGCTATGGGCATCCATGAATTTAAGCTATTGGATGAAGTGGAGAATGGGATACCAATCGGTACTTTCATACATCCAAAAGAAATTACTGCTATTACAAAAGCAGGAGGGTTTGGAGCAGAGAGTTCATTACTACAATCATTATCCATCTTGAGAGGGGGCAGGTTAAAATGCGGCCGATCATTGGTATAACCATGGGAGATGCAGCTGGTGTAGGACCTGAGATTATCTTGAAGGCGTTAAGGTCGAATGAAGTTTATAAAATGTCTCGTCCAGTTGTGATTGGAGATGCAAAAATATTAGAAAGAGAAGCAGCTTTGCTAAAAGACAGTGTAACATTTCATATCATTGATTCACCTGAAGAAGGAGTTTTTAAAAAAGGGACGATAGACTGCATTGATTTATCCTTATTGCCAGTCGATCTCCCATACGGGCAAGTAAGTGCTGAAGCAGGTCACGCTGCCTTTTGTTATATAAAGGAAGCGGTTGCTTTGGCGTTGGAGAAAAAAATTGACGCAATATGCACTGCACCTTTAAATAAGGAAGCGCTTCATAAAGGGGGACATTTGTACCCAGGGCATACAGAAATTCTCGCGGATTTAACAGGGACAGAGGATTTTTCCATGATGCTCTCGGCGCCCAAATTAAAGGTCATCCATTTAACAACGCATGTTGGATTGCGAAATGCGATTGATTTAATTAATCCTGATCGCACTTATAAGGTGATTCGTCTAGCCCATGAAACATTGAAAAGAGCAGGATTCACCCAAATTCGAATCGCTGTATGTGGAATTAATCCGCATGCTGGAGAAAATGGATTATTTGGAAATGGGGAAGAAGAGGAAAAGCTGATTCCTGGTATTCGAAAAGCACAGGAAGAAGGAATCGAGGTTTCGGGTCCGTATCCAGCCGATACATTATTTTTCAGAACGATAAGAGGAGATTTTGACATTGTTGTTGCCTGTTATCATGATCAAGGGCATGGTCCAGTAAAAGTGTTAGGACTTGAAGCTGGAGTTAATATCACAGTGGGGCTAAAAGAGGGCATTATTCGAACCTCCGTTGACCATGGTACAGCTTTTGATATAGCTGGAAAAAATTTAGCGGATGAAGGTTCGTTGTTAGAGGCATTAAAGATGGCAGCAGAACTCGCACCAAAAAACAGCGAGGAGGAAATGTAAATGTTTAAACCCTACGGCATCATACCAGCTCTAGTCACTCCATTCGACGAGCAAGGGAAAGTGGAAGAAAAAGTATTGAGACATCTTGTAAGAAACGTTATGGAAGCAGGTTGTCACGGTGTATTTATTTTGGGGAGCAACGGAGAGTTTTTCTCACTAACAAATGAAGAAAAGATCATGATTGCCAAGATCGCTGTCGAAGAAGCAGGGGGCAGCGTTCCAGTATACGCAGGAACAGGAGGAAATAGTACAGTTGAAGTCATTGAATTAACAAAACAAATGGAGGAAATCGGTGTAAAGGCAGTCTCTGTCATTACCCCATATTTCGTTAAACTATCACAGGAAGAACTGAAATGTCATTATGAAATGATCGCAAGGGCAGTCAAGATACCGATTATTTTATACGATATTCCCGGTATGACTGGTAATCCACTTTCACCAGCTACGGTCAGAAAGCTAGCGGATATTCCTAATATTGTAGCTATTAAAGATAGCAGCGGAAGTTTTGACAATGTACTGAAAAATTTAGAAGCGCAAAGTTCTGACTTCACGGTCTTAGTTGGTACCGATTCATTAATCCTGCCGACATTGATGGCTGGTGGAGGTGGTGCTATTGCAGCAACAGCCAACTTACTTCCGAAGGTTGTAGTATCGATATATGAAAAATGGAAAGAAGGCGACCTAGAGGGGGCGGAACTTGAACAAAGAAAATTGAGACAGATCCGAAATGCCTTCCAAAAAGGGAGCTTACCGTCTGTTTTAAAAGAAGCAATGAATGTGGCTGGTGTAAGCGTGGGCAGTGCAAGACTACCTGTGCGTCCAGTTTCTGAGTCTGTAAAAGCAGAGATTAAGGAGATCGTTCAAGCTTATAAAGATATAGCTGAACTGTAATTAGCCAAAAAGCATGAATAGGCCAACTTTTGGCAGCGTTTACTTTAATGTGAAATAAGGGGGATGAAGAAAATGAGGTACAAACATTTATTTTTTGTATTTGTAGTATTGGCAGTTATTTTGTCTGGATGTGGTTCTAGCTCCTCAGGGGGAGAAAATGGGGGAAATTCAGTAAGCTTTCCTGAGAAGGATGTGAGGATTGTAATTCCTTATGATCCAGGTGGTACAAGTGATTTAACTGCAAGAGCAGTTGCAGATGTGATGAATAAAGAGAAACTATTTGATGAAAATGTTACGGTAGTAAACTTACCAGGAGCAAATACGAAAAATGGGTTACAGGAAGTTTTGAAAGCTGAGCCAGATGGTCATACTATTTTGCTTCACCATTCAACATTAAATGCAATGAATGCGGTTGGTCAGTTAGATATTTCTTATGAAGATTATGAACTTATTGGACAAGTCGCCTATACTCCCAATGTATTAGTGGGCAATGCGAATTCAGAATATAAAACATTTGATGACTATCTCCAAGCAGCAAAAGAAAATCCCGGCAGTATTTCAGTTGGGGTTCCCAACATTGGTTCAACTGCTCATTTAGCCTATGAGGCAATTATTCAGGCGGTCGATGCAGAAGGGTTGTTTAAATTAGTCCCGTTCCAAAGTGGTGCAGATTTGATTACCGCCCATCTTGGTGGACAAGTGGATTTGCGTATGGCATCAACACCTGATTCTATCCAATATGTTGAATCTGGAGATGCGATACCTTTAGTCACGTCCAGCTTGGATAGGCATTTTCATGAAGCTTTAAAAGATGCTGTATCGTTAGGTGAGCTTGGAATGGATACAGATGTTGTAGTCAGATTTGGTTTTTACGCACCAAAAGGTACTCCGCAGGAAGTGTTAGATATATGGGAGGAAACGATTGAAAAAGTAGCCGAAACAAGCGCCTTTAAAGAAATGACAGCGACGAATGGAATGCAGTCAGAATTTTTGAATATCGAGAAATTTACAGACATCAATAAGCAGGTACAAGAGCTGTTTGATCGTTTAGCAGAGACCATTGATTTGAATGAATAAGTAAATCATAAAGGGGTGTAATTGTAAGGTGAGCTTGCTCCTGCAATTACACTCCAATTTCAAAGGTACGAAAAACTTTGTTCTCGTCCTATATTGCATTGTTTGAATAGAGGGAAAACTAGGGGGCTGCATATGAAAAGAAATATGGCAATCCAAGCTGCTTTGTTGATATGTGGCATTGTATTTTTAATTACATCTGCGAACATTAGTACGCTTGGTTTTAATGGCGATGTGCTTAATCAAAAGGATTATGTTGTTATTCTATCGTGGCTTTTAATTGTTTTTTCAGCAGGTGGTATTAGCAAAGAGTGGCTTTTACAACGTAAGGTTGAGCAATTGGAAAAGGGTCAAAGCACTGATGAAGAAATAACGCAACAAATAATCAGTAAAAAGAGCCGAATGAAAATCTTCGTATCCATGATTTTGTTATTTGTCTTTGTACTAGGATTTACTTATATCGGTTATTATGTCACATCGCTTCTATTCGTCTTCTTGCTCACATGGCTAATGTTTGATTGGGCAAAAAAGAAATGGATCGTTTCCCTTTTGTTTAGTCTAGGGCTAAACGGAATATTATACATTCTTTTTAATCTTATTAATGTTTATTTTCCTAATACTTTATTATTTTGATGCTTGAGGTGGGAGGCTGGAAAAGTGGATTTTTTAAGTATATTATCAGACGTTCTTTTAAGTCCCACGATCATATATGTTCTGATTGGAACGGTGCTAGGGGTCATTTTTGGAGCCATTCCAGGTTTAACAGCAACGTTAGCAGTTGTTATGTTGCTCCCGCTCACCTATGGAATGGACCCGTTGGCGGGAATTGCAACACTTTTAGCTGCTTATATTGGGGGCATATCAGGGGGAGTAGTTGCAGCGATTTTAATTGGCATGCCTGGAACCCCTTCGTCGGTTACAACAGCATTTGATGGATACCCTCTTGCTAAAAAGGGAATGGGGACATATGCACTTGGGATGGGGGCAATGTCCAATTTAATTGGGTCTCTTGTTTCGCTGGTGTTTCTTATTATGCTTGCACCACAGCTAGCAAAGCTAGCACTATCCTTTACTCCATTTGAATATACAATGGTCATGCTTTTTGCCTTTGTAATGGTTGCTGGCTTAACAGGGGATTTCTTTAAAAGTGCCATCGTAACGGTTTTGGGCTTAATTTTGGCGTCGTGGGGGTTTGATCCCATTAATGCGGCAGACCGAAATCCGCTCGGTCTGGAATTCCTCAGCAATGGAATTCCTGCAGTACCGGCAATGATTGGGTTGTTTGTTATTTCAAGGGTCTTTATTGAGCTGGAAACAGATCAAAGTACACCGATCATTCCAAAAAGCAAATTGAAAAGAACAATTCCAACGATGAAAGATATGAAGGAATCTGCTTCTAATTTTTCCCGTTCGAGCCTGATTGGAACAGTCATCGGGATATTGCCTGGTATCGGTTCATCATTGGCGACATTTGTTGCATATGACCGAGCAAAAAAGAGCAGCAAGGAACCGCAAACTTTTGGAAATGGAAACATTCAAGGGGTTGTAGCATCGGAAACATCGAATAACGCGGTCATCGGCGGTGCGTTAATTCCTTTGCTTGCTCTTGGAATACCTGGGGATGGTGTAACAGCCCTTCTGCTCGGTGGGCTTCAGATGCATGGGCTTCAACCTGGACCACTATTGTTTACAAATCAGCCAGACTTTATGACAGGTTTATTCATTTCATTTTTTATCTCTGTCGTTATTATGTATGTTTTCATGGTGACCATTGGGGCGAGAATATTTCCATTTTTGCTTTCTGCAAAAAAAGTATATTTACTGCCAATTGTCTTGGTTATGAGTATTGCTGGTAGCTATAATATTGGCTTTCGTATAGAAGATGTGTGGATTATGGCGATATTTGGTGTTATAGGATACTTCATGGATAAGTGGAATTTCTCTACGTTGCCGCTCGTTATTACTTTGTTATTGGGAGCAAGCTTTGAAAAGTATTTAAGAAATGGGCTTATTCAAAGTGGTGGAGATTTAACTCCATTTTTCACTAGGCCAATTGCCTTGTTATTCTTTATTTTCACCATATTAACAATATTTTTCGTAATAAAACCAAAGAAGAAAGCTAAAAATGCGTAATTTATTTGCTATAAGAGGACTCGCTTTCACTGCCGCTTTTATCATGTATTTGGCCTATACAGTTTATCCGGTGGATTTTTTGTGGACGTCCTTAACATACGTATCACTATTCCTTTTTTTCACCGCTTTTATAGGCTCTGGAAAGTTTTATTTTTTAGTTTCAACACTGTTAATTGTATGTTCAATTTTTGTGGTGATGCTAAATGGTGAATCGATATTACACATGATGGCGGGATTTGCAGATTTATTAAAGCTCATTCTTTTTATTAGTTTGATTCCTCTTATTTCCTATCCTGCAGGTGAATTTGTCAAGGATTTGAAAGTGCTCGTTGCCATGCTGAATAAAAAAGCACCTGCTTATAAGCTCGCTCATTATTTTAGTTTTTTCTTGGCGAACTTGATCAACTTAGCAGCGATTCCGATTGCAAAAGTGATTTTTATTCACAAGGAGCAACAGAAAGATAGACAAGCTATCACAGCTGAGTTAATTGGACGTTCTTTTGGAATTGCCATGATGATCACTCCGGTTGGAGCAGCAATTGCGATGGCAATAGATTTGACGGGAACGAAATGGATCACGATTTTGCCAATTAATCTCGTATTAGTCGTTGTTGGCTTATGGCTTTCTTATTATATGGCAAAGAGAAAAATGCGTTTTGAGGATGCAGCGGAGAAGTCTGTGGAGTACGATGGGAATCTGAATAAGCGTCGATTAATACTTGTGTTTGCCCCTTTATGCGGATATTTTTTATTTCTGTTTTTGGTTGAATGGTTGTTTCATTTTGGCATTATGGAAACGATTGTAGTCAGCGTGCTCCCATTCACATTTATTTGGAGTGTTTGCCTGAAGGACGCAAAAGGCTGGTATGAAGGATTAATAGTTAGAATTTTCAAAGAAAATCCTCGTTCATTTGGATTGTACGCCATCATCATTAGTGCAAGTTTGTTTATTCATACGCTTGAAGTAACCGGTATAGATCATGTCGTCATGCAACATCTTCCATGGATTGGGGTGGAAGGGGCGGTCTATTTTTATATTCCAGCTACAATGCTGTTTATTCTAGCGTTGTCCTCTGTCGGCGTTCATCAGTTTATCGGCATGATCTTCGCAGCGAAGCTAATTAATCCGGAGCTTTTCGGAATGGACGAAGCCGTATTTTCGAGTGCGCTACTCGTAGGATTTGTTGCAGGGATGCAAGGCAGTCCCTTTAGCGGAGCCAACATTTTAATAAGCGGTCTATTGCCGCAGCTTTCATCTTACGAAATAGGCAAAAACAATGGAGTCTATGTCCTATTATGGATTTGCATTTCATCAATTCTATTAATCTGTATTAATCAATTTATTTAGGCTTTACAGAAAGGAGAATGTGACAATAATGGAAGGAATTATTACTGCTATGCTCACTCCCTTTGATGAACATCAAAAAATGGATGAAGGAGCAACAAGAAAGCAAGTAAATCGACTTATTAATGAGGGAGTACATGGTCTATTTATTCTCGGAACAAACGGTGAATTCTTTAGTATGAGCAGTGACGAGAAGGTCGCATTTGCCAAAATTGTGGTAGATGAAGTAAACGGAAGAATTCCAGTGTGTGCCGGTACTGGGGCAATAAACACGCGCGAGGCCATTGAATTGACGCAGAGGATGGAGAAGGTGGGGGTAGACAGCGTGTCAGTTCTAACCCCTTATTTGATGACCATTAGTCAAGAGGAGTTACTCAATCATTATAAAAGAATCGCTGCAGCAACAGCATTGCCAATCATTATTTATCATATGCCTGGCAGAACGAATAACACGCTTTTGCCAGAAACGGTAGCGAAGTTAAGTAAGATTAGCAATATTGTTGGAATTAAGGATAGTACGGGGAATTTTGATCAAATTCTCAAATTTATAGAAGTAACTGAAGATGATTTTGCTGTGTATTCAGGTGCTGATTCATTAATATTGTGGACTTTATTGGCAGGAGGAAAAGGGGCAATTGCCGCTACTTCAAATATGTATCCAAAGCTTGTTGTGTCCATTTATGAAAACTGGAAGAATGGGGAGCTTTCTAAGGCAAGACAGGCTCAGGAGAAATTAAGATCCATTCGTGATGCTTCCAATATGGCAAGCACTCCGGCAGTATTCAAAGCAGCGATGGAACTGCTAGGTGTTTCAGCTGGACCACCGAGATATCCTGTTGAACGCGTATCAGAGGAAGTGAAAAATAAGCTAATCAAGATCATGAATGAGTACAATTAATATAGAAGGAGTGTCGAAAAGTGAATAGCCTTTATTCATTTCAAACAGCAGGAAGAATCGTAGCTGGGCCACATTCATTAAAGCAGCTACATGAACATTTATCAATTTTTGGTGAGATAAAGAATGTCTTACTAGTATCAACTCCATTTTTTAAAGAGAATTCTTTTAATGATATGATTACCGAGCAGTTGGAGAAAGCAGGGATATCATATGACATCTTAGCGGAAGTTGAACCTGAACCAACTGTTCGTCATATTGAAGAGCTATACGGAAAAATGGCAGGGCAGAAATACGATGTTTTAATTGGATTAGGAGGAGGAAGTGTACTTGATGCAACAAAGCTATTATCTGTTATGAGTACAAATGCTCTGCCGTTAAGAAGCATGGTAGGGACAGATAAAGTGAAACAAGAGGGAATTCCAGTGATCTTAATTCCAACGACGTCTGGTACTGGTTCAGAAGTAACTCCTAACGCGATCGTGACTCTCCCTGATGAGGAATTAAAAGAAGGCGTTGTCAGCAGGCATTTGCTTCCTTCCCTCGTTATTTTAGATCCGATTCTTACTTTGTCCTTGCCACCGAGTATTACGGCAGCCACAGGAATGGATGCCTTTACACATTCCTTCGAATCTTTTATATCCAATAAAGCGAACCCAATAAGTGACATGTTTGCCATGCAATCAATGAGGTTGATTGCTCGTAGCATCATTGAAGCGTATGAGAATGGAGACAATATTGCCGCGCGTCACGACATGCTACTTGGCTCCACTTATGGGGGGATGGCCTTAACAAGCGCTGGCACTGCGGCGGTCCATGCATTAGCCTATCCGCTAGGAGGTAAGTTTCACATTCCTCACGGGGAGGCAAATTCAATGTTGCTTCCACATGTAACGCGATTTAATTTAGATCATATTGAAGAAAGAATGGCCATAATAGCAAAAGAAATTCATGTCATTGAGGATGGCAACGTGAGCAATCATGATGCAGCAGAACGATTAATTGAACAGATAGAAAATTGGACGCAAACATTAAATATTCCCCAAGATTTAAAAGCGTTTGGTGTCAAAAGTTCGGATGTAGCCGATTTGGCTGTCGCTGCATCAAAAGTAACAAGACTGTTAAATAACAATCCGAAAACATTAACGATTGCCGATATGGAGAATATTTATAAAAAACTTCTCAACTAAGCATAAAGGAAGTGTAAAAAATGAAGGTTATAATAACAACGCCAAGCTTTGGGAAATTTCATAATGGATTGATAAAAAGAATGGAAGAAAAGGGCTGCGAAGTTGTGAAGCTCATTCCATACTCGAGAGAACAAATGGTGGAAGAGATCAAGAATGCGGATGCTTGGATAATAGGACTTGAGGCGGCAGATGAAGATTTACTTCAATATGCTAATCAATTAAAGTTAATTGCTAAGCACGGCGTAGGAGTTGATAATATAGACATAGAAGCAGCTAGTGCAAGAGGGATTGCAGTAACAAATGCACCTGGAACGAACAATGATGCAGTAGCCGATCTGGCATTTGGGTTGATGCTAAGTGTTGCCAGAGCGATACCTGAAGCGAATCATTTAGTAAAGAGAGGTGGCTGGGGAAGGTTTGACGGAGTATCCGTTTGGGGGAAAACTCTTGGTGTGATCGGTTTGGGAGCCATCGGTAGAGGTGTTGTAAAAAGGGGAAAAGGATTCAATATGCATGTCCTTGGATACGATGTTTCACCGCCATCACAAGAGGAAGTGGCACTTAGTATCGAACGGGTGTCTTTAAAAGAGCTATTGCAAACCTCCGATTATATTTCTTTGCATGTTCCGCTAAATCAGTATACAAAAGCAATGATCGGCGAAGATGAATTTTCATTAATGAAACCAAACGCTATCCTGATTAATACAGCTCGAGGTGGAATTATCGATGAAAAGGCTCTATACGAAGCATTATTAGCAAGGAAAATTAGAGGTTGTGGACTGGATGTTTTCGAACAGGGGCCTCCTGTCTCTTCACAGTTAATGGGCTTAGAGAACCTTGTAACAACTCCTCATATTGGAGCATACACCAACGAGGCAGTGCAATTAACAAGTGAAATGTCTGTGGAAAATGTTTATCGATTAGTAAATGGTGAAACATTGAAAAACGTTGTCAACGAACTGAAACTTGTGTGAGAGTGCAAATGGCACGATGTTAAGTTTTTAGTGTATATCTAGTATGTTACATAAAATACTGCACCTTGACCTTAAAAGGTGCAGTATTTATAATCTGTTGACGTTGTTAAACAGAATGGTTGATACAATGCTTTTAGTCCATCTCGTGTGCAACCAGAGTTTCGCACGCTTTTCATGATACGAAAAGGATGAATCAAAAACAACATCGACATATAGCCATGCCCATCATCGTAATCGGGTATTATTGATCGCTTAAACGTTTTCCGGCTACGGCATAATGATTTTTGGACATTTCTTCAATAAAGACAACGATGCTTTCCTGTTTAGCTCCTGTTGTTTCCTTTACCGCCTCAGTGACCTTTTCCACTAACGCTTTTTTTTGTTCCTCAGTACGACCTTCAAGCATTTTCACTGTTACGTATGGCATGATCATTCCTCCTCTTATGTAATTCAATCACAAGTAGTGTTCCATATTTTCAGTGGATATGCAAGGGGCAGCTGTGAAACTTCCTCTTTTCCCTTTCTGAAAAGAATCATGTATACTTTAAATGGGAATGAATTCTTTGGTTTATAAGTGGCCAATAACTAGATGTGTGGCGACTTTAACATATCTTAAAACAAGTGTAGAGAAGAGATCGAATAGATAAAATGGATATGGAGGAGTTTTACGGTTGGAACAATTTTTAGCATTTCCCATAAATCAAATTCCGTATGTGGTGATCACCTTAATGGTTGCATTTACGGTACATGAATTTGCCCATGCCTATGTAGCATATCGTTTTGGTGATCCTACAGCGAAAAATCAAGGGAGATTAACATTAAATCCCATTCATCATCTTGACCCAATTGGAACGATCCTCATTTTTATTGCCGGATTTGGCTGGGCAAGACCTGTCCCTGTGAACCGCTTCTTTTTCAAAAGGCCCCGGCTAGCGAGTATTATGGTTTCAGTTGCAGGGCCGTTGAGCAATTTGGTTATGGGCTGTATCGGCTTTATTATTTGGTATGTCCTAGTGGGAACAGGACTTGCTGTAGAAGCTCCTATTTATGTGTCAGAGTTTCTTGATATGTTTATTAAGTTAAATTTGCTCTTATTTGTTTTTAACTTACTGCCGTTCCCGCCCCTCGACGGTTATCGTATTATTGAGGATTTAGTACCTGCGACCGTTCGACCGAAGCTGACGCAGTTCGAACAATACGGATCGATTATTTTTTTAATTTTAGTCATTACCCCGTTGGATCAATATACGATTCATCCTATTTTAAATACTTTTTACCCGGCGATTGTCGGAGGCCTAAATGACTTTTTCTATTACTTATTAACATAATGCTTGAAAGGGAGGAATTCCGATGACTGAGAAGAAAAAAAAGGTTGGTTTTAATATTATTAAAAGCGATCCGATGGATGGCCATAAAGGGTATGGTGTTGGAACTTTAAGTTTAGATAATATTTCACCAGTTATTATTGACGTTGAGGCAGGAGAAGCAGTCGTCGATATTGGTGCATTGCATGCCCGTAGTGCAGTAGAGAAGCGAATTAAATTTTTAAAAAATAAAGAGGAAGTCCCGAATGGAAAGCCTTACTGGTTAGTTTGGGTTACCATCGACCGCAATGAAGAGGGTCCTTATTATGCAGGAGTTACAGCTTGTGAAATGACTGTTGACCAAGAAATTCGCAGAGGGTATAAATCCCTTCCTGAACATGTCAATCGGATGGATAAATCGTTAAAGCGCCATATTATTGTGGAGCATATGGATGAGAAATCGAAACGGGTTTTAGCTGACTTTTTAAAGTCACATAGTGAAGAAATGTGGGCGAGGTCATCCCAACAGTTGAAGGATGATTTAATCGTATAGGCGGTTGATACCCGCCGTTTTCTTGTTGTATAGCGTCACCCTGCTCCTTCTAAAGTTTCGCCCGGCAATGCGTCAAGTACTTTCTATAATCGTAGCTATTATTTTTGCCTTTGCGTCACTTTGGGCTGGATAAAAAAGATTAATTGAGAAGTCAATTTAAGAGAAACAGGATCGACTTTATTGAAATTGTGTCTAAAATGTGACGGTTTTCTGAATTTTTTAAAGAGGACTTGCTGTTTTTTCATAAAGGAAGTACACTATGGTCAGCGAAGCACGCTATAAAACTAGGACAAGAAAAGCCTCGAACCTATTTAAATAGGTTCGAGGCTTTTCTAACTTTATTCAAAGGATGGCAGTCTCCATAAGGTCAAGCATAACGGTTCATTTGACCTCCAGTTCGAATCCACTTATTCAACTGTAGGAGGCAAAAGGTACCCCATTCATTTCAGCACTCACTTAACCCCACATGAAAATTTTCTTATACCATGGTACTTTTTCCTTCTGGTCAGGAGAGTTTTCTTTTTTAGGAAGCTCTTCATCTTCGAGAATATGGTCTATGCAATACTCGGTAGGCTCCGTTCCGGCTACATAATAGGTGAGCCGTTTTACAGGACAGTCTTTTGTCGCTAATTTTCCATTTTCGGGATTAATATAGACACCGACTGTACCTTTTGGTGCTTTAAATGATTTGACCGGTTCTCCAGCAAGAGCATCTTCCATAAAATGAATCCAAATGTTCTTGGCATAGCTTTTTTCAGCGACAACTTCAATCGGTTTTCCTTGATCATAGCCTGTCCATACAGCGGTGACAAGCTGTGGAGTAAAGCCGATCATCCAGTTATCGGTATTGGTCGAACCGGATTTGCCGGCATAGATTCTCGTCATATCATTAATGACAGTATTGCCGGTTACACTTGTATAACCATTTAATTTACGATCGAACATACCTGTCATCATATGGGTCGTAACAAAGGCGGCGTCCGGACGCAATGCATCTTCATCAACTGGACTATGCTCATAAATAACATCGCCGCGATGGTTCTCCACTCTTGTAATTAACACAGGTGAAACCTTTTTTCCACCGTTGGCAAAGTGGCTATACGCATTGGCCATCTCGACGACCCGTACTCCTGAAGTGCCGAGTGCCAATGATGGGACGTCCTGTAATTTCGTAGAAATCCCCAATCTTTTCGCAGTATCGATTAAAGCATCTTCCCCTAAAAATAAATGGGTTTTTACAGCAAAAACGTTGTCAGAAAGAGCGAGTGCCTGAGCCATCGTAATTTCCTTGTTTGCATACAAATTATTGTAATTGTGCGGAGTGTAATCTGCTCGATTGTCATCAAATTTAAAAGTTGTAATTTCACTGCGCATCGTTGTTGACGGGGTAAACCCTTGTTCAATCGCTTTATAGTATAAAAAGGGTTTCATCGTCGAACCGGGTTGTCTCACCGCCTGTGTTGCCCGGTTAAAAGGGCTGTTCTCATAATCGCGACCGCCAACCATTGCCTTCACATGGCCATTAGCGGGATTCATGGCTACTAACCCGACTTGAATCTCGGAATCTGTCGCAATTAACTTATCAATATTTTTTTCTGCATCCTCCTGTTGCTTTGTATTGAGTGTTGTGTAGACTCTTAGGCCTCCCAATTCAATAGTACGTTCATCTAAATGGAGAACATTTTTCAAGGCACTCTTAACCGCGTCCTGAAAGTAGGGAGCAATTTTTCCGATGGAGTGACTATGTTCGCCAATAATGTCAAGCTTTGCTTGTGACGCAGTAGCAGCTTCTTTCTCTGAGATCAGTTCGTTATTGGCCATCATTTTTAAAACAAGCTGTTGACGAGACGTTGCTTTTTCCATGGAGGCTAGAGGGCTATAAAGGCTTGGTCCCTTAGGAATTCCCGCTAGCATCGCTGCCTCCGCCAAACTAAGATCGGCAGCATCTTTTCCAAAATAAAACTGACTAGCTGCTTGAATGCCGTAGGCACCTTCACCGTAATAGATTGTATTTAAATAGCCCTCCAATATTTCATTTTTCGTATAATTCATCTCAATGCGAATCGTATAAAAAGCTTCCAATAGCTTTCTTTTCCAGGTTTTCTCATGCTCTAAAAACAGATTGCGTGCATATTGTTGACTGATTGTACTTGCACCTTGCACTTTCGCCATCGCTTTAATATCCGCTACTACCGCTCCAGCAATTCGTTTATAATCAAAGCCATGATGTCGGTAAAAACTTCGATCTTCAATGGCTAAAGTGGCGTCGACCAGTTCTGGAGCTATATCCTCAAGCGCAACCCAATATCGCTTTTGTCCGCTATGGCTTTCTCCGATAATCGTTCCATCATCAGAATAGTAGAGTGATGATTGTGGAACGGCCAAAGGAGGAGGACCTAGAATTTTCGCATAAATAAGGATGCTCACATAAACGATCAATGCAAAAGCTAGGAAGATTGAGCCGATAATGAGTAGGGCTCGCAAATATTTTAGCGTTCTCTTAAACCTTTGATCTGTCATAAGTTCCATCGCTTCATCCCCCCTTGCCATCTATTTATTCGTTATGTCTAGTATGAAAAAAATGGCATCGTTTTAAACATGAAAGTCCAAATTTTACAATTCTATTAAGCAAAGGTTTAGCGGACGGCAGATTTTCTAATTTTTTACTTGCATTTTTGCTAGATTCAACTATACTTTTCTCATGTTTGCAAAATGTTGGGGAATAATAGCAACTGCAGATCCAACAGATGCACCCCGATTTGGTCATGGGGAAGAGGCACTGTGGTTGTCTGACGCTAAGCTTTCGGGTGATTTTGGCACTGTTTAATGTGGTAAAAGTTTGATTTTGTAGCAGTCTCTCAACGGCTCACATGCCAATATAGAAAGGACTGAAGCAGATGGGTATTTGGTTTACGGAAAAACAAACGGAAAACTTTGGAATAACGATGAAAGTGAAACAAACTTTACATACGGAACAGACTGATTTTCAAAAACTTGATATGATTGAAACAGAAGAGTGGGGCAATATGCTTCTTCTCGACGATATGGTGATGACGTCTGTAAAGGATGAATTTGTATATCATGAAATGGTTGCTCATGTGCCATTATTTACACATCCTCAGCCTGAGCATGTTTTAGTAGTGGGCGGTGGTGATGGAGGCGTTATTCGTGAGGTATTAAAGCATCCAAGTGTGAAAAAGGCGACGCTCGTTGACATTGATGGCAAGGTTATTGAATACTCTAAGAAATTCCTTCCCGAAATTGCAGGTAAGCTAGACGATCCACGTGTCGATGTCCGTGTTGACGATGGGTTTATGCATATTGCTAAAAGCGAAAACGAATATGATGTCATCATGGTCGACTCTACTGAACCAGTGGGTCCTGCCGTTAACTTATTCACAAAGGGTTTTTATGCAGGAATTGCGAAAGCGTTGAAGGACGATGGGATTTTCGTTGCTCAATCCGATAATCCATGGTTCAAAGCAGATTTAATTCGCAGTGTTCAAAAGGATGTCAAAGAAATTTTTCCCATAACTCGTCTATATACAGCGAATATTCCAACCTATCCTAGTGGGCTTTGGGCGTTTACGATTGGTTCAAAGAAGTATGATCCATTAGAGGTACCCGCGGAGCGGTTCCACGAAATTGACAGCAAATACTATACAAAAGAATTGCATAAGGCAGCCTTTGTTCTGCCGAAATTTGTACAAGATTTAGTGAAATAACTGGAGGAAAAGTGAATGCGTTTTGATGAAGCTTATTCAGGCAATGTTTTTATTAAAAGTCACCCGAATTTTGAAGAAAGCCAAGCGGTGCTGTACGGAATGCCGATGGATTGGACCGTAAGCTATCGACCAGGTTCTCGTTTTGGTCCCACGAGAATTCGTGAAGTTTCAATCGGGCTAGAAGAATACAGTGCTTACTTAGATCGGGAATTAGAGGAAGTGAAATACTTTGATGCGGGTGATATCCCCCTTCCTTTTGGGAATGCGCAAAAGAGCCTTGATGAAATTGAAAATTTCGTTGATAAAGTATTAGCCGCAGGGAAATTCCCACTAGGAATGGGAGGAGAACATCTTGTCTCATGGCCCGTTATAAAATCGGTCTATAAAAGGTACCCGAACTTAGCAATCATCCATATTGACGCCCATGCGGACCTGCGCACCGATTATGAAGGAGAGCCATTATCCCACTCAACTCCAATTCGCAAGGCAGCGGAATTGATCGGTCCAAAGAATGTATACTCTTTTGGGATTCGGTCTGGGATGAAGGAAGAATTTCAATGGGCGAAGGAAGCGGGCATGCATATTTCAAAATTTGATGTTCATAAGCCGCTAATGGAGATCCTTCCGGTTTTGGCTGGACGACCTGTTTATGTGACAATTGATATCGATGTGCTCGATCCAGCGCACGCGCCAGGAACAGGAACAGTTGATGCAGGAGGGATTACTTCACGAGAACTGCTTGCTTCAATTCACGAAATCGCTCGTTCTGATCTCAATGTTGTGGGAGCTGACCTAGTCGAGGTTGCCCCGATATATGACGCTTCAGAACAAACGGCTAACACTGCTAGCAAGCTTATTCGAGAAATGATTTTGGGCTTTATCAAATAATACAATCGGTCTTTGACTGATTGTATTTTTTCTGTTTCTAGTAGCTTTGCTTTTCAACTTTGTTGGGATCAGTTAAGAGCAGCTCTATTGTTTGATGAATGATCAAGGGACGTTTTTTTAGCGAAAATATCTCGGTGATTTGAGTAGTTTTGACAAAATCGAAATCGTGATATAGTTATCCTGTTGAATGGGACTTGTAGTGGTATAATAGTATACAACCCTGAGTCATTGTACTCTGTTAATCATGGAAGTGAAGGGCGTCAAAAAGGATTAAGATTTCAATAAAAGGATGTGTCGCAGTTGTCAGGACGTCCAGCAGAGCAAAAGCCTGTGAAAATAAATGTAAATACGACGATTTGGGACAACGGTGAGAAGGAAACTTTTGAATTAACGACATTTGGACGATACTATGAAAAAAGTGGTTCAGCCTTTCTTCAATATGAAGAGATTATGGAAGAAGGCACCGTTAAATCGATCGTAAAGATCTCAAAGGATGAGACGTTAATTTTACGAAGTGGCGCCGTTAATATGAGAATGGTGTTTGAAGCAAATAAAAAGCACCCAGGTAGGTATGAAACTCCATTTGGAACGTTGGGAATAACCACGAAAACAAAGAGCCTTGTGCATCGTTTGGAACGTGAAGCGGGAAGGCTCTCTATTTCTTATGATTTACATATGCACGGAGCCCTTGCAGGAACGTATCAATTGGAAATTAAGTTTGAGGAGGAGAAAAAATGAATATCGTCGAGGAAGTACAAAGTAAATTAAAAGATGAAATCAGAGCGGCTGTGATAAAAGCAGGTTTAGCACAAGAAGATGAGTTGCCGAACGTTGTCTTAGAAATTCCAAAAGATAAGACGCACGGTGACTATTCAACAAATATGGCTATGCAATTAGCAAGAGTGGCAAAGAAGGCACCGCGTATGATCGCAGAGGAACTTATCAATCATTTTGATAAAACAAAGGCTTCCATTGATAAAATTGAAATAGCGGGTCCTGGATTTATTAATTTTTATATGGATAATAGCTACTTGACTCATCTAATCCCAACCATTCTTCAGGCGGGAGAAAACTACGGTGAAACGACGGTAGGGAATCAACAAAGGATCCAAGTTGAGTTTGTTTCAGCGAATCCTACAGGAGACCTCCATTTAGGACATGCACGCGGAGCAGCGGTTGGGGATTCTCTATGTAATATTCTTGCCAAAGCGGGCTATGATGTTTCTAGAGAGTATTATATTAATGATGCCGGAAATCAAATCAATAACTTGGCTTTATCGGTAGAGGCTCGCTATTTTCAGGCGCTTGGCTTAGAGAAAGAGATGCCGGAGGATGGTTACCATGGAGAAGATATTATTGGCATCGGGAAAAAACTAGCAGAAGAATTTGGTGATAAGTACGTTCATGTCGAGGAAACGGAACGCTTCGATACATTCCGCCAATACGGTCTTCAATATGAAATGGAAAAGCTTAAAAAAGACTTGGAAGATTTTCGCGTCCGCTTTGATGTTTGGTATTCTGAAACATCGCTTTACCATAATGGAAAAATCGATACCGCCCTGCAAAAGCTCAGAGATAATGGCTATATTTATGAAAAGGACGGAGCAACATGGTTTAAATCAACGGAATTAGGAGACGACAAGGATAGAGTGCTCATTAAGCAAGACGGTTCGTATACGTATTTAACACCGGATATTGCTTACCATAAGGATAAATTAGAGCGTGGATTTGAAAAGCTGATAAATATTTGGGGTGCTGACCACCACGGTTATATTCCACGGATGAAAGCAGCGATTCAAGCATTAGGTTACGCCAAGGACGCACTTGAAGTCGAGATTATTCAGCTCGTTCATCTTTATAAAAACGGCGAGAAAATGAAAATGAGCAAACGGACAGGGAAAGCTGTCACGATGCGCGATCTAGTCGATGAAGTAGGATTGGATGGGGTTCGTTATTTCTTTGCAATGAGAAGTGCCGATACGCACATGGACTTTGATCTAGACTTAGCGGTTTCTCAATCAAATGAAAATCCTGTTTACTATGCTCAATATGCCCATGCAAGAATTTGCAGCATATTACGTCAAGGTGAGGAACAAAATATCACCATTAGCAAAGAGGTTGACTTAGCACAAATTACGGCTGAAAAAGAAATTGAAGTGTTAAAGAAACTCGGTGAATTCCCATTAGCAGTGGCGGAGGCGGCGGAAAAGCGGATGCCGCATCGTATAACGAACTATATTTTTGAATTAGCATCAACCTTCCATAGCTTTTATAATGCGGAAAAGGTACTGGATGTGGAAAATATGGAACGGACGAAGGCGCGTCTTGCTCTTATTAAATCGGTTCAAATTACCCTTAACAATGCATTATCATTAATTGGAGTATCAGCTCCTGAAAAAATGTAACAGCTGGGTCTCCTTGGGAGACCCTTTTGAAATTTGCAAAACAAGGATGAGGCAAGATGGAGGCAATAACGATGAATTATGACCGAACAGTTGAGGAATTTCTAAAGCATCAAGAGATTTACATCCCTGTCGATGTGAGATCTCCTGGGGAATTTCAGGACAGCCGCATTCCGAATGCAATTAATGTTCCGCTATTTACGGATGAAGAACGCTCTGAAATTGGTACATTATATAAGCAGGAAGGTCAAAAGACGGCTAAATGGAGAGCGATGGAATTGGTTTCTCCGAAGCTACCGTCGCTATTAGAGGAAATTAGAGAAATTGAAAAAACAAATAGGAAGCCTCTTCTTTACTGTTGGCGTGGAGGAATGAGAAGTCAGTCGATTGCCCATTTTGCCATGATGTCTGGTCTGCATATACAACGGCTAGAAGGTGGCTATCGAGCCTATCGCGAGTATATTGTTGAACGCATTCCGACCATGCTTCCAAAACAGGCAGTCGTCATATACGGCTTAACGGGTACAGGCAAGACAGAGATTCTTCATCATTTAAAGGAATCCGGTTATCCGGTTCTTGATTTAGAAGGCTACGCCAATCATAAAGGTTCTGTTTTCGGAGCGATTGATGGGCATCAACCATATAATCAAAAAATGTTTGATGCTTTATTGTTTGAGGACTTACAACGCATTGCAAACAGTCCGTACTTTTTTATGGAAGGGGAAAGCAAGCGAATTGGCCATGCCGTTCAGCCCCAAGAGCTTTATGAGAAGAAGGAGAACGGTATTCATATTCGCATCGTGTCTGATTTACAATCAAGGGTCAAGCGAATTTATGAGCAATACGTTGAAGAAACAGACGCTTTCCACGCCAGAGTGGAGTACGCACTGGGAAGAATTATAAAAAGAATTAAACCAGAGGAAATTCAAAAGAAAGTTCAGCACTGTTTAGCAGAGAAGAACTATCGTGAAATGATTGAGTTACTGATTGTTTATTATTATGATCCAAGATACGATAACAAAATTAATGAGAGCTTGAAGACTGCATTAGAGGTTCAATTTGAGTCGACAGAAAAAGCGGCAAAACAGATTATTGACTTTATTGAAGAGAGGTTTCCGTCCCATCCGAAAAGCTTAGTCTAGATAATTAAGCTTATTCTGGGAAAAATAATGTTAGATTCCTATGAATTTTAAAGGAGGATAACATGAGGCTTGTACTTTTATCAATTGTGACAGGGTTTATCGTCGGCTTTATTTTTGCTTTGCTTAAGCTTCCGATTCCAGCACCGCCTGCACTTGCTGGGGTAACAGGGATCGTGGGGATTTATTTTGGCTTTAAAGTATATGAACAAATATCACCTTGGTTACAGCGAATTTTTAGCTAGGAGGTAAGGAGGGGCGCCTTTTTTATGGCTTCCCTCCTTTGTACTTCCATTTGAAAGGAGCCTGAAGATGAAAGTGGAACAAACTGATTTTTATATTAACCAATTACATTATTGCATTAGGTCTGCAAATAATGAGGATGCACAAGAACTATCTGAAGTAAGAGTGCAAATTGATGGTGAAACTGAAAATATGGATCGGGAGCAAGGTGAGGGATACATAGATGAGCAAGGCTTTAAGCGGATCATTGCGGAGGATCTCCAAGCAGAAAAGAACCTATTTCTTGTTGCCGAAACGAATGGGAAAATTATTGGATTTTCGAGGTGTGAAGGAAACAAGTTGAAGAGAAGCTTACATAAAATCGAATTCGGAATCTGTGTTTTAAGAGAATATTGGGGCTTTGGCATCGGAAGAAATTTATTGCAGCAATCGATTCAATGGGCTGACAGCAATGGAATCATCAAAATGGAATTGAACGTTATTGAAACAAATGAAAAAGCGATTAGCTTATATGAGAAAAATGGTTTTGAGGTTGAAGGTGTTTTAAAGAAAGATAAACGTTTATCAGATGGGAATTTCTATAATACGATAGTAATGGGGCGACTTAACCAAAATAATTAATCATGATTGCATAATATATCACTTTGTGATATATTTTTAATACGATATATCATAAAGTGATATAAAGGGAGGATGAAATGAAATCATTAGAACAACTTACGGATTCAGTATTTTACATTATGGCAGCATTAACGGAGCCAAGGCACGGCTATGCAGTCATGAATTTAGTGGAAGAAACAACAAACGGACAGGTTGTAATCGGGCCTGCGTCGCTCTACACGATCATTAAAAAACTATTAAACGAACAACTAATTAGCCTCCACGATGATACGGATTCACGCAGAAAAGTCTACGTATTAACCGAAAAAGGACGCGATATTTTACGTGTGGATATTAAACGGCGCAAAATTATGGTGGAACTGGCGGAAAAAGGACTTGAGAGGAGATGGGAGTAATGGCGCAAACCAAATATCTAATGTCAAACGGACTCGCTTTTTCAGAACAAAGGGACATGGAAACGCTTAGGAAAAAGGCGTTAAAAGGTTGGCACTTAAAAGGTTTTCGATTCATGGGCTATGAACTTGAATATGGAGAACCGGAGGATGTTATTTATAGCATCGATTATCGCGTGTTAGCGCCTGATGAAGAAGCGGAATACTTTGACATGTTCTCTTCAGCAGGCTGGACTCATGTTTGTTCTGAGTACAATACGCATATTTTTAAAGCAACGCCAGGGACAGCTCCAATTTACAGTGATATAGAGTCTAAGAAAGAGAAAATTGAGCGCTTGGCAGAGCCAGTAAAATGGATCGTACCTTTTTTAGTCGGAATGACGTTTGTATTTTGGTTACTGTTCACATTTTCCTCAGGTGTTGTCGAAAGTATCAGTCGATGGATTTTCTTTTTCTTTCTCGTCCTAACGATTCCGGCACTCATGACTTTATTTGCAACTTACTATCATAGGTGGAAAAAGCTATAGGAAAGAAACAACCATTCCGTTATCTAAAATGAATTGTAGCCATATTTGCACAGAAAAAGAGGATACCAAGTTTGGAAAGTCCGAATAGAGAGCGACTATTCGACCGGAAAGGGGAGCCTGCAAGCAGGAAGAGTCCGAATAGAAGGTGTATTCGGACAGAAAAGGGAGCCTGCAGGCAGGAAGAGTCCGAATAGAGAGTGTATTCGGACAGAAAAGGGAGCCCGCAAGCAGGAAGAGTCCGAATAGAGAGTGTATTCGGACAGAAAGGGGAGTTCGCGAGCAGGAAGAGTC
>NZ_VTQX01000004.1:0-110056 GCF_008764295.1 Bacillus methanolicus | reverse complement strand
CTGCGAGCAGGAAGAGTCCGAATAGAGAGTGTATTCGGACAGAAAGGGGAGTTCGCGAGCAGGAATAGTCCGAATAGAAGGCGTATTCGGACAGAAAAGGGATCCCGCGAGCAAGAATAGTCCAATAACGATTTTAGTTAGAATAGTTTGCAGATTCGGCTGGTGAACAGTTCCCGAGGGCCAGCCGAGTCCGAATGCTTCTCAAATAAAACCTCAAAAAGGTACAAACTGATTATTGTCTGTACCCAATGACTTTAAACGAAGTCTTATAAGAAATGGGAGATCGATTTTGCAACTCCTTCTTTAATACGCGAGAAGAGACTAAGGGAGTTTAAATCCTTTAATGATAGCTTCACAGAATCTTTTAAATCTTTCTCTAAAATAAGTTTGACTTCTTTAATCACTTGCGGGTCGTAAATATAGCAGTTAATTTCGTGATTAAGAAAGAAGCTACGATTATCAAAATTAGCTGTACCGAGGTCACAAATTTGATCGTCAAATAACAGGATCTTGGCATGGTAAAAGCCGTTTTTAAATTGGTATACATTGGCGCCGCCAGCGATGATGGCTCTCAGGTGTGGAAAGGACGCTTCTTTAACAAGCATATGATCGGATACATAGGGGACGATGATGGTTAATTCTACCCCTCGATTCAGTGCATCAAGAAGCTCGTCGAGAATTCTTTTACTTGGAATAAAATAAGGGCTCCCAATAGTGATCGACTTTTTCGCTTGCTGGATCAGCGTTGAAAAAGTGTCTTCTAAAATAAATCCTTCTGTTGAGATGGTTTTATGTCGGCTTTTGCCTTTTTCTAATGGCGGAAAATAAATTTTGTTCTGCAATAAATTGGTCTTTGTTGCTTCCTGCCAATCAAGAAGGAATTGCTGTTGTAAATCGAGAACGCCCTCGGCAGTAATCTTAAGGTGATAATCGCGCCAAGGGCTAAGCTTCGGATCTAGGTCAATGTATTCATTGCCGACATTGTAGCCACCAATATAGCCAGTCTCTCCATCGATCACGGCAATTTTGCGATGATTGCGCACTTGTGAAGAATAAAAATAAAAAGGAAATGTTGGTACGTTGGAGAAAGCAAACTCAGCTCCAGCACTTTGCAATTCCTTAATCATTTTTCTTGAAACTTTTAGGCTCCCAGCCCAATCGAGCAAAAGCCTGACCTCGACCCCTTCCTCAGCTTTCTTTTTCAGAAGAGAAAGAAACTCATTTCCGAACTGATCATCATTGCAAATATAAAATAGGACATGGATATGTTTTTTGGCATGATGAAAATCATCAAACATACGATCAAATAGGTCAGTCCCATGAGTGAAGATTTCAAGATTGCTTTCACGGAACGGAAAGGCATTGCTTTTAATCGTCGGCAATTGCTTTTTTCTTCCCAATTTATAATCAAAGGTCAAAAAGGCACCAATGACAAAGATAGCAATTAAAATACAAATTAGGATTTTCAATGCTATCCGCTCCTTTATCTGATAGGTAATCATATTGTCCCCGAAATAATACCTTCTATAACGGTTTTTCAAGTCAGATTTAAAAAGAAAATATTGACTGAACGCTCATTCATTATATAATAGAATTATATAAATTCTGAAAATTTTACATGTTAGGACCATTTCACTTCATGGAAAAAGCTTCGATTGTGAAGGGCTCTGTTATTAAAATTTTCCTCACTCAAACCATATTCGAATAAAGAAAGGAGCGTTTCATTTCAGATGAATGGACTATTATGGATCAATCTTATTGCAACCCTTTTTGTAATCGCTTACGGAGTGAGCCTTTTTGTGTATGTTGTGAAAACAAGGATCGATTACATTAAGCTCGGGAAAAAAGAAGAGTTTGATCACAATGTGAAAGAGCGGATGAACAAAATATGGGTAATGGTGTTCGGGCAAAAAAAGCTTCTCAAGGACAAAAAAAGCGGAATCATTCATGTGATGTTCTTTTACGGTTTTATCCTTGTGCAATTTGGAGCGATTGATTTCATTATTAAAGGGATTTATCCTGGTGCCCATTTACCATTTGGCCCCCTTTACGGCGGCTTTACTTTCTTCCAGGAAATTGTTACTTTAATCATTTTAGTGGCGGTTGTATGGGCTTTCCATAGACGTTATATTGAAAAGCTTGTTCGGCTGAAAAGGGGTTTTAAGTCAGGATTGGTATTGATTTTTATTGGCGGTTTAATGCTTTCAGTGCTGCTGGGGAATGGTATGAGTATGATCTGGCATGGACATGAGGCAACTTGGACAGAACCTGTTGCTTCTCTCATTGCGACGGCATTTTCGGGTATGGGTGAGACCGCTTCTATCGCCATCTTTTATGTCGCTTGGTGGATCCATTTACTGTTCTTATTGACTTTCCTCGTCTATGTGCCGCAAGGAAAGCATGCTCATTTAATTGCGGGTCCAGCAAATGTCTATTTAAATCGCCTTGAAAAACCAGGCAAATTAAGAAAGATTGATTTTGAAGATGAAACGCAAGAAACGTTTGGCGTAGGGAAAATTGAGGATTTTACACAGCTTCAATTAGTGGATTTATATGCTTGCGTAGAGTGTGGACGCTGTACAAATATGTGCCCGGCGACCGGTACGGGAAAAATGCTTTCACCGATGGATCTTATTTTAAAGCTCCGCGATCACTTAACAAATCACGGTGCGGCTGTAACGTCGAAACAGCCATGGGTTCCGACCTTTGCTTTTGCAAAAACACAAGGGAACCAGCTTGCTCTTGCTGGTGCAGGAAAAGGTGTTGAGGAGAGTGCTGCGGCCCTTGCTTACAGTCCGAGCTTAATAGGCGAGGTGATAACCGAAGAGGAGATCTGGGCTTGTACAACTTGCCGAAATTGTGAGGACCAATGCCCTGTTATGAATGAGCATGTAGAAAAAATTATCGACCTTCGCCGTTACTTAGTGTTAACGGAAGGAAAAATGGATGCGGACGCACAGCGTGCGATGCAAAATATTGAGCGTCAAGGAAATCCATGGGGCTTAAATCGGAAAGAACGTGAAAATTGGCGTGATGCTAGAGAAGATGTAGAAGTAAAAACGGTGAAAGAAATGAAAAAAGCAGGAGAAGAATTCGAATATCTCTTCTGGGTAGGTTCTATGGGTTCTTATGATAATCGTAGTCAAAAAATTGCCTTATCATTTGCCAAATTATTAAATGAGGCAGGGGTGAAATTTGCCATTCTTGGGAATAAAGAAAAGAATTCTGGCGATACGGCCCGCCGCCTTGGAAATGAGTTTGTCTTCCAGGAGCTTGCTGCTAATAATATTGCTGAATTTGAAAAAAATGATGTGAAAAAGATCGTGACAATTGATCCGCATGCATACAATATATTTAAAAATGAGTACCCTGATTTCGGACTGGAAGCGGAAGTATACCATCATACAGAGGTTCTTTATCAGCTCGTAAAAGATGGACGCTTAAAACCAAAATATGCGGTCAATGAAACCATTACTTTCCATGATTCTTGTTATTTAGGGCGCTACAATGAAGTCTATGATCCGCCACGTGAGATTCTTAAAGCGATTTCAGGAGTGAAACTTGTGGAAATGGAACGGAACCGTGATACGGGGATGTGCTGTGGAGCTGGTGGAGGTCTGATGTGGATGGAAGAGGAGACCGGGCACCGCATTAATGTTGCCCGCACAGAGCAGGCATTAGAGGTCAATCCGACTGTCATTAGCTCTGGATGTCCATATTGCCTAACAATGCTTTCTGATGGTACAAAGGCGAAAGAAGTTGAAGATCAAGTTTCCACATATGATGTTGCAGAACTTTTAGAAAAAGCAGTTTGTGGGGAGGCTGCAGAATTGGCCTCGTAAAGAATGGCTCCAGCGAGTTAGCAGCTCGCTGGAAATGCCAAATTTTTTTTGGAGTAATCATTCCGAATTTTTGATTTTTTAAAAACGTATTCAAATTTTTCAGTAATTACTGTAAAATGAGCAGTAAATAAAGCGTTTTCATAATCTACGAGGCAGTATGGAAACGAAAAGTTTCCATTTCTTCATATTTAACTTCGAGCGAGCGTTCAGTCAGTCAAGTTTAAAACCTACCAAGATCAAGCACATCTTATGAATTCCACTTAAAAATTTAATAGAAAAGGAGAGTTTAGGATGGGAAAAACAGTCATTCTCAGCGGGGTAAGAACGCCTTTTGGCAAATCAGGAGGAGCATTAAGCAGTCTTACAGCTTCAGATTTAGGGGGACTTGCCGTTAAAGCAGCTTTGGAACGGGCGCAAGTGAAGGGGGAAGCAGTGCAGGAAATCATTTTAGGAAATGTTCTGCAAGGTGGCCAGGGGCAAATCCCGTCGCGGCAGGCGGCCAAAAAAGCTGGTCTCCCTTGGGGTGTGAAAACAGAGACGATTAATAAAGTTTGTGCATCCGGGATGAGAAGTGTCACTTTGGCAGATCAAATTATTCGCGCAGGGGATGAGGAAGTGATCGTAGCCGGTGGGATGGAATCGATGAGCAATGCCCCGTATTTTTTACCAAATGTTCGTTTTGGTCTGAAAATGGGAGATTCCGTTGTAAAGGATTTAATGGTACATGACGGGTTAACGTGCAGCTTTACAGGTGTCCATATGGGGACATACGGAAATGGGGTTGCCGAGGAGCTGTCCATTAATCGGGAAGCACAGGATCAGTGGGCTTTGCGCAGCCATCAGCTCGCATTAGCGGCGATCGAATCAGGAAAACTTTCTGAAGAAATCATTGCGGTTGAAGTGCCGCAAAGGAAAGGGCCAGCGGTGACGGTTTCTGTAGATGAGGCGCCAAGAAGAGATACATCGCTTGAACGGTTGGCGAAATTGCCGCCTGTATTTGGTGCTGATGGAACGATTACGGCGGGGAATGCCCCAGGCGTAAATGATGGAGCCGCTGCCCTCGTGCTCATGAGTGAAGAAAGAGCGCTGAGAGAAGGAAGAACGGTGGAAGCCTACATTATTGGGCAGGCAGCAGTTGCGGTTGAAGCGAAAGATTTTCCGAAAACCCCTGGAATGGTCATTAATGAGCTTTTGGCAAGGACGGGGAAGAACGTTGAGGAAATCGAGCTATTTGAAATTAATGAAGCTTTTGCTGCGGTCGCCCTTGCCAGCAGTCAGATCGCCAAGTTAAATCCAGAAAAGGTCAATGTAAATGGTGGTGCGGTCGCTTTAGGACATCCGATTGGTGCAAGTGGTGCAAGAATCATTGTTACGCTTATGCATGAATTGAAGCGTCGTGGAGGCGGTATTGGAGTTGCTGCTATTTGTTCCGGCGGTGGTCAAGGGGATGCCATTATGATTGAAGTGCCAAAGGGGGAAGCGTAATGAATATAGATAAAATAATGGTGATTGGTGCAGGGCAAATGGGTTCAGGTATTGCTCAAGTATGCGCTCAGGCCGGATTCAAAGTGCGATTGCATGATTTGAAGACGGAATTTGTGGAGAAGGGGCTAAATGTAATTAAGAAAAATTTGGCGAGACAGGTTGCGAAAGAAAGAATGACTGAGGCTGAGCTAGAGACCATTTTAGCAAACATCACGCCATCCACCGAGCTCCGTAATGCCGGTGCTGTCGATTTGGTCATTGAGGCGGCGGTGGAAAATATGGACATAAAAGCGAGCCTTTTTAAGGAGCTCGATCAATTCGCACCTGCTCACGCCATTTTAGCAAGCAATACCTCCTCCTTGCCAATTACAGAGATCGCTGCCGCTACGTCACGGCCGGAAAAAGTGATAGGAATGCATTTTATGAATCCTGTTCCGGTTATGAAGCTCGTTGAGATTATTCGCGGACTTGCAACGGCAGACGAAGTGTACGATACGATTGAAGATATTACCCAAAAGTTAAATAAAGTTCCGGTGGAAGTAAATGATTTCCCTGGATTTGTTTCCAATCGAATTTTAATGCCGATGATTAATGAAGCGATCTATACCCTGTATGAGGGTGTCGCTACAAAAGAAGCGATTGATGAAGTGATGAAGCTCGGTATGAATCATCCAATGGGTCCGTTAACACTCGCCGATTTTATCGGATTGGATACATGTCTCTACATTATGGAAACGCTTCATGAAGGTTTTGGTGATGATAAATATCGCCCATGTCCGCTGCTGCGCAAATACGTCAAGGCAGGTTGGCTTGGTAAGAAGTCTGGACGAGGGTTTTACGAATATGCATAAAAATGAATTTTTCCGGAATTAACACTGGAATTTCCGGAATTCGCACGCATTTTTCCGGAATCAAAGTTAAAATTTCCGGAATTAACATCAATTTTTCCGGAATTAACACCAATTTTTCCGGAATTAATATCAAGAAAGGGGGAGAAGTATGAATTTGCGATTAACAGACGAACAGGAAATGATGCGAAAAATGGTTCAGGACTTTGCGCAGAAAGAGATTGCCCCATTTATTGAGAGGATGGAACAAGGTGAATTTCCACGCAGCATTGTCAAGCGAATGGGAGAGCTTGGATTAATGGGAATTCCTGTCCCAGCAAAATATGGCGGAGCGGAAATGGACTTTATTTCTTATATACTAGCAATCCATGAAATTTCTAAGGTAAGTGCGACTGTTGGCGTCATTTTATCTGTCCATACATCCGTTGGGACGAATCCAATTCTATATTTTGGAAATGAGGAGCAAAAGAAAAAATATGTTCCAAAGCTTGCTTCTGGTGAATATTTAGGAGCATTTTGCCTAACGGAACCAAGCTCGGGCTCAGATGCAGGGAGTATAAAGACAAAGGCGGTATTAGACGGTGAGCACTATATATTAAACGGTTCAAAAGTGTTTATTACGAACGGTGGGGAGGCTGACATCTACATCGTCTTTGCTTCGACAAGACCGGCGGCAGGTGCAAGGGGAATTTCCGCTTTTATTGTGGAAAAAGATACTCCAGGGCTTATTGTCGGAAAAGATGAGCATAAAATGGGCCTGCATGGATCGAGGACCGTTCAGTTAACATTTGAAGACATGAAGGTAGCGAGGGAGAATCTCCTTGGCGAGGAAGACCACGGCTTTAAAATTGCGATGGGGAATTTAGAAGTTGGCAGAATTGGGATTGCTGCTCAGGCACTTGGCATTGCAGAGGCCGCATTTGAAGCAGCGACGAAGTATGCAAAAGAGCGCCATCAATTTGGCAAGCCAATCGCCACTCAGCAAGGGATAGCCTTTAAACTTGCTGATATGGCTACACAAATTGAAGCAGCAAAACTATTAATCTACCGAGCGGCTGATTTGAAAGCAAATGGATTGAAATGTGGAAAAGAAGCATCCATGGCTAAGCTTTTTGCTTCGAAAACGGTGGTTGCCGTAACAACAGAGGCGATTCAAGTGTTCGGTGGCTACGGATATACAAAGGATTATCCAGTTGAGCGTTATTTCCGCGATGCAAAGGTAACGGAGATTTATGAAGGAACAAGCGAGATTCAGCGCATCGTGATTAGCAAGAATCTATAAAGAAAGAGGGAGCAAAATGAGATTCCAATTATCCGAAGAACATGAAATGATTCGTAAAATGGTAAGAGACTTTGCAAACAATGAAGTTGCCCCAACTGCTGCTGAACGGGATGAAGAAGAACGTTTCGATCGAGAAATTTTCACACAAATGGCAGAGCTCGGATTAACAGGTATTCCTTGGCCGGAAGAGTATGGAGGAATTGGCAGTGATTATTTAGCGTATTGTATTGCAGTTGAAGAATTGTCCCGAGTTGATGCATCAATTGGTGTAACTCTCTCAGCCCATACCTCCTTAGCTGGTTGGCCAATCTATAAGTTCGGCAGTGAGGAACAGAAACAAAAATATTTGCGCCCGATGGCTGTAGGGGAAAAAATCGGTGCTTACGGATTAACAGAGCCAGGAAGCGGATCAGATGCAGGTGGAATGAAGACAACAGCGCGCCTTGAAGGTGATCATTATGTTTTAAATGGCTCGAAAATTTTTATTACAAATGGCGGAATAGCAGACATTTATGTCGTTTTTGCCTTAACCGATCCAGCTCAAAAGACTAGGGGAACGACAGCGTTTATTGTCGAAAGTGGTTTTCCAGGTTTTTCGGTTGGCAAAAAGGAGAAAAAACTTGGGATTCGTTCATCACCAACGACGGAGATCATCTTTGAAGACTGCCGAGTGCCGGTGGAAAATGTTCTAGGTCACGTTGGCGAAGGCTTTAAAATCGCGATGATGACATTAGATGGTGGGCGTAATGGAATTGCTGCCCAAGCAGTTGGAATTGCTCAAGGGGCATTGGATGCAGCGACTAGTTATGCAAAGGAACGTCATCAATTTGGCAAACCAATCGTTGCCAACCAAGGGATCGGTTTTAAATTAGCAGATATGGCTACGAATATTGAAGCGGCTCGACTATTAACCTATCAAGCGGCATGGCTTGAATCGGAAGGGCTCCCATATGGGAAGGAATCGGCAATGTCAAAGCTATTTGCGGGGGATACAGCGATGAACGTGACAACAGAAGCAGTTCAAATTTTCGGCGGCTACGGCTATACGAAAGATTATCCAGTTGAACGGTTTATGCGCGATGCGAAAATTACGCAAATTTATGAAGGAACACAGGAAATTCAACGTCTTGTTATTTCAAGGATGATAACGAAATAAAGTTCTCCTGAAAAAAGGAGGGGGGATATCATGAATGAAAAAGCGTGAGGTTCATGCATCTGTAAAAGATGAGCGTCTTGTCATAAAAAGGAGAAATCAAATGATTAAAGGGGCTGTCACGCTTTTTAAAGAAAAGGGATTCCACCGAACAACAACAAGAGAGATTGCGAAAGCAGCTGGGTTTAGCATTGGAACGTTATACGAATATATTCGTTCGAAGGAAGATGTCCTGTATTTAGTGTGTGACAGTATTTATGATGAGGTACACAACCGCTTACAAAAGGATATTGATACAAAACGCGGTACTCTGGCTAGTCTTAAGCTAGGCATTGGCAATTACTTTAGAGTGGTAGACGATCTTCAAGATGAAGTGCTCGTCATGTATCAGGAGGCGAAATCTCTCTCCAAAGATGCTCTTCCATATGTGTTAAGAAAGGAAGCAGAGATGGCGCTCATCATTGAGGACATTATTAATCGCTGCGTTGAAAATGGAGAGTTGGACCTGTCAGCAGAACAGGTGAAACTCATGTCTCATAATATTGTTGTATTAGGGCAAATGTGGGCGTTTCGCCGTTGGAATATTCAAAAGATGTACTCTCTAGAAGAATATATCGAAATCCAAATCAAGCTTATTTTTGAGGGGATTAAGAACAAAGAAGTTTCATCACCATGAAGGGGCTTTAGTGGTGACTTGAATAATCATCGCAGGGACCAATCGGGTTTTGAGTGTTCCGAGGCGTCCTGCGTTTTTCTAACTAAGGGGGAGAAAGATGAGTACGCAGACTATTTATAAGCCGAAAAATCATATCCGTTTTGTGTCTGCATCCAGCTTGTTTGATGGACACGATGCCTCAATTAATATTATGCGCCGAATTCTTCAGGCAAGTGGAGCAGAAGTGATTCATCTTGGGCATAACCGTTCTGTGGAAGAAGTGGTCAATGCGGCGATTCAGGAGGATGTTCAAGGGATTGCCATGTCTTCTTATCAAGGAGGGCATGTTGAGTATTTTAAGTATATGTACGATCTGTTAAAAGAAAAAGGGGCCTCTCATATTCGCATTTACGGCGGCGGTGGTGGGGTAATTATTCCGCGTGAAATCAAGGAGCTGCATGACTATGGAATTGCGCGAATTTTTTCTCCAGAAGACGGGCGGAAGCTCGGTCTTCAAGGCATGATCAATTTGATGCTGCAGGAATGCGATTTTCCAACAATCGCAGCAGATGTTTCGAACTATATCAACAAGGTGTCGAAAGGAGATGTAGTGGCGACGGCAAAGCTGATTACGTTAGCAGAGCATCAAACACTTGAAGTCGCGACGGCAACTGAGGCTGCGGTGTTAGAGCAACTGAAGTCGATTGATAGACAGGCGCCTGTCCTTGGGATAACAGGAACAGGCGGTGCCGGGAAGAGCTCCTTAACCGATGAATTAATCCGTCGATTTTTAAATGAGATTCCCGAAAAAAAGGTTGCTATTTTGTCGGTCGATCCTACGAAGCAAAAAACAGGAGGAGCGCTTCTTGGTGATCGTATTCGTATGAATTCCATATTCTCTCCACGCGTCTATATGCGCAGCTTAGCAACAAGGGAGTCGAAATCCGAGCTGTCGTTGGCAATTAAGGAAGCGATTGCTGTGGTCAAAGCGGCAGGCTATGATTTAATCGTTGTCGAAACAAGCGGAATTGGTCAAGGAGATGCAGGTATTACGGAGATATGCGATGTCTCGATGTATGTCATGACCAGTGACTTCGGAGCTCCTTCCCAGCTCGAAAAAATTGACATGATTGATTATGCTGATTTAATCGTCATTAACAAATTTGAGCGAAAAGGCTCGGAGGATGCTTTAAAGCAAGTGCAAAAACAATATCAGCGAAGTCATATGCTCTTTGAAAAAGAGTTGGATGAAATGCCAGTCTTTGGCACGATCGCTAGTCAATTTAATGATCAAGGAACGAACGCTCTATTCGCTGCATTAATCGAAACGATTAATGAAAAAATGGCTACGAATTGGCGTACCTCCTTCAGTAAGAATGCGAAAGTTGAAAAGCAAAATATCATCATTCCAAATGAGCGCCGTTACTACTTAAGGGAGATTTCCGACACAGTTCGAAAATATCACCAAACAGCGGAGGAACAGGTAGAGCTGGCAAGAAAGCTATTCCAAATAGAAGGTGCACAGGAGGCATTGAAAGAGAGAGAAGAAAATGCCGAAGTGCTCACTGCTCTCCAACGTTTAAAGGATGAGGTGGAAAGTAAGCTCACCCCTGAATCAAAAAATATATTAGTAAATTGGGAAGCGACAAAAGAAACATATGCTGGAGAACAGTTTGTCACCAGAATTCGTGATAAGGAAATCGTGACAGCTTTAAGAACGAAAAGTCTGTCAGGAATTAATATTCCAAAGGTTGCTTTACCGAAATACAAAGATTATGGCGAAATTATCAAATGGGTCTATAAAGAAAATGTTCCAGGCAGCTTTCCCTACACTGCTGGGGTTTTCCCGTTTAAACGGGAAGGGGAGGATCCGAAGCGTCAATTTGCCGGAGAGGGGACACCTGAAAGAACAAATCGCCGCTTTCATTATTTGTCAAAGGATGATGCAGCAAAGCGCTTAAGCACGGCTTTCGACTCGGTCACATTATACGGAGAAGACCCTGATTATCGACCGGATATTTATGGGAAGGTTGGGGAAAGCGGTGTCAGTGTTTGTACTCTTGATGACATGAAAAAGCTATATAAAGGCTTTGATCTTTGTCATCCTTCAACCTCAGTTTCAATGACGATCAATGGACCTGCACCAATTATTTTGGCAATGTTCATGAATACGGCCATTCAACAGCAGGTAGACAGGAAAGAGGAAGAACTCGGCCGTCCTTTGAGTGAGCAGGAGCTTGAGGAGGTGAAAGCTAAAACATTGCAAACGGTGCGGGGAACGGTGCAAGCTGATATCCTGAAGGAAGATCAAGGGCAAAATACATGTATTTTTTCCACGGAGTTTGCCTTAAGGATGATGGGTGATATCCAGCAGTATTTCATTGACCATAAAGTACGTAATTATTATTCTGTTTCTATTTCCGGTTATCATATTGCCGAGGCGGGGGCAAATCCGATTTCGCAGCTTGCATTTACACTGGCCAACGGTCTTACGTATGTGGAGTATTATTTGAGCCGTGGCATGCATATTGATGATTTTGCACCAAATTTATCTTTCTTTTTCTCGAACGGATTGGATCCAGAGTATACGGTAATTGGTCGTGTAGCACGGCGAATTTGGGCGACTGTTATGAAAAATAAGTACGGGGCAAATGAACGTAGTCAAAAGCTTAAATACCATGTACAAACGTCAGGTCGTTCCCTCCATGCCCAAGAAATTGATTTCAATGATATACGGACGACATTGCAGGCTCTAATGGCTCTCCATGATAATTGTAATTCTCTTCATACAAATGCTTACGATGAGGCCATTACGACACCAACAGAGGAATCGGTAAGACGGGCAATGGCCATCCAAATGATTATTACAAAGGAACATGGATTAACAAAGAACGAGAATCCCCTGCAAGGTTCCTTTATTGTCGAGGAATTAACGGATTTAGTTGAGGAAGCTGTTTTGCAGGAATTTGAGCGGATGGATGATCGCGGCGGTGTGTTAGGAGCAATGGAGACTCAGTATCAGCGGGGGAAAATCCAAGAGGAGTCAATGTTTTACGAAATGAAAAAACATACTGGTGAGCTTCCGATCATTGGCGTCAATACTTATTTAAATCCAAATCCGCCATCAGAAGAGGAATTGGATAATATGGAGCTTGCTAGGGCCTCTAAGGAGGAAAAGGAACTGCAAATCCGGAATTTACAAGAGTTTCAAAAAAGGAATGAAGAGAGAGCAGAGATTGCTTTAAAACGCTTAAAAGAAGTCGCTGTTAACGGGGGCAATATTTTTGCTGAATTAATGGAAACGGTAAAAGTAGCGAGTCTGGGACAAATTACCCGTTCCCTTTATGAAGTAGGCGGGCAATATCGCAGGAACATGTGAGTGATCAGACCAGGGAAACAGTTTTCTCTGGTCTGAACTATTTTATTTCCCCAAGTAATGAAGGAAAATAGGACAGGGTCTTTACATTTCTTTACAAAATATATTTAGAGGAATTTTCACATTATCAATCATTTTACTTTATAATCAAGATAGTATGCAGATTGGGATGTGAGCGACGTTGAGAAGACGGATTATCATTTTTTTGACATTAAGTGTCATCCTTATGACCCTTGTTTTTTTATATGAGCGGCAGTTGGGTGCTGTTTCTTTTTTCCTATTGGCAATCTTTTTCTTTACGCTTGCCTTCGATCAGTTGTCCGATCCGTCAAAGAAGAAAAGGAAACAAAAAATGAAGCAGAAATCACCTTGAGATATTGCCTTAAAATAGATGAAGTTACAACTTTTAGAAAAAAGTAACAGATTGACTAACTGAAACTAGCATAAAGGGCTATATTTTGTTTATAATGGAGAATATGCTATTCAGAGTGTCAACAGAAGTAATATCAGTCGTAAGTGCTGATAACTCTAGGTTTACAGTGTTTAGATGGTGAAAGGATGTGCAAATGTTGAGTCTTAAACAATTCTCAAAAGAACAATTGCAAGAAATGTCATTAATAGAAATGGCTTATGAATTATTGAATAGTCAGAAGCAGCCAGCTTCATTTAAAGAAATCATGGATGAAATTACGGCAACATTAGGATTAACGGAAGAAGAGGTACGTGTAAAAATCGCTCAGTTTTATACCGATTTAAATATTGATGGTCGTTTCCTTTCTTTAGGAGAGAACCGCTGGGGACTACGAGTTTGGTATCCGGTTGATCAATCTGAAGAAGAAGTGATCACACCAACTAAGCCAAAGAAGAAGAAAGCTAAGAAGGTACTGGATGAAGACCTTGATTTCGATGAGGATGACGAAGAAGACGATATCGATTATGATGATATTCTTGCTGATGAAGAAGACGATGATCTACTAGATCTTGACGAAGACGACGAGGACTTCGATGAAGATTTTGAAGATGAAGATGAAGACCTTCTAACGGCTGATGAAGATGATGACGACTTTGATGATCTAGATGAAGACGATGAAGAGGATTTATAATCTTGACTTTTTTATAAGAGGCTTGTAGAATCATTTTTGGGCTCCTTAAAAAAGGAACGACAATAGTGATATGATTTACGCTCCCTTACAAAAATTTGTAAGTGGAGCGTTTTTATTTTATCTAAAAGGGAGACTCTTTTATTTCCATAGAAGAGTCTCGCGAGCTTTATGAAGAGTAGTCCAAAATAATAGCTTATCAATTTTTGGCATCAGCGATAAGAAAAATCAAGTTTGAGAAAACTAATGGGTGCAGGTGGTACATCTGATCTTTTCATAGGCAAATTTCTAGGTATCTATTACCCCTAACGCAGGCAGTATCAAACATTATCAACGGTTCACAGGCGATGCAAAAGAGGTTTTATTTTATGAAAAACGGGCAATTTTTAGTGAAGCATTAAAGGCTGTTTTTCATTATTATTTCGCTTTGTGGATGTACAAGTAGGAAAAATTAATCTAAAGGGGGATTTTTTGATGACAAAATATATCTTTGTAACTGGTGGAGTGGTTTCATCGTTAGGAAAAGGAATTACTGCTGCTTCACTTGGCAGATTGCTGAAAAACCGAGGCTTGAGCGTGACAATTCAAAAATTCGATCCATACATAAATGTGGATCCTGGAACGATGAGCCCGTACCAGCATGGAGAGGTTTTTGTAACGGATGATGGTGCAGAAACGGATCTAGACCTTGGTCATTACGAGCGTTTTGTAGATATTAATGTGACGAAGTTCAGCAATGTGACAACAGGAAAAATTTACTCAACTGTTTTGCAAAAAGAACGCCGTGGTGATTATTTAGGAGGAACCGTACAGGTTATTCCGCATATTACGAATGAAATAAAAGATAGAGTGTTCCGTGCCGGTCAAGAAACGAATGCTGATGTCGTGATAACGGAAATCGGAGGAACGGTTGGCGATATCGAATCATTGCCTTTCCTTGAAGCGATCCGCCAAATCAAAAGCGACATCGGACGTGATAACGTCATGTACATCCACTGTACCTTAGTTCCTTATATTAAAGCGGCAGGTGAAATGAAGACAAAACCTACGCAGCATAGCGTGAAAGAATTGAGAAGCTTAGGAATTCAGCCAAATATCATTGTTGTTCGTACAGAAATGCCAATTGCTGAAGATATGAAAGATAAAATTGCCCTATTCTGTGATATCGACCCAAGGGCTGTAATTGAATGTCCAGATGCAAGCACTTTATACTCGATACCTCTTACATTACAAGAGCAGCATATGGATCAAATTGTGCTTGAGCATTTAAAAATTCAAGCTCCAGAGGCAGAAATGACCGAATGGAAAGCATTAGTCGATAAGGTTCTTAACTTGTCAAAAACAACAAAAATTGCCCTCGTTGGGAAATATGTCGAGCTTCAAGACGCATACATTTCTGTGGTCGAAGCATTAAAGCATGCAGGCTATGCCTTTGATGCAGATATTGACATTAAGTGGATCAATTCAGAAGAAGTGAATGCAGACAATGTAAAGGAGCTTCTTCAAAATGTTGACGGTATTCTTGTTCCTGGTGGATTTGGAGACCGTGGTATTGAGGGGAAAATCCTTGCGACGCAATTTGCTCGTGAAAATAAGATTCCGTTCCTTGGTATTTGCTTAGGAATGCAGCTAGCTTCAGTAGAGTATGCCCGCAATGTTCTTGGCTATACAGATGCACATTCAGCTGAAATAGCTCCAAGTACGACGCATCCAATTATCGATTTGCTTCCTGAGCAAAAAGATATTGAAGATTTAGGGGGAACCCTACGCCTCGGCTTATATCCATGTAAGCTAACAGAAGGATCAAAAGCGTATGCTGCCTATGCAGATGAAGTGATCTATGAACGTCATCGTCATCGTTATGAGTTCAATAATAAATTTCGCCAAGAAATGGAAGAGGCTGGCTTCATTTTCTCTGGCACGAGTCCAGACGGGCGTTTAGTGGAAATTATTGAATTAGCAGACCACCCTTGGTTCGTGGCTTCTCAATTCCATCCCGAATTCACATCAAGGCCAAATCGTCCACAGCCATTATTTAGAGATTTCGTAGAAGCATCCATGAAAACGAATAAGTAAAACGAAAGTGTTAACATTAAAATGGCGTATAAACTGGGTTCAGTTTATACGCCATTTTTGTTGGAATATCAACTCATCTCCCCAAACTAGTGCAGGTGCGAGTATGTGTTCGGCTCAGAACGAAAAAGTTCGTATTTGGTTAGAGAAGAGGTAAATGGGCGCCCATTGCATATTGGCTGCTACTCGGTTACATCCCGCTCTTTCCGGACGAATAGAATTCGAATTCAACCGCTTTTCGAGAATACCGTGTTTGTTCTGGTTGAATCGGCCTCGTAATCGGTCACAACCCGGAAATACTTCGGTCGTTCCGGTCAAATCGGGGTTCCTTAATCGAACTTGCCCTCCTAGTAGTCTGCTAAAATTTCCCTTAAGGTTAAGGTTAACCCGTAATAGACAAATAGGGCTGCCATGGAAGCGGGATAGCCGTAACGGTTTCCATCTTCATCAGGGAGCAGGCCCCTTGTAACGTGCAAATTAATATGTACATCAGAGAGAGCGGCCAAACACTCCCTTTCATCGTTGGTTTTGGTTGCAACGGTGACGAAGGGAATTCTCCGTTCCTGTAACCACTTGGCAACTTTCAGCGCTTCCTTGTCATCGGAATATCTAGAAAAAATAACAACTCGATCTGCCTCGGTAACTTCGTGTTCATGGCCTTCCAAAGGCTTAGCAATTTTTAATGGCTCGCTGCTATGAAACGCTTCGGCTAAAATAGCTGCCATTTCCTTCTTTCCGTATAGGTAAATGATCCCGTCTCCGACCGCAGCTTGAGCGAGCAATCTCGCTCCATCTTCGAATGAAAATTCCTCTTTTTCATGTATTCGATTAAATAACCCCGTTAATTGGGTAGAAAACATTTTTAACATCGTAAAACCTCCTCGTCTAGATTATAATCAAGCTTTTTGGAAAAAGGCAAAATAATGATTTATTATGCAGGAATCTGAATGAAAGAAATAGAATTTAATGAGGTGGAAGGATTATCAACATTTTCCATCAATAGTAAGGCAAATATCTTTTTAAAAAAAGAATTTGCTCACTTCTCTTATTGGTTTCTTTCTCTTACATCAGGGGAAAAGAACTGAACATAGAATGTCTTTCAGAATGGTATTAAAAAAATGAAAAAAAATGAACGATTTTTTATTTCTCTATATTATTCGTTTTTTCATCAACTTGAGCCATGCTGAAATTCATATACATAAATGGTCACAACAGCATCAAAGTAGATTCTAAATTGAGGAAGAGGTGGTTTTATGAAAGGGAAGATTTTAATTGTTGATGATCAGTTTGGCATTCGTATTCTGCTAAATGAGGTGTTGCAAAAAGAAGGTTACGAGACCCATCAGGCGGCGAATGGAGTACAGGCTTTAGATATTGTGGCAAATAATTGCCCAGACCTAGTGTTACTTGATATGAAAATTCCAGGGATGGATGGAATTGAAATTCTTAAAAGAATGAAACTTATTAATCAAGAGATTCGCGTTATTATTATGACTGCATATGGGGAATTGGATATGATCCAAGAGGCGAAAAATTTGGGTGCTTTAGCTCATTTTGCCAAACCGTTTGACATTGATGATATTCGTGAAGCTGTTAAAAAATATATTTCTGTCACAGAAGAGTAAAATTATATTAAATTTTTATGAACAACCCTGTTTTGGAACGGGTGCTTGATGCAATAGGCTTTCTTTGTTTTCGAGCGCTCAAAGACAACGGTTTCATTTATTTTAATGGTATTTTGTCATTTACATATTTTTGCCTTTGTCCACAATCTGCATAGCTTTTCTTGAGCATATTTGGTAGAATGTTTTACAGGGTCATTCTTCACAATGCTTGAATGTTAAGTACATAACCGAGATTTATAAAGGGAAAACTTTTAAAGAATTTCAGCTATTGGGAGAATAGATCATGTAAAAGGAGGAAGAAAAATGCCTTTAGTTTCAATGAAGGAAATGCTTATTCAAGCAAAAGAGGGCGGCTACGCTGTCGGCCAATTTAATCTTAATAACCTAGAGTTTACACAAGCGATTCTACAAGCTGCTGAGGAGGAGAAATCTCCAGTAATTCTTGGTGTATCTGAAGGTGCAGGTCGTTATATGGGAGGCTTTAAAACTGTTGTTAAAATGGTTGAAGGGCTTTTAGAAGACTATAGAATTACAGTTCCAGTGGCGATCCATTTAGATCATGGATCTAGCTTTGATAAATGTAAGGAAGCGATTGATGCAGGCTTTACTTCTGTTATGATCGATGCTTCACATCACCCTTTTGAAGAGAATGTTGAAACAACGAAAAAAGTAGTTGAATATGCACATTCAAAAGGTGTTTCTGTAGAAGCTGAGCTTGGCACAGTTGGCGGTCAAGAAGATGATGTCGTGGCAGACGGCGTTATTTATGCCGATCCAAAAGAGTGCGAAGAACTTGTGAAGCTAACAGGCATTGATTGTCTTGCTCCAGCGTTAGGTTCCGTTCATGGTCCTTATAAAGGAGAACCTAATCTTGGCTTTAAAGAAATGGAGGAAATCGGTAAAGCAACAGGCCTGCCTCTAGTTCTTCATGGTGGAACTGGTATTCCAACAAAAGATATTCAAAGAGCAGTATCTTTAGGAACAGCCAAAATTAACGTAAATACTGAAAACCAAATTGCATCTGCGAAAAAAGTACGTGAAGTGCTTGCTGCAGACACTGAAGTGTACGATCCACGTAAATATCTTGGACCAGCACGTGAAGCAATTAAAGAAACAGTTATTGGCAAAATGCGTGAATTTGGTTCTTCAGGAAAAGCGTAATATTTCCAAAACAATGAACATGTCGACATAAAACCGCCTTTTCCCTTAAGGCGGTTTTAATTTCATTATTCTTGAATTTGCTCTTTATTTTAGGAGAATGCTCTTTGCTCAATTGAGTCAATAGTAGTAATGCTTGATGGCATACAGATAACGAAAAAGGAGAAATGGACGATGAAATTTTTTATTGATACGGCAAATATAGAAGAAATTAAAGAAGCTTTTTCCCTCGGTATTATTGCTGGTGTAACAACAAACCCATCGCTTGTAGCGAAAGAGAAAAATGTTACATTTGAGGAGCGCCTTCGTGAAATTACAGCCCTTGTTCCAGGGTCCGTTAGTGCAGAGGTTATTTCACTTGAGGCAGAAGGAATGATACGTGAGGGGCGTGAACTTGCAAAAATAGCACCGAACATCACGATCAAAGTGCCGATGACACCAGAAGGTTTAAAAGCAGTATCTGTTTTTTCAAAAGAAGGAATTAAAACAAATGTGACATTGATTTTTAGTGCTAATCAAGCTTTGTTAGCAGCTCGTGCAGGAGCTTCTTACGTTTCGCCATTTTTAGGGAGACTTGATGATATCGGTCATAATGGTTTAGAGCTTATTTCCACTATTTCTGAAATCTTCGCTATCCACGATATTGAAACTGAAATTATTGCAGCATCTATTAGACATCCACAACATGTAACAGAGGCAGCTTTACGAGGTGCCCATATCGCAACTATTCCCTATAAGGTTATTCTGCAACTATGCAATCATCCTTTAACGGATAAAGGAATTGAGGCATTTTTAGCAGACTGGAAAAATCGAGAAGAATAAACATATTTTTTAAAACATAGGCGAGGTGCCAAGCTCTACTTTTATGGTAAAGTGGTTAATGAAATAATCAGTTTTAAAAACAACGAATGTATTTGCTTGAACATGTCTATATTGCTAAATAAGCGAGTAGATTGGTTGTGACCCATTTTCTTTCATCATCAAAGTCGTGATGTTTGGAGGAAGCTACCTGTAAATGACAACATCATGCTAAGAAGGGAGTCAGAGATGGATAAGCTCAAAATTGCAGGCGGTTACCCTTTAACAGGGACAGTGCGGATAAGTGGAGCCAAAAACAGTGCTGTGGCTCTTATCCCGGCGACTATATTAGCCGACTCACCTGTTACGATTGAAGGTTTGCCGGAGATTTCTGATGTCGAGTTACTGAAGAGTCTTCTAGAGGAAATTGGTGGATCTGTTCAGTTTTCAAATCATGAAATGACCGTAGATCCTTCTTCAATGATTTCCATGCCATTGCCGAACGGGAAGGTGAAAAAGCTTCGAGCATCCTATTATTTAATGGGAGCAATGCTCGGACGTTTTAAAAAAGCAGTCATCGGTTTGCCTGGAGGATGCCATTTAGGTCCGAGACCGATTGACCAGCATATAAAAGGTTTTGAAGCATTAGGTGCGAGTGTAACAAACGAGCAGGGAGCCATTTATTTGCGAGCGGATGAATTAGTTGGTGCCAGAATTTATTTAGATGTGGTCAGTGTTGGAGCGACCATTAATATTATGCTTGCGGCTGTCCGCGCTAAAGGACGTACGATTATTGAAAATGCAGCGAAAGAACCTGAAATTATTGATGTCGCCACTCTTCTAACAAATATGGGTGCAAAGATAAAGGGAGCTGGTACAGATGTGATCCGCATCGATGGCGTTGATGAGCTTCATGGCTGCAGACATACGATTATTCCTGACCGAATCGAGGCGGGTACGTACTTGATTTTGGGTGCAGCGGTGGGTGAAGGAATACTCATCGATAATATTATTCCTCAACATCTTGAATCATTAATTGCCAAATTGCGGGAAATGGGCGTTCCGATTGAGACGAAGGACGATCAGGTTTTTGTCGGGAAAGCGGATACTTTTAAAGCGGTAGATATAAAAACACTTGTGTACCCAGGGTTTCCGACTGATCTGCAGCAGCCTTTTACCTCATTGTTAACAAAAGCTGAAGGAACGAGCGTTGTTACAGATACGATTTATGGTGCTCGCTTTAAGCATATTGACGAGTTGCGAAGAATGAACGCTAATATTAAGGTGGAAGGGCGTTCGGCTATTATTAGCGGTCCTGTCAAACTTCAAGGTGCCAAAGTGAAGGCAAGTGACCTGCGTGCTGGGGCGTCTTTAGTGATTGCTGGATTAATAGCGGAAGGGGTCACTGAAATTACGGGGGTCGACCATATAGATAGAGGCTATAGTCATTTAGTTGAAAAACTCGAAGGCTTAGGTGCAACGATTTGGAGAGAGCAGCTTTCAAAAGAAGAGATGGAGCAAATGAAACAAGCTTAAACAAACTAGAAATTGCAGATTGTTACTTCAGTTGTTCATACGCTGGAGGATAGTTGGGGGAGGAAGACCGATGGAAAGAAGTTTATCAATGGAATTGGTTCGTGTTACAGAGGCGGCAGCATTGTCATCTGCTCGTTGGATGGGTAGAGGAAAAAAGGACGAGGCTGATGATGCTGCGACTACAGCGATGAGAGATGTCTTTAACACGATCCCGATGAGAGGTACAGTCGTAATCGGTGAAGGTGAAATGGACGAGGCGCCGATGCTTTATATTGGCGAAGAGCTAGGAACTGGAAACGGACCTGAAGTGGACGTTGCTGTCGATCCTCTCGAAGGGACAAATATTGTGGCTTCAGGAGGCTGGAATGCGCTGGCGGTAATCGCAATCGCTGACCGCGGCAACTTGCTTCATGCTCCAGATATGTATATGGACAAAATTGCTGTGGGGCCGGAAGCCGTCGGTCAAGTTGATATAAATGCTTCAGTCACTGATAATTTAAGAGCGGTTGCAAAAGCTAAAAATAAAGATATTGAAGATGTTGTGGCAACGGTGTTGAATCGTCCACGTCATGCCAAGATCATTGAAGAGATTCGTGAAGCTGGTGCTCGTATTAAATTAATTAATGATGGAGACGTTGCTGGCGCGTATAACACGGCATTTAAACGGACGGGAGTAGACATTTTATTCGGTTCCGGCGGAGCCCCGGAGGGAGTGCTTGCGGCAGTTGCCTTAAAATGCTTAGGTGGTGAACTTCAAGGAAGGCTTCTTCCTCAGGATGATGCCGAATTAGAACGCTGCAAGAAGATGGGGATTGATGTGAACAAGGTACTGCGAATGGATGACCTTGTGAAGGGGGACGATGCCATCTTTGCAGCAACTGGTATTACGGACGGTGAATTACTAAAAGGTGTGCAATACAATGGGGCATACGGTTCTACTCATTCTATCGTCATGAGAGCAAAATCGGGAACAGTACGCTTTGTTGAGGGTCGCCACAGTCTTAAAAAGAAACCTCATTTAGTGATAAAATAACATCTTAATGCTCTGGCTCCTCCCATCATTGAGCCAGAGCTGCAACCTAGAATGGCGAAAAACCAGCTCAAAGATTAAGAAAGTTGAGGTCAACAGGAAGACATCAACTCCTTCCAATATCAAAAACCTTCCTACCATGACAACCAAATTAAAAATTTATATTGATTACTATTTATAAAACAGGGTAAAATAAAAATTGTTTTTTATTTGAGTCAAGTTCACACAATTTAAGCCGAAGTATAAAAACGGTATTTATACATTCGTTTTGCCAATCGGGATTTTCCAAAACAAGGCATTTTTCTGATCGATGAAATTGACTGAAAATAAGTGAATTTATCTCTTCTCATGCTTCTTATAGCCTCAAAATGCATTCTTTCCTTATTTTTTAGAGAAGTCCCGTGTTCAATAAATAAAAGATAGTTCGTTAATAGAGGCTCAAGATAAAAAAATCCAATTTATAAAATTAAAGAGTGGTGTAATGATGGAATTAACAATTTCAGGCTTAGAAAATATGAAGCTAAAAGAACTCTATGAACTTGCAAAAACATATAGAGTATCTTACTACAGTAAACTAACAAAAAAAGAATTAATTTTTGCCATCCTTAAAGCACGTGCAGAGCAGGAAGGTTATTTCTTCATGGAGGGAGTACTTGAGATTATTCAATCTGAAGGCTTCGGTTTCCTGCGTCCGATTAACTATTCCCCTAGCTCAGAGGATATTTATATTTCTGCATCGCAAATTAGAAGATTTGATTTAAGAAACGGTGATAAAGTATCAGGTAAGGTTCGCCCTCCTAAAGAAAATGAGCGCTATTTTGGCCTTCTCCATGTTGAAGCAGTAAATGGCGATGACCCAGAATCGGCGAAAGAACGTGTTCATTTCCCAGCCTTAACTCCCCTCTATCCAGATAGACAAATGAAGCTCGAAACAACACCGAAGCATATGTCTACGAGAATTATGGATTTAATCGCACCAGTTGGATTTGGACAGCGCGGTTTAATCGTGGCACCGCCAAAGGCAGGTAAAACAGTGTTATTAAAACAAATTGCCAATAGTATCACCACGAATCATCCTGAAGCGGAGTTAATCGTTCTTCTCATTGACGAACGTCCAGAGGAGGTAACAGATATTGAGCGCTCTGTCGCTGGTGATGTTGTCAGCTCGACCTTTGACGAGGTTCCAGAGAACCATATTAAAGTTGCTGAGCTCGTTCTTGAAAGAGCAATGAGGCTTGTTGAGCATAAAAGAGATGTCATTATTTTAATGGATAGTATTACACGTCTTGCTCGTGCTTATAATCTTGTCATTCCGCCGAGTGGACGAACTCTCTCCGGAGGGATTGATCCAGCTGCCTTTCATCGACCAAAGCGTTTCTTTGGGGCTGCCCGAAATATTGAAGAGGGTGGCAGCTTGACGATTTTAGCAACAGCTCTTGTCGATACCGGCTCCCGTATGGATGATGTTATTTACGAGGAATTTAAAGGGACAGGGAATCTTGAACTTCACCTTGATCGCAGCCTTGCCGAAAGGAGAATTTTCCCTGCGATTGATATACGTCGATCTGGTACGCGTAAAGAAGAACTACTTATTCCGAAGGATCATTTAGATAAGCTGTGGGCAATCCGTAAATCCATGACGGACAGTCCGGATTTTGTGGATAAATTTTTACGTAAGCTTAAATCAACAAAGTCGAATGAAGAGTTTTTTGCCAAGCTGGATGAGGAGATTAAAGCGAAGAGATCTTAAGTTGATGGCTTGAGGGAAATGCCTATTTAATGATAGGGTAGCATAAGATAAAGCCTATTTTGTGTAAAAAAATTCCCATATTGCAAAACAAATCTCTCGCTGTTATAATAGAGTTTGTGCGTTTATGATTTTCAGGCAGCATGGCCATACTATGCTGTATATGATAACTCTGTTTCGAAAGATTCAGGGCGGAAGGAGATGAAAAGGAATGAAATCAGGAATTCATCCAAATTATAAAAAAGCAACGGTGAAATGTGCTTGCGGTAACGAGTTTGAAACAGGATCTGTTCAAGAAGAAATCCGTGTTGAAACTTGTTCTGAGTGCCATCCATTCTATACTGGACGTCAAAAATTCGCTGAAGCTGGCGGACGTGTTGACCGTTTCAATAAGAAATATGGCCTTAAATCACAACAACAATAATCAATCATTAAACAGGCAGAACCTTTGCCTGTTTTTTATTTCAATTTTGCCAAATTTCTAAGGAATTTATATAGATTAGTTTTACATAGATTGAGTCCAAGTCATTGTGCAAGTGAAGAGGAAGCTCCTTTTCTAGTTGAAGTTAGAACATTGTGACATTGGTTCGAATCGTATGTATCATGGAAGGAGAGACCTGTACATGTATGTAGTAAATCATCACGGCTGGGTGGAAGTAGTGTGCGGAAGCATGTTTTCTGGTAAATCGGAGGAACTGATTCGCCGCGTTCGTAGGGCTGAATACGCGAAACAAAAAGTAGTTGTTTTTAAGCCGAAAATTGATAATCGCTATAGCAGCGACGCTGTTGTCTCTCATAATGGTACATCATTCAATGCTATTCCAATCGCTCATTCAACAGATATTTTTAAACATATTGAATCAAATGAAGAGATCGTTGCCATCGATGAAGTTCAATTTTTCGATTCGGAGATCGTGAACGTTATTCAGCATTTAGCAGACAGTGGACATCGTGTTATTGCTGCGGGGCTTGATCAGGATTTCCGCGGCGAACCTTTCGGGCAAATGCCAAATATAATGGCGATTGCAGAATCGGTCACAAAGCTTCAAGCGGTTTGCACAGTGTGCGGTTCGCCAGCTAGTCGCACACAACGTTTAATTAACGGTCGCCCTGCTTCCTATGATGATCCGATTATTTTAGTAGGAGCAGCTGAAGCCTATGAAGCCCGCTGTCGCCATCATCATGAAGTTCCAAAGTCGCCGAACGTACTAGCAAAGAAAACCATATCTAAGTCAGTTTGAATGTAGTGTAGCTATTTGAAAAGATCTTTGAACTAAAGCAGGTGAAGGATAGGCGAATCTTCCTTGACTTGCTTTTATTTTTCTTTGAACGGTGATGAAAAAGAATAAAGCCACTTACAGTCGTGGTTTACGTTTAGCTATGAAATGAAAATGGCCAATTTGATATGGCAACCTGGTTGATTCGAGCGGAGATTTAAACTTGTAGGGAACAGATAGTCACCGTCCACCGTCGCTCGGAAAAAAATAAAAGGAAGCGAAACTTTCGCTACCTTTTGTTGATAATCTGAACAATCAGTGTCCGTTTGCTAATTATAGTCTTATGTGAACCTCCGTACCTTCTTTATCTTTAATATCGACGAGAACAAGTCCCTTATAGTTTTTTAATTCTCTGATAATGGGCTTTAGCATTTCTTTCTCTATTGATGGCAGCGAATAGTCCCATTTTTTTTCTTCGGAGTGTGTTTTTGTCCGTTTGCTAAGTTGTTGTTGAACCAACTTTGAAGATAAAACCGAGATGCCGATGTCTAAAATTGCATACGGAATGGGGATGGAAAAACGGATGTCCTTTGTTTTCACTTTTAAATGGATCATAAGCAACTCACTATTCAATGATGATAGAAATGGTATCGCCGTTTGCTGACTTTACATCAACAATGGGGCCATCCAATTCATTTTCGATCGCATCAATAATAAGATTGATATCAATGTCTTTTACATATTTCTCTGACTCAGGGATGCTTGCCGCGATGCTGTGACCAGCCATTAAAACGACCTTAACAAGCTTTAGCGGCAAATTGACTGTGACATTATCGTTATCCGTTGACTGAATGCGAACTTTGAGCATCTTGTCAAAGTAATTGTTTGATTTTGGTTTTTCAACGAACGAATCTGTAGCTTCTTCTTTATCTTGTAAAATTTGAATTAATTCAGCCCCCTTATCGGCATCAATTTTCCCATCTTGAACCATTGATAATATCTTGGCAATTTCCTCTCTCATTGCAAATTCCTCCTATTCTTCTTTTAACAGCTTAATGGCTTCTTCTGCAGTAATCTCTCCATTTTCTAACATCGTTACAACTTTCTTCTCATCGACTTCATTTTTCTTTTTCGGTTCATATCCAAGTGCTGAAATGATATCGTTCAATTTTCCACGAACGGTTGGATAAGAGATCCCCAGTTCTTTTTCGACCTCTTTGATGTTGCCTCGGCAGGTTAAAAAAATTTCAACAAAATGAAGCTGTTCTTTTGATAATGAAGCTAATTTCGACAATTCAAATTCATTCTCGATGGTTGTATGACAATGGGAACAGTGTAGCCTTGTCACCTTTAAGGTTTTACTGCAGACAGGACAGTTTGTAATGATCTTATAAGTCATTCTTGAAAATCCTTTCCTTTGTTTGTTTTGATTATATATCAAATAAATTAATTGGTAAATAATAAAAATTAATTATTTAATTAAATAAATTTAATTATTTATAACAATAATTAAAAATATTAATTTTTATAAAATGTAAGCTCTCGAAATTTTGCGCAAAAAGGAAATAACTTCTTCAACCCATTTTCGAAAATTGGGCATTCTAAAAAGAGAATAATGAAGGATGTGAGATGAATGAGGAAACTTTCGTTACTTATCTTTCTCTTCTGTTTAACGGCCTGTGATGGTGCGCTACAAAATGAACTGGTTGAAGATAAAAACCCAGTCGAGACGAATGTCACGAATCGTGAACTTCCTGGAAGGACAATGTCTGACCAAAATCCGAATTTAATAAATACAGGTTCAGAGCGTAATCAAGGGACGGATATTGAGCATGCAAAAAAGGTCATTACTGACACGGGTGAGTTTACCCCGGATTCTGTTTGGATTAACGGCAATGATTTGTGGGTGACAGCACACACAGAGCAGAATCTATCGGCAAAGGAAAAGATGGAGGCGCAGGCTAAACTCCATAAGCTTTTGATTGCGGCACTCCCTAGCTATGATATAGAAGTAAAAGTGAATGAGGAATAAAAAAAGCATGCTCAAACTTGCGCATGTTTTTTTTGGATTGGTTTTGACGATGTTTGGCCTCTATACTATAATTAGAATGTTATGGGTATTTGATATAGTCCACAAATCAACAATTGTAACTCAATGAATGAATCTCAATTAGTATATTTTAAATAAACGAAGAAATGTCAAACCCTTTCTAAAGGGAAATAAACCTGAGGTGAAACGCATGTTTGATCGATTACAAGCGGTGGAAGACCGTTATGAGAAGTTAAATGAACTATTGAGCGATCCGGAAATTGTTAATGATCCGAACAAATTACGTGAATATTCTAAAGAACAGTCAGATATTCAAGAAACAGTCGACGCTTATCGTGAATATAAAGAGGTGCGCTCACAATTTCAAGATGCGAAAGCGATGCTTGAGGAAAAGCTTGACCCTGAAATGCGTGAAATGGTCAAAGAAGAGCTTAATGAGTTAGAGGAAAGGGTGGAAGAGCTTGAAGCGCGCTTAAAGATCCTTCTGATTCCTAAAGATCCAAATGATGATAAGAATGTAATCATGGAAATACGTGGGGCTGCTGGAGGCGATGAGGCTGCCTTATTTGCGGGAGATCTTTACCGCATGTACAGCCGTTTTGCAGAAGCGCAGGGTTGGAAAATAGAAGTAATAGAATCCAGTTCCACAGGTGTAGGCGGATTCAAAGAAATTATCTTTATGATCAATGGAAATGGCGCTTATTCAAAGCTTAAATTTGAAAATGGAGCCCATCGTGTTCAGCGTGTTCCTGAAACTGAATCTGGTGGACGTATTCATACTTCTACAGCGACAGTAGTTGTTTTGCCGGAAGCAGAAGATGTTGAAGTTGAAATTCATGATAAAGATATTCGCTTTGACACATATGCTTCCTCTGGTGCGGGTGGACAGAGCGTTAACACGACCATGTCGGCTGTGCGTTTAACCCATATTCCTACTGGCATTGTTGTTACTTGTCAGGATGAAAAGTCCCAGCATAAAAACAGAGATAAGGCAATGAAAGTACTGCGCGCTCGCGTGTACGATAAATTTCAACAAGAAGCGCAAGCAGAATATGACCAAAATCGCAAATCTGCTGTTGGAACAGGAGATCGTTCAGAGCGCATTCGCACGTACAACTTCCCGCAAAATCGTGTGACAGATCATCGGATCGGTTTAACCATCCAAAAGCTCGATCAAATTTTACAAGGGAAATTGGATGAAATTATCGACGCTTTAATTTTAGAGGATCAGTCCGCGAAATTGGAAAGTGCTTCAGATGTGTAAGAAAGTGTTCGAAGCCCTCAAGTGGGCTTCTTCTTTTTTAACGGAGCGAGGTCGCGATGAAAATGCGGGGGAATTATTACTTCGCCATTATACGGGGATGAACCGCGCAAAGTTGTTTGCGAGCTTCCATGATGAGCTTTCGCAGGACGTTTGGCAAGCGTTTGCTAAGGCGGTCCATCAACATGGTGAAGGGGAGCCGGTACAATATTTAATCGGATATGAGGAATTTTACGGCCGAACTTTTTCGGTGAATAAAGAAGTTCTTATCCCAAGACCAGAAACGGAAGAGCTTGTCTATCATGCTCTTGAGAGAATGAAGAAAAAGTTTGCCGCGGATCAGGTTGTTTCTCTTGTTGACATCGGGACGGGCAGTGGGGCGATTGCGATAACGATGAAGCTAGAAAGGGAGAACCTCATCGTCACAGCGACAGATATAGCTAGGGAATCACTTGAGGTAGCGAAGAAAAATGCAACTGAGTTAGGAGCTGAGATTTCTTTTGTTGAAGGCGACTTGCTCACTCCTTTTGTGGAAAAGGGGCAAAGGTTTGATGTTCTTATGTCAAATCCTCCCTACATTCCTGAAGGTGATCGAAAAGCGATGTCGGTAGTAGTTACAGAGCATGAGCCGCATCGAGCTCTTTTTGCAGGGAATGACGGGCTTGTCATTTACCGCCGTTTAATGGAGCAATTGCCATTTGTCATGAATGAAAAGGCGATGATTGCATTTGAAGTTGGGGCAGGTCAAGGTGTGCTTGTGGCCCGATTGGTGGAGGATGCCTTTCCGCAGGCAAGCGTTGAAGTTATCCATGATATTAATGGCAAGGATCGCATGGTGTTTGCTGAATGGGGATAACGAGAAAGGACTTTTTAGGAAGTCCTTTTTTTTGTTTGACCGATAAATGAATTCTAAGACCGATATAATCCAATAAAGACCGAAATAATCAATTTAAGACCGATATCGGAAGACACGACTAGTAAAAAATTTAATTTTAATAGTTTAAGATTCTCAACTCCTGTCCACACTGTGTGGTGAAGGGGTGGTCAAACATGAAAGCCAAAACAATAGCATTGGCATATATTCTAATTCTATCAATTGGAACAATTCTTAGTTTATATATACCAAAAAATGAAGTAACTGCGAATGACTTAGTTGTAATTCCGAATGAAGCGATACGGTTGCGAATTTTAGCAAATAGTGATCATGAAAAAGACCAAGAGATGAAAAGAAAAGTGCGGGATGCCATAAATGCAGAAATTTCAGCATGGGTGGAGGATTTAACTTCTGTAGAAGCTGCGCGCAGATTAATCGAGTCAAGAATTCCAGAAATTGAAAAGATTGCAGAAGACGTAGTACGCACTAACGGTAGCACCGATAAAGTGGAAGCTGCTTATGATAAAAAGGTTGAATTCCCAACAAAACTATACGGTGAATTTCTCTATCCAGCAGGTGAATACGAGGCAATTCTTGTCTCGATTGGGGAGGGGCAAGGTGCGAACTGGTGGTGCGTCCTTTTCCCGCCGCTATGTTTCCTTGATTTTTCCAACAGTGTGGCAGTAAGTGAAGGAATAGAGGAAGAAGCGGTGGAAGAGGAACAAGAAGAACAAGAAAAACAAGAAGAACAAGAGGAGCCGCTTTTCGTTGAGGATGAGGAAGAAGAAGTGAAAGTAAAGTTTTTCCTAGTAGAAATCTTTGAAAAGATCTTTGGATAATAGGTTTCAGATTCTTTTGATTACCTACAGGAATACAAATGAAGGTAGTGCAGTGTATTCTAGCAAAAATGGTTCTATCTACAACATATCCACATATTAATAGAGTAGATATTAAAAAAAAGAGGTGTGAGTAGATGGAAGCATTAATACGTTGTGCTCGAATGACAGATAAGGATAGGTTAATAGCATTTCTAGAAAAGGCAAACCTTGGAACAGATGGAGTCGAGGATGCGATTGAATATTTTTTGATTCTGGAAGATGAGGATGAGCAAATCCAGGCAACAATAGGGATAGAGCCGTTAGGAACATATGGCTTACTTCGTTCTTTAGCAATGACGCAAAAACTTAGTGAAAATGAGTTGCTTTTCCTTCTTGAGCAAATGCTTAAGCTTGCCCGAGAAAAAAAGTTGGAAAGTCTATATCTTGCAACAAATAAACGCTCTTCGCTATCGTTATTTTCAGTATTGGGTTTTGAAAGAGAAGATAAAGAGAATTTGCCTAACGGATTATTTGCTTCCGAGCATGTGAAACATATTATGAATGTGGACAACTCGTTATTTATGCGTTTAAAGCTTGAATAATGTGGATATATCCACAAAGTTATCCACTTTATAAACAGTTTTATCCACAATTTGTGGATAAAACTTGAGAATCATATCCCCTTCTCTTATACTTTCTTACGTGATAAAGTAGGAAAGTACCGTTTAGATGGAAAGAAGACGAAGGTGGAAGATTATGGATACATCATACTTTAAAGTGGATAAAAATGTGGATAATCTGTCAACATATCCACAAATAATAGAGGCTGCAGATAGATTAGTGAAAAATGAGGTTGTCGCTTTTCCGACGGAAACGGTTTATGGTTTGGGTGGAAACGCAAAATCAGATGCTGCGGTGCGGAAGATTTTTGCAGCGAAAGGAAGACCGAGTGATAATCCGTTAATTATTCATATAAGTGAACTTCAGCAAATTAAGGAGTTTGTTGTAGAAGTACCGCAGACGGCCGAGCTTTTAATGGAGAAGTTTTGGCCAGGTCCTTTAACGATTATTTTTCAAAAGAAAGCAGGGGTACTGTCTGAACTTGCGACTGCGGGCTTATCCACAGTTGCAATTCGCATGCCTGAACACCCGGTTGCTTTGGCGCTTATTCAAGCGTCGGGTCTTCCTATTGCAGCGCCGAGTGCAAACCGTTCTGGCAGGCCTAGTCCGACAACGGCAGAGCATGTATGGGAAGACTTAAATGGGAAAGTATCCGCCATTGTGGATGGTGGCTCAACGGGGATAGGAGTGGAATCAACCGTCTTAGATTGCACGGGTGATATCCCACAAATCTTGCGGCCTGGTGGTGTTACAAAGGAACAGCTAGAAGCGGAGATTGGTCTCGTCAAGGTTGATCCAGCGTTGGCAAGTCAGGATAAGGCGCCAAAATCGCCTGGAATGAAATATACCCATTATGCCCCTGATGCCCCGCTTTATTTAGTAAAAGGGAGCCGAGAATATATTCAACAGCTTATCTTTGAAAAAAAACGAGAGGGTCTTAAAGTCGGTGTACTGACCACGGTAGAAAACCGCGATTATTATGAGAGTGACATCGTTCAAGTGTGTGGACAAAGGAGCAGGTTAGAGACTGTAGCAAGCGGATTGTATGATGCGCTTAGAAGCTTTAACAAATCGGATGTGAATATCATATTTAGTGAAGCCTTCGTTCATGAAGGAGTCGGTGAAGCCATTATGAATCGCCTTTTGAAGGCTGCAGGACATAAGGTAATCACGGAAAATTAGAATATTACATTTATGTTACAAAATGATTTCTAGTTCTTGTCCCCCTATGGACATGCATATGCTGAAATAGCAGATCCAAAGGGGGCGCATGGATGTCTGAACTAATCGGAGAAATGATTACACTAATGATAATGGCATTTGCTCTTGGGATGGATGCATTCTCCGTAGGGTTAGGAATGGGAATGATCCCAATTCGATTGAAGCAAATCCTTAAAATCGGGGTCACTATCGGCTGTTTTCATGTGCTAATGCCCATGCTGGGAATGGTGGCTGGTCGCTTTCTGTCAAAGCAATTTGGAGAGGTTGCCGCTCTGCTTGGCGGAGGACTATTGCTTCTTTTAGGTGTACAAATGATTTTATCAAGTTTTAAAAAGGAGGAAGAATCACGGTTCACACCCGTTGGTTTAGGACTCCTTCTTTTTGCGCTAGGGGTAAGTATTGACAGTTTTTCCGTAGGTTTGACTCTGGGAATTTACGGGGCAAAAACAGTGTTAGTTCTCGTTTGTTTTGGGCTGGGAGCATGCATTCTTACGTGGATGGGCTTACTGCTTGGAAGAAAAGTACAAGGTTGGTTAGGAACGTATAGCGAAGCCCTTGGGGGTGGAATTTTACTTGCGTTCGGTATAAAATTGCTGCTATTGTAACAGCAGCTTTTTTTATTTTGTTTCAGCGAGTTAGAGGATATAATGAGAACTATTAGAAAGGAAAATCCGCCAAGCTTGTATTGTTTATCCTAATGGCGGGCAAGGTTTTACTAGGGGTATTTATATCCGACTAGGACTATTGACACTGCTTTATTTGTAAAAAAATTCTTCTTTTCTAATAAAAATGTCTTATAATGTAGAAAGAAGGGGGAACCAGGGTGACTCGCATACTATTTGTTTGCACAGGTAATACTTGCAGAAGTCCAATGGCAGAAGCTATTTTAAAGAGTAAAAAAATTCCTGAAATGGAAGTGAAATCTGCTGGAGTATATGCAATGGATGGGGCACCTGCTTCATCGCATGTACAAAGAATATTGGAAGAAGAGGGTATTGAGCATGTTCACCGGTCGTCTATGCTTACGAAGGGGTTAGTGGATTGGGCTTCATATATATTCACGATGACAGAAAGCCATAAGCGATCTGTTCTCTCTATGTTTCCAAATTCTGAGGGGAAAGTATTTACTTTAAAGGAATTTGCAGGTGAAAAAATAAATAGTGATATTCACGATCCATTTGGTGGCTCCTTAGAAACATATAGAAAGACCTATATTGACATCAGTGAGAATATAAAGAAAATAATCGAGAAATTAATGGTCTCGGAGACATTTAGGGAGGAAGAAGATGGAGGAGAAAAAGAAATATAAGTTTGGTCTAAGGAAAAAACTTGTCTTATTTATTACGACGCTTGCACTCATTACTTATACTACGAGTGGACTATTTATTTACTTTTTATATCCAATGATTCAAGATATGCTGCCATTTGGAGAAATTACATTCACGATTATTACATTAAGCTTAGGGATTATCTGGTCTGGAATTTTGGCATTTCTAGCAGCCGGCTTTATTATTAAACCGCTGCAAAAATTGGAAAAAGTGGCTTTGAAGGCGGCCCATGGCGACATCTCCGTTGATGTTGAGCTTTCAAAATCTGATGATGAGATTCGTGCTCTTGGGGTTGCTTTCAATCACATGCTTTTCAACTTGAAAGAAATGGTGCAAAAAATTGATGAAAACTTCCAAGCGACGAATGAAAAAGTGATCTCCATTTCCCGTGAATCCTCTGCTGCTGCTGAACAAGCAGAAGCGATCGCAAGAACGATAAGCGAAATTTCGATGGGAGCAGACAATTCAGCAGTGTCGATTCAAGCAACAGCAGAGTCTGTTGAAGATGTCATCCGTATTGCAGAAGAGGTTCAGGAGACAGCTAAGAGCTCTGGAAATGTTTCACGTGAACTGGTACAGGATCTTCAAGAGTCAAAGGATATTATCCATTCTTTAGTCTCCGGTATTCAGCGTCTTGCAAAGGAAAACGAGGATTCCTTGCAAACGGTTAAACGATTGGAAGACAACGCCGCAAAAGTAGAACAAATTATTCAGCTTGTAGGCGATATTGCAGCCCAAACGAATTTATTAGCGTTGAATGCCTCGATTGAAGCAGCGCGCGCGGGTGAGCATGGCAAAGGTTTTGCTGTCGTAGCGGAGGAAGTTCGTACCCTTGCTGACGAAAGTGGAAAAGCAGTGCAAGGCATTTCTGAGCTCATTAAAAATATTCAAGAAGAAGTTCAAAATGTCGTTCAACAAATTGCCAACCAAGTTGAAGTGGCCAATGTAGAGGCGGAAAAAGGCGCTCAAACGAATAATGTCATTGAGGAAATGACGAAAACAGTCAATGAAATGGCTGAGTCAGTCACAGCGATTACAACATTAGTCGATAAACAAATGGAAAGCATTGTTCATACTTCCACCCAATCACAAGAAGTGGCCGCTATCGCTGAAGAAACCTCTGCCGGTGCACAAGAAGTAACGACGGCTACTAACCAGCAGGCAGCGGTTATAGAAAATGTCGAAAAGCTTGCTTCCGAATTAAAAGGACAAGCCGAAGCGTTAAAAAATACAATTACTCGTTTTAAGCTTTAAAAAATGGTTACGGCTCCAATAATGGGAGCCTTTTTTATTGGTCTTTTTTTAACAATATGGTTGCTGAAAGGAGTAAAAAATAAGACAAAGCCAAGTTGAGCATAAATGGTGAAAGCCAAACAGTCTAAATCAGTATCTGGGTGAAAGTAGTAAGCACGTGATGAGCCTCATTGTTAAAAAAAGCGGATTGTGTCAAAATATAATCGAAATCAATTTCGGAAACAATGCGCGATAGGAGGAAAACGGATATGAAGGTTGCAATTGCATCAGATCACGGCGGATTGAATATCCGCCAAGAGTTAAAGCAATTAATGGATGAATTAGGTATTCAGTATGAAGATTTTGGTTGTGAATGCGAAACGTCTGTTGACTACCCAGATTATGCTTTACCAGTGGCGGAAAAAGTGGCTTCTGGTGAATTTGATCGAGGCATTTTAATTTGTGGAACAGGAATTGGCATGAGTATTGCAGCGAATAAGGTAAAAGGAATACGCTGCGCCCTTGTCCACGATGTATTTAGTGCGAAGGCAACTCGTGAGCATAATAATAGTAATATTTTAGCAATGGGAGAGCGCGTTATTGGACCAGGATTGGCTCGTGAAATTGCCAAGGTATGGTTGTCTACTAATTATGAAGGCGGTCGCCATGAAAAACGTGTCGGGAAAATTACAGCCTACGAGGATCAACTTTAAGTTTCCTTGAAAGGAGGTATGGGCATGGTAATGGAATTACCGCAATGGGAAAAGCAGTTAGAAACCGTTTTACGAGAATTTAAAGAGCAAACAACGATTGCGAAAGGTCATCTTTTCGTGATTGGCTGTAGTACCAGTGAGGTAGTTGGTCAAAAAATCGGTACAGCTGGAACGGTTGAAGTTGCGGAAATGATTTTTCGAAAAGTGAAAGAATTCGCTGATGAAACCGGGGTTCAGCTTGCTTTCCAATGTTGTGAACATTTGAATCGGGCGCTCGTTGTTGAGCGAAAGACGTCAGACAGTCGAGGGCTTGAGGAAGTAACCGTGATTCCTGTTCGCAATGCAGGTGGTGCAATGGCAACCTATGCTTATCATCATTTTGCTGATCCGGTCGTAGTTGAACACATTCGTGCAGAAGCAGGGATAGATATCGGCGATACACTGATTGGCATGCATATTAAACATGTTGCTGTTCCTGTCCGTGTCTCATTAAAAACGCTTGGAAACGCTCATATCACACTGGCAACGAGTCGTCCGAAGCTAATCGGTGGTGCTCGTGCGGTATATGAACGAACAACTGAAAACAAATCATGTTAAAAACCTCCAAAAAAATTTGCATACATCTACATTTTTTTGCTTCTACTATTCGGTAGAGGCTTTTTTTATTTTTAGTGTAACTTTAAAGTAAGAGAGACGTGTACCTTACGGATTACTTTTTAAAGGGGAAAAAGCATGCGCAGTCGAAAAAATGAACTTGAAATTTTATACAGGCAATATGCGAAATCCCTGTACTATTTTTTATTAAAAATGTCGGGCTCGAAAGAACTGGCAGAGGATTTAACACAGGAAACCTTCGTGCGAGCAACGATTTCTCTGTCAGAGTATAATCGCGAGGACGTCCGAGCGTGGTTATTTAAAGTGGCGAGAAACGTCTATATAGATGAGTGGAGAAAGCGGCAGAGAAGAAAGAAGATTCCCTTTGCAGAGCTTTTTACAAAAGAAAATGAGTTCCTCAGCCCTTATGGATTGCCTGAGGAAGAAGCGTTAAAGATGGAGGAAAGGGAAGATCTACATACTTTCCTAAAATTTTTGCCAGAGCAATATAGAACAACTTTATATTTAAGAGAATTTGAATCATTTAGTTATAAAGAAATCGCCGAGGCGCTTGACTTGACGGAAAGTCAAGTAAAAGTGACCATTCACCGGGCGCGAAAAAAATTATTACAATTAGCGAAAGAGAATAATTGGAGGGAAGAACGTGAATGAGTGGAATAAGGAGAAGGAGAAAAAAATTTTATTAAAGTATCGCTTTATGTTAACGATGAAAATTTTGCGCATCTTAATTGTGTTCTTTTTTCTGTACGTGGTCTACATGATGATTGTCTCCATTAGTTATGAATCTCTACATTTGGATAGAAAGCATGCGTATTATAGTAAAGTTGCTTTAGAGTGGACAAATCCAAACATAAATGGGGATATAGGCGGATTTGTGGATAGTGAAATTACGCCATTTCTGACGCAAAAGATCTCTTACCCGTTGTTCAAGACGATTGGGAAAGAGGAGAAGCAAGTAGGCGAAATGAACATTCGTAAATCGCTGTTGTTTTCATCGCGGCCGTTGGACAATGTGACGATCCCTGAGGACAATCGCTTTTCTTTTTCCTTACCGGAACACCCTAAAACAGGAGACAGGCTAAAGGCTAACGAGGATCCGAGGGTTTGGGATACGTTAGCTAAACTTCATGAAGGAACGGTAGGGGAGCTCGCCTTTTCAACGACTGATTTCATGACAGCTGAAGAACTTATTGATTTGTTAAAACCGTATGATATCGATATATTATGGGCCCCGCTTTATACAGGTGAATTCACCGTTTTTCAACCAGGAGGATGGGGTGGAGGAGAAGAGGAAATCTCAATTATGAGTCCCTTTGGGCTTACGGGAGGACGAGAGATTGATGATGATTATTTATCGGAAGGGAAAATAAGGGTGTTAACAGAGGAGCAGCTTGACGAAAGTAAAAAAATGATGCTAACGAACATGAAAAACCTCCTCACCGAAGAGTCAAAGAGATACTACGAAGGATTTTTAGGGCTGGATTATCTTAAAGAGCGCTACGATTATTTGCAGGAGAATGGATTTATCGTCTATGGGGCAGTAGTAACCGGTCCTGTAAAAGAACTGCTGAAGCTTCAGGATGCTCCTGAAATCCGAGGGGAAAGGCTTGGAGAGCTCGATTATTGGAATTGGGAGGAATAACGAACATTTTTATTATAACCATATAATATTATTCGGATTTTATTCGTAAATCATCTTGCGTATTTTTCTATTAACGATTAAAATGGGAAGCATGTGGCAGGAGAAATAAAACATATGAGGGGGATTATGATGAAGCATTTGGCACAGCAGGATGAGCAAGTATTTCAAGCGATTCAAAAAGAATTAGGTCGACAACGTACAAAAATCGAACTTATTGCATCTGAAAACTTTGTGAGTGAAGCAGTGATGGAAGCGCAAGGTTCTGTATTAACAAATAAATATGCAGAAGGTTACCCTGGCAGACGTTATTACGGTGGCTGTGAATATGTGGATATAGCCGAGGATTTAGCCCGTGATCGTGCAAAGCAAATTTTCGGTGCAGAGCATGTAAATGTTCAACCTCACTCAGGTGCTCAAGCAAATATGGCTGTTTATTTCACGATCCTAGAGCAAGGGGACACAGTGTTGGGAATGAACCTTTCCCATGGTGGCCATTTAACACACGGAAGCCCTGTTAATTTTTCTGGAGTTCAATATAATTTTGTTGAGTATGGTGTAGATGAAGTTTCTCACACCATCAATTATGATGATGTTTTAGAAAAAGCACGTACCCATAAACCAAAGCTAATTGTTGCTGGTGCAAGTGCATACCCTCGCGTGATCGATTTCAAGCGTTTTAGAGAAATCGCGGATGAAGTGGGTGCCTACTTAATGGTGGATATGGCTCATATTGCAGGACTTGTTGCTGCTGGCCTCCATCCAAACCCAGTTCCGTATGCTGATTTTGTTACTACAACAACCCATAAAACTCTTCGTGGTCCTCGTGGCGGAATGATTCTTTGTAAAGAGGAATTTGCGAAGAAGATTGATAAATCGATTTTTCCGGGAATTCAAGGCGGTCCACTTATGCACGTAATCGCTGCGAAAGCAGTGGCATTTGGGGAGGCTTTACAAGATTCCTTTAAGGATTATGCAGCGAATATTATTGCCAATGCTAAGCATTTAGCAGAAGAACTGCAAAAGCAAGGGCTCAACCTTGTTTCTGGGGGAACGGACAATCATCTCCTATTAGTGGATGTACGTTCTCTAGGTCTTACTGGTAAAGTTGCTGAAAAGGTTCTCGATGAAGTTGGAATCACTGTTAATAAAAATACCATTCCCTATGATCCGGAAAGCCCGTTTGTAACAAGTGGTGTTCGAATTGGAACAGCTGCCGTTACCTCTCGTGGTTTTGATAAAGCAGAGATGGAAGAAATCGCCTCCATCATCGGGTTTACATTGAAAAATCACGAAGATGAAGGAAAGCTTGAAGAGGCGAAACAACGAGTGGAAGCTTTGACAGGTAGATTTCCGTTATATCAACAACAATAATTATGTAAGAAGAGCGAAGTTCTGTTGCTGGAATTTCGCTCTTTTATTTTTGCGGACATTGATTTGTAGTTAGTGTATTGGCAAGTTAGCATCCGTAAGCTTGTGTGGGCACAAAGAGAGGCCACTTGATTCATCCTTGCAGAAACGTACTTTTCCCCGAAATAGGAGAAAAACTGGAAACAAATAGTAACTTAAATATTCACTCCTTCGTCTAAATGAATATAAGTCAATAGGATCGAGGGAGATAATGATGAAATGGAAATGGAGGGCCTCTCTCCTTATCATTCTGTTTTTAACTGCATGTGGTACAGCGTCCACGCAGCCGAAAGCGGATGGAGGGCAATTGAAAAGTCAATCGCAAAATCCTGAAAACAGCTCAGGCTGGGAAACGGTTGAAGTAGTCAATAACCGAAGTATTATTGCGAAATTAGAACAAACGACAAATGATACGTCAAAGCGAGATAGGGCAGTAGAAGAAGTCAAGGATCTAACGGAATTTTTGGCTGGGCAGTTTGGCGATACAATAGAAGAACGAGTAGAGTCGTTAGCTGTTGAGGTAATTGAAGGAGGGATTGTTGAATCTAGTATAGCGGATATTAATGGTGGATATGATGCGTTTATGAAGAAGGGTGTAATTTTCTTTGTGAAAGAAGTAACAGATACGGAACCATTCGGTGTTTGGATTGGAGTCAAACAAGCGGATGAGAAGTTAAAAAGCTTCGTTGACGCTTTACAAGAAAAAGTAGATAGTGGAGATATGCTGGCAAAAAATATACATATTTACTATACTCCGTATACTACGGAAGAGAATCATTTACTAACGGACGAAGTATATAAGGTTGTCAACGAAATAGTCAAACAGTCTGCAACGCCCGAGCATCTCTTGTATGTGTTGGGCGTCGATGCGAAAACTGGAGCTATAGAGATTAGGCATAATTTTCTAACAGAAGAACAACAACAATTACTGCGGGATCAATTTTCTGAAAGAAATATCGTTTTTGATAAGGGGAATATTTATCCTAGTGTAGAATATAGTGCGTCCGCAATTTAGGAGTGTTTTGATCTCAATGTAGATAGTTTACAGTGCTGATTCAAGAGATATAAGATCAGAGCGTAATGGATGAATCGACAGCAGCAAAAAGGCAATATCCCCAGCTAAGGAAGCATCCACTATGGGTAAGTATAGCCAGATGATGTTACTCTAAAAGTGAACTTTTAGGATTTTAGGTTGTCAAGGTGTTGAGGCGCAGCGTCACCAGTAGAACTAAAAATAAAGATATGTAAGACTTTTTCTTTAAGTCACGTGTATATATCGAGGAAGATGTCATTTCTTTAACAATTTCGGATAGGAGTTGCTCTTGGATCTCTTTTTCTGTAAAATTAGACGAAGTGTGAATAGAAAAGGAGAGTGTAGCATGGCAAAAGTATACGTTTTTGACCACCCATTAATCCAACATAAACTTACATACATCCGTGAAAAGGACACTGGAACAAAGGAATTTCGTGAACTAGTTGATGAAGTGGCAACGTTAATGGCTTTCGAAATTACACGTGACATGCCTTTGGAGGAAATTGAAATTCAAACACCAGTCAGCACTATGAAATCAAAGGTATTGGCAGGGAAAAAAATTGGTGTCATTCCAATTTTACGTGCTGGAATTGGAATGGTTGATGGTGTACTTAAGCTTATTCCTGCGGCAAAAGTTGGCCATATTGGACTTTATCGGGACCCGAAAACGTTAAAGCCAGTTGAATACTATGTGAAGCTACCAAGCGATGTCGAGGAGAGAGACTTCATTGTGGTTGACCCAATGCTTGCAACAGGTGGATCAGCGATCGAGGCAATTAACTCTTTGAAGAAGCGCGGAGCTAAAAATATTAAATTTATGTGTCTAATCGCTGCTCCAGAAGGGGTAGAAGCCGTCAAAGAAGCTCATTCTGATGTAGATATTTATATTGCGGCATTGGATGAAAAGCTCAACGAAAAGGGCTATATCGTCCCAGGTTTAGGAGACGCGGGAGATCGTTTATTTGGTACGAAGTAAGGCGATAGGAGCATGAATGAGAAGAAAGAGAGTGTGCATAATGGACAAGCCGATTAAAGTAATGACGATTTTTGGGACCAGACCTGAGGCAATTAAGATGGCCCCATTGGTTTTAGAGCTGCAAAAATACCCAGAGTACTTTGAATCGATTGTGACGGTTACTGCTCAACATCGTCAAATGCTAGATCAAGTGCTGGCGATTTTTGGCATAACTCCTGACTATGATTTAAATATTATGAAGGACCGCCAAACGCTGATTGACGTAACCACTCGAGGCCTAGAAGGTCTAGATAAAGTTATGAAAGAAGTGAAGCCGGATATTGTCCTTGTTCATGGCGATACAACGACAACCTTCGTAGCTAGCCTGGCAGCCTTCTACAATCAGATCGTTGTTGGTCATGTGGAGGCGGGGTTAAGAACGTGGAATAAATATTCTCCTTTTCCAGAGGAAATGAATCGGCAGTTAACAGGAGTAATGGCGGATCTGCATTTTTCACCAACATCTAAATCTGCTGAAAATTTACGCCGGGAAAACAAGCAAGAAGAGAGTATTTTCATTACAGGAAACACAGCGATCGATGCTTTAAAGACAACGGTAAAGGAAGAGTATCATCATGAAGTGCTGTCTAGTCTTGGCAGCGATCGACTTATTCTTTTAACAGCCCATCGCCGTGAAAATTTAGGTGAGCCGATGCGCAATATGTTCCGTGCTGTAAAACGCATTGTCGACGAGCAAAAGGATGTTCAAGTTGTCTACCCAGTCCATTTAAATCCTGTTGTCCGTGAGTTAGCAGCTGAGATTTTAGGAGATGATCCGCGCATTCGTCTAATCGAACCTCTCGATGTTATTGATTTTCACAATGTAGCAGCGCGTGCTCATTTAATTTTAACGGATTCAGGCGGGGTCCAAGAAGAAGCCCCATCTTTAGGCGTGCCTGTATTAGTGCTTCGTGATACGACCGAAAGACCAGAGGGAATTGAAGCAGGCACATTAAAGCTTGCAGGCGTTGATGAAGAAACGATCTACTCTCTCGCCACTGAACTTTTAACCGATGCTATGGCGTATGAAAAAATGGCAAAAGCAACAAACCCATATGGTGACGGCGAAGCCTCCCGCAGAATATGCGAGGCGATTCGCTACTATTTCGACAAAACGAATGCACGACCTGAACCATATAATCCATTAGACGAGTAAAAGGAACACACCTTCAATTTGAAGGTGTGTTTTATCTCTGAAAATTAGTATCTAAAATTTTCGAGTCTACGCAAACCGCAATCATCTACAACTAACCCGCAATCCTGTTCGATTTACCCGCAATAATCTCAAAATGCCCGCAATCATGGCCAAAAGACCCGCAATCCTTACCGCTGGTACCTATTAAACAAGTAAAATTGACTCCTAATTCGTAAACTGTTCACAGAAATTAAACAGGAGAATCTAGATATGAAGCGAATTTCATTATTAATCTAATAATAAGGAGTGAAAGACCCATTATGATATTAAAAGAAAGAGATAAACCCTTTAGAATTATGCAAAATGATGTACTTCTTCGTAGGTTACCTAAAGACCATCCGAAAATTCAATCTATCTTAGATGATCAAGCAAAGCGGAAAGCGGGTTTACGTGGTGAGCAAAATGTATCCTACCATCTTACGTTTCTACCAGAAAAGTATGATGTTATCCATGATATCCGCCTCAAAATTAAATCAGGACAAACGTTTCAGATTGATAGCTTGGTCGTATCCCCTTACTTTTTCCTCAGCCTTGAAACCAAAAATATGATAGGAACCTTATATTTTGATAAACATTCGAAACAATTCACGAGAACATTTAATGGGGTTGAAGAAGGCTTTCCTAATCCGATCATTCAAGCGGAAAGGCATAAAATACAATTAAATAAATGGATTCTTGAGCGTAAACTTCCAATCCTTCCGATCGAATGTTATGCAGTCATTAGCAACCCCTCAACAATAATTAAATCCAATGATCCAGAAATTTTTAAGAAAGTATTCCATGCTGAGCACCTGCCAAGCAAAATAAAACCATTTGAAAATTTGCATAAACAAAAGATTAGTGAAAAAGATTATCGGCGCCTTACTAAGACCATGATTAAAAACCACACTCCATCAAAGCAAGATGTTTTCGAGATATATAAACTACAAAAATCAGAAGTCAATTCAGGTGTGCAATGCCCGAACTGTAATTTCATTCCGATGAATTATTGTTATGGGACCTGGTCATGTCCATCCTGTGCTACATCTTCAAAAACAGCTTATAAAAAAGCGATAGAAGATTATCTCTATTTGTTTGGGGAAACCATAAATAATCAACAATGTCGTGACTTCCTTCATATGTCGTCTAGGCATGTGGTTCGTGAACTCCTATTAAGAATGGAACTTGAACAATCGGGAACGACCAAAAATGTGATCTATCATTGGTGATCCACAAAGTAGTTACCTAAAATAAGTATTTGAATTTCGCTGAATTACGCAAATCCGCAATAACCTATAAATTACCCGCAATCCTGTTGGATTTACCCGCAATAAATCACAAAAGACCCGCAATCCCCCCTGAAACCCCCGCAATCCTCACCAAAACAACAGCAATCCAACCGTCTAAACAGCACAAGGCCTCTTAACCCAACCACAAAATCCAAACTTTCATGCATACTCCACTCTCAATCAGAACATTCTAGTGAAAAAAGAGGGTGTTTTCATGAAAAAAATCATATTACTTCTACTAATATTTCTTTTCCCCTTAACGACAACTACAAATGCCCAAAATCTTCAGCGCCCTTCTCTCCCAGAGGAATCTCCTCTTACAGAAAAAGTAGCGATTGTCACACTACCCGAAGAAATGACGGAAACTGACATTCGCAACATCATCAACCATTATCCCGACTTAGAACTAAGACATATTTTCAAACATGCACTAAACGGTTTTTCGGTAAAAGGCAGCAAAGAAACGCTCGCACAGCTAGCACAATCGAACAAAGTACAACTTGTATCCCCAGTTAAAACATATAAAGCACAGCTTGAGAATATTGATATTATTGGAGGGCAAACCGTTCGCGGGGTATTTGACGCCCATAACAACAGGTTGACAGGAAAAGGAGTGACCGTTGGTGTCATTGATACAGGTATCGATTATCACCATCCTGATTTAAGCAGGAGCTATAAGAGCGGGCATGACCTCGTCGATGGGGATAAGGATCCGATGGAGTCAGAGACAGAAGATGGTCCGATGACATTGCATGGAACCCATGTCGCGGGGATTATTGCAGCAAATGGACGAATCAACGGAGTCGCGCCTGATGCGAATGTCATTGCCTATCGAGCGCTCGGTCCTGGCGGTTCGGGTACGACGGAGCAAGTGTTGGCTGCGATTGAAGAAGCGATAAAAGATAAGGTAGATATTCTTAATCTTTCACTTGGAAATGAAATTAACGGCCCTGACTTGCCGATAAGCCTTGCTTTAAATAAAGCAGCGGAAAAAGGAATTGTACCAGTTACGTCATCTGGGAATTCTGGTCCGAATATGTGGACAGTTGGGTCCCCAGGGACTGCGACGAAGGCGATTTCTGTAGGAGCGTCAACTCCGTCGTTAAAAATTCCCTATCTTAAGGTCGATGGATTCGACGGTGAAATCAGACTGGAGCCGATGCAAGGATCAAAGCAATGGAACTTCGACCGTTCCTATCCGTTAGCGTTCGGAGGTTTAGGGAAAAGGGAAGAGCTAAAAACGGTAGAAGGGAAAATCGCCTTGATAGAACGAGGTGAATTGACATTTACTGAAAAAGCTTATAATGCCTTTCAAGCAGGCGCGGTGGCGGTTATGATTTATAATCATATTAATGGAAGCTTTGTCGGTAATCTCGATAGTGAGGTGGAGCTCCCTGTCGCTACGATTTCAAAGAAGGACGGAAAAAAACTCAAAAGGCTTGCGCTGGATGGCGCTTTTGCAAAAACCAATGTAATCGAAGAAAAGGATTTAATCGCAGATTTTAGTTCCCGTGGTCCGGTCACATCAACTTGGGAAATCAAGCCCGATGTCGTCGCTCCAGGAGTGGCAATTACAAGCACGATTCCAGGAGGCTATCTAGCTTTACAAGGGACCAGTATGGCAGCACCACATGTAGCAGGAGCTAGTGCGATACTAAAACAGGTGCATCCAAACTGGACTCCGGAGCAAATCAAAGCCGCTTTAATGAACACGGCGAAACCTCTGACAAATGTCAAGGGGGAGAGATATCGGACTTATGAGCAAGGAGCAGGGAGAATTCAACTGGATGAAGCCGTTAAAACACAATCGCTTGTAATTCCTGGTTCATTGCAGTTTGGGAAATTCAAGCAGGTTGAAAATCAGCATGAGCATAAACAATATGTAACAGTCGAAAATGTCAGTAACAAAACATTATCATATTCCTTCGCTATCCCCCAAAATGAAACGGGAATCGAATGGGAGCTACCGCTTTCTTTTACTCTAAAACCAAAGGAAAAAAAGAAGTTAGAAATTAACATGATGGTAGACCCAAGTGCATTCACGAAGAAAATATATGATGGTCATTTAGAACTGCGTGCGGGTTCTCAACAGATTCAAATTCCTTATTTGTATTTACTAGAAGAACCAAACTATCCACGGGTAATGGGTTTTGATTTTGGTGTAGGAGATAAGGAAGGGACGTATCAATATGAAGTGTATTTACCTGGAGGAGCAGAAGAATTTGGCATTGCTTTATTTGATCCAGATACGTATCAATTTATTGGATTTTTAGATGCGAAAAGAAAGGTAGGAAAAGGTTTGTTAAAGGAAGAGATAAAAGTCGAAGATCTACCCGAAGATGGACTTTACCTGGCCCAGGTATTTGCGAAAAAGTCGGGTCAAGAGGACATGATTGAGACTACTCTTTTTATTGAAAAATGACAAATAGAACAAGTAGGGAAAAAGAATGCAATATCTATTAGAAATTATTTTTGAAAATTTTGTGAACATGCATAAATTTGCCACTTGAATGTGTGTTTTTTTTCCCTACAAACCAATTGACATTAAATAGTCGCTATTGTATGCTTACAAAGGATATAAATGATAAGGTTTTCAACATACTCATAGAAGAAACCTTTTAACCTTTTGATTTTATATGAATTCACCTGACAGCCTTCCTACCGTTCTCTTTAATAATAGAGAGGATGCGTTACTATGAAACAAAGTAACCGCCACCCGTTTCAAGCGATGGCGTTAATGTCCGCGATTCTTTCTCAATTAGTCGGTTCAGTTCTGATTGGTATTTTTTCAGGAAGATGGATCGACAACCGAATAGAGACCGAGCCACTTTTTTTGATCATAGGCTTATTTATCGGTCTAACTGTCGGGGTATATTCTACGATTCGCTTAATCCAACATTTTTTTTCGGGAGAATAGATAATGCAGGATATTAAAACAACATACATGAGGCAGCAAAGAAGCTTATTTTTTTTGTTATCCTTCTATGTGCTTGGTTGGGGCTTTACTGACTATAAGTCAATATTTCTCGGTCTAATTTTAGGCACATCCTTGAGTCTGTTTAATTTGTGGCTCTTGGCCAAACGGATGGAAAGGTTCGGAGAGGCTGTTGTAAGAGGAGAAAGAGTTCGTTCCCTTGGGATGTTCTCAAGAATGGCGACAGCCGTCTTAGCAGTTATGATAGCCTTGAAATATCCAGAAATGTTTCATTTTTATAGTGTAGTTTTTGGATTAATGACATCTTACATAGTCATTATGATAGATTTTCTTTTTACAAAATTTTTACTTTCTAAACAGAGAAAAGAGAGGTGATAACTGTTGAGTCATGAATCCCCAATGATTAAAATAATGGGCTTATGGTTTAATCTATCAAACATACTCATGATTACGGTTGCGAGTATCATTGTATTAATCATTGCAGTAGTTTGCACACGCAACCTTTCTATGAAACCAACTGGGAAACAAAACTTCATGGAATGGGTAATGGATTTTGTAAGAAATATCATTAATAGCTCTATGGATTGGAAAACTGGCGGTAGATTTCATGTTCTAGGGGTAACCCTTATTATGTTTATTTTTGTTTCCAATATGCTAGGTTTACCATTTGCAATAGTAGTAGACCACACGTTATGGTGGAAATCGCCAACTGCAGATCCTGTCGTTACACTTACGCTTGCGGCGATGGTAGTGGCTTTATCACACTATTACGGCATAAAGCTCAAAGGAGCAAAAGAATATGGACGCTCTTACTTCCAGCCAGTAGGTTTTATATTTCCACTTAAAATAATCGAGGAATTTTCTAATACTCTTACACTCGGTCTTCGTCTCTATGGAAATATTTACGCAGGTGAAATTTTATTATCTTTACTTGCAGGTTTAGCCACATCAAGTTTTATCGGTGTACTAGCGGCAGCTCCGCTTACCATCGTATGGCAAGGCTTCTCAGTCTTTATCGGATCCATTCAGGCATTTATCTTTACTTTATTGTCAATGGTCTATATTTCTCACAAAGTAAGTCATGACCATTAATGATATAGGTTCAATATATATTGAACTAAAAACTTTAATAACTTTAACTATCAAGGAGGAAAAATAATGGGTGCAATAGCAGCAGCAATCGCAATTGGTTTAGCAGCATTAGGAGCAGGTTTAGGGAATGGTTTGATCGTATCTCGTACAGTAGAAGGGATCGCACGTCAACCTGAAGCACGTGGAATGTTACAAACAACAATGTTTATCGGGGTAGCATTCGTTGAGGCGATTCCTATTATGGCCGTTGTTATCGCGTTTATGGCTATAGGTCAATAATAGGGTATATAGTTTTAGCAAATGGCGAAGATGATCTATTTAGGAGCTTCGCCTTTCCTTTATCTTAAATAAAACCTGAATCGATTTCATAATGGATAGACGCCAGTTAAAAATGTGCGTTTTTCGAGATGGAAAGGCGTCCGTTATTAGCTTTATGTGCACAGTAATGAAATTGACTCATCCTTATATCAACTATAATCTTTTCCTTAATGTTTCAGTGTTTTCTGAAGGGAGTGAATCAAGCGTGTTGTTAAGTAATACTTTTGTTTTAGGCGCATCTGCGGGTGTTTTTAATAGTGGAGATATACTATTTACAATCGCAATGTTTGCGATATTGCTTTTTTTAGTGAAAAAGCTTGCATGGGGTCCATTAATGGGCATCATGAAACAACGTGAAGAACATATTGCTAATGAAATAGAGTCGGCTGAACAAAGTCGTACCGAAGCGAAGAAGTTATTGGAAGAGCAGCGCAATCTGTTAAAGGAAGCGCGTACAGAGGCACAAACCTTAATTGAAAATGCGAAAAAGCAAGGGGATCTCCAACGTGAAGAAATTATTACGTTGGCTCGAACTGAAGCTGATCGCATGAAAGAATCAGCCAAGCTTGAAATTGAACAGCAAAAGGAACAAGCTGTTTCAGCTATCCGTGATCAAGTCGCTTCCTTATCTGTTTTAATCGCTTCTAAAGTGATTGAAAAAGAACTTTCTGTAGAAGACCAAGAAAAGTTGATTAATGAATATATTCAAGAAGGCGGGAGATAAAGATGAGTAGCTCAAGTGTAGCAAAACGCTATGCAACAGCTCTTTTCCAGCTTTCCAAAGAACATCAACTTCTTGACCAGATGGAAGCAGAGCTTCGTGTAGTAAAAGAGGTAGTAGCAGATAATGCAGAGTTGCAAGCTGTGTTAAAGTCTCCTAAGCTTCCAATTGAACAGAAGAAAGAGATTTTAAAAACGGCATTCTCTAAAATGAACACATTCGTGTTAAATACACTTATGCTATTAATTGAACGTCATCGTGAAGATGAGATTGCAGCGATAGCCGATGAATTTATTCAATTGGCAAACGAAGAAAGAGGAGTTGCAGAGGCTAAGGTTTTTACCACTCGCCCGTTAACAGAGGCGGAGCGTGCTGCATTATCTTCGACTTTTGCAAAAAAAGTAGGCAAATCAGCTCTTCGTATTAATAATATTGTCGATTCTAATTTGCTTGGTGGAGTTAAAATCCGCATTGGGAATCGTATTTTTGATGGCAGCTTAAGCGGCAAACTTGAGCGCTTAGAACGTAAACTTTTAGGTTAATAACCTATTGTTATTAGAACCGTATTGCGTCATGTTGACGCATTCTATTCGTAGATAGGGGTGAAACTCATGAGCATCAATGCTGAAGAAATTAGTGCGCTGATAAAAAAGCAGATTGAAAACTATCAGTCGGAAATTCAAGTGAGTGATGTAGGTACAGTTATCACAGTCGGTGACGGTATCGCCCGTGCTCATGGCCTCGACAATGTCATGGCTGGGGAGCTTCTTGAATTTTCAAATGGCGTTATGGGTATGGCGCAAAACCTTGAAGAAAATAACGTCGGTATTATCATTTTAGGACCATTTACAGAAATCCGTGAAGGCGATGAAGTACGTCGTACAGGCCGAATCATGGAAGTTCCTGTAGGTGAAGAGTTAATCGGTCGTGTTGTTAATCCGCTCGGTCAGCCAGTGGACGGTCTAGGACCGATCAATACAACGAAGTCTCGCCCAATTGAAAGCCAAGCTCCAGGAGTAATGGATCGTAAATCCGTTCATGAGCCGCTTCAAACGGGTATTAAAGCGATTGACGCTCTAGTGCCAATCGGTCGTGGACAACGTGAGTTAATCATTGGTGACCGCCAAACTGGTAAAACATCCGTTGCTGTAGATACAATCTTGAACCAGAAGGATCAAGACATGATCTGTATTTACGTAGCGATCGGGCAAAAGGAATCTACCGTTCGTGGACTTGTTGAGACTTTACGTAAAAACGGTGCACTTGATTACACGATCGTTGTAACAGCTTCTGCATCTCAACCAGCTCCATTACTATACTTAGCTCCTTACGCTGGTGTATCAATGGCTGAGGAATTTATGTATAACGGAAAACATGTTTTAGTTGTTTATGATGACTTAACAAAGCAAGCTGCAGCATATCGTGAGCTTTCCTTGTTATTACGTCGTCCTCCAGGTCGTGAAGCATATCCAGGGGATGTTTTCTACTTACACAGCCGTTTGCTAGAGCGTGCTGCTAAGCTTAGCGATGCAAAAGGTGCTGGTTCAATCACAGCACTACCATTCATCGAAACACAAGCTGGTGACGTTTCTGCTTATATTCCAACAAATGTTATCTCTATCACAGATGGACAAATTTTCTTACAATCTGATCTATTCTTCTCTGGTGTTCGTCCAGCGATTAACCCAGGTCTTTCAGTATCGCGTGTAGGAGGATCTGCGCAAATTAAAGCGATGAAAAAAGTATCTGGTACGCTGCGTCTAGACCTTGCATCATACCGTGAACTTGAAGCATTTGCTCAGTTCGGATCAGACCTAGATAAAGCAACACAAGCAAAATTAAATCGTGGTGCGCGTACAGTAGAGATTCTCAAACAGGATCTGAACAAGCCATTAAAGGTTGAAAAACAAGTTGCGATTCTATATGCGTTAACCCGTGGTTTCTTAGATGATATACCATTACAGGATATTCGTCGTTTTGAATCTGAATTCCTTTCATGGTTAGACCACAATCACAAGAATGTGTTAGACCATATTGCTACTACGAAAGAGCTTCCGACCGATGAAGAAATGGCGGCAGCGATTAACGAATTCAAGAAATCTTTCGCAGTTTCTGAGTAATATCGTCTAAAAAGGAGTTGGAGTAACCTAAAAGGTACTTTAACCGAACAATCTTGATAAGGTGGTGAGAACTGAGTGGCATCATTACGTGATATAAAAAATAAAATCACTTCTACTAAGAAAATGAGCCAAATTACGAAAGCGATGGAGATGGTTGCGGCATCTAATTTTAGTCGTGCTGAAGGTAACGCAAAGGCATTTGTCCCTTATATGGAGAAAATCCAAGAAGTTACTGCATCCGTTGCGCTTGGTAGCAGTGATGCATCCCATCCGATGTTGGTCAAACGTCCCGTCAAGAAAACGGCATATTTGGTCATTACTGCCGAACGTGGACTTGCAGGTGCGTTTAACAGTAACGTATTGCGTGCAGCGTTACAAGCGATTCAAAAACGCCATCAATCAAATGATGAGTTTGTCATCATTGCTTTAGGCAAAGTAGGACGCGAATTTTTCCGAAAGCGCGATATGAATATTGCCCTTGATTTAACATCAATCGCAAATCAGCCAACGTTTAACGAGGTAAAAGACACGGTGAATAAGACAATTGGTATGTTTGCTGACGGTGCGTTTGATGAATTATACATGTACTATAATCATTTTGTCAGTGCTATTCAAAACGATGTTGTCGAGAAGAAACTTCTTCCGCTCACCGATATTGCTACCTCTAAAAAGCCGATGTCTTATGAATTCGAGCCTTCAGCAGAAGAGATTTTAGAAGTATTACTTCCTCAATATGCGGAAAGCTTAATTTTCGGTGCCCTTTTAGATAGTAAGGCGGGAGAGCATGCGGCTCGGATGAACGCGATGAGAAGTGCAACCGATAACGCAAAAGAACTTATCGATTCATACAGCCTCTTATTCAACCGTGCAAGACAGGCTGCCATCACGCAGGAAATTACAGAAATCGTTGGTGGGGCTACAGCGTTAGAATAATATAGCTTAGTCGGCGAGTAAACTGAGCTATTGAGCAAGAATTAGAACATAAATTTTATTGGAGGTTAGGAAGCCTAGACTTCCTACTCTATTTGCTATGAGAACGTGATTAGGAGGGAAAAAGATGAACATAGGACGCGTTGTTCAAGTTATGGGTCCGGTTGTTGACGTGAAATTCGAAAGCGGACAGCTACCTGAAATCTATAACGCTTTAACAATCGTTAACGAAGCGCGTAACGAATCTGAAGTTGCTATCAACTTAACTCTTGAAGTTGCCCTTCATTTAGGTGATGATACAGTTCGTGCCATTGCTATGGCTTCAACTGACGGATTAACTCGTGGAGCTGAAGTTACTGACACTGGTAAACCAATCTCTGTTCCTGTAGGGGACATTACGTTAGGACGTGTATTTAACGTACTTGGCGAAAATATCGACCTTGATGAGCCAATTCCGGCAGAATCTCGTCGTGACTCTATTCACAGAGAAGCACCTAATTTTGAACAGCTTTCAACAGAAGTTGAAATCCTTGAAACTGGAATTAAAGTAGTAGACCTTCTTGCCCCGTATATTAAGGGTGGAAAAATCGGTCTATTTGGTGGTGCCGGTGTAGGTAAAACCGTTTTAATTCAGGAATTAATCAATAACATCGCTCAAGAGCACGGCGGTATCTCGGTATTCGCTGGTGTAGGTGAGCGTACTCGTGAAGGTAATGACCTTTATCATGAAATGACTGATTCAGGCGTTATTAAGAAAACAGCGATGGTATTCGGTCAGATGAATGAGCCACCAGGAGCACGTATGCGTGTTGCTCTTACTGGTTTAACGATGGCTGAGTATTTCCGTGATGAACAAGGACAGGACGTTCTTTTCTTCATGGATAACATTTTCCGTTTCACGCAAGCAGGTTCAGAAGTGTCGGCCCTATTAGGACGTATGCCTTCAGCCGTTGGTTACCAACCAACACTAGCTACTGAAATGGGTAAACTTCAAGAACGTATCACATCAACAAATGTTGGTTCAGTTACATCTATCCAAGCGATTTATGTTCCTGCCGATGACTATACGGATCCGGCTCCAGCAACTACATTCGCACACTTAGATGCAACAACGAACCTTGAGCGTAAACTTTCTGAAATGGGTATTTACCCAGCGGTGGATCCACTTGCATCAACTTCTCGTGCATTGTCACCGGAAATTGTTGGTGAAGAGCACTACCAAGTGGCTCGTGAAGTGCAATCCACATTACAAAAATATAAAGAATTACAAGATATTATCGCGATGTTAGGTATGGATGAGCTTTCTGAAGAGGATAAGCTTGTCGTACAACGTGCGCGTCGTATTCAAGTATTCTTATCACAAAACTTCCACGTTGCTGAACAGTTCACTGGTCAGCCAGGTTCATACGTACCTGTTAAAGAAACTGTTAAAGGTTTCAAAGAAATTCTTGAAGGTAAATGGGACCACCTTCCAGAAGATGCTTTCCGTCTCGTAGGTCGAATTGAAGACGCAATCGAGAACGCGAAGAAAATGGGCGTAGAGGTCTAAACTAGGACCAGGAGGGTAAAAAATGAAGACGATTAAAGTCAGTGTTGTTACTCCCGATGGCCCGGTGTATGAATCAGATGTGGAAATGGTCAGCACAAAGGCTCTAAGCGGTGAGCTTGGGATCTTACCAGGACACATTCCAATGGTTGCACCGTTACAAATAGGAGCTGTCCGTTTAATCACGGGTGGAAATACAAAATATATTGCGGTCAGTGGTGGTCTGCTTGAAGTCAGACCTGACCAAGTGTCGATCTTGGCAGAGGCAGCAGAAGTCGCTGATAGCATTGATGTAGATCGTGCATTAAAGGCAAAAGAACGTGCCGAACAACGCCTGCATGCACAAAAGCAAGAAAACATTGATTACAAACGTGCTGAACTTGCTCTGCAAAGAGCTCTTAACCGTATCAGCGTAGCAGGCAAATAAATAAACACCTTTCGACGATTAGTCGGAAGGTGTTTTTTATCGTGATTACAGAGCTGATATTAAAGGGAATCGTGTCTGCATCTTGTTCGTTCCATATTTATCCAAATAACAGGAATAAGTGAAGTGATCGGTAAAAAATGAAACAACGTTCGATGATCAACAAAACAAGCACAATCACTAAAAAGCGTAATCTCCACCAACTGCCGTAACGAGATCCTCTTAAAAACCTCATTATTCCATGGCTACAATCATCCTACTAAAATAGATCGTTAAAAAGTGAACAATTATTGACAATTCTCACAGACAAGTTTATGGAACTAGTTTTAAATAAAAAATGAAGCTGTGCATAGACTGGATAGAGAGGTGCTTTTTGATGACGTGGAGGAAAATATTTACTATCAAAAAAATGGAAGAATGTCATTTTAAAAGTGTCTAGGCTTTATCGACACAAGTTTGTAACAATGTTATAATGAATTCGGTTACAAGTTATAAAGTTTTGAAAAGTTATACTACTTTGGAGGGGAAGGGGTATGGAACTTTTAAACTTATATCAGAATAACTATCTGATTGTAGTAGTGTTTCTATGTCTCGGGGTATTATTACCAGTGGTGGCGCTATTTTTAGCGAAACTTTTACGTCCAAGTGTTCCTTCGGATGCAAAATATACCACATACGAAAGCGGTAACGATCCATTTAATGACTCGCTCATTCAATTTAATGTTCGTTACTATATTTTTGCCCTGTTATTCGTCATTTTTGATGTGGAAACGGTCTTTTTGTATCCATGGGCAGTTGCCTATGAAAAGCTTGGGATTTTTGCTTTAATAGAAATGCTTATTTTCGTATTTATGCTACTTATCGGACTTGTCTATGCATGGAAGAAGAAGGTGCTAAAATGGATTTAAGACTAGAGAATATTTCACCAGAAGAAATGGAAGAGGTAAAGCGATCGGTTTTAATGGCATCACTTGAACAAATAAAAGGCTGGGCTCGGAGTAATTCATTGTGGCCAATGACATTCGGGCTTGCTTGTTGTGCCATCGAAATGATGGCGTCTAGTAGTGCGCATTATGATTTAGATCGTTATGGAACCTTTTATCGCAACTCACCGCGTCAATCGGATGTCATGATTGTTTCGGGAACGGTAACAAAAAAAATGGCACCAATTGTAAGGCGACTTTACGATCAAATGGCGGAACCAAAATGGGTGATTGCCATGGGTTCTTGTGCAACCGCAGGGGGTCCCTATGTAAAGTCCTATTCAGTGGTTAAAGGGGTTGACCAAATCGTTCCAGTGGATGTCTATATTCCAGGATGCCCACCGAATCCTGCAGCCCTAATTTATGGAATTAATAAATTAAAAGAGAAAATCCGTTACGAGGCGAAGACCGGGAAGAAGGTGATCTAATCGATGAGCGGAGAGAAAGATTTAGAACAGTTAAAGAAGGAAGCAGCTGAAAAAGCAAAGGCAGCGGCGCTAGCAAAGAAGAAAGCAAGAGAACAGCAGGAATCAGAGGTGTCGGGAGCGGCAGCCCTGGAAGAGGAAGATCTAGCGAAGAAGAAAGCAGCCGCAGCGGCGAAAGCGAAGGCGGCGGCATTGGCAAAGAAGAAGGCAGAGGAACAACAGGCAGGGTCAGAATCAGAGGACCCAGAAGAGGAAGACCTAGCGAAGAAGAAAGCAGCCGCTGCCGCGAAGGCAAAGGCCGCCGCAGCAGCCAAGGCAAAGGCCGCTAGAGCGAAACAAGAAAGTTCAGAAGCCGATGGGGACGATGCGAAAGCGAAGGCAATCGCAGCTGCAAAAGCAAAAGCTGCAGCGGCCGCGAAAGCGAAAGCCGCTGCGAAAGGGAAACAAGAAGGTGGAGCAGCGAGCGATGATGAAAAGGCGAAGGCTATTGCTGCCGCGAAGGCAAAGGCCGCCGCAGCTGCCAGAGCAAAAGCTGGGGGAAAAGGAGCTGAAGCGCCTGTTGCAGAGGAAAAGCCTTCAGCCAATCAACCTTATCTTGATAAATATGTGAAAGTAATAGAAGAGCATCTTGGAAACGATGTTTTGGAAGATTCTTATATTAATAGGCTCTCCAAGGATGTTCCAACCCTTGTTGCGAAACGGGAGACTTATTATAAAGTGGTCCAATTTCTTAAATATAATGAACAGTTAGGCTTTGATTACTTATCAGAATTGCATGGTGTCGATTACGAGACCCACATGGAAGTATATGTCCACTTATATTCTTATAAAAACAGCCAATCAGTGGCTGTGAAAGTGAAGCTAGACCGGGATGAACCAACGATAGAATCTTTATGTCCGCTTTGGGCTGGAGCAAATTGGCCTGAATGTGAAGCGTATGATTTATTAGGAATTAAGTTTATCAATCATCCGAATTTACACCGCATTATGCTTGGTGAAGATTGGGTAGGTCATCCACTAAGAAAAGACTATGAGCCGTATGATGTGGAGGTGTGAACATGCTTAGAACTGAAGAAATGCTCTTGAATGTAGGGCCTCAGCATCCTAGTACACACGGTGTATTTCGGTTAGTTTTAAAGATTGATGGAGAAACCATTAAGGAGGCAAAACCGGTTATCGGCTATCTTCATCGTGGAACGGAGAAGCTGGCAGAAGACCTTCAATATACACAAATTATTCCCTATACGGACCGGATGGACTATGTTTCTGCGATGACCAATAATTATGTCATCTGCCATGCGGTGGAGACGATGATGGGAATTGAAATTCCAGAACGGGCAGAATATCTTCGCGTGATGGCAATGGAGTTAGGGCGTGTTTCCAGCCACTTACTTTGGTGGGGAACGTTTGTCCTTGATTTAGGTGCTACAAGTCCACTTCTGTATGCATTTCGTGAGAGAGAAATGATTTTGAACCTTCTAAATGAACTTTCCGGTGCTCGTTTAACCTTTAACTACATGCGTGTAGGCGGTGTAAAATGGGATGCTCCGGAAGGATGGGTAGATAAAGTTCGAGAATTTATCCCTCATATGCGAGAACAAGTAAAGGGTTATCATGATCTCGTGACAGGAAATGAAATCTTTCTTAATCGAGTAAAAGGAATTGGCAAATATACGAAAGAGGATGCTCTCAATTATTCATTAAGCGGCCCGAATCTTCGTTGTACAGGAATGAAATGGGATCTTCGTAAAAATGAACCATACTCCATTTATGACCGGTTCGATTTCGATATCCCAACAAGAGAAGAGGGAGACGTTCTTTCTCGTTATCACGTTCGTTTTGCTGAAATTGAAGAATCTTTGAAAATACTAGAGCAGTGCGTAGAGCAATTTCCAGAAGAAGGTCCTGTGATCGCAAAAGTGCCAAAAATCATTAAAGCGCCAAAAGGAGAAGCGTTTGTTAGAATCGAATCTCCTCGCGGTGAAATTGGCTGTTACATTGCAAGCGATGGCAAGAAGGAGCCGTACCGCTTAAAATTTAGAAGACCATCATTCTATAATCTGCAAATTCTCCCGAAGCTTTTAGAAGGGGAAAGCATCTCCAATTTGATTGCCATTCTAGGAGCGGTTGATATTATCCTAGGGGAGGTGGATGGTTAATGATTCAGGATTTATTGCACTCACAACCAGGGATTTTAAATTTTGGAATCTTTTTCGTCCTTGCCTTAGTTTTGCTACTTGTCATATTAGGATTCGTTACATATGCCATTTTGGCAGAACGTAAAGTAATGGGATTTATGCAGCTTCGGTATGGACCAAATCAGGTAGGAGGTCCTTGGGGACTACTGCAAACCGTGGCTGATGTCTTAAAGCTTCTATTAAAAGAAGATACGATTCCAAAATTAGCTGACAGACCGTTATTTATTTTAGCTCCAGTTATTGCCTTTGCTCCATCCTTTGTCGTTATTGCAACGATTCCATTTACGGATAAATTGCAATTTGCCGATATTGGTGTAGGTCTACTCTATTATATAGCCATTTCAGGGTTGACCACGATAGGAGTTGTCATGGCTGGTTGGTCATCGAATAATAAATACGCCTTGCTTGGGGGAATGCGTGCAGCCGCGCAGATGATTTCTTATGAAATTCCGCTCGTTATGTCTGTGCTTGGCGTTATCCTATTAACTGGAAGCATGAATTTGAATGAAATAGTGGCGGCACAAGAAAACGTTTGGTACATTCTCATTCAGCCTATTGGCTTTTTAGTGTTTTTTATCGCATCAGTGGCAGAGCTGAATCGGATTCCTTTTGACCTTCCAGAGGCGGAAAATGAGCTTATAGCCGGATACTTTGTTGAGTACTCAGGATTTCGCTGGGCCTTTTTCATGCTTGCAGAATATGTCTATATGTTTGCGATGGCTTCATTGACAACTGTGTTATTTTTAGGTGGTTGGTTGCCAATCTTCTCATTCCTAGACTTTATTCCAGGGGCGGTATGGTTTGCGTTAAAGTTCAGCCTAGTTGTGTTTATTTTGCTTTGGTTCCGCAGCACGTTCCCACGGATTAAAGCGGATCAGCTAATGGAATTTGGTTGGAAGGTGCTTTTACCAGTGGCGCTTGCGAACATCTTTTTAACGGCGATTATTAAGGAGCTTCTCAGCCTTTTTTAAAGGATACATCACTTTTATCACAAGGGGTGAAAAAGCATGCTTGGATTAGCGAAAGGTTTAAAGTATACCCTGAAAAACTTAACAAAAGAAAAGCCAACCTACGATTATCCGAAAAAACCAATTCCGCTGCCAGACCGGTTTCGTGGAATTCAGAAATTTTATCCAGAAAAATGTATTGTCTGCAATCAATGTGCTAATATTTGCCCGACTGATTGTATTCAATTAACGGGGAAAAAGCATCCAGATCCGACGAAAAAGGGTAAAATTATCGATACGTATGATATTAATTTTGAAATTTGTATTCTCTGCGACTTATGTACGGAAGTCTGTCCGACGGAAGCAATCGTCATGACCAATAATTTTGAACTAGCCGAGTATAGCCGCGATGATCTTTTTAAAAATCTTGAATGGTTAGACGAAAATGATGAGAATGTTCGGAAGGTGAATAAAGCATGACATTTTCAGGTGAATTATTAGCATTCCTTATTCTAGCCATAGTAGCGGTTATGGGAGGCGTACTATTACTCAATTTATCAAAGGTTGTGCATATGGTCGTCGCCCTCGTCTTTACATTTGTCAGTCTTGCGGGAATTTACGTCCTGCTGTCAGCGGAATTTGTAGCGGTTGTACAAATTCTCATCTATTCCGGCGCAATTACGATTATTATGTTATTTGGCATTATGCTGACACGCCATAACGACACAAGCGAGGTGCAGGGGGGAAGGCTGAGAAAAGTGCTGCTCTTTTTGGGCGTGCTTGGATTTGCTTTTGCTGTCTATATTGGAATTTACAATTTAGACTTCAATTCGCCAGCCGCGAACCTTCATGAAAATAATACAGAACAAATCGGGATAGCGCTATATACGAAGTTTATTATTCCATTTGAGTTAACGTCTGTCGTGCTTTTAGTAGCGCTTATCGGGGCGATCATTTTAGCCAAAAAAGATGATGAAGAGGAGGCGAAAAAGGAATGAGTGGAGTTCCCATTTCTGCCTACCTGACGCTCGCATTAGTGCTATTCTGTATCGGACTATACGGTGCACTTACGAAGCGAAATACGGTCATCGTGTTAATTTCAATTGAACTCATGCTTAACGCAGTTAACATTAATCTCGTTGCATTTAGTAAATATGGCATGATTCCATCGATAACTGGGCAAGTTTTTGCGCTATTTACCATTGCTGTTGCAGCGGCAGAAGCTGCCGTTGGTCTCGCGATCTTAATCGCCCTTTACCGCAATCGTAAAACAGTCAATATCGATGAAATGGATACAATGAAAAACTAATAATCTGTTACACGACCCGCGTAAAATGCGGGCCTCAATCAAACGCGTGAGAACAAACGCGTTCTAAAAAGGGGATTGTGATATTGATGGAGAATGCATGGATCATACCGCTTTTCCCGCTTTTATCATTTTTGTTCCTTCTTCTATTTGGGAGGAGATTAAAGGAAAATAGTGCGTACATCGGAATGGTGCTCACACTTGCATCTTTGGTCTACTCTTTGGTGGTGTTGTTTGAGCGCTTCAACCACCCGACTTATAAAGCCGAAGTGACATGGCTTACAATAGGGGATGTTCAATTAACAGCGGGTTTTGAAGTCAATCAATTAAATGCGTTAATGCTCGTCATCGTATCGCTTGTTAGCTTTCTCGTACATACTTATTCAAAGGGCTACATGCATGGAGATGGGCGGTTTCACATTTTTTATGCCTATTTAGGGCTGTTTACATTTGCGATGTTGGGGCTGGTTGTATCCCCTAATTTATTGCAAACTTATATTTTCTGGGAGTTAGTGGGAGCAGGTTCCTTCCTCTTAATCGGATTTTATTTTTATAAAGAGGAGGCAAAGGCTGCTGCCAAAAAAGCATTCATCATGACGCGCATCGGTGATGTCGGCTTGCTGATCGGGATGATTCTATTATTCTGGCAAGTTGGAAGCTTTGAGTATGATGCGATTTTCCAAGCAGTAGATGAAGGCGCGATTTCAGCAGGAATGATTACCCTTACTGCTATCTTGATTTTTGTCGGGGCGGTGGGAAAATCAGGTCAATTTCCGTTGCACACTTGGCTACCTGACGCAATGGAAGGTCCGACGCCAGTTTCTGCTTTAATCCATGCTGCGACAATGGTTGCCGCCGGTGTTTATTTAGTAGCGGCATTATTCCCGCTTTTTGCAGCAAGTGAGGCTGCACTAATGACGATTGCCATCATCGGGGCATTCACTGCTATTTTGGCAGCGAGTATCGGTTTAGTGCAAAAGGATATTAAAAGAGTACTAGCTTACTCCACTGTCAGTCAGCTTGGCTATATGATGCTGGCCTTAGGATCAGCTGGCTATGTTGCTGGTGTCTTTCATTTAATGACACATGCCTTTTTTAAAGCATTGCTGTTCTTGGCTGCTGGTAGTGTCATTCATGCGGTACACACGCAAAATATAGAGGAAATGGGCGGTCTTTGGAAAAAACTGAAGCTTACGGCGCCGTTATTCTTAATTGGAACGCTAGCGATTAGCGGGGTTCCGTTATTCTCTGGGTTCTTTAGTAAGGATGAAATTTTAATTTCAACCTGGGTTCACGGGAATACCTTTCTGTTCTGGTTAGCTGTCATTGCTGCATTCTTCACCGCGTTCTACATGTTCCGCCTATTCTTTATGGTCTTTACAGGGGATGCCCGCAGCAAGCAGAAGGAAGTCCACGAGTCACCATCTGTCATGACGTTTCCAATGATCGTTCTTGGAATTTTAGCAATTGTAGCGGGTTATGTGAATACGCCATGGTTTGGTACCTTCCTTGGAGACTGGCTTGTTGCTGATAATGAAGCATTGGGTCATGGTCATATTGAAGGTCCAGCCTGGATTATGATTGTGGCAACAGTTGTCTCACTACTTGGAATTTATTTAGCATGGCTCATATATGGTAAAAAATCAATTCAAAGAGACTGGCTGACGGTAAGAATGCCACTTACGTACAATGTGCTGTATAACAAATACTATATTGATGAGTTTTATCAATTAACCGTAGTGAAAGCAACGAAAGGCCTCACAGCAATTCTCAGCTTTATAGAAACATTCATTGTCGAAGGGCTAGTGAAGCTGGTGGCTGGAATCGTTCACGGGCTTGGCATCATTGGCTCGAAAATTCAAAACGGCCAAGTACAAGCATATGGAACAGTGGCCTTTGTTGGATTAGCTGTCCTGATTGTGATTTTTGCCTTAACAGGGGGGTACTTAAAATGAACGAATATTTTCTTTCTATCCTAGTGTTTTCCCCTCTATTAGGAATAGCTGTACTTGCTCTTATGCCAAAAACACAAGAAGTAGCAATTAAAACAGTTGGATTCTTAGCAACTCTCCCTGCTCTTGTGCTAGCGCTTGTTGCCTTTATTGGTGGGAGCGATCATTTAAAGAAATATGATATTCAAATCGAGTGGATTCGCTTTGGAGATTATGAGGTCTTTGACTTATTTAAAATTGACTATGAATTAGGCTTAAATGGTTTTTCCTTAGTATTAATCGTCTTAACGGCAGTTATTTCTACACTTGCCGCCATTGCCTCCGTTCATATTAAAAAAGAATGGAAAGGCTACTTCATGTTATTCCTTTTATTAGAAGTAGGGATGCTTGGAGTATTTGCTGCACAAAACTTAATTCTTTTCTTCATCTTTTTTGAAATTACGATGATCCCGATGTTTTTCCTAATTGGAAAATGGGGTTATTTCGAAAAGGAAAAAGCAGCCTATAGTTATTTAATCTATAACGGCTTAGGGTCGGCCATCCTTTTAATCGTGATCATGGTTCTGTTTGCAAGAACAGGAACAGCAAATTATGACGCACTGGCACAGCTGATGGCCGTAGAGAATGCAAATACAGTTGCGCCGTTTTCTGAGACGTTGAAATTTGGCTTGCTCATTGCTCTTCTTATTGCTTTTGGTGTAAAACTGCCAATCTTTCCGTTGCATACATGGATGCTGCGGGTTCACGTTCAGGCACCGCCAGCGATCGTGATGTTACACTCAGGAATTTTATTGAAAATTGGTGCCTTCGGTTTGATCCGTTTCGGAATGGGGATTTTCCCGGAACAGTTCAAATCTATCGCCGTACTACTTGCCGTACTGGGAGTTGTGAACCTTTTATACGGGGCATTTCTTGCCTTTAAGCAAAGCGATTTTAAAATGGTTCTTGCTTACTCGTCTATATCCCATATGGGAATTGTACTGATTGGTTTAGGAGCTCTCAATGAAGCAGGCATTCAGGGAGCCATTTTCCAAGTTGTCTCACACGGATTGATCTCCGCCCTTCTTTTCTTCTTAGTAGGAGTCTTTTACGAGCGATTCCATACATCGACGATTGCAAATCTTGGTGGGATGGCGAAGGGGATGCCGCTTACTGCAGGCTTTTTGTTAGCCGGTGCTCTGGCGTCGTTAGGTCTGCCGGGAATGTCCGGTTTTGTTAGTGAGTTTATGGCCTTTCTCGGATTGTTTGAGGAAATGCCAATCCTCGCTGCCATTGGCTGTATCGGGATTATTATCACGGCTGTCTATTTACTCCGAGCTGTCCTTGGTATGACCTATGGAAAAGCCAACCGTGATTTTATAGCGGTGTCTGATTTAAAGTCAGTTGAATTTATTCCAGTTGTTGCGCTGTTGGCGCTAATTATCTTGATTGGTGTGTACCCAAGTGTACTAAGCGATCCGCTCCATTCCACACTTGAAACTATCATGCTTGGGTTAGGGGGTTGATGAGATGGATCTAGATACGCTTTTATCATATCAATGGGGAGCGATGGCTCCAGAATTTATCATCTTGGGAGTTGCGACCATTTTATCGATAGTAGACCTTTTCGCACCGAAGCGCTTTGATAGAAGGATTCTTGGCTGGATTGGTTTTGCGGGTATACTTGCAGCACTTGCAGCGTTAATGAATTTATTTGCCGTAGATACGGTCACCATTTTATACGATACATTTAAGCTAGACGCATTTGCGAAAGTATTCAAGCTTCTTTTGCTCATCGGAGCGGCTCTAATTATGCTCCTTGCGATAGGCTACAGACCAAAAGAAGGAATGGAAGAGTTTAAAGGGGAATTTTACTACCTATTATTGGCTGGTTTGCTTGGTACGATGATCATGTCCTCAAGTGGTGATTTAATTACGTTGTTTGTTGGTCTAGAGCTTCTTTCCCTTTCTTCCTACATTTTAGCAGGAATTCGGAAGAAGCATCTGCCATCAAATGAATCAGCAATGAAATATATCATTAATGGGAGCATTGCCACAGCCGTTACTCTTTTTGGAATGAGCTATCTTTACGGGATTACCGGAACGACGAATCTAGCGGAAATGACAAATGTTCTACCGCAATTGAATAATTCTCAATACAGCTATTTAATGGGGATTGCCTTTTTCATGCTTCTAGTTGGTTTATCCTTTAAGCTGGCCACAGCTCCGTTTCATATGTGGGCACCGGACGTTTACCAAGGGGCGGCAACTCCTGTTACAGCTTTCTTAAGTGTTGTGTCAAAAACAGCAGGATTTGTCATTTTAATTCGAATGGTTGTCATCGTGTTTTCCAATACGCAGGCAGGAGCTACTGGTGTTGATTCAGTTACACCGCTGCTGTTCAAGCTGCAGGATTTCATTGCTGTTCTAGCAGGTGTCACGATGGTTGTTGGAAATGTTATTGCTTTGCGTCAGCGCAATATTAAACGGCTGTTCGCATATTCTAGTATTGCTCACGCCGGTTATCTATTAGTTGCTGTCACTTCGATGTCGGTCTTTATGTTCGAGAGCATTTGGTTCTATCTAGGGGCATATCTCTTCATGAACGTAGGAGCCTTTGCTGTCATTCAATTAATGACAGCGAATAACGACAACGAGGATATTGCCCAATTTGCAGGAATGTACAAACGTACACCATGGCTCGCTGTCGCAATGGGAGTATTTATCCTTTCACTGGCAGGTATTCCAGGAACCGCAGGGTTTATCGGAAAACTAAACATTTTCATGGGAGCGTTAATATCAGAACCGGCACACTATATTCTTGCAGCACTAATGATTGCCACAACAGTTGTTTCTTATTTCTACTATTTTGGCATTTTAACGCAAATGTTCTTTAGACCATCTCCGGTAGATGGGGAAGTAGAAAAAAAGAAAATACCGGTTGGCATTGGCGTAGCAATTGGAATATGTGTCCTCGCAACGATTGCATTTGGACTATTTCCAAACACGGCGCTTGATTTCTTCCACACCAATTTTGGTGGTTTTCAATAATGGGTATTTTCTGATTTGGGGGAATCAGAAAAAGAACAAGGGGATTTATAATAATAGAACACGAAAAAGAAGGGGAAGGGGGCCCCTTCTTTTTCATGTTGACGAACATTAGCAACTGTCTGATGTAAGAGAAAATGGAGAGAGGAAAAATGGTTATGCGAGTCAAACTTTAATACAGTTAAGTTCAGGTACCTACTCATGTATAGTTAGTTGAAGTGTTCAAGTCCTTTTAGAGCGGGGTGTTCGGTCAGAGGAGAGTTCTGGCAGAGTACGGCATTCCGGGAGGAGAGAAGAAGAACAGAAGGCCTTACAGAGTGTGTATTTGGACGGAGGAAAGAAGCACTGAAGATCTTGCTGAGCCACTCTGAACAGAGCTGAGAAGCCCCTGAGCTCCAGTCCGAATCGGGTAAAACGAAGAGAAGATATAAGAGGAGCAGAGCTTAAATAAAGTGCTTAAACGGACAGAAAAACAGAACCCTCAAGCAATGGAGTCCAACCAACCCAATGGTTCAGGACAATCTTAAAAATTCCCAAGCTCCTCGGTCCAATAAAAAATAGAAAGAAAAAACAGAGCTGAATTCCAAAAGACTTTCGATTGAATACATCTCTTAAAAGTCAATTCTCAAACAAGCCTGCAATAATTAAGCTATTCATTATCGAACGGCTAAGAGTACCTGCTCCATCTTGCTTTCGCCAAGTATCGACAAACATTGCCTCCTATATGAGGACAACAGTAAAAATAGGATCGAAAATAAATTTTGTAAAAAATAAAAATAACTGAAACCTTTTTGTAACATAAACGTCAAATAGAAGGGTGCGTTTGCGAATGTGAACGATGTATGCTAGCTTGATAAAGAAGGGGGAGTAGTCCATGACTTCAGGATTTGGGCACCAAGCACTTATCAGTATTATTTCACACCTTTGTTTTATTGCATTAGCTTGGTGGGCTTTGCAGAGCTTAAATTTTGATAAATTTTTGCGAGCAAACCATGTTTTTCAAGCACGAGTATTATTTATATTATTGTCGATTATTATTGGTTCTAGTGTAAGCAATTTTTTCCTGGATTACCTATTATGGTCCCAGCAGCTGCCAATGATTTTTCAGTAATGTAAAAAATGTTCATACTTGAGCAATTTTAGACAGGGCAAATCAAACATAAATCATGGAAACCTTTTCTCGAAAAAAACATGACAGAAGACCGCCTAATTGGAAAATATTTTTCAAAACAGGCCTTTAAGCTTGGATAAATGGGGAAATAATCTTACAAAAGATAGGTCATCTTGCCTTTTTTATTTATGAGATTATTCGATACAATTCTCCTTGTGTGATAAATTAAACATACTAAGCCATCCTGTGATACTTAGGTGAATGAAAAAAGAAACAACCTTCGTGGGAATATAATCCATACGTCATTTTTAAAAGCTTGCATATTTGTCAAAAAGTGACGATAACTCTTCAGTATGCTTATTCTCTTCTTGGTAACAATGGTACTAAGGGGAGGAATTAAAAGATGAAGAGAAATTGGATGGCGTTTATTGCCGTAGTTGTAATCATAGGAGTTACTTTTGTTCAGGCTGGGGAAAAATTCGCAAATACCAAAAATATGCACGACCTTTTATCAATAGTGACAGTTTTAAAGGGTGAGAATATAGATATTAATGAATGGTCTTTACATGCAAGAGAAAAAATAACGGCAAACAGCCCAGAGGATATTCAGGATCTTGTTCGACACCTCCAGAACGTCTTTACAGATTGGACATGGGAGATTAATTCTGATTCTGAAAAATGGGAAGCAAAAGCGAGCAAAACATCGAATCAAACAATGGAAGAGAACATTCAGATTTTATCTACCCTCACAGATCAAAACCCACAAACTTACATTATTTATGAAATCCAAGGCAAGAATTTTACGCGAAAAACAGAGCAATTTATAAAAGAGGACCTTAATGCACTCTTATCTGACATATTTCGAGAAAAACCCACAATTTTCACTTGTGTAAAAGGTGATTTCAATGATAAGATAATTACGTCTTTGCCTTTTACTGTAAATCGACTACTTGACAAGTTTGAGGCAACAGAAATTGAATCACTAAAAGAAACAGATTTTATCTCGACATCTGCTTATTCACCAAAATTTACTAATGAGTTAACAACGAATAATCAGGATATGAATTTACAACTTGGAATCCGAACTACAGGATTGGGCGCAAAGACTACCCTTGTAGTTGGCACACCAATCATAACGATTGAATATTAATATAGAGAAATTGGACGCGGAGGGGAATACACTTGGAAAAAATCATCGTCCGCGGCGGTAGAAGGCTAAGCGGTTCTGTTAAAGTTGAAGGAGCAAAGAATGCAGTTTTGCCAGTTATTGCCGCATCATTATTAGCAAGTGACGGAAAAAGCGTAATTCGTGATGTGCCAACTCTCTCCGATGTATACACGATCAATGAGGTATTACGCTATTTAAACGCCGATGTGACGTTTAAAAATAATGAAGTCACTGTCGATGCATCTAGAGAGTTAAAAGTCGAGGCACCATTTGAATATGTTCGTAAAATGCGTGCTTCAGTTTTAGTAATGGGCTCATTACTTGCAAGAAATGGCCGTGCTCGTGTGGCACTTCCTGGCGGTTGTGCGATTGGATCGAGACCAATTGACCAGCATTTAAAAGGCTTCGAAGCGATGGGTGCAACGGTCAAAGTGGGAAATGGCTTTATTGAAGCAGAATCAAATGGCCGATTACAAGGTGCCAAGATTTACTTGGACTTTCCAAGTGTTGGTGCTACAGAAAATATTATGATGGCTGCTACTTTAGCACAAGGTACTACGATCATCGAGAATGTTGCCAAAGAACCGGAAATTGTTGATTTAGCTAACTTCTTGAATAAAATGGGTGCAAAAGTACGTGGCGCTGGAACTGGAACGATTCGCATTGAAGGTGTTGACGTTCTATTTGGTGCTGATCACACAATTATTCCTGATCGGATTGAAGCTGGAACATTTATGGTTGCAGCGGCTATTACCGGAGGAGATGTATTAGTGAGAGGTGCAGTTCCAGAACATTTAACATCTCTTATTGCAAAAATGGAAGAGATGGGTGTTATGTTTGAAGAGGAAGCAGACGGCCTAAGGGTTATTGGCCCTGAGAAGCTTAAGGCAGTTGATATTAAGACAATGCCGCATCCTGGCTTCCCAACAGATATGCAATCACAAATGATGGCTTTGCTATTACATGCAAATGGAACAAGTATGATCACAGAGACCGTATTTGAAAATCGCTTCATGCATGTGGAGGAATTCCGCAGAATGAATGCCGATATTAAAATTGAGGGTCGTTCTGTCATTTTAAACGGACCGTGTAATTTACAAGGTGCAGAAGTAGCTGCCACAGATCTCCGTGCTGCTGCTGCTCTCATTTTGACCGGATTAGTGGCAGACGGTGTGACTCGAGTGACAGAATTAAAGCATCTTGATCGGGGGTACGTTGACTTCCATCGAAAGCTCGCTGCGTTAGGTGCCGATATTGAACGAGTTTCAGCAGTGGAAGAAACGCCATCCTTTCCGAAAGCGTTTGTTGCTGACTTAAATGCATAATAAAAACAAAAACCGTGAAATGGAATTCCATTTTTGCGGTTTTTTTATCGTAGTTAACGTCTGGGCCATGAACGGAAAAACCCCAATGAGATTTTCCGCAAGTTTCAGAAGCACAAAGGAAAGCATTCTCGCGAGAGTTGTTCCGAAGGCGATCCTTGCTCTAAATAACAACATAGACTATTTTGGTTTATGAGTGAAAAAGTTATGCATTTTCCCCCTAATTTTTTATAAGGGTTTAAAAATTTGTACATATTAGCTTGTCCACCCCCATATGTATGAATGGAGAGTACTTCTACTCTAACGAAACTTACATATGGAGGCTCAAGAAGAATGTTAAAAATGAAACCAATCGTAGTTTTAGCTGCTGTATTATTTGCTGTCACCCTCATGATTCCGACTTTACTCGTCCTCCCATTTATGGAAAAAACAACAGGGAAATTAGGAGAAGAACTAACATTAAAAGAAACAGAGGCAGTTGCTGATCAGCCTGACGTTGAGGTGGCTGTCTACCGTGTAGGCCAAGAAAAAATTGAAAACCTCCCATTAGAGGATTATATTGCAGGTGTTGTGGCGGCAGAAATGCCGACTGATTTTGAATTAGAGGCTTTAAAAGCCCAGGCTCTTACAGCAAGAACCTATTACCTTTATCATTTAATGAGCGGTGAAAAATTAGGGGTTCCTGAAGGAGCAGATGTAACAGATACAGAGAATCACCAGGTTTTTAAAAGTGATGAAGAATTAAGAAAAGAGTGGAATAAGGATTACCAATGGAGAATGAAGAAAATTAAAGAGGCCGTTGCGGCAACGAGTGGTCAAGTATTAACCTACGATGGCAAACCGATCTATGCTGCTTTTTTCTCCACAAGTAATGGTTACACAGAAAACTCAGAAGATTATTGGAGCAGCCCGCTTCCATACCTAAAAAGTGTAGAAAGTCCGTGGGACGTGAATACAGAAAAATTTAATGGACAAAAAATTATTTCTGTCGCCGACTTTGAGAAAAAGTTAGGTGTTCAATTAACAGATGCTTCTGAAGTAGGAAAAATTATTGAGAAGACAAAAGGAAACCGTGTTGGCAAGGTCGATATCAACGGAAAAATATTAACGGGCAAGGACATCAGGGTTAAACTAGATTTAAAATCATCTGATTTTACATGGGAGAGAAAAGGCGACAATATCGTGATCAATACGAAAGGCTTCGGGCATGGAGTAGGAATGAGTCAGTTTGGTGCCAATGAAATGGCGAAGGCGGGGAAAACCTATAAGGAAATCGTTGAACACTATTATAGTGGAGCAACAATTGACACGACGAAAACATTGCTCACGAAAATCACGGCAAGTAAATAAAAGCAGAAACCGAGTACTCGAAAAGGGTGCTCGGTTTTATGGTGTCTGTTCCTAATTTTCGAGATTTTAACGCTGCCGAGGAGCTTATGAAAAATATTTTTGGATTCGTTCGAACTTATGCTTATGATAAGAACGGTGAACAAAATAGGCAGCGACTATGACTCCGATAACATCTTTAACTACATCAATTACCGTTGCGGAGCGAGCAGGAACGAAAGATTGGTGTATCTCGTCAACCAAACCGTATAAAGAAGCGATGACGGCAAAAATAATGCTCCAGCGCAGCGAAAACTTTCCCGTTGTTAGATGTGCAGCGACCAATAGTAAATAGAGAATCGCGAATTCTACTAAGTGTAGCGACTCTTTTATAAAGCGATCTGTCGATGAATGTGGCAGCTCGACAATCGCGTTTGCTGGCATGCTCGACATCATCCAAATCATCATCATGTAAACAAAAGGTAAAAAACGAATGAACCATTTTAAAGTGCTTTGCAAGAAAGATTTCCCCTTTAATAAATTTAGCTCGATCACATAAAATAAATATTTTTTAAAACTTTTTTTCATTTCCTTGTATAATTCCAATCTCTTTGTCGAAAAATAAGATTAAAAAAATTTTTTTCGAAATGTATATATTTATCATGATCTGTTCAGAATGATTGCTGAGGTGATGATAAATGAGAGAGGAAGAAAAGAAACAATCTTCTCAAGGTTCAAAGATTAAGCGCTTCATGAAAAAGCGTTGGGTGTACCCAAGCGTTTATATTGCAAGTGCTGCAATCATTCTAACCGCGGTTCTTTGGTTCCAAAACAGTAACAATAGTGCAACAGATGATCAAATCGATTACGAGGCTACTGATCTTTCAAGCAAATATGATGAACCTGCTTTGGAAGTTAACAGATCAATGGAAAATTTTGCAATGCCTGTTATGGATCCGGATTCTGTAGTCATTCAAAAAGAATTTTATGACTTCGATGCTTCGGAAGACAAACAGGAAGCGGCATTGGTGTTCTATAATAATACGTATCATCCGAATACCGGTATTGACATTACGATGGAAAACGGTGAATCGTTTGATGTTGTAGCCGCATTAAGTGGTAAAGTAACCAATGTTGCAGAAGATGCTTTATTAGGAAACGTAATCGAAATCGAGCATGACAAAGGTATTGTAACACAATATCAATCTGTAACCGATATTGATGTGAAGGTTGGCGACCAAGTAGACCAAGGACAGACGCTTGCAAAAGCAGGAAAAAGCTTGTATAACGAAGAAGCTGGTACCCATCTGCATTTCGAAATTCGCAAGGATGGAATAGCTGTCAATCCTCTTGATTATTTCAATAAGCCATTAAGTGCTCTACAAGAAGCGGACATAACAGAGAATGTTGATGACAGCGGAAAGGCTGATGAATCGACGGGAGCTTCTGAAGAGGAAAAAGCGAATCCTGACAACGATGAAAAAAAGGATAACAATGATTCAACAGAAGATGAAGCTGAAGAAGATAGCAATGATTCAACAGAAGAAGATGGTGCATCTTCTGATGATGAAGAAGCAGAAACAACAAATTCTACTGATGCATAAGACAATTTGTCATTTTGACCCGCCCTTGGCGGGTTTTTTGCTTTTAGCCGCATGGGCTACGATTAGTCCAGAAGTCCAAGTTACACAAGCTTGAAAATTTCGGGTTCCGTAATAGGACCTTGTTTTAATACCTGCTTTAAAATTTGACAATTTTTTTACAAGTTTTTGCTTGACCTCGAAACCATTTAAATAGATAATGATATTACGAAATTTTCTTAATATTTAATCTATCCTAAACTTTTAGTTAATAATCTGTTAATAAAAAGATCATTTCAAGAAAGAAAAGGGGGAATTTGATGGCGTTTTATTTGTTCATTGCCTTGACAGCTATTTGTTTAATATTGGCTTTACGTAAGAAAAAAACCATCTTCCTAGTCATTCCATTCCTATCCATCATCGTCTATTTCATTATTCAAGTCGCCTTAGTTCCCTTACCATTCATCGATACACTGAAGTTTATTTTTAGCTTGAATTAAAGGTATTTAAAAAAAGTAATTGCTTTGAAAGCGCTTTAAAATGCTTTTGAAGAATTATATAGGCTTTGTTAAAGGCCAGTGTTGATTTTTGGTTCATTTTCTTTGAATTCCTTACAGAGATAGAGAATTTTTGTTTCCTCATTCAGAGTACCTTTCAGCACGACAAAAAGACGTACAAAACTGACACGGAATGAGCCAAAGATCGGTTGCTCAACGATGTTGCTTAACAAAGCAAAATGAAAAAAGAAGGAGGGATAAACAACAGGGGGAAGTCGGGCACATTTTACGGTATATATTGAAGGGGAATAATCTTGGAGGTGAAAAAATGAAGAAAATCGATAAGGCGGTAGCCGATCGTTATTTTCGAGAGAAAAACCGCAACATCATTATTTATTTTATCGTTTGGTTTATGGTTTCTTACGGTGTGGTCTTATTCGCTGAGCCGTTGAGTACGATTACTTTTATTGGCTTCCCACTTCATTACTATATGGGAGCACAAGGTGCTATCTTAACCTTTATTATCCTGCTGTTTGTAAATGCCAAGCTTGGAGATAAAATTGATCAAAAGTATGGTATTGATGAAAGCAAAAATGAGCAAATTAGTTCAGGCTCAACGTTAGAGCATTAAAGGCGCTTTTCCAATCAAATCAAATGGGGATGGTCGATTGGGAGAAGAATATAAAAATGAATCATCAACAAGTAGCCGTTAGTGCTATTGTAGGGGGGAAATCATTTGGATGGACAATTTATTGTCTCGTTAGCGATTATATTAGCCACTTTTGCATTATATATTGGAATAGCTGTTTATAATACAGCAAAGGCAACATCGGATTTTTACGTTGCAGGACGCGGTGTTCCACCAATTTTTAACGGGATGGCGATCGGGGCAGACTGGATGAGTGCTGCTTCCTTTATTGGAATGGCCGGAACAGTTATGGTACTCGGTTATGACGGGTTAGCCTATATTATGGGTTGGACCGGTGGGTATTTATTTCTTACATTTTTACTAGCTCCACAGTTGCGCAAATATGGCCGATATACAGTGCCAGAATTTATTGGCGACCGTTATGATAGCCATTCTGCTCGTGTGATTGCGGCAGTATGTACGATAATTATCAGTTTTACGTACTCGATTGGACAGCTTTCAGGCTCGGGTGTTGTCATTGGCCGTCTGTTCGAAATTGACGCCAAAGTGGGCACGATGATCGGGGTTGTGCTTATTGCAATTTATGCGGCCTTCGGCGGAATGAAGGGGATTACGTGGACGCAGGTTGCGCAATACTTAATTTTAATCACCGCTTACTTAGTTCCAATTATTTTCATGTCCTTGCAAATATCCGGCAACCCTATACCGTGGATTTCTTATGGTGAAGTGGTCGGCAAGTTAGGAGAACTTGACCGTGAGCTTGGTATTTCCGAATATTTTGCTCCGTTTACGAATGGAACGAAGTGGCAGTTTCTTGCGCTCATGTTTACATTAATGGCTGGAACGGCTGGATTGCCACATGTCATCGTTCGTTTTTATACAGTATCGACCATGAAGGCGGCTCGTTGGTCTGGAGCATGGGCATTGCTGTTTATCGGTCTTCTTTATTTATCAGCACCTGCTTATGCAGCTTTTTCTCGTTTTATCCTCATGACACAAGTAGCAGGCAGTCAAATCAGTCAGCTTCCAGCTTGGACGAAATCTTGGGTAGATACAGGGATGCTTCAAGTAGCGGATACCAATAACGATGGAATTTTGCAATGGAGCGAGCTTGTCATTGCGAATGATATTGTCGTAATGGCGACTCCGGAGATTGCTAATTTAGGTGTTTTTGTCATCGGACTTGTAGCTGCCGGGGCAATGGCGGCTGCTCTTTCAACTGCTGGTGGTTTGATGATTTCACTCTCTTCATCCTTCGCTCACGATATTTACTATCGCGTGTGGAAGCCACAGGCGTCTGAGAAAAATCGTCTATTAGTGGCTCGTTGGTCAATTGTTGTGGCAACATTATTTGCCGGACTGATTGCATTGAATCCACCAGGGGTGATCACGCAAATTGTCGCATGGGCCTTTGCCATTGCCTCCGGAACCTTCTTCCCAGCACTGGTGCTTGGTGTTTGGTGGAAGCGTTCTAATACAAAAGGTGTTATTGCTGGTTTATTAATTGGATTAGCCGTTACTTTAGGCTATATATTTGCAGCCAAATATGGTGGCTTTACGATTCTAGGAATTATTGATACAGGTGCTGGAGTTTTTGGAGCAGCAGCAGGATTTTTAGCCAATATTATTGTTTCCTTATCAACTGAAGCACCAGCGCAAAAGCTTCAGGATGAGGTAATCAATTTACGTTATCCAGAGCAAATGGTTTATAAAGATGGCGAGGTTTGGATGCATGATGGAGAACCAAAACAAGGTTAAGCAATTGTTCGAGGCTGTGCAGTCCCACCCCTTTTTTCAAGGGGTGGAGGTTGGCACGGCCCTTTCTCTTATTGAAGACTGTACGTATAGGGAATATGAGAAGGAAAGAGTGCTTCTCCGTAAAGATCGACATCGGGAGGGGCTAATTTTAATTTTAGAAGGTACGGTGGAAGTTTATATTGAGAACGAGATTAATGAGGAGCATGAGGTTTTAGAGATTGTTCAAAAGGGGGAATTGATTGGCTTTTCCAGCTTAGCTGACTTTCTTGGTGTTCCCCGTCTGCCGAAAGAAGAGGTGACCATTGAAGTACGTGCGCTCACTAGCGTTAAAGCACTGCATATTCCATTCATTGTCATTGCGCGAAGATGGGATGATCCTTATGTTCGCGATTATTTATTAACACAGGTAGCAGTCCGATTACGTGATGTATATGCGTCACTGGCTGAACAAATCAAAACAGCGCAGGCTGGCGCTGAGCACCACTCTTACATGGCTAAAGTTCAGGATGTGATGACGGAGCGAGTGATCGCAGTGCCCTCGGATACGACGATCGCAGCTGCCGCTAAAAAAATGCATGAAGAAAAGACGAGTTCCGTCCTTGTAATGGATCACAAAAAGCTAAGAGGAATCATTACAGAAAGAGATATGGTGTCACGAGTAGTGGCTGAGGGAGTGGCGTTAACGGAAGCGGTTGCTGAGATAATGACGAAGGATCCGATAACGATAGCCAAAACAGCATATTATGATGATGCTCTTTCACTCATCCTGTTAAAGGGAGTAAAGCACTTACCAGTTATAGAGGAAGATGAGGTCGTTGGAATTGTCACCTTATCTGATTTACTGCGAAAAGAAAACGAAAGTGTCATGAAGACGATTAAACAAATTACAGAAGCAGATGAATCCAATATAGGTCATATAAAAAATGCTATTTATACTGTATTGGATATTCTTTTACGAGAGAAGATTCCGATTCAACGAACTTTAGATATTGTCACAAAACTATATGACCGCTTAGTCATTCGCCTTATTGACCTGGCCATTAAAAAGCTTGAGAAGAAGGGCTATAAGGCGAAAGGCAGCTTTGCCTTTTATCAAATGGGAAGCAGTGGCCGCGGCGAGCAATTTATTTTAACTGATCAAGACCATTTCCTTGTTTATGAAGGGGATGAACATGAGTATTACCAACTATTAGGGAAGGAAATTACACTCTATATGGAAAAGGCCGGTTATGCCCGTTGCCAAGGATTGATGATGTGCAGTGAAGCACAGTGGAGGGGAAGCATTGCGGATTGGGAGGAACGGCTACGAACATGGAGTTTGCAATCAACTCGCGATAACCTACTGCTTGCACAAAACTTTTTTTCCCATCGTTTCATAGAAGGCAATAGAGAGCTTCACCGTCAATTTGACAACATGATGACCCATTTGCTAGAAAAAGCAAAAATCTTTCTCTACCGGTTGGCACAAGTAGAAAGAGAACATCCGATTTCCACACTTGAACAGCCATTTCGAGCACTATTTCGGATAGAAAGAAAACAACTTGATATAAAAAAATCTGTCTTGTTCCCTTATCATCATAGCCTGCAAATTCTTGTTTTATTACATGGAGGCTCATCAGGAACCTCCTTTGAAAAAATGGCAATGCTGACAGAAAGGGGCGTCATTTCTCAAAGTTTCTCTCGTGATTTACAGGAAGCGGTAAATCAGGTTCTGTCCCTATATGTTAAGCAGCGTTGGGAGCAAGTGAAAAAAGGTGAGGAACCAACTTCCGTTCTTCAATTTAGAAAATTATCTTCACGTGAAAAGAAGGAATTGATTTTAAGTCTTAAAACCCTAAAAGAACTGCAAACTCTTGTTTTCAATCATTTTTCGCTTTAATAATCAAGGAGGTTATATGTTTTTTCAACGAAGAAATATTTCCTGCCCTTTAATCTATCGTGATATTCCATTAGCTTCTCCGTTAGAAAGCTTAAAATTTATTGTCTTCGACACGGAGACGACAGGTTTTCTCGTATCTTCAGGAGACCGATTAATTGAGATAGGGGCAGTGACGATTGAAGGTTTTAATGTTTGTGAGGATAAAGTTTTTCAAACATATGTGAATCCAAAGCGACAAATTTCTCGGGAAATAACTGAGTTAACGTCGATAACAGACGAAAAAGTAAAGAATGCGCCAACCGCGTTACAGGCGATAGAACGCTTTTTCGACTTTGTCGAATCGGAAGAGACGGTTTGTCTCATCGGACATTATATTAGTTTTGATGCCCTTGTGTTAAAAACAGAATTAAAAAGAGAAAAATTTAATTTAAAACATTTATATACAATTGATACTCTTGATTTAATTGGATTTATTGCCCCTTCCTATGATATGAGAGATTTAGAACGGTATGCGAGAATTTTTGGTACAAGAATTTACGAGCGTCATACCGCATTAGGTGATGCATTAACGACGGCGTACCTCTTCGTTGAACTACTTTGGCAATTTAAACAACGTGGTTATACTACATGGGGCGAATTGATGGATGCAACAAAGAAAATAGAAGTGCTTTAATCTTTACACATGCAAAAATGGCGGGGAAAGGTTTCGTTATGCTTCGTGTGTGGTTGCATATATAGTCTAGCTGTTAGAAGAAGATATCGTTGTAGATAACTTTTTCATGACTGGCACAAACATGGTCTCCCTTATGTTTTTTAAGTTTGGATGGGAGGAGAACACAAAGGAAAACAACTTTGCAAAAACATGGTTTGAGCTTTATGGTTTCGAAGCATCCCGCGCTTTTGCTGCTGATGTTATCAAATTTTTCAAAAAAAATAGCATATATCTTGTCCTTATTACGGTTTTCGTGCATATTCCGTTATCCAAGCTAATAAACTGTTACAAACCTTACAAAGAGAGTGTTTGAGGTGAGCAATCGTTTGAGAATGAAAATTGGATATATAGTTGGGGTCATGTATATTTCCTGATAACCAGAGGGCAAATGGCTTTCTGACGCATCCTTTTACACGATGCGGATAAGCAGTACTTGATGAAGCGAGAAAGCGAGTCTCATTTCACACTTCTCACATCCAATTTAGGGAGGGCGAGTGGTGTGCACGATTACATCAAAGAGAGAACTATCAAGATTGGAAAGTATATCGTGGAGACGAAAAAAACGGTTCGCGTAATTGCGAAAGAGTTTGGCGTATCCAAAAGTACAGTCCATAAGGATTTAACAGAAAGGCTACCTGAAATAAACCCAGAGCTTGCAAATGAAGTGAAAGAAATTTTAGATTACCATAAATCTATTCGCCATTTGCGTGGTGGAGAAGCTACAAAATTGAAGTATAAGAAAGAAGAGCTAGAAAGTGAACCCATTAAGTAAATGATCCTTTTTTCAACAATTCCTTGAAATAATGACAAATAAATTAAAAATCCCTCAAAATTTGACAAATTACTACGATATTTTAGTCAAATATGGTAGAATTGAAAATTAGGGTAGACTACATTAAAAAAAGTAATAACATCAGGAGAATGAGTGATTTAATTGCATTTAGAAATAGATATGGATCATTTTTTCAAGGAGGATTTTTGGGAATGCTTGCTAGGGATATTGGAATTGATTTAGGAACAGCAAATGTATTGATTCACGTAAAAGGGAAAGGCATCGTTTTAAATGAGCCATCAGTGGTCGCAATTGATAAGAACAATAATAAAGTTTTAGCAGTTGGTGAGGAAGCAAGACGTATGGTCGGGCGTACCCCGGGCAACATCATTGCCATTCGTCCATTGAAGGATGGCGTCATTGCCGATTTTGATGTGACGGAGGCCATGCTTAAACACTTTATTAACAAGCTCAATGTGAAAGGTTTCCTTTCGAAGCCCCGAATTTTAATTTGCTGCCCTACAAACATTACAAGCGTAGAACAAAAGGCAATTAAAGAGGCGGCGGAAAAAAGCGGCGGAAAGAAAGTTTATTTAGAAGAAGAGCCAAAAGTGGCAGCGATCGGAGCTGGAATGGATATTTTTCAACCAAGCGGAAATATGGTCGTAGATATCGGTGGAGGTACAACAGATGTAGCTGTATTGTCCATGGGTGATATTGTCACGTCTTCTTCCATTAAAATGGCTGGAGATAAATTTGATAGTGAAATTCTTCAGTATATTAAACGTGAATACAAGCTTTTAATTGGAGAGCGTACAGCTGAAAACATTAAGATTCAAATCGGTACGGTCTTCCCTGGAGCACGGAACGAATCAATGGAGATTCGTGGTCGTGATATGGTATCAGGATTGCCAAGAACGATTTCAGTCAATTCCGAGGAAATTGAACTTGCCTTACGTGAATCTGTGTCTGTCATTGTACAAGCGGCAAAAAGCGTTCTCGAAAGAACACCTCCTGAACTTTCAGCCGATATTATCGACCGTGGTGTGATTCTAACAGGTGGAGGAGCACTTCTGCACGGTTTTGACTTACTGTTAGCAGAAGAATTGAAGGTTCCAGTTCTTGTAGCGGAGAATCCGATGGATTGCGTCGCTATTGGAACGGGAATTATGCTTGACAATATCGACAAGATCAAAGGTTACCGCTTTGCATAAATCAAAAATAACGGGGGCTTCCGGAGTTAGAAGCTAACTAACTCTATCGCCTATCCAACGTGGTGATGAGAATCAGTGGAAGGACTGGTACTTGTCACCATTTTCGTATTTTTGCCTTTTTTCTACAAAATTTTAATGTTTATTCGCCGATTTTTTTTTATAATAGAAGATGAATGGTTTTATTGTAATGTAGACGAAGAGTGTGAATGAAACGACCTTACATAAGAGGTGAATCGAATGTTTAGAGGTTTTTATACCGTTGCATCAGGAATGCTGACTCAACAAAGACGGACAGAAATGTTGACGAATAATATGGCGAATGCCAATACTCCGGGATTTAAAGCGGATCAATCATCGCTGCGTGCTTTTCCAGAGATGCTGTTGCAGCGTTTTGATAAGGAGAGAATTCCAACGGAAAGAGGATTGAACCTTCCGGGAAGCAATGTAGTAGGATCGATTAATACAGGTGTCTATATGCAAGAGGTAATGCCAAAGTTTATTCAAGGTGATTTACGCGAAACGGGGCAAAAAACGGATCTTGCCTTACTCGATATCGTGATGCCACAAAATGAAGAGACAGGGTATGCTGGTTCAATCTTTTTTACGGTGCAAAATGCAGCTGGAGAAACTCGCTATACAAGAAACGGCGATTTTACATTGGATGGACAAGGCTACTTGACGACTGCAAGCGGTAATTATGTCCTTGATGTGGCAGGAAATCGAATTCAACTATCAAGTGAAGATTTTACAGTTGATGCTAATGGTCTTGTTCAGGGAGCAGCCGGTGAAACGGCCCTTTTAGGGATCGGTTATTCTGCAGATCCTTTTCAAATGGTAAAGGAAGGCGATGGTCTTCTGCGCAATGAAGCGGGGGCAGCGCTTGTTGATGTTAGAGGTGTAGCAGGTACAGAATTTTCTATTCAGCAAGGCTTTCTTGAGGCTTCCAACGTTGATGTTAGTCGGACGATGACTGATATGTTAACAGCATACCGGGCATTTGAGGCTAATCAGAAGGTGTTGCAAGCTTATGATAAAAGCATGGAAAAAGCAGCGAATGAAGTCGGCCGAATTGGCTAACAATTCAATAGAAGAACTGTAAGAAGAGGGGAGGCAAACATATGAATCGCACAATGATAACAGCAACGAACACATTGGCACAATTACAAAAACAAATGGATGTTATCTCTCATAACATGGCCAATATCGATACGAACGGATACAAAAGGAGAGAAGCGACTTTCACAGAGTTAATCTATCAGCAGTTTAACAACCAGAGAAGGGAACAAGCTGAGGTGAACCGCCTAACTCCGAATGGGATTCGACAAGGAACGGGTGCTAAGCTTGCCCAAATACAATTGGTTATGACGCAGGGGAATATTAAGCCAACGGACCGTTCTCTTGATACGGCTTTGACAAAAGAAGGTCAATTGTACAAGGTGTTAGTCCAAACCGATGCGGGAGCAGAGATACAATACACTCGCAATGGGGCCTTTTACTTATCACCAATAAGTGAAAATGAGCTTGCTTTAGTTACAGCGGATGGACATTCGATTGTCGATGAAAATAATAATCCCATTTATATAAATGCGGATGCAAAAGATTTTACCATTGATAGCATGGGGCAAATGACAGTAACGATGAATAACGGTTTGCCGCAAATGTTCAATCTTGGAGTGGTGCAGGTAGACAAGCCGCAATTTTTGATTGCTAAGGGCAATAATTTATACGGCCTCCCGACAAACTTTGATCAACTGAATGTTGGAGTCGATGACATTCTTACTGACTTAGTAGGGCCACTACGAACTGAAATTGGGATTCAACAAGGTGCATTAGAGTCATCTAACGTCGATATGGCTAAGGAAATGACCGATCTTATTAACACTCAGCGTGCCTATCAATTCCAATCCAGATCCGTTAGCATTGCAGATCAGATGATGGGACTTGTGAACGGAATTCGTTAGAAGGAGAAAGAACATGTCGTTAAACAATAGTAACCAAAAGGTAGCAGAAACAAGAGAACAGGTAAGGCAAGAAAAGAAGGAAAAAGCGAAAGCAGAAGCAAACAGTGGAGGAAAACGAAGAAGAATTCGCATTCGCCTTATTCCATTGTGGCTTAGACTCCTAATTATCGCCTTATCATTAGTGGCATGTGTTATTCTTGGTGCGATGTTTGGTTATAGTGTCATTGGCGAAGGAAAAGCAACGGACATTTTTCAAAAGTCAACATGGACACATATTATTGATTTGATTGAGCACGAATAAACGATTAAAGGCCGGCGTAATTGCCGGCTTTTTTGACTCATTGTGTAAAACTGACACATATAAGGAAAATACCACAGAACTTAATCCTGTGGTATTTTCCTTATATGATGACAAATTTAAAGGTATTCTTTCATTATTGTGCTGTTACAAACTAGTATGAGACTTGGGACAAGCTGCCGCGAATAAGGCCAATTATCGAAGGCTCGGTCTAATTTTTACGTGGCAAGTTAACACTTGCTTTCATAGACTAGTTCCCATACAATAAATATAAAACCTAGTATTAGTAGGAGGTACTAACTGAATGCTTGATATTAATGAAATCAAAGAAATAATCCCTCATCGTTATCCGTTTTTGCTTGTTGATAAAATCATTGAGATTGAAGAAGGAAAAAGAGCAGTAGGAATAAAAAACGTCACGGCAAATGAAGAGTTTTTTAACGGCCATTTTCCTGACTATCCCGTTATGCCAGGTGTACTTATTGTAGAGGCATTAGCTCAAGTTGGTGCAGTCGCTGTTTTGAAGCTAGAGGAGAACAAAGGACGTCTTGCCTTCTTTACGGGAATTGATAATTGTCGGATTAAACGCCAAGTAAAACCAGGAGATCAACTGCGATTAGAAGTAGAAATGACGCGACTACGTGGTTCTTTTGGTAAAGGAAAGGCGACGGCAACGGTTGACGGAGAACTAGCGGTCGAAGCGGAAATTATGTTTGCCCTCGGTGCGAAACAGGAATAATTTTTGCGTAAAGACCGATATATTTATTTTAAGGCCGATATAATGAAACAAAGACCGATATAGTAAAAACATATGGCCGATTTTATCGGAGTATTTGTCTGTAAAAGTATCAAATCATTATCATTTTTTAAATGGCTTTAAAGGGCAAGTTTGTTGAGTTTTTATTCATTTTTTGTAGTACTTGATGTACAATCGAGAAATTTTTCTCATAAGATGCAAGTTTTTTCTAATTTTTGGGCATGTTAACATCAGACCGTAATTGAGGTCAAAATCCAAAAATTTGAAAAGGGGCTTTTACTTATGAAGAAAAAGCTTTTAGCACTTCTTAGTTGTGCTCTATTATCTGTATTTGTCTTTGCTGGCTGTGCCAATAACAATCAGGACCCACCGCCAGAGAATGGTGGAAACATGGAAGATCAGGTAGATGATAATATCACAAATGATAATGGAACTACGAATAACGATATCAACACAAATAATGATGGGGATGTTGTGGATGACAACAACACTCCAGATGAAGAAATCATGGAAGATGATCGTGACGTAAGAGATCAGGATAATCAGGATAGATAATGAGAAAAGGACAGGGGAGTGCCTGTCCTTTTTCCATCACCTTTTAGAAGTAATCTTTGTGTTATTGACTAATATATGTTAATATTTAATATTGGAGTTATAAAAAGTTTTGTCGTTTTATGTCAATTGTGATACAGTGGAAAAAGTAAGGATTAAATTCATCAATGGATAAAAAGCTTTTTTATGTATTGATGAGCTTAATCAAATCCGGTTTAGATAAATCTTGGGAGGTACTTTTACTAGATGTTTAAAGAATTTTCACCTGGCATTAAGATAAGTATTACGCGTTCCATTACCACTTCATTTGAAAAATATATGAATGATATTGGCTGGAACGAAGAAAAGTTTAATATTGAAAAATTTGTACAGGAATGGAAACACTATATCACGGGAAGTTCATCTTGGTATGATAAGATTAGCGACGAAGTGAAAAATGATCCAACATTTCATGAACAATTAGCCGAAAAAATCAATGAAACGATTGATAAAATATTGTCCGAAGCACCAACAAAGGAACAGATGGCTGAGATTGAAGATTTGCAGAAGGAATGGGGAGAGGAATTCGACTATTCTTGTAAGACAGAAGCTAAATATGTCATTGAAAAGTATAAGGAATTGTTAAAAAAAAAGCAGAACAACTAATGCCTGCTAGTGAGAAAAAGCTAACATTAGCTTCTTTAATGTACCACCAAATCTATGGAGTAGAACTTCCCAATAATAACTATACACAACAAGACATAGACTATATTATCCAGCAATTAGAGCTGAAGATTAAAGAAGATGTTGAAATTTTTCAAACGGAATATTTACATTAAAAGAGGTCGGGATAAAACCCACCTCTTCTTTGTTTTAATAAAAAGAAGGACAGAGGCCCTGTCCTTTTGTAAGCTGAGAAGTGCTAAAACTTTTATTTTGTTTGGTTGAATCTCGGTTTACGCACCATGCCATTTCGAAACTCATTCATAAGCTCATCACCAGACAAACCTCTTTGAATGAGACTATCCAAGAGAAGCTCGGCATACTGATTTTTTGACCTTTTCAAGGTTCCTTCGAGGAGTACACTGATGTGGTTGTCAAAAGTCTGCAATGAACGAACTTTTACTTTAAAAGGGGCAGGTTCATTTTCCTTTTTTGAAATGACAACCTGTACCAATAGTTCTTTTTCTTCTTTGCTCGCCTCATGAAATATTTCATAAAAGGACTTGTCTACATATCCTTCAATGAGCCATGAATGATGATCATCTTCCTTATTAATAATCAACCCATCAACCAATGGGACATCAAGCCATTCTTCCTTCTTTACGAGCTGCAGCGAGATCAACTTAAACGTCTTCATCTTAACCCTCCAATCAAAGCTCCTTAAAAAATTATAACATACAGCCCATTTTATGCGCATGTCTCCTTTGGCAAATTTTGCAAAGTAGCGATGAAGTAAATGGTAAATGTGATAAACTTACAGGTGTCGAATAGTGTCGAACGATTCCTGTCGAAAGTCGATACTTTCCTTTTTCTTGTTATTTTTCAAGGAAACGGTGAACTTCAAGGCCGTTTTTAATGGGAAAATAATATTTTACCCCGAAACTCTATCAGAAGTTGCGTTTTTCCTTATTTTACCTACCTAAAAACTTTCATTATAATGTGGTCATTACAAATGAAAGGAGATGAAAACATGATTAACCAAGTAACCTTAGTTGGGAGGTTAACAAAGGATCCGGAGCTAAGGGTGACTACAGAAGGCAATTCAGTCGTTAATATTGTCCTTGCTGTCAATCGCAACTATCGCAATCAAAAGGGGGAAATTGATGCTGACTTTGTTCAGTGTACGATTTGGCGTAAAAATGCTGAAAATCTTTCCCTTTATTGCAAAAAAGGGACTTTGATTGGACTCATGGGGAGAATACAGACGCGGACTTATGAAAGTGAGGATGGTCGCAAATATGTCACAGAAGTTATCGCAGAATCCGTTAGATTTCTGGAGGGTAAAAGAAATCAAGTGGCCAACGTGGAAAAAGAGGTGTTACAGACTTGAGCGAGATGGTGAGCCGGGAGAAAAGCCTGGAAATTTTACTTGAACGTCTGATTATGATGGTTGGAAAATCGAATGAAAGAGCAGAACATCTTCACAAACGTGTCCTTCAACTAGAACGCATCCTCTTAGAAGAATCCTCTCAGGGAGAAAAGGAGCAAAAAACCTTTATTTCCTAATTCCGAAAACTGATTTTTATCCCCCATAAATCCACACGAGAGAGAATCAATCAAATCCTCATGCACCCTCATTTTTACGGCGGGAAAACCCGCCGTATTTATTTAGGATGACAAATGAATCAAATCGCGGAGCTCATCGGTAGAAAGCTCAGTGATCCAACTGTCGCTTTGGATGATTTGATCGTTTAATGACTGCTTTTTTTCAAGCATGGCATCGATTTTTTCCTCGAGTGTGCCTGTGCTAATAAATTTGTGTACGTGGACAAAGCGCTTTTGACCGATTCGATAAGCGCGGTCTGTTGCTTGATTTTCAACAGCAGGATTCCACCAGCGATCATAGTGGATGACATGATTGGCTGCTGTTAAATTTAGGCCAGTTCCTCCGGCCTTTAAGGACAAAATAAAAATCGGAAATTCACGGTTTTGGAAGCGCGAAATTAATTCATCTCGTTTTCCTTTTGGGATGCTTCCGTTCAAGAAAGGTGCCTCAATGGCGAATGTTTCCTTCAGTAATGTCCGGATCATTTCCCCCATTTCAATATATTGGGTGAAAATTAAACAGCTTTCGTTTTGCTCGAGAACGGACTCAATTAGCTCAGCAAGCTTCTCCATTTTAAGCGAGCGTTCGAGAACGTCCTTTGGTTTTTCTTCTTTTAAATAAAGGGCAGGGTGATTGCAAAGTTGCTTTAGTCGCCCTAAAAGTTGGAGAATTAAGCCCTTTCGTTCAAAACCTGTCAACGCCTCAATTTGGGCAAAGGTATCTTGGACAAGCTGCTCATACAGAGATGCTTGCTCCGCTGTTAACGGACAGTACTCCTTTTGCTCCTGCTTATCAGGTAAATTGAGAGCGACCTCCTCATCCTTCTTCGTTCTCCGCAATAAAAACGGTCGAATTAAAGTTTGCAGTTCCTCGATTTTTCCTTTTTCATCCTCTTTTTCAATTGGAACAACATAGTTTCTTTGAAACTGGTTTAAGCTTCCAAGGTAACCGTGATTCGTAAAATCAAAAATTGACCAAAGCTCCGTAAGCCGATTTTCCATCGGTGTACCAGTAAGGGCAATATGATGTTTTCCTTTTAGCTGACGGACGGCTCTCGACTGTTTTGTATGAGCATTTTTAATATTTTGCGCCTCATCAATGGCGATCGTGCTCCACTGCACTTCCTCAAATTGGGGCAAATCGAGGTGGGTTAAGCCGTAAGAGGTAAGGACGATATCAGCGTGGTTTGCTGCTTCGATAAAGGCTTCATCCTTAAGCCTCGCAGGCCCATAATGCAAATGCACATTTAAATCGGGAGCAAATTTCTCCACTTCTTTCTGCCAATTCCCCAACACCGACGTCGGGCAAATGATAAGTGCAGGTCCGTCACATTCATGCGCCTTTACAGCGAGTAGGTAGGAAATAAGCTGGATCGTTTTTCCGAGTCCCATATCATCGGCTAAACAAGCGCCAAAGCCATATTTTCGCAAAAATAGAAGCCAGCTCATCCCCAATGTTTGATATGGGCGCAGTTCACCTTTAAAGCCAGAGGGAACCGGTGCGATAGGTATGGAATGAATGTCGCGAAGCTGTTTAATCATTTGCTTCCACTGGCGATTCAATTCAATTTGAACTCGAGCAAAAGCCTTATCATCTTCAGAAGCTTCTCTATCCGATCCATCCGTAAGGAGCTCCTGCTCAATTAAATCGCGGACATGCAAACCTTCTTTTTCAGCTCGTTTCATTAAATCTTGAATCTGATGAATAAACCGGTGATCGAGCTTAATCCAGCGACCGCGAATTTTTACGAGGCGACGTTTTTCCTCGACGAGGTGATTAAACTCCTCTTCCGAAAGCTCAATGCCGTTCATGGAAAAGCGCCAATTGTAATCAAGCATTGCTTGCAGCCCAACAAATGAAGGACGATTATTGGTTGTTCCTTTTAGCTTTGCTTTCACTTTCATGCTGGCATTTTTCATCGCTTGCCACCATGACGGAAGTAATATTTCTACACCGATGGCAAGGAGAACTTCACTTGCCTCTGTTAAAAACATCCATGCTTCGTCTTCTGTAAGCTCTTTTGCGATTCCTTTTTTTCCTTTTAGCATCGGAAAAAGCTTACTCCATCTTTCTTCTTCCCGTTCAACCTGATCAAGGTAATTCAGCCAGTTCTTCGGCATATTGGTCTCGTCACGAACATCGACGATATAGTCTTGTTCCTTCTTTCCCCGTAAAAAAATCTGTAAATCCCAAGTTCCATCGATATCAGCAGGCTCTTCCAAGCGCAGTCCGATCGTGAACGGACAGTTGTTTTCTTTCAGACCGATCCACTCACTCCATGTTTCTTCATCGAAGTAGGCAGACAACGCTTGAGGAGAAACGGATTGAGTTCGTAGAGCATTTAGCTTGTCACCAACCTTTGCCTTCCATTCGCGATTTTTTTCAAAAAAAGTATTTAACGAAGCGTTGAACCAATTGGAGATGAATGCTTGCAATGGTTGACTTCCAATAGATTGTTCCCAAAAGGAGGGGGCGAATTCCTTGATCACCCTCGCAGGTAGCTTCCATTTGAACTCATTTGATGCAAGTGCCTCAAAATCAGGAAACCAATCTTTTTCTTGAATGGAATCGTATAAAGGCTGGGCAGCAGCTAAACAAATTTGTCCACATTCGTCCCAATCCCAGTCAACCAGCCGATTGAATTGTTCTTTTGCCAACAGAGTCACCAATTGCCAACCATCAACAGTTACACCACTTGCCCCATCTTCGATTAACGTGCCGTAATAGCTTTCCTCATGACGGTTGAATAAAAGACCTTTCCATTCAGAGGGGGGGAGAAGACCATCCTCGCTTTCAACTGTTAGAAAAAACTTGTCATCTTCGACGGGTTCAATCAATATTGTTAAGGCATTCGTTTTAAGCATGGGTTAATTTTCCCCTTTCGCACTCTTGGTGAAATGCCCGGAGTCGCTTTGTTTTATCTAAGAGAAGCTCCAAAAAATGCTGGAAATCATCAGGGCGCTTTAATTTCTTATACAAGGTTCTTAATTTCTTCAGTTGTTTTACAGCTTCACGGTAATTTCCCCGGTTTTTCATCTCAATATGCTGTTGAATGGACTGATGATAAAGAGGAAGGAGTACATCGGGACGCTCCTTTTGGAGCAAGCGAATTTTTTCCGTCGGAATGGAATTGATGTCAAAGCCGATATACCCTTGAAGATCGCACCATTTCTCATATAGACCTTGTTCAAATAGAAATTCATCATAGTTCCGATAACTATAAGGCAAGGCTTGAATTAATATTTTTTCATATAGCTCGTGCTTCTTTGTCTCTTTCGTATAAGCACCGACTGTTTTGAGGGCCACCCTTGTAAAATCGATTCGTGCGTAATGGTCATGTAATGTTTGAATATAAGGCCTAACCATAGTAGAAAAGGTGTCAACATAGAGCCCCATTCGTTTCCACTCTTTTCCGGAACTTAATTTTTCTAACCAGTAAATCATAAAAGGCGTCGCCTGCTCATTTAGAAGCGGCAATGTTTGCAGTGCCTCCTCGTCCTTTCTTAACATGACATGCTGGTGGATATAAGCGATGAGGGCAGGAAGTGTTTCTTTTTTGCGGATCAGTTCAGACACCTTTGGCACTTCTTCTTCATGCCACTGTTTTTTTCTAAATAACTTTGTCCATAAAATGATATAAAGATGAGCAGATTCAAATTCTAACATCGGCTCTCCTGTAATCAATATATATGTATCATCCTTCAGCTTCTCCATAAAGCTGTCAAAAGCAAAGGGCAGAGCGTGGACATTTAGTCTTTCAACTAAATCCTCAATTTCATCTATTAAATTGTAGAACAGATTTTCGTAATAGCGCATAATATCTTCTAATGCAAAATCCTGTTCTTCGCTAAACTTCAAAAGGTATTGAAAGGAATGGATGGAGGCAATCAAATGATAGAGCTGTTTCCATTCCTGTTCAACAGGTGCACTCGCTCGAATTTTTCGAGAATACACTTGAAATAATTCTGTAACGAGATAAGGCTTTGTTGCTTTTGGATCTCCCATTATGGAGGAAAAGCTAGATTGAAAAGCCTCCACCCATTGTTCATAATCAGGTTTTGTTGAACTTGCTGTTTTCAATAAATCCTTCGCCCGCTGAATTCCTAAAGTTTTAGCTGTTTTTCTTTCTTGAATCGGTTGTCTCCAGCGCTCGACCCATTCCGATACGCGGGATATTTGAGAAAAGACTTGGAAAAAGGCAGCAAGCTGATGGCGACAAATTCCTTCAGCAGGGCAACTACAACTGCTTATTTGAAAAAAATTAAGATTCACTTCTACCTGGACACGGGTTACATCTTGAACGTTGGCAACAATGCTATCATTCTCAAGGCGAACTTTAGAAACGAGGCCTTGTCGGTATAATAGCAGTCCTTTCTGAACGAGCTTTGCATCGTCCTCCCGCTCAGACCATAGGATGCTTTTTAAATCATTTGCTGCCGCTTGCAAAAGCTCTTTATATTTATCTGGAATCGATGACAAGATCGACACCCCCAACGTGATTACTTTAATCAAATTCTCAGTAGAAATGGCAACATCATACCATCATTTATACTTTATTTACGGGTAGTGTACAACAAGGATGCAAAAATAACGTATTCCTATATTATACCAAAATTTAAATGGAGTTAGGAGGGGAAAGTGGAGGATCGAGTGAAGAGTTCATTTAAATGAAGAAAATCTGAAATGAATGATCATTTTATTCGAAATGCGATACCTTTTTTATTCCTATTGTTATAGCTCATAATAAGAGAGGTAGAATAAAGGAGCAAACATAGGAAAAGGTCTATGAAATGCCCGAATTTGAGGAATTCACATAAAATCATAATATGTTTTAATGGGTTTATGAAACTGCATACTGATATCTACGTTGGTTTGCGGCCATTATTCAATGAACATTAAATTTCATTGAATAACCAATCAATCTCCATTATTTTGCACTCCAGTTTGTTGGGGTGCCTTTTTTTGTTTATTATTTCTCTCATTCCTTGGAACGAACCTTTCTCCTTTTATTGAATCAGAAAGGTTATTGAAATGAAGCCCAATGAAAAAGGAATCGATTTTGAATGCGCGAAAAATATTTTAGTACTCAAGGAAGTAAGGTACTGGATGGAAGGGAGAAATGCTTTTTCATCAAAAGAGGTTTGAAAGAGGAACGTGACGAATGAGCTACTGTTCCCCGATAAGTGCAATGCTCACCCATTCATATTGCTTCGAGTTAGCCTCCAAATCGTTTGCCGTTAATACGGATCTTTATCTAAATATTCTAATAATAAGACGAGAAATCATGTATAATAGTGTGCAATAGCATGTGAATGATTTTATATGATTGAGGGATTGTATAGATAAGAGGGGGTAAAATATGAACGAATTTTCAATTTGGTCTTTATTAGTCGATATTAGTATTATTTCAGGTTTGCTTTTAATCGGAACGATTTTACGAGCAAAAGTTAAATGGATTCAGGCTCTTTTTCTCCCCGCAAGTATTATTGCCGGTTTTATTGGACTCGCGCTTGGTCCAAGTGGAGTGAATATTCTCCCGTTCTCCAATCAATTTTCTGCATATCCTGGTTTGCTTATTGCTGTTATTTTTGGAACGATTCCAATTGGCTCAGCGAAAATAAATATTCGCGCTATTCTCAGTCGCGTTCGTAATATGTGGTCGTATTCTATGCTGTTAACCCTTTTAATGTGGGGAGGAGGTGCCTTTTTCGGTTTAGCTGTCATCAATCAAGTTTTCACTGATCTCCCAAGTGGCTTTGGTCTTATATTAGGTGCAGGCTTTGTTGGCGGACATGGAACGGCAGCAGCGATCGGTGATGCTTTCAATCAATATGGGTGGGAAGATGCGATGACGTTAGGCATGACCTCTGCTACTGTTGGAATTTTAATTGCGGTTTTAGGCGGCCTCGTTCTTGTGAAGAGAGGGACAGAAAAAGGTCATACCCATTTTATCTCCAGCTTTAAAAGCTTGCCAGATGAAGTGCGCTCTGGATTAATCCCAAGCAATGCCCGCATTAACATGGGAAAAGAAACTGTTTCACCAAGCTCGATCGATCCGCTGGTGTTGCATCTATCGATAGCGGCTTTCGTTGTCGGAGTTGCTTATTGGGTTACAGAAAATCTTGGTGCTCTTTTACCCGGTATCTCCGTACCTCTTTTGAGCATTGCCTTTGTCGTTGGACTTGCTTTCCAATTTATTTTGCGAATCATTAAAGCCGATAAATATGTCGATGGCCGCGTGATGGAGAGAATCGGTGGAAGTGCAACTGATTATTTAGTAGCGATCGGAATTGCATCCATCAATATTACCGTCGTCATGGATTATGCCGTTCCCCTAACCGTTTTATTCGTTTTTGGGGCGATCTGGGCATTCCTCATCTTTAAGGTTCTCGGACCAAATATTTTTCAAACTTTCTGGTTTGAGAAATCATTATTTGGCTGGGGCTGGAGCACCGGTACCGTTGCTATGGGGCTATCCCTCCTCCGCATCGTTGACCCTGAATTAAAAAGCAAAACGATGGATGACTACGCTCTTGCCTACATCGGCATGGTCCCAGTCGAAATCTTAATTATTACATTCGGCCCAATCCTTGTCACCGCAGGACATCCATGGATACTCCCAATCATCCTCTTAATTGGAGCCGCCGTCATCATCGCCGCTTACAAATACTTTGGTTTATGGGGTCTATCAAAGAAGGAACCTAATAAAAAAATAAGCTAACCTAAAAAAGGAGCTCAGCATGTGTAAACCGTACAGCTGTGCTTCTTTCTATATGGACAATATCGATTCATGCGCAATCAAGTTGACGCAATTAAGAGAATTGCGCGCAATCCATTGCGATATATGCGCAATCAAGGCGAAAATCGGAGCAATCATCACGAAAATGTGCGTGATCCAAGTCGATTCCCCCCATAAATCCAAGCGCCATTCTGAAATCCAGAATGAGAGTGCTTCTTCCGAATCGAGGAGAAATGCTGTTGAGCGCGCCTAACCTAACAGTGCACTGTTTACCGTAACAGGAAAAATCCCAGTCCGCGAATTGTCAGGCCAATCGTTCTAGTTCAAAAACATGGCCAAAACCACATTGTTCTGCTCGAAAACCACTCTTCATCTGCTGCGCTATAATTAACAAAAAAACAGATAATTTTACTCTAAATCTCCTATTTTTTCGCTAAAAAATGACAATCAACTAAATAGATAGAACTATTTTTTGGTAGTGTCGGCAATTGCGTGCCGATTCCCAATTATTGTTGTAAAATAGTAGAGACAGAATATGACAAATAGTTGGGGGATATCACATGTATTACCAGGTGCAAATTTGGAAGGGACTTACTTCACCTTATGTGAGTGCGCATCAGATTAATAAAGCGGAGAAATTGAATGGTATTTGGAAGTGGACGGTGCGGTTGTTGCTGATTTCCCTCATTCTATCGGGAATATCCGCTTATTTAGGAATTGGAAATGAGTCTCTATCAAAGCTGATCTACGACACGACTTCATCGGAATTCCAAACGATTAAAGGCTTATTTGCGATTGGACAAGTTGTACAATCAACCGTAACGACGGCAATATTAATTTTCCTGCCAGCCTTAATTTTTTGGATATTTACCGACATCGAATACTATAAGCTTGTTGTTGTTCAGCTCTTTGTTGCTGGGATATGGCTACTAGAAAAAATCGTCTTTTTCCCGCTGCAATTTTATTTTGGTTTGGATCATGCATCCTCTCCGTTTTCGTTGGGGATCTTGGCACAATATATCACAGATTATCAGTTACTCAGTCATTTTTTTGGCGAAATTTCACTATTCTCTATCTGGGTAATGTTTATCCAATATAAATATTTAAGTGTTATAACCGAAAAAAGTCCGAGAATCATACTATTACTGATTGTATCGATTCAATTATTTTTCTGGATTTTTACAGCACTGTTTTCGTATATAAAATTTGAAGTGTTATTTTAAAGGGGGCAGCAAAGATGAACTGGAAAAAATGGACGATTATAATCTTCATCGCACTCTTTGTTGCTGTTAACTTTTATTTGATTTTCAAAAAAGACAGCGAAATTGCGAGATCGAAATATATTGATGAATGGAGATTGGTACAAAAGCAAAATCTTGTTTTAACAACCGAAAGGGCGGGAGTTGTGACACCAGCGCAAGAGGAATATGTATACTTCCAGCATGGTTCAGGGGAGTTTGAACAATTTTTCGTAAAAAAAGGGGATGAAGTTTCATCCGGCACTCCTCTTTTTTCCTATTCACCTCGTGACTTTGAAGCGGCGATTGAACAATTTGAAGCGGAAATCACGAGGCTGCAATCGGAACAAGAGGCCCTTGAAGACAATATTAGCAGTCTAGAAAGTATTGAAATGAGTTTGTCTACCGCGGTAAAAGACGAAGAGGAAAACTTTACAAGTCAGGCAACTGTCAGCAATATTGAAGCACAAATTTATGAAAAAGAATTGCAATTAAGCAGAATAGAAGCGGAAATTGATAAGTACGAAGAGTTGATCTCGAATTCTAGAAATCATTTAGGAACATTAACAGTAGAAAGTCCAATTTCCGGTACGGTGAAGGAAATTTCCCATGAACTGCAGAATCCTGTTGTGACAATCATTTCCTCTGATCAGCATGTAAAAGGAATTCTTGAGGAAGAAGACCTCTTAGAAATAGAAGAGGGGATGGAGGTTATTGTGACGGGATCATTTGGAAAAAAGGATGGAGTGATTGCGAAGGTAGCTTCCACTCCGGAAGCGGATCCGAAGGTTGGGGTCAAGAGTGAGTATGAGTATATTGTCGAGTTTGAAGAAGGCTTGGATGAGGAGTCTGAAGATGTCGAAGAAGACACCACTGAAGAGAATGGGAAAGAGGGAGAAGTGGAAGAGGACGACAGCGAACAGGCGATTTACACAGGTTCTCATGTTTCAGTGAAAATGATCAAAAAGGAGGTCGAGGATGCACTAACCCTCCCGAATGAAACGAACCGTCTTGGAAATATTTATGTGTTAAAAGGCGACGGAACGATTGAAAAACGCCAAGTGCAAACCGGCATAAAGGTCAATGGCGTTTATGAAATTACGAGTGAGGCAGAAGAAGGCGAGCTCGTTATTTATAAGCCATCGAATATCCGCAACAATACAACCTTTTTTACGCCACTAGAATTTAGTGAAATGAGAAAAGGCGATCTTAAAAAATTAGGCAAGAAAGAAATTTTTAAATCTGTAGGAAGAGGTCTATTAAGCAGATAAGTTTTGTAATGTTCCACATCTCTTCCTTTTCGTGCTTTAGGTTCTTAAAAATAGAAACCGTTTCTATAATAAAGAGAGAAGCATAAATGAGTGCGCCGACAAAGTATTTGAAAAAGGAGTGGAGAAATGAAACTAAAGCTGTGGCTATGGTTGATCCCACTAATGTTTATCGTGTTAGGTCTAAGCGTATGGATCGGATGGTCAGTATTAGGAGCTTCAAATCATTCAAAAAGTACTGAGGCAAGTGAATCGGATCCATCTGTTACACAGGTGGAGCAGGATTTTTCTACCGAAGTGGTCAATACGCCTGTGTCTGAATCGATAATTGTTTTTAAAGATGATGAACTGGGATTCAAAAATGGACATGATTTTATCGGTCAACTGCATAAATTCTATAATGAAACATTAGGGTGGGGGCGAATCGATACGACTAGCTACTCCCAACAGCAGGAAAAAGCAGAACTTATCATCCAGGCCCTTGAGAGCGTTAAAGTGATGGACGCAGCTGTGCAGATGGATTTTGATAGAATAAAAGAATATGCTGAAATCGTTGCTAAAGAAGATGATCGAGAGGCGATGAGAAATCTTCATCGCTATTTCCATGATCTCGATATTTATCTCAATGGCTATGATTACAAGGAGACTTTTAAAGTTACGATTTTTCAAGGGGAAGGAAAAGAGTAACGAATGGATAAATATCACGTAAAGGGTTAGGAATCTGCTCCTTTCCCTTTTTTGCTAATGTTGGGGATGGTCCGAAAAATTACAAAAACATAAAATCATTCACAGATGCTCTATGCTATACTGAAAATAAAGAGAATCTGTTTGTGCTCGTTCCCCGCCCTTAGGGATACGGTAGCAACTAGCATAGGAATAATTTACTTTAAAAAGGAAGGGATCATGTGAAAAAGGTTAGGAAAGCCATTATTCCAGCAGCAGGATTAGGAACTCGGTTTCTCCCAGCGACAAAAGCGATGCCAAAAGAAATGTTGCCGATTGTCGATAAACCAACGATTCAATATATTGTTGAAGAAGCAGTAGCTTCGGGCATCGAGGATATCATTATTGTCACTGGTAAAGGAAAAAGAGCGATAGAGGATCATTTTGACTTTGCTTTTGAACTGGAGCAAAACTTGCGGGAAAAAGGAAAGACCGAGCTGCTAGATAAAGTCCAGTATGCTACTAATCTTGCAGATATTCACTACATCCGTCAAAAGGAACCAAAGGGACTTGGACATGCCGTATGGTGTGCAAGGAATTTTATCGGGGATGAACCATTTGCCGTTTTGTTAGGGGACGACATCGTCCAAAGTGAAAAACCATGTTTAAAACAATTGATTGAACAACATGATGAAACGCACTCTTCAGTCATTGGTGTGCAAACAGTTCCAGAAAATGAGACACACCGCTACGGTATTATCGAGCCATCGACTCAATTAAATAGAAGATATCAAGTTGAAAACTTTGTGGAAAAGCCAGCTCCAGGTACAGCCCCTTCTAATTTAGCAATAATGGGCAGATATATTTTAACTCCAGAGATCTTTCTATTTTTGGATCAACAAGAAAAGGGCTCAGGCGGAGAAATCCAGTTAACCGATGCTATTCAAAAACTGAATCAAATCCAGCGTGTATTTGCCTATGAATTTGAGGGCAAACGATACGACGTCGGGGAGAAATTTGGATTTGTGAAAACAACCTTAGAGTTTGCCTTACAAGATGAAGGAATAAGGGATGACTTATTAACATACTTAAGAGCGTTAGTAGAGCAAGAAAAAGTCTCCAGCCTCAATGAAAGCTAAGTCATCTATTAGTGAAAGAGGGCTTTGTAATAGCATGACTATTTTGCAAAAAACGTTTTTTATTTAAGATGTACTATCTGAAAAATTCCGCTCCAAAAGGCAAGTGAAAACGTATGACTGTTTTCTTCACTTGCTTTTTTCGGATCGAAGGCCATGATGGGAGTGCGGCTATATTGAACTTCAATTTAGATTTTCTGTAAACCATGCGCAACAAGCTGATCGGCGGCGCAATTTCGGGCACAACCGGCGCAAGTCATCGTGATTTTGGCGCAATCCTCCTCAAAATGGCGCGATCAAGCGTAATAACACCGCAAATCACCGCAAGCCCCAGCGTTTCTTCTACAAACCGTACGCCATTTTACATAATTTCAACGCTTCAACAAGATCGTCGCCATTCCTTTCCAAAATTTTCAGATCATATTCATACATAATAATAGTTGAAAAAGAGTGCCAGGTTGTGGGATGATCAGTCTATTAAAAAGGTTTGCTGTAATGATGTTGGAAAGGAAGTGTTGAATCATGGATTTTGAAACTGTTATGCAAGAGTTGGAAGCACTTGGCAAGGAGCGTACGAAAAAATCATATATGAATAACGGGGCGAAGGAGCCACTTTTTGGTGTGGCGACTGGTGCGATGAAGCCGCTTTCGAGGAAAATTAAGAAAGATCAGCCATTGGCTGAAGAGCTTTATGCAACGGGTAATTACGACGCCATGTATTTTGCTGGTGTTATCGCTGATCCGTTGCTTATGACGGAGGATGACTTTGAACGTTGGATTGATGGTGCATATTTTTATATGATTTCCGATTATGTGGTTGCAGTGACCTTGTCAGAATCGCCAATCGCACAAAAGGTAGCTGATAAATGGATCGCAAGTGGTGAAGAGTTAAAGATGTCGGCAGGCTGGAGTTGTTATTGCTGGCTGTTGGGAAATCGCAAAGATACTGAATTTGCTGCGGATAAAATGGAGGCAATGCTCGAGAAAGTGAAAAATGAGATCCACGATGCCCCGGAACGGACTAAGTCTGCTATGAACAATTTTGTTTACACAGTTGCAATTTCCTATTTACCTCGCCATGAAAAGGCGGTTGAAATCGCCAAGGCCATAGGACCGGTTGAAATGAAGCGGGATGAAAAAAAGAGTAGCATTTTACACGCTGCTGAACACATCCAAAAAGAATTGGATCGGGGGAGACTTGGATTTAAACGGAAGTATGTTCGATGCTAATGGAGCAATAGTTTAAACGGATAGATCAAACGATTGATCAAATTCATTTTGAAAACAAAGAGATAGGTTGCCGTGGGGGAGTGAGGGGCATGTCGCTCACTCCCTCTGGGCTAATTTTGCGCTCTTTACACTGGTAAGCTTTTAGCTGCAGTTGGAAGCGTAATGGTGAATGTTGTGCCAATTCCCTCTGTACTATCCATTTCAATCATACCACCGTAGTTCTCGATGATTTGGTAACAAACCATTAGACCGATTCCTGTTCCCTTTTCCTTCGTTGTATAAAAAGGTTCACCGATCTTATCAAGAAGCTCCTTAGGGATACCGCAGCCTTGATCCATCACTTGAATTTGAATGGACTCTTTTATTTCCATAACATGAAGAACGATATTTCCCCCGTTTTCCATCGCATCAATGGCGTTTTTGATCAAATTGATGAACACCTGCTTGATTTTTGTGTCTTCACAGCAGACATACAGTTCTCGATTCGTACATTCGAGCAGCAATTCAATATTTTTCATATTAGCCTCGGATGTAAGTAGTAGCTTGACCTCTTCAATAATTTGCACAATATTATGGCTTTTGCGATTTTCAGAATGCGGCTTTGCTAGCGTTAATAATTCACTTGAGATTTGCTCAATTCGAGAAAGTTCATCTTCAATAATGGTGTAGTATAGCTCTTTTCCTTCCCCAGAATCTTTTAGCATACGAAAAAAGCCTTTAACAGAAGTCAATGGATTCCGCAATTCGTGAGCAATGCTAGCCGCAAGTTCCCCAGCAATATTCATTTTTTCAGAGCGAATTAAGAGACTTTCATTTTCCTTTTCCTTCGTAATGTCAACAAATGCATGAAGGATGGCAGGCTTTCTCTTGAACAATATCGTAATCGATTTTACTAAATAAAAATTCTTTTTTCCGTTTATATGTATAAATTGGTGTTCTTGGATTTCACTTCTTGAAGGTTTCGTAAACTTACATTGGTACTCTTCAAAAAAATCTTTAAAAGGGGTTTCTTTAATAAAATGATGGTTATGAATATATAATTTTTCCGCTGCAATTTCGTTATAAAAGAGAATATGAGTACGATTTCGAATAATAATAGGGATTGGAAGTTCATTAATAATCGTGCGGAGCTTTCTTTCGTTTTCTTTCATTGCTTCATTTTTTACTTTTATTGAATGGTTTTCGAAAGCCAAGTGTGTATTTTTTTTCTGCAACAGCTTCATTTGTTCTTCAATTTTTTGAATTCTTTCTACCTCTGCAAGCGAAAGGGACTGATGATTCTTTTTAAGATAGAATGGGGATACTTGCTGCTCATCATCGGTCATGAAATGTGTATGTGTTTTTAAAAGTTCATTTTGTACATAGGCTGGAGTAGAGATCCCGTTATAAGAACAAACAGAAATGACTCTATTTTCGTTAATAAAATCGTCGCAGGAACACTCATAAGTGATTAAGTGTTGCAGTGGATCCTCTAATGGGAAAGGAACCTGCCCCCAAGTTCGGATACGCTGGCCTTTGTCTAAAAATGGCTTAATCAGCTTCATTAGTTTGGCGGCGGCTCCATTGTGGTTAAAGGAAGTGCCTTCTAAATAAAACTCGTAGCTATTAACGTATATAATCGAATTGAGCCGCTGATCATCGATACCCATCGCAGCTAGCTTTTTTCGAATAATTCTAATGGTTTTTTTCGCTTTCCATGAAAAAAATGACGGCTTCCTTTTGGATGCCCTCATAAATATAGTGGACGGCATTCCCAATATATTTATCTTCTTCTGTGAACATATACAAAATATGTCCACCTTTATCTTCTAGAGTTGGATGCTTCAATAGTTGACTAATCGAATAAAAATCAGCCATACAGCTTCTCCTTTCTTATGGTGGGATACTTGTCCCACCTAAATGATGAGTGGGGTAGTTTTTTGATACAATATCCTCTGTAAAAAAGGAAACAACTTCATCATGAATAAGGGCTGCTTTGATGAACGACCGAATCATTTCATCTAAAGTGCGCATCATTTGCACAGTGACAAACCATTCGACCGTAATCAGGCTCAGCTGTTTAGCTAAGTAATCATATGATTGAAGAAGAAGTATACATATCCATCTCATATATTATTAAAAACATGCAAGACTATTAAGTAGTTGTATGATAATTCTAACAATTTTATTTATAATGATTATATTTTACCCACATTATATAAAAAGTATAGTCTATAACGACTAGCAAGTAAATTGATAAATGTGTTATGGGGAATAACGACCTAGTTAAAAATTGAAAGGAAAACAGCTTGAGGAAAAAGGCAATATGCAGCGCTTCATATTGCCTTTTAATGGAGTTTATTTTTCTTTTCGCACCTCCTCGAGCAGTTTTGTCCGAGCCCCCTTCCGCCATGCTTTAACCGCAGAGATGGATACGTTCTCAATTTCTGCAATCTTCTTAATAGATAGATCGGCAAGTATGGTGTAAAGAACCCACTTTTTTTGATTGGTAGTTAAATTTTGGCAATATGCGAGAATGCTTTCCTTTTCTAATGGAGTACATAATGAATGATCCTCGAGCATATTCCAATAATCTTCATCAGGTACGACGTAATGATTTTCATGCTTATGATGTTTGGTTAGCTCTGTAAGAATGCGACCGCGAATATAGGAGTAAGCAAAGCTGCTAAAGCTCCCTTTCTTAAAATCATAACGTTCACTTGCTTGCCAAAGGGCGATGAGCCCAGTTTGATAAAACTCTTCTTGGTTTTTGTATATATGCAGTGAATGGATCACTTGCCAAATCATCGCCCCGTATTGCTTCTCTAATTCTGCAAAGTCCTTCAATGTTTTTCCCTTTCAGGAAAGTGCACGATCCTTTGTATTCCTAGGTAACCTAAACATAACGAGTACATCGGTGAAGGTCTAATTCGATAAATTCCTTTATGTGGAAATGAAGAAAGAGGTGCTATAGTGGATCAAAAATCTTTTAACAAATAAGAGAAAAAATAGGGGCTGCGTTTTAAAAAATGGTGTTTTGTGCAAAAAAAAGAAAAACCCCTACTAGTAAGGGGAGGTTACTGTCCAAAGAGATTAGACAAAAAGGAGAGAAATTTTGTCCAAAATCCGGTATTTTCATCGTCTTCAGCTTTTTCTTCAGTCAAGGTTTGTGCTTCATGCCCTGCAACAACTTGAATCATTTCGTCACCAAAATAATCCTTCACTTGTTGAGCTGCTTCTTCATTAAAAGGTAAGATCCCGATTTCTACTTTATGATTGATAATATCGGTAGAGGTATGGGATACAGAGAACCTTTCATCTTGAAAAACCTTATCGCCAAAGATTGCTTTATCAACTTCGCTCTGTTTTAACAATAATTCGTCTTCTGTATAAGGGACCAATCTAAAGGAAACCTCATCGGGATCATTGGCAAGAGCTTTAATCTCTTCTTTTACTTCAGGAGAAATCTCTTCTGTAAAAGAAAGGACGACTTTACCAGATGGGTTCTCTTCCCGATCAATATGGAGACTTGCGAATGTATCAGGAACGTGTTCATCTATATAAGCCTGAATTTTTGAAATCGTTTCGGTATGGTTTCGATCGTCTCCTGTTTCTTTCTCGTCGAGTCGTATTTCTTCAAGTGGGCTTTCCGAATCGGCTGCTGCACTATTTATATTTAACATTAGCCCAACTGCCGCAATCAGGGAAGCACCTCGTACCAAATTCCGTTTCAACGTCACTACCTCCTTTCTTACCCTTATAGACGAAGAGAAAAACACAAGGTTACAAGAATGTTAAATTCGACAAAAAATCAAAAATGAGGAGTTAATACTAGATTATTTGTGATAAAATGTAGAAAAAAGGAAGGAAGGGGAGTCATACATTTAATGAAAAAAATAGTTCTCACGATCCTACTATTTCTTTTACTCCTACCGCTTACTGAAATTCAATCTCAAGCGGCAACTTTTAAAGATGTGGGAACCACATATCGGGCGGCGAAAGAAATCAATTATTTAGCAGAAGGCAAGATCGCAAATGGAGATCTGTCTGGTAGATTTAATGTAGACGGAATTGTCACCAGAGCAGAAGCCGCTGCTATGGTTGGTCGCGCGCTCAATGTCGATGGTAATAAAAGAAATACGCAATTCAAAGACGTAGGCAGCCAAAACTTTGCGTCTGGGTACATACAATCAATGGCAAACCAAAATATCCTCTCAGGTTACAGTGATGGTACGTTTAGACCGAATGCCAATGTAACAAGAGGAGAAATGGCAATTCTTATTAGCAAAGCTTTCGGCTTTGAATATGGGGGAACTCGTTCTGGAGCGGCTAATGCCCTTCTGCAACGTGGAATTGCCCAAGGGCTTCAAGACGGTACTTTTGGATTTGATCAGCAGATTAAGAGAGCGGATTTTGCTGTTTTCTTAGCGAGAACGATCAATTATAAATTAAGAGTGAGTCCGTCAGTAGACTTCAAGTTTTCTGCAACTGTAACAGCTTCAAGCTTAAATGTCCGCTCAGGCCCATCTACGAATTATGCAAGAACAGGAACGCTTCAGCAAGGCGCGAAAATCGAAGTGGCCTACAATGTTGGACCGTGGTTGTATTTCCGTTCTGGTTCATTAGAAGGCTTCGTTCATCAGGATTATGTAAGTGGCTCAAACCTGCCTGCACCACCGCAAGACCAAAGTCCAATTGCTCAACAAGTCATTGTCATTGACCCGGGTCATGGTGGTAGTGATTCAGGTGCTGTTGGTTTTGGCCTAAGGGAAAAGGATGTTGTTCTTGATACATCGCTTAAGCTTAAGACATTATTAGCGAAAACACCTTTTCAAGTTAAGCTAACTCGTGAAACAGATGTTTTCGTGGAGTTGAAAGATAGAGTTGCTTTTGCAAAGAGGGCAAATGCTGATATTTTCGTTAGTATTCATGCCAATGCATTTACTAATGAATCTGCCAATGGTACAGAAACCTATTATTATGCTGCCGCACAAAATACTAGATCGGAAGATAGTAAGCTGCTGGCAACAAAGATTCAAAGTAGAATGCTAGATGCATGGAAGCTGAATAATAGAGGCGTTAAACATGGAAACTACCATGTGCTTCGTGAAAATACGATGCCTGCAGTGCTTGTGGAGCTTGGGTTTATCACGAATAAATCCGATAATGAAAAATTAGCCTCTGCAACATGGAGGCAGCGAGCAGCAGAAGCGATTTACTTAGGAATTTTAGATTATTATAAAGAAAAGGGCTATAACGTCAATTCCTATTATAATTTCTAAAATAAAAAATGAGTCCAGTTATTAAACGGACTCATTTTTTCTATCAAGATGCCAAATAGGTCTCATCTCGCTGGGATGATAAATGAATAGCTGATTATAATCACATCGTTTAAAACGATTTTTCTTTGCTCAAGAACGAGGCGCAGAAACGGAAAAGAACCTTTATTACGAAGAAAACAGGGAAACGGTAAAGTCTATCGAGAAAATGGAGGGTATACAAAGTGAAAAAGATGCATTTTTTATGGCTTGTCATCATGATGTCATTTTCTCTATTCGTAGCTCCTATCGAAATGAATGCAGAAGCTCAAGAGCCATTGGAGGATTCATCAAGATATGTGGTCATTTTTAATGGCGAACATGATTTTGCCGATATTGAAGAATCAGGGGTTAAACTGATAAGGGAATATGAAAATATTCACGGGGCAACCATTGAGTTAGAAAATTCAAAGTTAGAGTCGCTAAAGGATAACAAAGCTGTTGAAATTATTGAGAAGGAAAGTGTTGTGGAGATTAATGCCCAAGTAACACCATACGCTTTTACAAATCTTAATATGACAAATAAATATCCTAATGATCTAACAGGAAAAGGAATCAAGGTAGCCGTTATTGATTCAGGAGTAGCGACACACCCGGACTTAAAGATTAAAGCGGGAGTCTGTGTTTTAGACAGTTCGGATTGTTATAATTCATACCATGACAATAACGGTCATGGTACACATGTAGCTGGAATTATTGCAGCGCTTGATAATGATATTGGAACAGTAGGAGTAGCTCCCGGAGTGGAAATTTATGCCGTAAAGGCGCTTGATCGGAAGGGGGAAGGTACATTAACGACAATTATGGCTGGAATAGATTGGGCAATTAGTCAAAAAGTCGACATCATTAACTTAAGTCTTTCCACACCAAATCTCAATCCAGCGATGAAGACGCTGCTCGATCAAGCCTATAAAAATGGAATACTAGTTATTGCAGCTACAGGAAATGAAGGCACAGCTAGTGGTGACACCGACACGGTGCAATATCCAGCAAGATTTGACAGTGTTATTGCCGTTTCAGCGGTAAATAAGAACAATGTGCGCTTGCCGACTTCTGGAACCGGAGACAGCGTTGAACTTGCTGCGCCTGGGGATGCTGTTTATAGCACAGTTCCAGGTGGATATATGTATATGTCAGGTACCTCAATGGCAGCACCATATGTTTCCGGACTTGCCGCATTGTATATGGAGAAATACCCCCATCTATCTAATGTGGAAATAAGGGAATTGTTACGGGAAAATGCACTTGATCTGGGGACTCCAGGACGAGATCGATTCTATGGATACGGGCTGGCGCAAGTTGATTCCGCACATCTTTTGCCAGAACCAGTAATAGGCTCTGATGGTTCCGTTAAGCTAGACCTTAAAGATTTTTTGAGCAAGTATCCGTCTTACAATTTATATCGCTTTGATCAGTTAATTGTCTCAAACTCTTCTAATCCTACTGTTTATGATTATGGGGTACAAGGGGATGTAGAATATACAGTTTACCCTGTTGAAGATGGAATGGAACAAACGAGTAAAAAGTATAAGGCAGAGGTTACATTGACGGCCCCACACTTTAAAGATTTAACAAATTCTCTTTGGTATAGCAGACATATGATCTACTTAAATTCTCAATCGATTCTATTGGGGCTTGGGGATCAGCTCATGGGTCCAACTCAACAGGTTACAAGAGCGCAGGCAGTGGCCATGATGGGCAGAGCACTAGAACTTAATAAGACGCAGCGAAAAACAAGATTTTCAGACGTAGGGAAAAATAATTTTGCATCAGGATATATTGAGTCAGCGGCAGAGCAAGGGTATCTCTCTGGTTTCCCAGATGGCACCTTTAGACCAGACCAGCCTGTAACAAGAGCGGAAATGGCGATTCTCCTTTCGAAAGGATTTGGTCTCGCGAACTCTCATAATACAAGCTTTTCTGATGTAAATGGGAATGTGACTGGTGCACAAGAAATAGCTAATATTGCCGGTTCAGGGATAACATTAGGCTATCCGGATGGCACCTTTAGACCGTATGAGTATATGACTCGCGCTACTTTTTCTGTTTTTCTAGCAAGAGCGGAAAACGATTTTTTTCGATGAATTGAACGATACATTTGCAGCCTTAACTAAAAATAAAGACGAAACCTAGAGAATAAGAGGTCCTAATTATGTGTTAGGCACCTCTTATTTTTTTGTTTTAAACTGGGACGCTTTTCTTTTTTCTTAAATGCATCTCAAGAACTAGTATTAAATGGTATATTTTTCACTTGTTAACATATTTTGGTTATTTATCATGTGTATGTAAGGACTTCTAATGAAGTGGAGACGTTTAGTCATTGATGACTAATAGGTCGAAATGTATGAAGAAGATTAATAGACTTCTCTCCTTCGCTAGGTGCCTTTTCAATGGGAAAAAGCTGTGAGGTGAAATATAATGAAGGTATTAGATGCCGCAGAATTGCACGCGGGCGTCGAAGAGACGCTCAAGGGGCTAAGTCAGCTCAACGTGCAATTGGAGGCGATTGAAAAAAACATCAAAGCTTTAATCGCTTTGGAAGACAGCTTCAAAGGGGATGGGGGCCATTCGATTCGCTCCTTTTACGAGGAAGCCCACCTGCCACTCTTGCGGTTTTGGCAAGACACGTTAGCGCAATATGAAACCGCCCTGAAGCAACTCATCTCCACCTTGCGAGGCTTTGAACCGTCACCGCAGGGCTTCATCCGCCAAAGTTTTCTCGAGCACGATGTCGAACAAGGCTTAAAGCAAGCCGAAACGATCACAAGAGAGCTAACGGCAGAAGGCAACAGCATTATGGATTCGGTCAGCGATATCGTCGCCTTGCCAAGACTGAACGACAGCGCCTTTGTCCAGCAGGTGAAAACGGCGGAACAGCATGAACAAGAAACGATCGAACGACTTCACGAATTCGACCGTCACGGCTCGTACAGCTTGGAAGCAACCAGCCAAGACTTACATACATTACATCGCACGATCCAAGAAATCAGCACCCTCTTCGAAAGAAGAGAACTCGTTTTATCGCAATACCGTCCAAGTCAACTGGCGCTAAAACTAAGCATATTGCCCATCCCGAATCTCGAGCGATTCCTGTCCTACAGCCTTTCTTCCGTTCAAACTAACTTGGAAGAACAAGGACTAACGACTAATCCAGCCGCAACGGCTAACGACTCTGTACAGGACACGGAATCAAATTGGAGAGGCTGGCTATCGGGTGGATTAGATTTCATTCCCGGCATTTCCAACATTAAATCGGGAATCGAGGCGCTAACAGGCAAAGACTTTATTACGGGCAGAGACATTGGTAATCTCGAGCGAGGCGTCCTCTTAGCTGCCATCTTTGGCGGTCCGATCGCCAAAGGCGGAGTCAAAGTATTCAAATGGGGCGGCAAGCAGCTCGATAAGATCAAGCATGTCCTCAACCCAGATAAAGTGATGGAAACGGGTAAAGCCGTTCTGGCCAAAGTGAAACAAGGCTTTAACAGCCTTCGCAACACCGCCGCAGGACTGATGAAGAAAATTGCCGACACGCCGCTCCCAACCCCGCAATTCGCGATGGCCGGCGGCACCAAAATGCCACAAGCCACCATCGGCGATGCTGTCAATAGTGCCAAGAACTCCGTCATGAAGTTTGCGCAAAAGGTGAAGGATGGGGTTGGGAAGGGTGCGGGTAAAAGTAATCTAAAAGTCCAATTTACAAAGGAGCAACTTGCCACTAAACCATCATATTCTCCTGCACCGGATAAATGGACAAAGAAAGGTGGTACAGTGAAAATCGTTGAAGATGGTACTTGGGTATATACAAATAAGAAGGGGCAGACTGTAAGGTATCCTGATGGATATCCAGACTTCACTGAATATGCACACCCAACTGTTAAGCCGGTAGAAATTGAAATTGCAAGTCCAACGAATCGTCCAATGGATTATAAAAGCGCAAATAAAAAGGCGGGATTGAACAAAGACTCTGACCCACCAGTTGCTTCATTAAATGAAGCTCCTGAAGGTTATACTTGGCATCATCATCAAGATGGAAAAACAATGATCCTTGTTGATAAAAAAGTTCATAGAGAATTTACTCATGCAGGTGGAGTAAGTATTGTTAATGGAAATTAGTTAGGAGGATATATATGGTGAAAATTTATGATTCACATGATAATCTTTCATTAGAACAAATAGAAACATTTGAAAATGAAAATAATATTAAACTAACTGAACAATATATTAACTTTTTACTAAAATGGAATGGGGGAAAAGTGATACCTAATACATTTATGATATCAACTGAGCAAGGACCAAGTGTTTTGAATGTTTTTTATGGAATTGGCGATATGTATGATAATTTGACAGATTTTATCGAGATAATGGATGAGAGGTTACCAGTAGGATTTATTCCAATAGGAGATGATCCTTCGGGAAATGTTATATGTTTAGGGACAAAGGACCCTTATTACGACAAGATTTATTTTTGGGATCATGAACAAGAACCGGAAGACCCTAATGATATGAGTAACATGTATTTTTTAGCAAACGGTATTGATGAATTTTTAGATAATTTATACGAAGATACTGAAGAATAAAAAGAACTATTAACCATGAAGAACATTATACAGCGAATTATAAAGCACTTGATTGCCTTATTAGGCAACAGGTGTTTTTGTTTTTTTGTTAAGAGTTTTAATTTTGGACGACATTGAACAATGCTTTACTGAATTTCATAGTTCACAGCCTTCGCAACACCGCTGCAGGACTGATGAAGAAAATCGCCGACACGCCGCTTCCAACCCCGCAATTCGTGATGGCCGGCGGCGCCAAAATGCCACAAGCCACCATCGGCGATGCCGTCAACAGTGCCAAAAACTCCGTCATGAACTTTGCGCAGAAGGTGAAGGATGGGGTTGGGAAGGGTGCGGGTAATAAGATAGATTCAGATACAATAAAAAAATATATTAGAGATATAGAAGGACGAACAGGCAGAGAGTTACCTAAAAAACAAATAGAGAAGTTGAAGGAAGCTTTAAGAAATAAAGAATATAAAAAAATGTCTCCAATAGAAACAGCTAAGCATAGAGCAGAATTTGATAAAGTAAAAAATAAAATAAAGTAATCAAAGAGTGGGAAGAAAATACTGGACAAAAGTGGCCTGAGTACAATGAAAATGTTGTTTCAAAAAAAACAGATAAAATAATTAGGAAAAAAGGAGATAAGTATGATGCTCATCATATAATTGAGAATACATTTGGAGGAGAACATGAATGGTGGAATGTGCATCCTGCAAAATTCCCAAATGAGCATCAAGCTGGTATTTATGGAACAGGTTCACCAGCAAACACACTATTTAAAGGAGGTAAAAAATAATGGGATACGAATCTATGAAGGCAAATCAAGAAAATAGTTTTTATCCAGTAACTGAAAATGAAATAAAAGAGGTTGAAAAGGAACTCAATTTAAAATTTCCTAAGGAGTTAGTTAACTTTTATATAGAGGTTGGCTACGGGTTTATTAAAGGTTCAGAGTTTAATATAAATCGTATTATGGATCCTTATTCCGTAAGAGATTTTCGATTAAGAGATAATGATTTTGAGTTTTATCCTGACATAGAAATCTATGATGAATTTGAAAATAACAAACTAATATTTTTTGAAGGTAGTGAATCAGCTTTAATGTCAATTGAATTGAATGAAAAGAATAGCAGTCCGGTTTACTATTATGATATTCAAATTGCGGATTCTCTTGAAGAATTTTTAAGAAAAATAGAAAAAAATGACAAATACTACTTGGAGTTACTAGTTGATTAAAAAACATAATAATACGCATACCTTGATTAGCTAAATGCTTTTCAAGGTTTCTTTTATGTTGGTGGGGCTACCCAGTGACGAATAGTTCATTTTGTATACGGAGAATATGAGTGACTCCTGTAAGCCCTAGATTATGTTTCTACAATTTATATAGTACGTACACACATTAAAAACGTATGCCCTATTTACTATTTATTTTGTTAAATAAATAATCACAATTACCATCATTTTTATTTTCCTACAACTTATCTTCGCTTTCTCTCTTATCTTTTAAATTTTTCGCAACTTTGACGTACAAAAAACCGATTACTTTATTGAGAGAGGATATTCCACCTTGATTAACTCCTGAATGTTGATGTCTAACACTTTGCATACTGTATCTAATGTTGAGAGGTGAACTCTGTCCACATTGACTGAACAAAGATGGCTGATTGTATTGAACTCCACTCCACGGGCAAATGGGAGACAAGTAAGGAAAAAGGAGCGGATTCAAATGCAGATTTGGAATTTGCAGCGCAAGGCGGAATGAAAATGCATGGGGAGTAGGCTTGCAAGTAAAGTTGACCAATAAGCTGATTATGGAGGACAAATTATGAAGATCAGACTTAAGACTTAAAATAAATTACATCATTAGGTCATTATGGAAAAATTAGGTTTTGGGATATAATGGATGTATCTGTTGTTTTCTCAAGAAGGAGGTAATGAAGAGATTAATAAAAAGAGGTTACACGTTTACTTTGTTCGAAAAAGATTTAAGACAATAGGTGGTGTCTAACTGGTGAAAAAAGCGCTGGGGTATATGATGGTGATAGCTGCGTTATTATTAAGTGGATGTAATATGAGCGGTGATGATGAGTCAGAAGTAGCGGACGATTTAGAAGCAAATATTCAAACGATTGCAAAGGCACAAAAAATAGAAAAAGAGGATAACGGTAAGGTATTAAAGACTTATACGGAAAAAGATGAAATCGAAACGTTCATAACGCAACAAAATTTAGAAAAGTGGGAGAGTGTAACGGCTTTACCAAAAGGTGCAAAAAAACAATATGAATATGTTTTCATGCAATCAAAGACAATCAAATTGGGTGAAAAAAAAGACAATCCTTCGCCATTACAGGAGGTTGCTCGGCTTATCACATACAAAGATATTCCATATGTTTCTCTTCAAGTGTCTTTTATTGATTTATATTTTCAAGTGCCCGATGAAGTTGCAGCCTATTTGAATTTAAACTAGTCCTGATAAGGTACAGCAAAGAAGGTCATTCAATGATTAATGTGAGTAAGAACCCCTGAAGTTCAATCCAGGGGTATCACTTTCATATAGATTGGCATCGTCAATCTTTCTCCCTAATGTAAGGCTAATTTTTTAGAACGATATTTTTTGAAATAGGAACAAATGCTACGATTAACCAGATGATATTGGTTAGAAAGAGTAGTCCACAGCAAATCATACTTCCTAACAAGGTGGGCTCCGTTGAAATGTCCTTTCCAAAATGGTCAATAGCAACGATAAAAAGAGTAATCCCTATACTAATCAATAAACCAATAAGACATAATACAGCCATTATGTATTTAATAAATTCATTCCCTAAAAAATAAATCATTAAAGGGATTACGTATAAAACAAGAACGAGTCCAACGGCTAACCACATTCCAATCGAGTTGAATTGGTTAGAGTTTTTCCCTAAATTAGCTAGTGGAGAAAGAGATATGACTATGATCATACTACAGAATAGGAAACAGGAAATGATAGTCACAATAAACACACACTTTTGCGGTTCACTTTTATTCATGTTTATCCTCGCTTTTTAAGAATGAGCATTATGTCAAAAGGACTTTGGCTAAAGTGCCGTTATTATAGGAGCGGTCATTTTAGCCTGTTGCCTTATAAACGATAAGAAAAGTAAAGAGGAAATGGGGATTTAAAGTTCATCGTCCCATATTCTTTGTGAAAAAAACAATAGGTATAAAGTGAAGAACCTATGTAAATACTTCACATAGGTTCTTCACAATAGGGCTGCCTAACAAATGAATGCACTAATGGTGCTATATTTTTTACAGTTGATACTTAGAGAAGAACCTGCACGTAATTCAATTTCTTTTTTAGCTTTCATGGATTGAAGCGATAAAACCTTATACATATATTTCACCTCCTTTCAAGTTAGTTCCTTTGCTAACATTTTTGTTATAAGAAGGAAATACTTTTGCGACCTCTGGAATAGGCAGCCATGAAAAACCCAAATCACCTATTTCACTAAGGGCAAGAAGCATTCCAGAGGAACCGGAGAAAATATCACCAGAAAGTCGATAAGTAAAGTCTCCTGGAATAAAATATTGATTGTTTTTTTCAAGCACGTATAAATTGATAGTTGTTAGAGCCTTATTTATATAAGAGCTATCATGTATGAATCCAAATTCTTTATCGAGAGCATTTGCACAAATGATTAGACCGGCCAAGCCACGGAATAAACCAGGACTATAGAAACAACGAGATACCGCAGTGTTTCCGATTCCTAGAAGCTCTTCCTGCCATTTTTCATCCTTAAGTAAATTCCGTAATTCAATTAAAGCTAGTCCAACTCCAGCGCTGCCCCCAGATAAATATGGAACAAATCTAGAATTTTCATCTTTTACTTGATACAAGCCAGATTCTTCAAGCATACATTGGTCAGTATCTTTCTTTAAAAGATAAGAAAGTATAAAAATTTAAGGTCTACCGCAGTCATTAGGGCTGTGGTATTTT
>NZ_VTQX01000036.1 GCF_008764295.1 Bacillus methanolicus | reverse complement strand
ATAAAAAATACCACAGCCCTAATGACTGCGGTAGACCTTAAATTTTTATACTTTCTTATCTTTGAACAAAATCGATGACCTCTATTAAATTGATCTCGTCGCTCAATTGTTTCGACAATAATTCGTGTGTTGCCGCAATTGATAGGATTCGATTAAGACTGTCCTTTAAAATTTTTTTTGCCTCTTCACTTTCACTTCTCCTAGACTGCAGCCGAAGCATGGAGGCAATGGTTTGTAAATTATTCTTTATTCGATGATGAATTTCTCGAATTGCTACTGTCTTCATTGAAATTTCAGCATCTTTATCCTTTAACTGAGTAATGTCTTGCAAAATAATCGCTAATTTCCTTTCACCATTAGGTACCATTACTTTTTTCATTAGAAAATAAAAATTTCCGATTTTTATCTCATGCTGAGTGTTATCCGCTTGTAAATATTGTTCAAATGTCATATCAATGAGCCTTAGCTCGTTAAAATGTTTTCCTTCATTTTCATCAGTAAATCCTAGTCCATGAAAAAGGATATCTGCTTTCACATTTTTTGTCAGAAGTTTTCCTCTATGATCAAAAACGAGAATAGCATCATCCAAGTAATCGTTTAAATTTTTTATTAAAATTAATGTGGATGATATATCATGATTGGCCTTATGGTTCATGCTGAAATGCGTAATATTGTAACTTATGTCTCTTTCCATAATTAATGTGCCAATGACCTTTTCACGGTTAAAGATCGGGTAAATATTTTGTGTTATGTAACGTCCTTCTTGAGTTTTCGCTTTAATATTCTTTGACACTTTTCCCGTTTGCAACGTTTGCCACACTCCAGGTTCATTGCCAATTTCAGCCCTTTGCCCAGTAGGAGAGTGTTTATAGATAGATTTTATTCTTGGCTTAACATGATAGACAACGATTGCACCGTCTTTTTGCCGTGAGGGTATGTCGATAAAAATATCGCAGTCTAAAGAATCACCAACTACATCAATAGAATCGGCAACCTCTATTATTTTATTAATATCTTCTTTCGTTAGACTGCTATATTTTTGACATAGAAAGGGTATGTTTGTTTTTCTATTCATACATAATCACAATTGTTCGAGCAATTTCTCCCATTGAACAACGGCGATTCATACTCAATTGCCTCAGCATATGATAAGCTTCATCTTCCGATATTTTTTTATCCTTCATTAGCAAGCCTTTCGCCATATCAACAACTTTTCGATCTTCAAGCTTTTTTGATATTTTCTCATAATCATTGCCTAATTTATTGATTTCTTGACCTCTGGCAATTGCCACCTCAACCGTTGGAATAAACGATTTTTCATCCAATGGCTTTACTAAATATCCTAATGCTCCAACATCTTTGGCCTGCTGAATATAGTCAAGATCATTAAAGGCACTAAGCAGTAAAATACCGCCAGCAAGCTTATCATGTTTAATAATTTTACTAGCTTTTAGCCCATCTAATATAGGCATTTTTATATCGATGATAACTAAATCAGGTTCATAATTTCTGCATACGTCAATTGCTTCAAAGCCATCTGAAGCCTCGCCTACAACATCGAAGCCTGCTTCACATAACAAATCACGAATATCCATTCTTGTAATAGGTTCATCATCGACTATTACAATTTGACTTTTCATATCGCTTCTCCTTAATCAAAAATTATTTAAATGGTTCCTTGCAAATAATCTTTTAATTCTTTCATTCCTTCTTCTAAAGATATGGAAATAGGGAATATCCGATCTGCCCCTGCCAATTTTAAATACTTTTCAGAAAGGAGAATATCCTCTTTACTTTTTGCTAAATCAATTTTTGTAATGATTCCTATTACAGGCTTCGGAAAAACGGAACCAAACGATGGAGGAAAATAGTTATACTCTTCCGTACAATCGTGCACAAGCCCAATAAAATCAGCGTCAGCCGCAGAGACGATTAACGCTTTATAATAAAAGCGATTCTCAATGTACTCTCCTGGGGTATCAATCGCATACTCAAAAGGAACAATAGCCTGTGTCTTTTTGTATTCAATGTTTTCACCATGTAACTTCTGACATAGCGTTGTTTTCCCACTACCTGTTTTGCCTATGAAAATAATCTTTTTCATCATAAAGCATTAAGTCCTTGTGATGGTTGGGATTGAGAATTTTAAAATCTCGGCTAGTCCACTTATGACCTCTTTTAATGCATGTTCAATTGAAGATACATCTCCCGTAATGACAACGGAGCCACTGAAGCGATCGACAAAACCAATCTCAACGTTACCTGATTTTGTCGCAATATCAGCAGCAATAATAGAAGCTTCACTAGGTGTGATCGTTAGAATTCCAATCGCATTCATACTTTGATTATTAAGACCTAACTTTTTTTTCAAATCTGGAGTGGGATTTGCAATAATATGGGCTAAAGTGACTTGTTTCCCAGGAACATATTCCTGTATAACCCTTGCCCTTTCTTCCATGTTCATCCATCCGTTCTTCTATTTGATTTTGTCCAATAAATTAAGTATCTGAAATTCATTGGATTGAAAAAAGGAGCCTTTGAAAAAGTTAAACATAACTTTTTTCAAAAGCCCCTTTGCCCTCGAAGTTTAATCAGCACTACCTTGTGCCTTCTCTAATTATTTTATCAAAGCTGGAAACGTTGTCAATCAAATTTTTGTGAATTATTGATGAATTTATTTAATGGTTTCAATAATTGTTTCTAAATCTTCTATGGATGGAATTTTACAATTCGTTTTCGTACAAGCGTCGACTAATGCCGCTTCACTAATCACTCTTTTCTCTTTAACCACTTGTTCGTAAGTTACACCACATTGCCGAAGTGATGTGGGCATATCGAGCTCTTTTTGCAAATGGCGTATATATTGATTTAGATTCTTGACGCCGATTCTACAATTTGTAGAGGAGAGACCCAGTATTTTTGCTAGTTTTGCATATTTTTTCGCAGCATGACTATAATGATGATTTGAAAAATCCTGTATATCAGCATTAAAATCGATAACAGTTGTTAAGAGGAGCGAATTCATTCTACCATGGGGAATATGAAAATGCGCTCCACTAGCATGGGCAATGCTATGATTAATACCAAGTCCGGCAATATTAAAGGCGATCCCCGCTAAACATGAGGCGTGATGCACTTTCTCCCTTGCTTCAAGATCGTCACCATTTTTATATGCCCTTGGTAAATACTCAAAGATTAATTGAATTGCTTTTTCCGCAAAGGCATCTGAAAAATCAGTAGCATTGATGGAGACATAAGCCTCGATACCATGGGTTAAAACATCCATCCCTGTATCTGCTGTTATAGCAGGAGGAACTGATTTCACTAAATTAGGAGCAAGTATTGCCTCTTGCGGTAATAATGAATCAGAAACAATAGGATATTTCAACTGTTTCTCTTGGTCAGTAATGACAGAAAATGATGTTACTTCTGTCCCTGTACCGCTTGTTGTCGGAATCGCAATTAGCTTTGGCTCTGTTTTTAGAATCGATAGTTTTATCGCGAAATCCTTGATGGCCTTTGCAGCATCAATTGTGGAACCGCCTCCGAAGGCGATAATAACACCAGGGTTTAATTCCTCGATTACCTTCACTCCGGAAACTACGGTCTCGATTGGTGGATCGGGTACGATCTCGCTAAAAACCTCAAAATCATTGTTCCTACCTTTCATACGAGCTAACACTTCATCCAACATCCCAGACTTTTCGATAAAAGGATCTGTGATTAAAAAAATATTTTCATTTGTTAGTTGCTCTAGGCGATCGAGAGCATCGTCTCCCATAAATATTTTCGTTGGTAAATAAAATTCCTTCACTTCTGTCTCTCCTTTCTAATCATCAAATGAAAAACACGCAGGGCATCTTCAAAACGATTCAAGTACAAATGATACCTGCTAGGGCTGAGATTTTTCGCAAATTCCTTCGTCATTCTTCAATAAATAAGACCCTTTCTTGACTTATCCCAAAAGTTTGCTCGGGTCCTCCCTGCTTGTGCTTGAGGTAAATACAATAATGGGAAGTAAACCTTCTTTTCTAAACTTGTTAAACGATATTGTAAGTAGAGCGATTTTGGGCTCATGTTCTGGGAACCAAAGCTTCACACGACTTTCATTATGAGTAAAGAGCAACACCAACATATAACAAAGCCAAACAAAAAAAGAGAAGCCTTACAGAAAGATGAACTCATCTTATCTATAAAGCTTCTCTGCTTTTTTCTACACGTCATTGTGTTCAGTTCAAGATTACTACTAAGATTTATTTTTGTCAAAGCTTATCACAAATTCGTAACGATTCCATCTGCATGTATGTTATCATTGTTGTTTTAAGAAGCTTGTCGCTTTAACATTATACTCGGAATTTGCTTATCGCTTCTTGTAATTCTTGGGCCATGCTGCTTAATACCGAGGCGGAAGCGGTGATATCCTCCATTGAAGCGTTCTGCTCTTCCGATGCTGCCGCTACATTCTGAATATTTTCCGCTGATTGTTTGGCAATATCTGATACCGCTTTAATCTCAGGAACCATATTTTGAGTGCTCGCTTGGACTTCATTCAAAATCGCTGAAACTTCCTTTGAATTATTAACAACATTCACGATCATTTGAACAATTTCTTTAAAAGTGTCTCCTGTTTTATAAACAAGTTCTATGCTATCCTGAACGGATTGTTTATTATCATTCATAGCGGAGACGGTTCTTTCTGTCTCATTTTTTATTTCTTGTATAATGTTGAAAATCTCTTTCGTTGCATCACTCGATTGCTCGGCTAGTTTTTTCACTTCATTTGCAACCACTGAAAAACCTTGGCCATGTTCACCAGCTCTTGCTGCTTCAATTGAAGCATTTAACGCCAGTAAATTGGTTTGCTCCGCAATATTTGAAATCATATCAACGATTTGAGTTACCTGGTTTGATTTTTCTCCCAATCTATCTACACTGCTTGCTGTTTCAGTGGTCGCTTGATGAACAAAGTCGATTTGTTTTAATGTATTGGCGACCACCTCACTCCCCGCATTCGCCTTTTTATTTGTTTCCGTTATTAATTTTGTAATTGTGGCAGTTGCATCCAGGGCCTCCTCAATGACATTTGATATTTCATTCGCCCGATTGGTTGAAATCGTTGTATTTTCAACTTGTTGTTCAGATCCTGTTGCTACATCCTGAACAGCCAACGTAATTTGCTCAGTAGCTTTGCTTGACTCCTCAGCGCTGGCAGATAACTGCTCAGAAGTAGCAGCAACCTGCTGGGACTGTAAACTAACTTTTTGAATAATTTCGGCCAAATTATCTTTCATTCGATTTAAATGCGCTGCCATTTGACCAAACTCATCCTGACTATTCGTCGTTAATGTATAACTCAAATCTCCATCTGCAATTTTTTCGGCCATTCCGTTTACATCGTTTATATTTTTTACAATCCATCTACTATAAAACAGAATAATGACAACTACGAGCGCCACTCCTATTAAACTTACAATCATTAAATTTCTAAATAATGAAGACAAAGAAGCGTATAATTCTTTATCTGGAACGACAAGGCCGATTGTCCAATCTGTAAGCGGTTCTTTTTTAAAAAACAGTGAATAATCTCCTGTCTGATCTTTAAAATGGAGAATTCCATCGTCGTTCTCAACTATTTGATTGCCTAATTTTGCAAGCGCTGTGTTCGGATCGTCTTGTATGTTTACTTGCATTGCCTTTTCAGCTTCAAGATCTGCTATATATGTCCCATTCTTATCTATTAAAAAGGAGTAACCGGTTTCCTCTACTTTCGTATCACGAATCATTTTTTGGATTTCACTTAAATCAATGTCGCCTGTAGCCACTCCCATGAAGTTATCCTGATCATCATAAAATGGAGCACTTGCTGTAACCATTGATACATCAACATTCGTATCTAAATATGGACTTGTAAATACAACACTTTGATCAGTATCCTTGACAATCGTGTACCAATCCTGCGCCGTATAATTGAACGCTGGATCACTGTACTCCTGAGTTGTTTTTATAGAACCCTCTTCCCAATAAGCAAATGCTGAGAAATGCTCAACGTCATTTTTATATTTGAACGGCTCAAAAAATATTCCACCACCGAACGTTGAATCATTTGACGGAATAGCATTTAATAACATTTCTTCATAGGTGTTTAAAGAGTAATCCTTTGGGGATATTTCAACTTGTCTCGCGATTAACTCTGGTATTTTACTATGTGCTACCAAGCTTTTTCCAATTGTCTCTGTAATACTCTCCAGTTGATTATTCATGCGCTCTTCAATTTGCTGCTCCAGTATATTTTTTGAACTGATATAAGAAAAAACAATTATTGCCCCTAATATGAGTAATAATAACGGCAGAATTAATGATAGAGTACGCATTTTCACACTTTTGAATTTCACTATTTTCCCCACTTTCTAAAAGTCATTTCATCTTCTTTAATCGATGTTTCTTTTTAACTTAAAATCATGGAGTTTTCATTAGGCTTGCCAATCCCCTTATATTACCACCTTCTTTTCGGCTGAACTTTGAGTTCTCCAATTGTGATAGACGGTTTAATAGTTTGGCCCCCTATGCACTATTTCGGTCTAAATTTACCATCATATTAAACAGGCAAATAGACCTATGCCTTTTAGTCTGCAACTAAAGGTAAATGATAATTTGCAATTGCGTGAAAATAAAAAAAAGAAGCTTTAATAGAAAGAATTTCTTTCCATAAAGCTTCTTTGCTTTGTTTACACGCCATTGTGCCTAACTCAACTTTACAATAAGGGCCCTTTTTCTGTCAATAATTTGACAGCTGGAAGCATCTTCACTTCATACAAACCACAACATTGTGATTTTAAACAAAAAGGCATAGTGAGGTTCTTTTCACTACGCCGTTAACAAAAAGATCCTACCTCGAGATCATTTTGTTTTTTCTACACGATCTTCAGATAAATGACCTGACTTAAGGCTAAACCTTTCACAGTGGCGGGACCGTGTTGGACTTTCACCAACTTCCTTTACCTGAAACCGTTATATTTTTGTTTATATTTTTATACTAACAAATTCATCCATAAAATTCATCTATAATGATCCGTTTTTCGCAAATCATTCATAAGTTTTTTCCTCCTCCATTTACACCCATACATCATTGCCGCTCCTGGTTGAAAAATGAACAGTTAATCAAACGGTCATATAAACTAAACGACGAGGGCGCTTTTTCTTAAAACGCCCTCGTCGTTTACTAATTTAATATAGAAATTTTAACTACTTTTCGTCCCCATCTTATTGCTTGAGCATCGTTTGGCATTAATACGTCAATTTTATGACCCTTAATGGCACCTCCCGTATCACCTGCGATCGCTTCACCATAGCCTTCCACCCATACTTTGGAACCGAGTGGAATAACAGAAGGGTCTACAGCGATTAATTTCATATTTGGATTCTTTCTAATATTATACCCCATATACGTTAATCCTGTTTTTGAACTTTCATGACTATAGGCAGTAGCGGTGACATACATGGTATTTTTAACGGTGCTATTTTCCTTTGGCGCCCTACTTTTAGCCTGTGTTTTATTTTGATTAACGACATTAGCTGTCTTAACTGCATTTTGACGTTCTTGTTTTAACTTGTTTTGAGCTTGAGTTAATTGTTTTTGAAAAAGTTCCTTCTCTTTTTCCGCGAGATGGATCTCGTTATTCACCGCATCATATTTTGCTTGAACAGCAGCCAATTCTTGTTGTCTTTTCTGCAAACTGTTATCCAAGGTTGTTTGACTAGCAGCTAATTCGGTATATTGTTTTTCCAATTTTTCTTCTTGTTGATCAATCGCTATTTTTTCTTCTTCAATCTTTGCAAGATCCGCTCTCTGTTGTTCTAGCAAATCTTTATCCGCTCCCAGGATCGTCGTAACTGCTGACACCCGTTCAAATAAATCAGTAATACTCTCAGCATTGAGTAGAATGGCTACAATCGCATTCACCTGATCATTATGCTGCAAAGAAACCAGCCGATCTTCCATTACTTCTTTACGGGTATGTACCTTATCCTGAAGCACAATGATTTCTTCTTTTTTATCTTCAATTATTTGTTTCGTTTTATTTATTTTTTCTTCAAGAGCATTGATCGTTTCAGTCGTCTTTACGATTTCCGTCTCGATGGCTTTCAACTCTTTTTGAACATTTTGCAGTTCAGCCGCTATTTCCTGCTTTTCAACTTTTTTTTCATTTATCTTTTCAGCATTTTGCTGAAGTTTGTTTTGACTAGAAGTGATCATTCCTTGACTTGTTTCTGCATTTGCCACAATACTTGTTGAAAATAAAACTACACTTGTTAGAGCGATGGCTCCCCTTTTTAAGGAATGCATAAGACAACCCCTTCCTAATACATTATTTATAACATAGGAGCAGGGGTATTTTGATTACAATTATATTAAAATAGCGATACAAATCGTTGCAAATATTAAATTTGAATGTTTACGACACTTATTCTTGCAAAAAAAGCCCCGCAAAAATTCATACCATTTTCGCGAGGCACCATTTAAATATTAACAATCCATAAAGTTTACTTTAAATCCTTTCGCAAAAGCGCTTTTCAATCATTATAGCTTGCGCCCATTCGTTTCAATCACTTCTTTATACCAAAAAAAACTGTCCTTTTTAATGCGGCGGAGATCGTGTTCCCCTTCTTCATGTTGATTCACATAAACAAAACCATATCGTTTTTGAAAGCCGTTCAACCAGCTTAGAAGATCAGTAAACGACCATGTACAGTAGCCAAGGACATTGACTCCGTCGGAAATAGCTTCCTGAACGGCTTTTATGTGTACTTGCAAGTAATTGATCCGATAATCATCCTTGACGAGACCCTCTTCCAGCTTATCGTATTCACCTAAGCCGTTCTCGCTAATTAAAATTGGCAATTTATAGCGATTGGCAATCCGTCTCAAAGCAATCCTGAGACCAGTCGGATCAATATTCCAGTCCCAATTCGTCCTTTCTAAATGGGCGTTTTTAACTGTTTTAAAAAGGCCGGGTACCCCGGTATCTTGAGAGGAACCTTTTTTTCCGGTTGTATTCAATTTTCCTTCGGCAATACCATCAAGCGGATTCTGTTCAAAAGTTGTCGTTTGATAATAGTTTACTCCCATGAAATCCGGTTTCCCATCCTTGAGTAATTCGAAATCCCCGTCTTCAACAGATGGTGTTAAACCTTTCTCCTCTAAATACTTCCACGCAACTTGTGGATAGGTGCCCCACGCATACACATCCATCCACCAATGGGCATTTAGTTCCTCAGCATTTTCCGCAGAAAGAATATCATCTGGTTTTGAAGAAGCTGGGTAAGAGGGTGAATAGGCAAAGCTCGGCCCGATCTTGCCATTTGGTACATACTTTCGAAATTCTTTAATAGCACTAGCATTTGCTAGATTGGCATGATGATTCACCTGATAAAAAAGCTTTTCATTTTTTACCCCTGGAGGATGCAGAGCTGTTCTATATCCAAAACTAGTAAAAATATTTTGCTCGTTTAGACTCACCCAATACTTTACTCGGTCGCCAAAATGCTCAAATAAAGTAATCGCATAGTTTGTGAAATCCTGAATAATTTCCCGCGATTCCCAACCGCCATATTCATCCTGCAATGCTTGCGGCAAATCCCAATGATAGAGTGTTAATATAGGTTCGATCTTATTTTTAATAAGCTCATCTATTAAGTTACTGTAAAAATACAAGCCTTTTTCATTTATATCCCCTTTACCTTGAGGATAGATTCGTGTCCAAGCAACAGAAAAGCGATACGCTTTTAATCCCATCTCTGCCATGAGACGCACATCTTCTTTATATCGATGGTAATGGTCCACAGCGATATCACCTGTTGTCCCTTTAAACGTTTTTCCGGGAATACGGACGAATTGATCCCAATTGGATGGCCCTTTTCCGTCTTCATCCCATGCTCCCTCTACTTGATAAGCAGCAGATGCCGAACCCCATAAAAATTCATGCGGAAATGGTTTTAGTCTTTCATGTATCAATTTCTAACACCCCCGTGCTTAAATTTTGATCGTTCACATTTTACTGGTTAGAAAGATTCGCTGTTCTTCGCAAAAAATGATATAGAGCTCCAATTAAATTGGAGTCATTTCCAAATCGGCATGGTTCAACGTGAATATCCAAGCACTCATGATTCGGTTTCATAAGTTTTAACTTTTCATTAATTTGCTCAATAAGCCCTTCACGTTTGCTAATCGCACCACCGATTAAAATTTTTTCCGGGTCAATAATATACTGTAAATTATAAATACCTACAGCCAGGCGCTTCATAAATTTCTCTATTTCATCCTGCACTTCCTGATCGCCTTCATCCGCCATCTTAAATATTTTTCGCCCATCAAGAGCAGCAGGTTCCAGGCCTTTTCGCTTCGCAACTTGGATAATCAGCCCTCCTGTTGCAGCTAACGCACTCCACGACTCCCCGATTGGCTGGTTTAAATAATCTTCAAGCAACATGTATCCAAATTCCCCGCCGAACAGGTTTTTACCATGGCGAATTTTTTGATCGAGGACAAGCGCTCCTCCAATGCCAGTGCCGATGATAATGCAAATATAATCCTTAATCCCCTTTGCAGCGCCAATCCACCCTTCAGCTAACCCTGCGCAATTTGCATCATTTTCTAGCTCAACACGGAGCTGTGTCCGTTCTTGAATCATTTCTTTTATATTGGGTCCATGAATATATTCAATGGCTGTAATTCCTTTAATAAAGCCCGAATCCACATCTACTGCTCCAGGCATGCTTAAAGCAATGCCGCTTATTTCATGGTTTTTTTGAAAATTTTTAACCGTGGAATCGATAATATCAAGAAAGGAATCAAGCCCGTCCTTCGGAGTAGCAACAGAAGATTTCTCTAAAAATGCGCCTGTCTCATCCATTAGAGAGTATTTTATTGCAGAACCTCCCACATCAAAAACTGCAAAATAGTCCACCAAAAAACCTCCTATCACCCCATACAAATCTTGTTGTTAATGTATAATTAAAAGGTTTGAAGCTTTGAACCAATTACCAGAAGGTTTTATTCGTGCCGCATGATTCCCTAACGATGAGTTCAGAGTCAGTAAACACAGGCTTTAATTTTGATTGTCCTTCAATCAAATCATTCAACATATAAGCTGATAATTTACCGATTTTCTCTTTATCCTGTTTAACTGTAGTCAGTTTTGGGGCGCTGTATCGGCAAGCAGCAATATCATCACATCCAACAATTCGGATATCTCTTGGTGTTTGAAGATCAGCTTCTTCAATAGCCCTTAACGCACCCAATGCCATTAAGTCGGATGCAGCAAAAATAGCTTCTGGATAATTCTTTAACTTGAGCATGTTCTTCATGGAGACATAACCGCTCTCTTCTTGGAAATCCCCATATTGAATCCATTCCTCATGAACTTCCAGGCCAAACTGATTCATAGCATCGGTGAATCCTTTCAATCTAAGATTGGAAATAACGGATTCACGCATTCCACCAATATAGCCAATTTTTCTAATGGAATTCAAATAGAAATGCTCTACCACTTTTCTCGATAAATTGACATTATCTGTCATGACATAACTTGCTCTTGGTCCGGTTAATTCGATATCAATCCCAATACAAGGAAAACCGCTTTCTGCGAGCTCATATGTCGCACTCTCTACTTCTTCACCAGCAATGATTAAACAGCCGTCCAAATTAAAATGCTTACATCTTGCTAAATAGCTGCCTTGAAAATGTTCATTGGAAAACATTAACAAATCATAACCTAACAGACCAATATTTTTTTTAAAGGTCGAAATAACTTCATTGAAATACGGATGGGTCATATCTACATTGATCTTACCAGCGTAGATAAGACCAATGAGATTTGACTTCTTTGTTGCCAGTGAACGTGCAGAAAAATTTGGTGCATATCCCATTTCAGTAATAACGGTCATGACCTTTTTCTTTGTTTTTTCACTGATTCCGCCATAGTTATTTATCACTTTTGAAACCGTTGAACGTGATACTCCTGCCATTTTTGCAATATCATCTATCGTTAAACTCATTATGTTATCCCTTCTATTTCCATCTAAATTCTCTCTTAATGTTAGATTACAGGGAGTTTGAAAATGAAACAATAGCAGGGTAGGAAAAATTGGTTATTTTACAGACCCTTCCGTAATACTAGATATAAATAAGCGGTTAAACAGCAAGAAAATAACTAGTAATGGAACAGTTGCCCAGAAAACACCAGATAAAATCATGCCAAAATCAATATTATTGGTATTGCTCAACTGAGCCAACGCTACCTGAATCGTATACATTTCTGGATCCCTTAAAATGGTGAACTGCCATAAGAATTCTCCCCAAACAGCAGTGAAAACGATAATTCCTAAAGTAGCAAATGCCGGTAAGATAATCGGCAAGACAATGCGCCAGTAAATTTTAAAATTGGAGCACCCATCCAATTTCGCCGCTTCAATTAATTCATCTGGAACACCCTCAGCTATATATTGCCTCATGAGAAAAATTCCTAAAGGATTTAAAAAGAATAGAATCATTACTCCTGGTAATGTATCCAAAAGACCCGCATTAGAAATTAAGAAATATTGCGGAATGAGCCCTAGCTGCGGAGGGATAATCATCGTAACTAAAATTGCTACAAAAAGAGCATTTTTGCCTGGGAATTTAAACTTGGCAAACGCAAAACCAGCTAATGAACTAATGAATAGAACGACAATGGTCACCACAGCACAGAGAATAAAAGAATTCCACATTCCGCCAAAGAAGTCAATTTGATTCAGCACCTTTTTAAAGTTTTCAACCATCATATTTCCCGGTGTAAGAGTTGGTGGAATCGAGTTATAAGCGGCGCTCGGCCTTGTCGCCATCACAAACATCCAATAAAAAGGAAATAGCGAAACAAGGGCAGCGAGCGTTAAAAATAAATAGACGAATATTCGGCCGATGGAGAATTTTTTACGTCTTTGATTGTGTTGTTTACTCATCTGCCCCACCTCTCTTTTTCCTTCCAAATCCTTGTGTTAACTTAAGATTGAAAACAGCAAACACGGTGATGATGACCAATAAAATAATGGCGGTTGCTGACGCAGTACCAAAGGACTGCAATCGAAATGCATCTCGATATAAGTACATAACAATCGTCATTGCTTCGTCCCTTGTAAAGGCATCCCTACCTAAAAACACAGTTGGCTCAGAGAATAATTGCATTGCTCCGACCGTTGAAGTAAATACCGTTAAGATGATAAAAGGCTTTAGCATTGGGATCGTAATATAAAAAAGTTGCTGAAATTTATTGGCTCCATCAACTGTCGCTGCCTCGTATAAATCATTGGGAATGCTTTGAATTCCCGCCAGATAGATAATCGTGTTATACCCGACCCAGCGCCAGAAAACCATAATTGAAATGGCAATTTTTGTTCCCCATTCCGATGCTTTCCATGCGATTGGATCAAGTCCAAAGAAGTTGGTCAACACGAAATTGGCCAAGGAGGATTCATGATTACTGAACAGCACACTAAAAATGAGCGCGACCGCAACCATTGAAGTTAGATAAGGCATAAAAATGGTGACACGGAAAAAACTTTTAAACTTAAGAAAAGCCATATTCAATAAATAAGCGAGGACTAGACCAACCACTAATTGCGGAGCAGTGCCCAGTATCCCCATGATAATCGTATTGTAAACCGACTTCCAAAATAGGGGATCCGTTAATACGGTTTGAAAATTAGCCAACCCGTTAAATGTCATTGGACTTAAACCGTTCCATTTCTGGAAGGCCAAGAAAATGCTAAAAAGGGCCGGATATAGACCAATAAGTGTAAAAATAATGAAGAAAGGCGCTATATATAAATATCCAGAAATCATGTCCTTTTTCTCTTCTGACCTGTATTTCTTTCTTTTAAATATAGTTGCTTTCTTACTAATCGAGTTCATTTTCACGCCTCTTTTCTCTTCGCTGTTTTCGTAATGAATATCGTTTTTTGTAAACGTCCGACTTTTTTCTATGATAGAAAGCAAACATTTACACCTGCATATTATTTAGGTACGGCACTTTTCGCCGCCTCGATGCTAGAGCAACCATTACGAAAAAAGCCTTTCTATTTCAACATAGGACAGTCCTTCCAGTTGTGAAGTTGTCAATGTAAAGATGGTCGGCTTACGTCTCAAGCTTTTTTCAAAGGCTTGCATCTGTAAGCCGACCGCTATCATTCTAGTAAATTATCGATTTAATAAATCTTGAGCGCGCTTCACAGCAGCTTCCCATTCTTTTTCTGGATCTGCTCCTTCATTTTGAACGTTCTTAAGAGCATTCAAAATTTCGTTATGAATCGGGAAGTACTTTTCACCTTTATATGGAATGCCTGCAATGTCTTGTGCAGCTTCAGCAAATACAGGCGCTGTTGCTTGCCCGCCGAAAAATTCATCTGCATTTGACTTGAATTCGTCCATATCATATACCGATTGGGCCGATGGGAATAATCCATGGCTTTGGAATGACTTTAATTGATTTTCCGGTGAAACAAGCCATTCAATAAAGTCATAAGCTGCTTGTGCATGTTTCGTTTCCTTTGGAACAGCAATATAAGAGCCACCCCAGTTTGCAGCAAATTCAGTTGGCAATGTCGCAACATTCCACTTCCCAGCAGCATCAGGGGCATTTCCTTCCATCCAACCTTTTAACCAGCCTGCACCAAGCTCTGCCGCAAACTCACCATTATTAACCGCGTTAGCCCACTCCGGACTCCACATTTCAAATTTTCCTACAATTCCGAGATCATTTAAACGAACCGCATAGTCGTATGCTTTTTTAACCTCACTGTCAGCTCCTAAATTCAATTCATTATCAGGAGTTAAATACGCTGTTCCTGCAGCATCTAAGTACGCTCTGAACGCCATTTCGATACTATCAACAAAGGGCTTTCCAGTTTTTTCTTTCACCTGTAAACCGGCTTTCTCGAATTCTTCTGGAGAATTAATGAGAGTAGCTACCTCTTCTGGATCAGTTGGCAAACCGGCTTCTTCAAATAAATCGGTACGATAGTACAATGCTTTCGGTCCAATATCTGTTGGCAAACCAAATAAGAAGTCACCTTCCGTATTTTCTCCACTCTTCCATTTCCAATCCAAATACTGATCCTTCACATCGTTTGCGCCGAGATCATATAAATTCTCGAATCGATCTTGAGCAACCTTAAAACGGTCAAATTGATCAATCTCTAGCATCGCAATATCTGGTGCGCCACTTCCAGCCGATAATGCAGTAAACAATGCATCATGATGATCGGCTGTTTCAGATGATTTTACTTTAATTTTTATGTTCGTATTTTCCTTCTCATATTCCTTTGCCAATTCTTCATACCCAGTCGCACCAAAAGTCCAGAAATCCAACGTAATTTCTTCATCACTATCCTTAGGATCACTTGTTGCATCCTTATTGTTTCCGCTACAAGCTGCTAGAGACAGCGCCAGCAGTGACGAGATTCCAAATATGGCCATTTTCTTCATACTTTTCAAGTTTATGCCCCCTTAAACAATTTAATATTTTTATAGTTTTTATCCTGTAAAGATTTGTTAAAGAAATGAACACCTCCAATATAAAACCATCACATTTTAGGAAACCGGTTTCGTAAAAGACCAAAACTCAACAAGTAATCGCTTACATTTCCATAATAATGGCATATTATTTAAAAATCAACCCTTAAAATTAAATAAATTAACATAAATTATTTGAAAATAAACAATTCAACATCTTTAAATCTCTTAATTACCTTGATAATCATCATTTTTAAAAAGATTTTTTACATTTTTTTATTATTTTAGAAACCGGTTTCCTTGTTATCCCAAAAGAAGCCTCTCACCTAATTAATTACCTGCGAGAAGCCCCTCGATTTACTTTATTGACTTACTCCCTAAGAGAAGTTTGCTGACATTATTCTTTAACTCTAAAAGTGTCCTTGCTTCTAAACCAGTTTTTGAATCGTATGTAATTCTTCATCACTAATTTCGATTACTTCTTCAAACATCTCCACCGATACCCGTGATATCGATGCTATCTCAACGATTATTGAAGAAGAGGACTTGTCAAACTAATTTTTTAGACTTGAAAAGCCATTATTTTTTCTGCAAAGGTTCTACTACAATCTCCACTCTGCGGTTTTTCTCTCTTCCCTCTTCCGTCTCATTCGATGCAATCGGCATTGTCTGGCCCAACCCTTTTGTTTCAATGCTTATTGTTTCCAAATTTACTTTTTTCTCTAAATAGCTTTGCACTTCTCGTGCTCTCTCTTCCGACAACTTTTGATTATATATTTCGTCTCCTTGACTATCAGTATGACCATTTATCCAGACATTGGCACCTTCATACATATTAAGCTCCTCACTTAACTGATCAAGCGTTTCAATGACATCCGATTTTAATTCACTTTTGTCAAAATCAAATAATAGATTGCTCGGAACTTCAATTACGATTTCACTCTCTTCTACCGAAATCGTTACATTTTCATCAAAATTACCCGGAGAAAACGTTCCCGGTTTGAACGTGCCCGGCTCAAAATCGCCTGGTTCAAACGTGCCCGGTTCGAAGTTGCCTGGCTCAAAATTACCCGGCTCGAATGTGCCTGGCTTAAATTGTGAGTCCTCTTCATCCTCCGCAATTTCGTTCACATTATTAGAACCTTCATTATTTTTAGCTGTTTCTTGGTTTTTCTCACTGCAGCCTGTGATCAAGAAAACAGTAAAAACAAGCAAAAAAATAAAATTGAATAATTTCACGTTTATTATTCCTCCTTAATCATAAAAGCTTTGCTATTTTAATTTTACTTTATTTTCTAAAATAAAATTAAATATTCACCCAAAACAGGAAGGAAGTTATGGTAGTGAACAAATTTAATTATAAGAGAATGGGAGAAAAGTTTGATGAACGAAGACAGGAGGGACGATTGGGCAGTGGCTCCTTATATAACTTCTATCATGCCTTTTGCATTTGCTCCAGTTAACTTTGACTCAACCTTTCATTGACAAGCGAGCAGCATCCACTTAGCAAAAGCTGCTATAAAAATTAAAACTCTGCCATCAATTCTCCATAATGACCATTCTAAAAATCTTTGACACAAATTAATATTTCACCCGTCTAATAAGGTGAATTCAATTATAAGGGGACCCTTACTTTATGACAAATGTTAGAGAGACTATTTCAGAATGGTTTTACCTATACAGCAATGATGTCTACAACTTTTTGGTTTACTACACCTGTACAACAGATGTAGAGGATTTAGTGCAAGAGGTTTTTATAAAAGCTGGGCGCGGTCTTCACTCTTACAAGAATCAATCTTCACCCAAAACTTGGCTCTTCACCATTGCCCGAAATACAGCGATAGACGAAGCCAGAAAAAAAGAGACAAAGATTAGCAAAAACAGTACAACATTCGATGAGCGCTTTTGGGAGCAGCAAACAAGCGCTAATCCGGAGCATATCCTTTTAAAAAATGAGGAACAGAAAGAGCTTTATCTCTCCATCTCTAGATTGAAGAGGAAATTTCGAGAGGTGATGATCCTAAGGGGTATTCAAGGATTATCCGTACGGGAGACAGCGCAAATATTAAATTGTAAGGAAACAGAGGTACGCACAAATTATCACCGCGCCATAAAGGCATTGCGGCAGCAAATCAGTGAGGAGGACCTCAAATGAAAAATAACCAAAATAATTTAGAGGATAAGCTTAGTAAATTACCCACTCATAGCATGAGTAAATCAAAACAAGACCGTATGCATCAGCATATCATGAATGCCCTAAACGATGTAGAGGTCCAACAACCGGAAGGGAGACATCCGCTCATGAAAAGGTTACAAATAGGAGTTGCATCAGCAGCGGCAATTGTTTTAATTAGTATATTAGGTTTAAGCTTTGTGATGAATCATGGAGAGCAAATAGGAGAACAAACTCAAACACCTAACGCGAATGAACGGGAAAATCTGCAAGAGCAGGACGAAAAAAATTCGGAGATTACTGAAGAAGAGCAGGTATCCGTTGAAGAAAAAGCAACAGAAATATACGATGCCCTTCGCAACCGAGATATGGATTTATTATCAAGTTTCGTCCATTCAGAAAAAGGGCTGTTCTTATCCCTCTATGACTACATCGAACAGTTTTCCGCTGTTTTTGAAAAAGATGAAGTTCCTGCACTTTTAGAAGATAACACGGAGTATTTTTGGGGCTATGGTGACGCCAATATGGAGCTTAAATATACGCCGACAGGTTACATGGATAGGTACTTAAAACCAGATACTTTCCTTAACTCTGATAATAAAATGTTTGACTCGGAAACACAGCGCAGCGACTTGAACGAACGCATTCAAGCAAAATTCCCTAAAGCAAAAATCGTCGAGTTTTACAAAGAACCCGTGTATGAAGATTGGAAAAGTGTATTTCTAGTATTTGAACCTAATAATGCTTCAAATTGGGAACTCGTCGCGATTATTAGTGCAGAATGGACACCTTAACTAAAGTGAATTTTGTAAAAATAGAGAACACTGTTTGTTAAAAGGGTTCAATGTCAAATGTTAACCGTGAATACCGAGAATCATTCCTCTCGGTATTCACGGTTATTTGTTACATCCTTAACCCTATTTATTATTATTTCTCAACCTTTTTAAAGCTGTTAACTTGATTGTCTAAATCCATTACGATTTCACGATTTTTCGCAACCTCATCGGAAATAACGGAAATAGAGCTTAATAAATTCGCTGTATTCTCATTAGATAGAATCATTGCTTCTGTACTTTCCTCAACAGCAGCGGTAATTCCTTGAATGCCATAAGCCATATCTGTAGATATCTTTCTTAAATCTCCGGAGGCTTTTGTTAAATGAACGAGCATTTCGTTGATCATATCCACATCCACCTTGTATGTTTTTGCCTGTTCCACAAAAACATCATAGTCGTCCAACACTTTTTTCGTTATGTAAGACATGATCTTATTAGCATTTTGAACAAGATCAGCTACTGAGGTCGTAACCAATGCACTCGTATTTTGGATATCTGTTGCAGATTTCTTTGTACTCTCTGATAATTTCCGCACCTCTTCTGCTACTACTGCAAAGCCTTTTCCGGCCTCACCTGCTTTTGATGCTTCAATAGATGCATTAAGCGCTAATAAATCGGTTTGTGATGATATCGTTAAAATATCTGCAGTAAGCTGCTTAATTCTCTCTACAGATTGGCTATTCTTAATCGCTGTATCCATTGCCTGCTTAATTTCCTCTACAACCGTTTCCATCTCTAATTTACTCTGATTGGACTGGACGAGAATCTCATCGGCACGCTCGACGATCTCAACAACCTGATTGGAGTTTGACTCTGCATGATCAGCTAGGACATTGGCTTCTGACAGAACTTCTTGTGCTCCAGCATCTATGTTCTGTATCATGCTACTCACTTCTTCCATCCCTGCCGATAGCTCATTTAAGCTGGCAGAAATATTAGAGGTGGCATCCTGGCTTTGCCCTATTTGCACACTAATATTTTTCGTGGACTTATTAATTTCATTAGAACTCGTTTTGATTGCAATGATCACATTTTGTAAAGTCTCTAAAAAACGATTAATCCCTGTTATAATTTGACCCACTTCATCCTCTGACTTGCTTTCTAATCGAACCGTTAGATCCCCTTCATTGTTCTCCAGTTTTGCGATGATATTGCTAAGGTTTGTGTGAGCATTTTTCAGAGGAGTAATGATCGTTTTCAACGATAACCAAAAAGTAACAGCAACTGTGATAATAAAGATCGCCGCCATTGACCAAACAATGACAGTAGATCGAGTTATTCTTGAATGAATCAAAGAGTTTTCATGAGCGATACGTTCATTTAGGACCGTCTGAAAATGAGCTTCCGACTCTGCCACAGCGACAGAGAATGTTTCTAAAGCATTATAGCTTTCATCAGCTGCAGCTGCATCACCTTTTTGAATATGTTCTGCCATCATCGCTGCCTGTTGAAGGAAACCTCCCATGTCCTCCATGTATGGTATATATGCATCGTGAAGTAAACGATTCATTGCTTTTTCCGAGAGTTCATCCGCTATACTTTCAATCTCATTTAGACTGATTTTTGCCTGTTCTGTATGAGTTAAAATCGCTTCTGCTCCTTCCCCTTTGTCTCCCCCTAAAATATAGGTTTGTATAGATAAATCAATCTGCCCCACCTCTTTTGCTAATTTAACCTGCTCTTTTTCCAATTTAAGAAAAGATTCCACCATGATATCTGCAGATAGTTTTACTTGTGTGTTTGTTACGCCACTTAATGTCGTATTTAAGGCAATAAGAACGGTTAAAAATATTAGGATAAACAATATACGATATGCAATCGACTTTTTCACAATCTCCATCCTCTTTCTACGATAGTTGATTAAATCCAAATCCATATATTAGAAAAGCAGTTTGCTCAATCTGAAAATATTTACATCATCCTGTTTTCAGTGATATTCCCCAACGACAGCAACCGCTTACATCAGACGATAAATTTTTTAGCCTTTTCTTTCCAGTTGCTATATTTAAATTGTAGTCTAGCATAATTTCCCTTTCATTTTGGAATTTGTTCATGAACGGTCGTTATTTTTTCATGAACGGTAAATTACACGGTAACATAGGAGCATTTTTAAGGTTAGGCTAACACTTCCCACTTTTTTTCAAATTTTACTTATAAAAAATCCCCCTTCTATTTTCAGAAGGGGGATTATTCTTGACACCATTTTATTTAGTTAACATCAACTTTTTCTATATTTTTAAAAGACATATAAGCAATCATGAATCCGATCGCTGCGAGAGTGACAGGAATTGCAATCACATTAAATAATGAAAATCCATTGATGTCAGATCCGACTACACCAACTAATAAAACCGATGTTACAATGGTTGTCGATACAGACTTTTTCATCATTCCAAAATATAAGGGAATTAATCCTAGCCCTGCAGAAAATAATGCTGTAAACAGTACTTTTACCGCTTGCTCCACAATAATCTTCATCGTGATTGTATCTGTGATAAAATGAGCGAATGAATTTATTCCGTAAAAGGCAGCACTAACAATAAAATTAGATATCACAATCGCTATAAAGGTGAAGCTTGAAATTAAAATAAGTTTGGCTAACATAATCTTATGTCGCTTTATAGGATACATGAACAAGAGGTGCATCGTTTTGTTTTTATATTCGTCAATGATCAACCTTGCAATGAGCACCCCAGAAAACACAATAAACGTTCCCCTTACCATTGTGTCGATCGCTATCAACATCGTTTTATAATCTACAAAGTAAGAATCTCCTTCGATACTATCTATAATAGGTAAAATACACGCTAATACGATCATCATGATGTTTGCAATAAACGCGGCTTTGACATAGGCAACCATTTTATGTTTTTTCATTTCCAAACGAATTAAATTAAGCAATTTTTCCGCCCCCATTAATTAACGTTAAAAAGTAATCTTCTAAAGAATGATTTTTAACATTGATCGAATGAATGGAAACGTCTTGCAAAATCAATGATTTTGATACTTCATGTTGTGATACCTCTGTTTCATATATTCTAATCATCGATGGATCGATAATTTTATAGTTTGAGATGTTCAAAGAATTCTCAAGAACGAGAGCAGCTTTTTTACTATCATTTGTACGAATTTCAATATAGTTCGTATTTTTGTTTCTAATGCTTTCCATCGATACTTCTTCAACTAAACGCCCTTCACTAATAACCCCAACTGTATCTGCCATCAATTCTATTTCTCCAAGAATATGACTGGATATCAGCAGCGTGATCCCGTACTCCTTTGAAAGCAATTGGAATAGGTTCCTTAACTCCTTGATTCCCACTGGATCAAGCCCGTTTATAGGCTCATCCAATATGAGCAATTCAGGCTTAGTAATAATAGCTCTAGCAATTCCTAACCTTTGTTTCATTCCGAGAGAAAAATCTTTTACTGCCTTATCGTCAACATTATGCAAATTTACTAAATCTAACGCCTCATCAATGGCTTTTTTATCATAATAGCCCATATACTCGCAGTGTAAATCTAAATTTTCTTTTGCGGTAAGTTTATCGTAAAAGACAGGATACTCAATAATACAACCAATTCGTTTCAACAACTCATAGGACTGATTTGTTACTCGCTGACCAAACATATTAATTTCGCCACTCGTGGGTTTTATTAAATTCATCAACATTCTCATAACTGTCGTTTTCCCTGCTCCATTTGGGCCAAGAAACCCATATATTTCGCCCTTTTTCACCCTCATATTGACATTTGAGATGACTTCCTTCCCTTGAAATGTTTTGGTTAAGTGATGGGTCTGTAAAATGTATGTCATCAAAAAACTCCTCTCTATTTCTTCTCTTCATCATACCGAGGAGAACTTTCATTTTTATTAATCAATTCTTACGCATTTCTTAAGAATTTAACTTTTTAATCAAGCAACTTCATTTCGTGTAAAACGAAAAAGCAAAAATCAATACAAAAGTTGAAATTAGTATTTAACTCGTCTAAGTTTAATCGTGAATTTCGTCTTTTCAAATGGAATACTGGAGAGTGTTATTTCTCCTCCCATTTCTTCTACTAATCTTTTGGTAATAGTCAGCCCTAAGCCGCTTCCTTGATACTGTTTATTCCGAGAGTCCTCAAGTGTATACAATCTTTCAAATACTTGATCTTTATGACTTGCTTGAATGCCTTTTCCTTGATCCCAGACGTCAATAAAAATAGACTCCTCATCATCTCGAACTTCAATACCAATGATGTTTCCATCACTTCCATATCGAATGGCATTTGAAATTAGATTTTGTAGGATTCTGTTCATGGCAACTTCATTAGCAAAAATGTATAGAGGTTGTTCAGGTATAGAAACATCTACTTGAAACCCTTTTGCTGTTAAAATATTATAAAATGATAATATATTATTTCTGCAAAGTTCATTTATATCAAGACGGCTAATAGACAGGTTCCGATCACCAGACTCTAATTTTGCTAAATCAAAAAACTTGTTCATTAACTCTAACACTTCCTGCGATTTACGATAAACTTTTTCAAGCTGAGCTCTTCTTTCAGCTTCGGATAGGTTTGCATCTTCCAGCACCATCTCAATACTGCCTAACACAACAGTCAAAGGCGTCTTTAGATCGTGCGAAATATTTGACAGCATTTTGCGCATCGCTATCTCCGTTTTATTATATTGGGCCACAACCTTTTGATTATGTTCCAATAAATGATTGATTTCAATCAGCAAAAGCTTCAAATTGGCATCATCCGTTTGTAAAATCAACTTCTCATTCGTTTTTTCTGTAAGGATTTGCTTTAGTTTCTTCTGGACATATTGAAGGTCTGCTTGTTTTTTTTGAGCCATTTTCACCTGTAGGAAAACGATTGTAAGTAAAATAAAAATAATGGAACCTACTATAATATTCATATTAAATTTCTCCAAGCTTATATCCAATGCCCCAAATCGTTTTAATGTACTTCGGATTTGAAGGGTCATCTTCAATCTTTTCTCGTAGCCGCCTCATATGTACATTAATGACATTCTCATCCTTATAATAGTCATCATTCCAGACAGATTGATAGATTTGCTCCTTTGTAAAGACGCGATTTGGTGAACTGATAAACATTTTTAAAATTAGAAACTCCTTCGCAGTCAACTTAATTTCCCGATTGTCTTTTTTTACTGAAAAATTTTCTAGGTCTATCGTTAGGCCACCGATGTTCATAATAGCTGTCACATCTTTCTCAACAGCTTTGGAGTAGTTATTGGCGCGGCGTATAGCAGCCTTTACTCTTGCTGTCAATTCAATCATCGAAAAAGGCTTCGCAATATAATCATCAGCACCTAACCCAAGCCCTATCGCTTTATCCACCTCACTATCTTTTGCCGACATAATTAAGACAGGAATCACACTTTGCTCCCTTACGAACTGTAAAAAATCCATTCCATTCATTTTGGGCAACATGAGATCTAGCAAAATTAAATCAAAGCCTTCAGCAGAAAAGTATTGAAGAGCAGACTCACCATCAAACGCTTGAACGACCTTGAATCCTTCCTTCCCCAATTGCGTCTTTACCATCTCACTAATTTCTAAATCATCTTCAACCAGCAGTATTGAATGTGACATCATCGATCTCCCCTATCAAAAACCTTAATAAGATTATCATTTCATACTTTTTACTATTTTTGCAAATCTCTTTAAAATGGGGTAGGTCATGATGAATGGTTCAGCCGTGCGAACAACCACAAATCATGAAAGAGCGACCACTCATAAAAAACAAGACTTCTTGCTTTAATGCAAAAAGTCTATGTACCGTTAATATTTCTTTCGCTAGAATCATTTTAAGGGTGCTTTCTGTGTCTTTTAAGATACGAAAAAACCGTTGCCATATATCACAACGGTTTTTCATCCTCTTATTATGAAGAATTAAAACCCATTCTTCACTAACCATTTCATCATGCTTTCTTCTCTTTTCTTAAGATCGCCATGCTGGACATCGTATTTACTTATTTTTTTAAAAACAATCTTTTTAAGTAATAGAAAGTTTCCTAACCCCTTATAAAATATTAGATAACCCCTTTATCTTCTTTAGTTTGCTGTAGCATCCAAGTCATTAAATGCTTGCGATCAATCAACCTTACCTCGTTTGAGGAAGCTAGCTTTTTAGCCTGTTCAGTAAAAAAACTATTCGTAATTACCCAGCACTCATCAGCCCTGTAATGATTCTTTGCAGAGGCTATTTCTTGTACAGCTTTTACGCCAACATTCTTCTTATATCGTTTAGCTTGGACAATAATTTTCTTATCTTTAGAGGATAAAATAAGGTCTGCACCATAATCTCCACTTGCTGGTGTTAGTTGTACATAATAACCTTTAGACTTTAACAATGCTTGAAGAAATTCTTCGAACTTCCTGCCTGACATTTTATCAACCTCTAAAATACCTGACTTTCTCAGTTTTCGTTCCCTCAGCACATTAACGATCAATGCAAGTATAAGGGAACCACCCAAAAATACTATCAATCCTAAAGTTAATAAAGGTTCAGCTGTGATGATAGACCAAAGTAGGTCTAATCCCATTTTAAATGCCTCAAAGAAATCCAGCTCCATATCACTGTGCTCCTATCAATCTATTTTAATATAAACCAAAAATTAACAACTATATTATACCAAACTATTCTGCTCAATATTTAGACTATCCGAAATAGTTTTTATTAAAATGACAAAGAAAAGGCCTCCCAACAGTTTAGCTAACTGATGAAAGACCTTCTCTATAGAAAATTTTTATGTCATAGGTTGCCGTGTTTTTTATAAAACGAAGACAAGAAAAGAAAATCATATATAAAACCGTAATTACATCATACCGCTCGCAGTCTGCTAAACGTATTAATGTTAACCATGAGTGCAAAAATGCGGTAATATCTTTAGCTGCGATATACCGTTTTTACGGGATTGCGCAAGCCAGTTCTTTTTATGGTCTTCCTTAAATCTTTAGATGAAATATAGATTGATAATACGCCGTTCAAAGCCATCAAAATAACAATTATTTTAGTTAATAATGCAACATCAGCAGCAAATACTTTGATCGTATGCCATGGAGCTCCCGTACTATAGACTAGTACCGGAATGATAGCAATAGAGACAGCTAATTGTAGCATACCAGTGATACGCCAACTATTACTTTTACCAGTTTTCCTTGATTGAATTCTTACAAGCAAATAAATGGAAAGTACAAGGAGTAAAGAAATAATCCCTATCAAAATAACTTGAACAATAGGACTAGATCGAGGTATATCCACCGGCTCATCTCCATTTAATATGTTGATAATCCCTTGTTTTAAGTAGATAAGCCCCTTTTCTTCAAAAATATGATTCTTATTCGTAAGTATTACTCCTCCCCAACCCGTTGCGGGTATAAAGAATACTTCTGCATGAGAATCAGGAGTTGAACCTGAATGCCATATCATCTCTTCCTCAGTATCTGGGTTAGAGATTCTGACACCAAGACCATAAAAACGATGTTCACCAGTTTGAACATAAGGATTCATATATAGGTTCATAGTCTCTTCACTTAAAAAATTATGATTACTCTCGTGCTGACTAAGCCATTTAATGTACTGAACCATGTCTCTTGCACTTGTGGTTAAGTATCCATATGGTGCGCCTCCATTATCATAGGTAACTGCGCTATTTCGAGGGATTCCTAACCATGACTGGTAACCCGCAGCATAGCCCTTTTTTAATGCTGTGCTATAATCAGCAGCCGCATCGTTCATTCCTAACGGCGAAAAAACTTGTTCCTCCATGTACTCCGAATAGGTTTGATTTGTAACTTCTTCAATGAGAGCCCCTAGAATTAAAAAATTCGCATTACTGTATTGATGTTTTTCCCCAGGTGCGGCGGTCAACTTAACCTTCGATAGCCTTTCTACATTTTCCCTTATTGCATTCAAATCTTTAGCTTCTCTATCTGAGATGGATAAGCCAGAATATGTACTTATCCCACTGGTTTGTGTTAATAAATGTTTGAGCGTTATTTGGGATGCAGCTTGATTGTCTTTAAGGGTAAACCATGGCAGATACTTTTGAACCGGATCATCTAAACGAATGGTGCCTTCTTCAATTAATCTCATAATGGCTAAGCCGGTTAAGGATTTACTTATCGATCCAATCGTAAAGGGAGTTTCAGTTGTTACTATTTCTTTCGATTCTCCAGTTATCCCCCAAGCCTTGAGATAAACGGTCCTACTTTCATGAACAAGAGCAATAGAAGCTCCTGGAATGCGATGTTCTTCTAAAAAGGTCTCGACATAGCTGTCAAGTGCGCTCTTGAGGTGTTGTTCTGCGGAGATTTGTGAGATTGGTAAAAATAAAATCAGCAAAACGAATACGAAACATACTAATGTAAATTTTAATTTAGATGCTAAGATTTTCATTGTCTTCTTCATCTAATGCTTAATTTTCGCACAAGAAGTTTTATAACAACCAAGGATACTAAACAAGACGTTGAAATACTGATAATCATTAACATGGAATTCCACCATGAGTTATCCGAAATTTGATAAAAGATATTATAATTAAATGAACTGTTAGTCGTCTGTGGGTTAAAGGATTCAGTTAAAAACATCGATAGTATTAGCTGGGAGCCAAGATAGGTTATGATTAATGTAAAGAATCCGATAACAAATAGTATTCCTTTCCTATCTTTTAATTTTCGTAGCTGTTTATTTTCAGAATAAAGATCTATTCCATTGAGCTCTAAAAAATCTTTGACTAATGTTGCTGGATCTCCTAACTCCTTTATGCAATCTTCCCCATGTTCACGGGATTCCTGAATATGTTCTAAAAGCTGTTGTTTGATGTTCCTTCTATTCTTTGAACTTATTTGATATTGCTTTAACTCCTCCAAAACCTCATCTAAAAATTGTTGTTCTGCCATGCTCAATTTCATTGTCATTTCAAATAATCTCCTTTCGAGCCAGTTTGCAGAAGGGATTTTATATCTTGTTGTAATTCCAACCACTCATTGATTTTGTTCTGAAGATGCACTATCCCTTTTTCATTGATCTCATAATAAACTCTAACCTTCCCGTTATCTGTCATTTCGCGGTACGTATTAACCAACTCCTGATCTTTAAGCTTAGTCAGAATGGGATAAATGCTCCCTACTCCTTTCAATTTTAAATTGTGCTCTTCCAGCTCCTTCATAATTTCATAACCATAGCTTTTTTCCTTTGACAAAATAGATAACACACACATCTCTAAATGACCTTTAATTAAACTCGTTCTATCCATATCATAAATTTAACAAAGATATATACTTCTTTCAAGTATATATCTGAAAAAGATATTCAATTTCTCCAATAGAAAATATCGTTGCTCAAACAAATCACTGAAATATGCACTTCCAAATAGTCCTAGACATAAAAAAAGCGGAAGGTCCACTAGAAATGAATGATCGCACTTCTAAACCGTCTGCTTTTTATATTTCAACAAGTATTAAGTTAAATATTCCAAAGACACACCCTAAAAAAGCATAAAACACGTTTAAATTATAGTCAGCAAGTTCAAATCACGCACTGCCTTCACAGTGTCCAAAATGCATGCCGCAAAACATCGTTTTTCATTCTTCCTTTCGGATAACCCCATCCTTTTGTACCCACCAGAACGACACCGCTATCCCTGTTCCAATCACTAAAAACGGTGCGACAAAGACTAAAAATGCATCCATCCTATAACCCCCTCAATGCTTATGCTCTGAGTTTCCTCTAACATAATCCTTATTAAATAAAAATAGCTTCAATAATAAATACAGGGAAGGGATGAGTAAGGCTAGACCTGCAATAAATGCAATAATAAGAGCCAAAGCCATAGCCTCATTCGTAAAGCTATCATATATCGTTAGATGTGGGTAAAGTAAGTATGGGTAATGAGATATCCCATAACCATAAAACGCAAATGCAAATTGGCCAATCAGCAAGCTAAAGGCTATACCATAATTTTTCCGTCTCCAGAGCAGCCATACTGTTCCTATGAATAATAAAGCTGAAATTAAAAACATCCACCAAAACGATAAAATCTCCTCATAATGATCCGCATTATGAAATCTTAACTCGTAAATAATTCCTCCTGCTGTAATGATGGTAGGCAATGCCCAAATTAATGCATAACGGCGGAGCAATTCAGTCGCAGGTGTATCATTTGCTTTATCTGCATACCAGGTTAAAAACACAGCAGAAATATACAATACAGCTGATAGGCTCAACACAACAATACTCCATGTAAGCGGACTCATAAATAAGGCCATATAATCAAGAACCGGGTTCCCATTTTCAATAAAAATGAAGCCGCCCTCTGAAATTGTTAAGACAATCGAAAGTGCTGCTGGTAATAATAAACCTGACAAACCATACATGAAAGCATATCCCTTATGTGAACGTGCTCCATATGTCTCAAACGCATAATACGAACCGCGTATCCCCAATAAGATAACAGCAATACTAACAGGTACCAATAAAGTCGTTCCATAATAGTAGGCGGTTTTTGGAAAAAAACCGACAATTCCAACAAAGAAAAAAACTAAAAATACGTTGGTTACCTCCCAAACAGGGGATAAATATCTCTGAATAATTTTCGTAAGAATATGTTGCTTATTGGTAAAGATTCCATATGCATTAAAGAAACCAGCGCCAAAATCAATGGAGGCTACAATAATATAGCCGAATAGAAATGTCCAGAGAACAATAATCCCAATAATTTCTAGGTTCAGATTCATCTATGCACTTCCCCTTTTCTATCCATCAATTCTCTTTCCACTGGATTCATCCGAAACATTCTAACCAAAACAACTACTGAGCCCACACCTAGAATTAAGTAGAGACCACAGAATAAAAGCAACATAAGATTTACATGATTACTCGTAGTAGCTCCTTCTGCTGTACGCATGATTCCGCGGAGAATCCACGGTTGTCTCCCTACTTCTGCTAACCACCAACCCGCTTCGATAGCTATAATTGCTAGTGGTCCGCCCAAAACGATTAACCACCGGTACGGCTTTGACTCAACAATAGACCACCCTTTAGCTTTGCCAATAAGGAATAACAGGGACACCCCTATCATCATCATCCCTATTACAACCATAATATTGAAGAGATAATGGATATACAATGGAGGTATATCTTCCTCAGCAAACTGATCCAAACCTATCACTTCTGCTGTCGGTGATCCATGAGCTAGAATACTCAATGCATACGGAATTTTTATTGCATACTTAATTTCTTCATCTTCATTCATAAATCCGAGTAGAATCAGTTCAGCACTTTCACTCGTTTCAAAATGCCATTCTGCCGCTGCAAGCTTTTCAGGTTGATATTCTGCCAAATATTTTCCAGACAAATCCCCAACAATTAAAGAAGTCAGAGAAAAGATTAATCCAATCTTCATGGTTAAAAGGAGTGCCTTTTTGTGATAAATATGGTTCGAACCTCTTAGCAAACGAAATGCCGCAATAGAAGCAAGTACAAAGGCTGAAGTCATAAAGGCTGTACCCACGACATGGGATACTTTAGTAGGCATCGCTGGATTAAACATCGCCATGATTGGATTGACATTTGCCAGCTCTCCATTTATTAAATCAAATCCTTGCGGGGCATTCATAAATGCATTTACAATAGTAATAAATACGGCAGAAAAGGATGCTCCGATTGCAACAGGAATTAATAGTAATAAATGCTTTCGTTGATTTTCAAACCGATCCCAAGTATACAAATATATGCCTAGAAAAATCGCTTCAAAAAAGAACGCAAACGTCTCCATAAATAATGGTAGAGCGATTACATTTCCCGCCAACTCCATGAAATTCGGCCATAATAAAGAAAGCTGTAATCCAATTGCTGTACCTGTAACCACCCCCACAGCAACCGTTATAATAAACCCTCTTGTCCACCTTCGAGCAAGCAATATATAATGTTCGTCATTTTTCTTTATACCTACCCAGTGGGCAATCATGATCATTAGAGGTACGCCTACCCCTAAGGTTGCATATATAATATGAAATGATAATGTAGTTTCTGTCAGGATCCTACTGTAGTAAACTGCCTCCTCATTAATCAATCCATTCCCTCCTTTATCCGCCTACAACTCTGCCAATAATAGATAAAAGCATAATTGCCGCCACAATAAAGGTTAGCCATACTAGTTTCCTTTCATGTCTTTGATACATGGCATTGCTTTTTCTAGGTTGTGTGTGTTTTTTCATTTGTTTCATCGTCATTCATCCTAACCTTCTATTGTTATAACGATATTATTATGTGCGAGTTTCCATATTTTACCCCTCAATAATAAAAAAAACACGGATTACTCCTGTTTAAGAGCAATCCGTGTTTTTTCTAGAGGAATGAAATTTTCTATTACTAGTAGATTTGTCGATCATTAAATTAGAAAGCGAGATACAGCAAAGTAATGTAAGTTTCTTATGATATTTAATTAAGTGTACAGCAATCCGTCAATAGAAAATGGCCATATTCTCGTATTCTTACCTTAACCCTCCATTCCATTAAAATGATAAAAACTCTGCCAATTGTTGCTCATGCTTATCGAGTATAATCTGTCCCGCCTTGATCCCCTTCACACGCAGAACATCAAGATTCTGTACGATAAATTCATTACTGCCAACAACATAGTAAAGACCATCATTGTCTGCAGCAAGATTCTTCACTTCTTCATAGTAGTCGTGACGATTATCGACAAACTGTGATGTAAACTTCTGATCAGGTGCTGATACAAAAACATCTGTAAATAAGAACTCTTTTGCTGAACGGATGTTTAAAGAATGAACACGACTCACGTTGTCTGCTCGTCTAAAATATTCAAGTACAATTGATCTGAAAGTGGCCAGACCTACACCAGATGACAATAAGTAAACATTTTTCCCTTCTCTTTTCAGTGGTACATTTGAATGCGTTTTAAATATGGCAACTTCATCTCCGACTTTAAGATTCTTTAATATCGTTTTAAACTCAGAGCATTGCTCTCTAATACGAGTTGTGATGCCAATCGCTTCTTCATAGGGTAAAGTGGAGATTGACATATGGCGAATCAAACTGCGGTTTGGTTTATCTCCAGCATTAAACCCCTCTAGTGCAAAGTGAGTGTGAGAACCTTCTTCCCATGTAAAGTCTTGCGGACAGGCGAGCAGGTACGTTCGAACTTCCGGCGTTTCTTCAATAATCTTATTTATTTTTGTCCAATATACTTTCATTATATATCCTCCCTCCATGATAAACTGCCTTACCATCTAATATAGATATAAAAAATAAATGGATTGAAACTATAGCTCTTAAGAAAATGCACCTAATAGGAAATTGAATATTCCTTCTTCTAAACACCGCAAATAGAATGGCGGTTATAATTTGGGCTAATGATCTATTAGATTTCTTGACTATATGAAATTTTTAAAACTTAGTGACTAATATACAGCTATCGGCCCATACGGACCCTCAATAATTTCTATTTTCGTTTCAAAAATGTCTGTCAAAAGTTCTGAGTCCATAATCTCTTCTACTGTTCCAAATGCCGCAATTTGCCCATCTTTCATAGCACAAATTCGATCAGAATATTTAGCTGCAAAATTTATATCATGCATAACAGTCAGAATAGTTCTTCCGAAATCATTCACAACATGTCTTAAATACTCCATCATTTGAACAGAACGAGCAACATCGAGATTGTTCAGAGGCTCATCCAATAGTACATATTCTGTCTCTTGGCACAAAACCATTGCAACATATGCTCTTTGTCTTTGACCGCCTGATAGCTCATCTAAATATCGATCTTCCAAATCTGTTAAGTCTAAAAAATCGATATATTTAGAAATAATTTCTTCGTCTTCGCTCGTCAATCTCCCCTTTGAATATGGAAATCGTCCAAATCCAGCTAGTTGTCTAACCGTAAGCCTCGTTACAAAATGATTTTCTTGTCGCAAAATAGTGACGATTTTCGCTAAGTCATTTGATTTTGAAGAAGATACATCCATACTAGAAATCATAATTTGACCTTCATCCATGTTTAAAAGTCTTCCAATCATCAAAAGAGTCGTAGACTTTCCAGCACCATTGGGTCCAATTAAAGAAGTAAACCCAGCCTTTGGTATTTCAATATTTAATGGTCCAATCTTTACTTCATCCGTATACATCTTTCTAGCATTATCAATTTTTATCATAGAGACCTCTTCCTTAAAATTACAATTAGAAATAGGATTCCGCCAAACAGTTCAATAAATACGGAAACAGCTTGAAGATTGATTACATGGTACATGAAAAAGTAGGCAGCTGTTAAGACAAAGAACCCTATAGCAAGAGCCATTGGAAAAATATATCGATGGTCATAAGTTGGCGCCGCTTGATAACTCAAAATAGCAACTAAAAATCCAAAGAAAGTAAGAGGGCCCACTACAGCCGTTGAAATGGACATCAAAACAGCAACTAATACAAGTGCATAAATAATATTAGATTGGTATTTAACGCCAAAAGTAGTAGAGACATCTTTACCAAGTGACAATATATTTAATTTCTTAGAAAAAACAAAAAGCAATAAGGCAACAGCGGTGACCATCGGAATAACAATTGGAAAATATTCAGCATCCGCATTATTGATAGAACCAATCAATCTTGTCTGCAATAGGTCAAACTCAGATGGCGCAAGAAGTTTTCTCATAAAAGCCGACACCGTATTCAACCCAGTTCCGATAATAATTCCAACTAAGAGCACAAGCTGTAAATTCCCATATTTCCCCGAGAGCAGCCATCCATAAAGGAGCAAACTCATTAAAACCATAAGACTAACTTGAAGAAAAAATGGCCCAATCCCACTGAAGCTCACCATTGCACTAGCTCCAAATAAAAACATTGTACTCGTATGAATAGCTGAGTAAAGTGATTCGAAGCCTAAAAGTGAAGGAGTGATAATTCGATTATTCGTAATCGATTGAAACGCAACAGTCGATAAGCTATGGCAAACTGCTGCAATAAGCATGGCAACGACAGCTCCGATTCTTCTTTCAACAACGGGAATAAAAGAAGGTGAATCGATCGGAACCGGATTGTTATACACTAAAAGTCCGTAGGAAAAAAGAAGACCAAGAGCAATTAATGAAATGAGCAGAAACCAATATCGTTTTTCATCTTTCTTCGTACGAAAAGCTCTAGCAGTTCTACTTTCATTATGAAGGCTAATATCGAGCTTAACATTCTCTTTCTTTCTATACTCCAACGCGTTCATCTTAGCCTCCTTGATTTCCTTTGTCTCATTAAAATCGTAATAAATACGACTGAGCCTACTGTGCCAAGGATTAAAGAGACCGGCACTTCAAAAGGCATAATAATGGTTCGAGAAATGATGTCACAAAGAGTAATCGTCCCCATTCCGCTCACACATACCCAAGGCAGATTACTTTTAAGATCGTCTCCCCTAATCATGGAAATAATATTGGGAACAATTAAACCTAGAAATGGCAAGTTCCCAATTACTGCTGCAACAATACCAACTGCAACTGCAATAAGGCCATTAGCCAAAAGAAGGAGCGTATTATAATTGACTCCAAGACTTGTGGCAACATCTTCCCCCAGACCAGCTAAAGTTAACCTATTCGCATAAATAAAAATAAGAATTGTAACGATGACAATAATCCATAAATACTCATATCTTCCGGCTTGAACAGAGGCAAAAGAACCAACAAACCATCCTTCAATTACTTGTGTCATTTGGAAAAAGAGTCCTAAAAAGGTGGAAACAGCAGAAATAACTGCCCCTAGCATCAGACCAATAATCGGAACAATTAAAGAGGAACGAAGTCTAACCCTTCTTAAGAATAAAAAGAAAATCATCGTTCCTACAAAAGAAAAAATGATTGCACCAGTCATTCTAAGTACTAAAGAGGGTCCTGGAACAAATAAATAAATAACAAGGAGTCCCAAACCTGCCCACTCCATCGTACCCGTTGTGGTAGGTTCAACTAAACGGTTCTGTGTAATTAGCTGCATAACGAGTCCTGCCATTGCCATGGCGGCTCCAGTAAGCATAAGTGCAACTGTTCTTGGGACACGAGTGATAAAAAACATTTCCATTCCATCTTCTTGCCCAGCTATATCATAAACTCCAGTAAACAGCGAAATAACACCTAAACCAATGACAATGATAATGGCTAATATAAAGGGTTTTGTCCAAATCTTATTGTGGTTATAAAACCGGGATTGAGAAAATCTCTCAATCCCGGTGATGATATTTTTAGGCACTGCGTTAAACTCCTTCACACTACTTAGCTAAAGTATTAGCCATGTTTTCAAATAACTCTATAAAAGTTTGCACTGATTCATTTAAATAAGTATCCATTGGTGCATAAATAATTTGTCCTTCAGTAACAGCCGTTGTGTTTTGAAGAGCAGGTGAATTGTCGATTACATCCTGAGCAGGGACTTTATCTGTTTCACCGGATATTGGAGCATCACGGTCTAAGACGAAGAGCCAATCAGGATTACTTTGTGCAATCGCCTCAACTGAAATCTCATCACCCTGGTGATCTGTAGTCGTATTCTCAACTTCTAAAGCTGGAATCCATCCAAAAATTTCAAATAACGGACCCCAAACACGTCCAGTGTGCGGAGCTGAAAAGTTTATATTTCCACCTGAAACGATAACACTCATCACTCTATCGCTGCCATTATACGCAGACTTAGCTTTTTCAATCGCCTGCTCAAAACTAGCTATCAATTGTTCAGCCTCTTCATTTTTATCAAAAATTTTCCCCAAATTAAGGGTAGTTTCTTTAAATCCATTTACTAAATTTTCTCCAGGCGCACTGGCTTCCTCAGAAACGTCAACATTTAGATCAATAACAGCAGCATTTGGCACTAATTTTTTTATATCTTCATAATATCCGGAAAACCTTTGACCTACGAAAACAAGCTCAGGGTCTACAGCCGCTATTATTTCAAGGTTTGGCTCACGGTGATTCCCAATATCTTGAACGTTTTCATCTAATACATACGGTGAATCCGAGGTCATTACCGCTTTTGGTACAGCAGCTAACTCAATATTCCAATCAGCCAACGTTTCAAACGTTCTATTATCCAAAGCTACTACATTCTTGGGATTTACAGGAACCGTAACCGTTCCGTGTGCATCAGTGATTTCAACTGTTGCAGGTTCGGTTGCCTCCTCTTCTTGCTCACTTGCTTCAGGTTCATTATCCTCAGGTTCACTATTTGCATTATCCGCACTTGAACATGCCGCCAACATCAAAATAAAAATGGCCATAATGACAGTTAATTTAAACTTCCCCATCTCTCTTACCTCTTTCCTTATGTATTATAAATTTTTAAAATTCAGAGCCTATTGAACTGATAAATTGACTATCTTTGTTCTTTTTTATGCCCTCATAAAATACTCTTTATCTCTATAAAACACAGGCATATCTACAACATAAAACAAGATAATAATTATCGCTGTCAAGCCAGCTCCAACTTTTCAAATAATCATTTCAATTATCCCTTTATAATTGATAATGATTATCATTACTATCACACAACTATTATCTTACTTCTAATTGATAATGATTGTCAATATCATTTATGAGAATATTTATAATAACAAGTATATTTTTATTTAAGAACGCCCCCGCCTATTTTGTTTGTAGTCAATCGTACCTAATGAAAAGGGAGGAATACATGCGTCTATTTATTTCACTTTCATAGACATCAACTTCCTCGCTAATAGACAGTTAAGAAATCCTGCGAATCAACAATGTCCACATCTTAGTAATAGCCATACGGTTTAAGACCAGAGAGCAATTTTCTACAAGTTCTACCCGAACATAAAAGGAAGAAGCGAAAATATCCCCAAAAATAAAAAAAGAAGCCTCTCAAAAGTTCAATGAACTAATGAGAAGCCTCCGTTAAAAACCTCAATGTTAGCAAAATGTTAACTTTTCACTCTTATCTTACATAAAATCCTTATATATCAGGGTTTGGTGACATAATGTCTAGCTGCAACGGCTAGCCCCTCGAGGTCATAAGCCACTCTAGGAATGAAGGCAAAGAGCGCCTTCTTTCCTAGATCGTCATATGCTTGTCGGGGCTGAACAAGCCGTTTCCGCTTTTCGTTATTACATCATGCCGCCCATTCCACCCATGCCGCCCATGTCAGGCATTGCAGCGCCGCCAGCGTTTTCTTCTGGCTTGTCAGCGACAACTGCTTCTGTTGTTAAGAACATAGCAGCGACTGAACCTGCGTTTTGAAGTGCAGAACGAGTAACTTTCGTTGGGTCCACGATACCAGCGTCGATCATGTTTACCCATTCGTTTGTTGCAGCGTTGAAGCCAACTCCGATTTCTTCGTGCTTTAAGCGCTCAACAACGACAGATCCTTCAAGACCAGCGTTTGCAGCGATTGTGCGAACTGGTTCTTCGATGGCACGAAGGACGATGTTAACACCTGTTTGCTCATCGCCTTCTGCTTGAATAGCAGCGACTTTATTGTATACATTAAGTAGGGCAACGCCACCACCAGATACAATACCTTCTTCAACTGCAGCGCGAGTTGAGTTTAATGCATCTTCAATGCGAAGCTTGCGCTCTTTAAGCTCAGTTTCTGTTGCAGCACCCACTTTAACAACTGCTACTCCACCAGCTAATTTAGCAAGACGCTCTTGTAATTTTTCACGGTCAAATTCAGAAGTTGTTTCTTCCATTTGAGCACGGATTTGTGCAACGCGTGAAGAGATTTGCGCTGAATCTCCAGCACCTTCCACGATTGTTGTATTTTCTTTTGTAACGACAACTTTAGCTGCACGTCCAAGATGCTCAATTGTTGTAGATTTAAGCTCTAATCCTAGATCCTCTGTGATGACAGAACCACCAGTTAGGATAGCGATATCTTCAAGCATTGCTTTACGACGGTCACCAAATCCTGGAGCTTTTACCGCTACAGCATTGAATGTACCACGTAGCTTATTCAATACTAATGTTGGAAGAGCTTCACCTTCAACATCTTCAGCAATTAATAATAATGGCTTGCCTTGTTGAACTACTTGCTCAAGCACTGGTAAAATTTCTTGGATGTTGCTGATTTTCTTATCAGTAATTAAGATATATGGATTTTCTAGAACTGCTTCCATTTTGTCTGAGTCTGTTACCATGTATGGAGATGCATATCCACGATCGAATTGCATACCTTCTACTACATCAAGTTCTGTCGTAAATCCTTTAGACTCTTCAATTGTGATAACGCCATCGTTACCAACGCGCTCCATTGCTTCTGCGATTAGTTTCCCTACTTCTTCGTCAGCAGCAGAAATCGCAGCAACTTGAGCGATTGCTTCTTTGTTTTCAACTGGCTTAGAAATAGCATTTAATTCTTCAACTGCAGTAGCAACAGCCTTTTCAATACCTTTACGGATAACCATTGGGTTAGCACCCGCAGTTACGTTCTTTAAGCCTTCACGAATCATCGCTTGTGCAAGTACTGTAGCTGTAGTTGTTCCGTCCCCAGCAACATCATTCGTCTTGCTTGCAACTTCAGCAACTAGCTTTGCTCCCATGTTTTCAAAAGCATCTTCTAATTCGATTTCTTTTGCAATGGTTACACCGTCATTTGTAATTAACGGAGATCCGTATTTTTTCTCAAGAACCACGTTACGACCTTTTGGTCCAAGGGTTACTTTCACTGCATCTGCAAGAGCATCTACACCACGTAGCATCGCGCGGCGAGCATCTTCACTGAATTTAATCTCTTTTGCCATTTGAAAAAACCTCCTTAAATAATGTTTATATTAAAACAGCCATAATTTTAAAATCTTATTCGCCGACAACAGCTAAGATGTCATTTTCACGTAAAATTAAATACTCTTGACCTTGATACTTCACTTCTGTACCAGAGTATTTTGAGAAGATAATGCGATCACCTACTGAAACTTCAAGAGCTACACGCTCACCGTTGTCTAGTACACGACCAGTACCAACAGCTACAATTTTTCCTTCTTGAGGCTTTTCTTTAGCTGAATCTGGTAAAACGATACCGCTTGCAGTTTTTTCTTCCGTTTCAACAAGCTCAATAACAATGCGATCACCTAATGGCTTTAACAAGTGAAACAACCTCCTCAATAAATATTATGTAATATTTATTAGCACTCGCACACTTTGAGTGCTAACACAATTAATATATTAATGAATTCTCTTTTTTTTTGCAAGTATCATGCACGATTTTTTAAAAAAATTAACACAAATTTTTACATGAATTTTTAGATCGTACTGCGCCTCATTTCCTGCCGGCTCTTTCTTGCATATAACCTTTCAAAGTATGTACTACTTTTGAAAAAATATCCATCGACAAATATTTTAAGGCAACTATTTGTACGTTTAGCAATTTTATTAGTAGAATGGTTTTAGTGCATCATTAGTTATGTTTAAAAGGGGAATCATAATTTGAAAAAGGAATATTGGTACATTTTAATCATTTACATTACGATGCAACTTTCAACTTTTTTAGGAGTGCCAGCTTTAACATTTGGCGGCGTGTTAATTGGATATAGTATAGAGGAGATGGCTGTCTACGCTGTCGTTATTTGGATTGTCTTCAGCTTTTCCGTAGCCTTGCTCGCGACTTTATTCCTTTTGCGTAAAGAAATGAAGCAACCAAGCTTGGATCGAGAGACTGCTTCTGTTTCAGCCTCAATTGTTTGGGCGATCGCTGGCGTATTTCTCGCGTTATTTGCTCAAGGGTTAGCTGCCAATATTGAAAGTTGGTTAGGAATAGATATGGGCTCTGAAAATACACAGCAAATCCTCTCTTTGATTGAATCCTTTCCAGTTGTTGTCATTGTCAGTTCTGTTATTGGACCCATTCTGGAAGAAATCGTTTTTCGTAAAATTATTTTCGGCTCACTTTATAAGCGGCTGAACTTTTTTCTCTCAGCCATAATAAGCTCTGTTATTTTTGCCTTAGCCCATGCAGAAATCGAACATTTATTGCTGTACTCGGCAATGGGCTTTACCTTTGCTTTTCTCTATATTAAAACAAAACGAATTATTGTTCCAATCATCGCTCATGTTGCCATGAACACCTTTGTTGTTCTCGTGCAATCTGTTTTTAAAGAAGATATTGAACGAATGCTACGAGAAGCAGAATCTATTCAGAGATTCATTGGAGGTCTTTTTCTATGATACGAACACCTTTGTTCTCAGGTATCCTTTATATTGTTCTTGGACTTTTATTTACCTATTTTGCCGTCCAGGATGTACAGCGTAATGGCGAATGGGGAATTTTCACCTATTTATTCGTCATTTTAGCTACCTTTGATTTCGGAAGTGGGATTCGAATGGTTCTCTTTCACTTCAAAGTAAAAGCCATTCAAAAAGATAAAAAATAAACAGCATAAAAAAGGCATGAACTTAGTTATACCGAGTTCATGCCTTTTGTCATAAAATTATTCCTCTTCCTCATCTACTCCATAATGCTTAAGGAAATACACCAATGATTGAAGCTCCACAGCCAGATCAATATGGTGAACTCTTGTTGTCGCTGGTACAGTTAGTCTTGCTGGTGTAAAATTAAGGATTCCCTTAACATTAGCTGCTACGAGTCGGTCTGTAATCGTTTGGGCAAATGGAGCTGGTACCGTTAAAATTGCTACTGTAATGCCCATTTCTGTAATTATTTTTTCAAGCTCGTCCATATGATGAATAGGAACATCCCCGATCGTTGTACCGATCTTCGCCTCTTCAACATCAAAGCCAACAGCAATTTTTGTATTATTATTTTTCAAGAAATTATAATGAAGCAGCGCAGTACCTAGATTTCCGACACCAATCAACGCAACTTTTGTTAACTCATCTTGATCAAGGGTCTTACGAAAAAAGGTTAGCAAATAATTAACATTATAACCATAGCCTTTTTTTCCTAAAGCACCGAAATAGGAGAAATCTCTCCGGATTGTTGCTGAATCTACCTTCACCGCTTCACTTAGCTCAGCAGAGGAAACCCTCTGTTTTCCTGAAGAATGTAAATTCTTTAAAAAGCGATAATATAACGGTAGTCTCTTTGCCGTTGCTTGAGGTATTTTCACTGTATCGTTACTCATTTTATTTCCCCCACCCCTATATAGTCCTTTTTTAACGAGTTAAACCTTATTTTACTTCTTCTTCCCTTTTAAAATCGCCGTTTTTACCACCAGTCTTTTCCACTAAATACGTTTGACCAATAACCATGCCTTTATCAACTGCCTTACACATATCATACACTGTGAGCGCACAAACCGAAGCTGCTGTTAACGCTTCCATTTCTACTCCCGTATTTCCTTTTGTCTTAACAGATGCAGCAATTTTTAACTCATAATTCTCATCCTTTATTGCCCACTTGAATGAAATATTCACTCCTGTCAATGGAAGTGGATGACACATTGGTATAATATCCGCTGTTTTCTTACAAGCCATAATACCTGCTACTTGAGCAACTGCAAGTACATCCCCTTTTTTATTTTGCTGCTGGGTAATTTGCTCGTAAATTTGTTTATTTACTGTAATACTAGAGTTAGCAATTGCCGTTCTTACGGTTTCCTTCTTATCGCTAACATCAACCATTTTTGCTCTGCCTTCTTCATTAAAATGGGTAAACTCTGCCATTATCAAACACCTCACTTCAAATGATACACTATTTTGTGATCTTTGTGAAAATATTGTTATTATCTTCACAATAAATTTCTCTTTTATGAGGAAAAAACGTATCTCTTCATAATGAAGAATGCCAGGAAAAATCTTCTTTAATTGCTGTTCTTAAGGTTCTACGTTACACTATTCCTAGACATATTGAGGTGAAACCAATGATACTATTACAAGTAAATCAACTATCAAAATCATATGGGGCTGACCCCATCTTAACGAATATAAAACTAGAGGTACAAACAAAGGATCGGATTGCACTCGTTGGACGAAATGGCGCTGGAAAATCGACACTCCTAAAAATTATCGCTGGACAGCTGTCTTATGAAAGTGGCGAGATTATTAAACCGAAGGGTGTCGAGATTGGATATTTAGCGCAAACAACCGGACTGGAATCGAATTATTCCATTTGGGATGAAATGTTGACGGTATTCCAGCATTTAAAATTACAGGAACGATCGCTGAGACAATTAGAAGAAAAAATGGCTGATCCGGCTGTCTTTAATCATTCAACAGAGTATGAAAAAATCTTAAAAGAGTATGATCAACTGCAAGTATCCTACAAAGAAAACGGCGGCTATCAATACGAAGCAGATATTCGCTCTGTTTTGCATGGATTAAATTTCCATTCTATTGATTACTCAACAAAGATTTCGAGTTTGAGCGGCGGGCAAAAAACAAGACTTGCCTTAGGAAAGCTATTGTTAACGAAGCCTGATATTTTAATTCTTGACGAACCGACAAACCATCTTGATATCGATACTCTTTCATGGTTGGAAAACTACTTACAGGGCTATTCTGGTGCTATTCTTATCGTTTCCCATGATCGCTACTTCTTAGATAAAGTCGTGAACCAAGTGTATGAAATTTCGCGTTTAAACATCACAAGATATACAGGGAATTATAGTGCCTATCTAGAACAAAAGGCATTGAACTACGAGCGCGAGATGAAACAATATGAGAAACAGCAGGAAGAAATCGCTAAACTTCAAGACTTTATCCAACGTAACTTAGCACGCGCTTCCACAACTAAAAGGGCGCAGAGTCGCAGAAAACAATTAGAACGAATGCAAGTGTTGGACAGGCCTCTTGGTGATGAAAAATCAGCCTCATTTGGCTTTGACATCGAAAGACAAAGTGGAAATGACGTATTAAAAGTAGACTCTTTAGCAATCGGTTACGACAGTGAAAAAATTAGTGAAGGGCTCTCCTTTCGCCTCACAAGGGGAGACAGTATTGCCCTTGTTGGCCCAAATGGAATTGGCAAATCCACTCTATTAAAAACAATTATCGGTCGATTACCCCAACTGGCTGGTGATATTCACTTTGGTTCAAACGTAACTATCGGCTATTATGATCAGGAGCAGGCTGAATTAACATCCAATAAAAGGGTTTTAAATGAATTGTGGGACGACTATCCTTTAATGAACGAAAAGGATATTCGCACAGTATTAGGGAATTTTCTTTTCTCTGGAGATGATGTATTAAAAACTGTCTCAACTTTAAGTGGTGGTGAAAAAGCGCGACTAGCTTTAGCCAAACTAATGATGAAAAAGGCTAATTTTCTTATTTTAGATGAACCGACAAACCATCTTGATTTAGACAGCAAAGAAGTATTGGAAAACTCTTTAATTGATTACCCTGGAACCATTTTATTTGTATCACACGATCGCTATTTTATTAATCGGATTGCGACAAAAGTATTGGAGCTTAGCCCCCATTCCGCAACCGAATTTCTCGGTGACTATGATTATTTTGTCGAGAAAAAACTCGAGTTTGAAGAGTTAAAAGCATTGGAACAAAAAATGATATCAACAGCCGATCGACAAATAAAGCAAGAAAAGACAAGTTATCAACAGGATAAGGAAGCCAAAAAAATAGAACGGCAACGAAAAAGAAGAATTGAAGAGATTGAACAGCTGATTGAGGAGCTCGAAGGAAAGATTGAAAAAAATGAACAATTGTTGTGTGAGCCCGACATTTTTCAAGATCACGAGAGAGTCTTAAACCTTACGACTGAAACAGAGCAGGCAAAAGAACAGTTAGAGCACCTCCTTGAAGAATGGACTGAATTGGCAGAATAATTTTCAGAAATGAAGCACCGGGATAGCAACACTATCCCGGTTTTTATTTTCCACATAATTGTCCACATTTCAAACCTTTATATTAATGCCTTCCACAAACTTTTCCACATTATCCACAAAAAATCATCTATTTATCCACATTTTCCACAAGGAATAAGGTCTTATCCACAAAAATAACCCGATTACTCGGGCTATTCTCACTATCGTATTTATTGGTTGTGACTCGTAATATCTAACCCTGGATTAGCATTTAAATCAAGCTTTGCACGTTGCCCTTTAGCATAAAAAATACTTCCTGCTGCAGCAATCATAGCTGCATTATCTGTGCACAAGTACAAAGGCGGAATCACAAGTTCCACTTTTTCTGTGGAAAACGTTGCTTCTAACCTTGTTCTAAGCCCTTTATTCGCTGCAACGCCTCCAGCCAACAATACTTGTTTAACATTATATTCCCTTGTTGCTTTTAATGTTTTCGTAACTAACACATCAATGACACTTTCTTGAAAGCTAGCGGCTAGATTTTCAGGAATTAGCTTCTCTCCACGTTGTTCAGCATTGTGGACAGTGTTGATAACTGCCGATTTTAATCCGCTGAAACTAAAATCATACGAATCCTCTTCCAGCCATGCTCTCGGCAATGGAATCGTCGCCTCTCCAGCCTGTGCCATTTTATCAATATGTGGCCCACCTGGATATGGGAGGTTTAGCGTTCTTGCAACCTTATCATAAGCTTCTCCAGCAGCGTCATCCCTTGTTTCCCCAATTACTTCAAAATGGCCATGCTCCTTCATATATACTAGTTCAGTATGTCCACCAGAGACCACTAGTGCTAATAGCGGAAATTTCATTTCTGCCACAATTCGGTTAGCATATATATGACCAGCAATATGATGTACGGGAACTAACGGTATTCCATGTGCAAACGCTAAAGCCTTCGCAGCATTAACACCAATTAGCAATGCCCCAACAAGTCCAGGCCCTTCTGTTACAGCAATTGCATCCATGTCCTTAAACTCTAAATTAGCCTTTGTTAGCGCCTCTTCCAATACAATCGTCAATTGTTCAACATGGTGCCTCGATGCAATTTCAGGAACAACTCCCCCAAAGCGCTTATGGCTGTCAATTTGTGACGCAACGACATTCGCGATGATTTCTCGACCATTTTTTATAATCGCTACAGCGGTCTCATCACAGCTTGTCTCAATTCCCATAATATATTGTTCTTTTTTCATTACAAATTCACCCACATTACTAATGCATCTTCATGATTATCGGTATAATAGCTTTTTCGGATTCCTCCATTTTGAAAGCCAAGTTTGCGATAGAGAGATTGGGCAATATGATTGGACACTCTTACTTCTAATGTCATTGTCTTCGCACCCTTTTCCTTCGCAATCTCCATTACTTTTTTTAATAGAGCTTCCCCTAATTTTTTACCGCGATACTTCGGCAGTACCGCAATATTGGTAATATGTGCCTCATCAACAATAATCCATACCCCACAGTATCCAAAAACTCCATCCTCATCCTCTAAAACCGTATATAATGCAAATCGATTTTTCGTTAATTCATTTACAAACGATTCTCGGCTCCAAGGACTGGTAAAGGACTCATTTTCTATGAACACAATTTGATCGATATCCTTCTCTTCCATCTCACGAAATGTCAGTTGTTTAGTCATTTCTCTCTCTTCCTTAGTTAGAGTTCTTTGCTTTGTTCGCTTCGATCCATTTAGCTTCCGCTTCTGCCAGTCGAATATAGTTCGGGACAAAGGAATGAATATCAACGCCATTTCTATCCATACCGAGAAAGGCTAGCTCTGCAGGCCGTGGATTTTGCTCGGTAATTTCAGCAAATTGAGCCTTCTCCCCCATTATTTCTGCAATTACACCTTGATGCAAAGGCAGGTCATTCCCTACAAAAAGAATTGGTTCTGAAGAAGAACACAACTGCTCCGCCCAGTCTCGCGATTGAAGAATTTGGTCGCCTTCTACCGTTTCTAACTTTCCTTTTTTATATTGATACAGACCTGTATAAATTTGTCCACGTCTCCCATCAAAAAGAGGTGAGACCGCTCCCGAAAAGTATCTTCCAACAGCGGCTGCTAGTATTTCTAAGCTAGACACTCCAACGAGTGGAATATTTAATGTCCAAGCTAACGTCTTTGCAATTGTCACACCTATTCTTACACCTGTATAGGAGCCGGGGCCTTGGGCAACCACAATTTTGTTAATATCTTTTGCAGTAAGATCGCAATCTCTTAATAATGTTTCAATTGAAGGCATCACACGAATGGAATGATTCTTCTTTACATTCGTTATATATTCTCCAATTACCTTCTCTTCATCGATGACGGCAATTCCTAAAGCGTAATTCGATGTATCAATGGCTAAAACCTTCATATTCCTAACTCCTTACATAATTCCTCATAACGGGCACCCTGTGGCATCAACGTGATTAACCTTGTATCATTGACCCCATGCCTTAAACGAATCATTAACTTTTCTTTTGGGAGCTGCTCTTCAATTAGATGGGCCCATTCGACGACGGTCACGCCATCACCTTCAAAATATTCATCAAAGCCTAAATCTTCATCAGAATCCTCTAATCGATAAACATCCATATGATACAGTGGAAGATCTCCATTATACTCTTTAATAATTGTAAATGTTGGACTATTGACCGTTTTCTTAATGTGCAACCCTTCAGCTAATCCCTTTGTAAAAGTGGTTTTACCCGCACCTAAATCCCCTTCTAAGGTAATGACATCCTGGGGCTTTAATAGAGCAGCTAAACGTTTTGCCAACTCCATTGTTTCCGCAGGATTTTTCGAAGTAATGGTATATTCATTCATATTCATTTATCACCTAAATCTATTTAAAATATAAATATCTTTGTTTTTATATTATCGCACTAAATTTTATATGTTGTTTGAACATCGCATTAAAATATCTTACTTTCTCAAATACATGAACTGAATTCAATTGTAAATAACAGTGCTGATCACAAATACAACAGATATGAAAAAACCTTAGGACTTCTGCTCCTAAGGATGTTTTTAAGTACTTGCATAATAAGTACCTTTCCTCTATCTGTAGTTTACCTTAAACCACAAGAATGAGCAAAAACATGCGTATGCGCATAAAAAAAAACGAAACTAAGTTTCGTTTTACACTCATAAATGGCGGTCCGGACGGGACTCGAACCCGCGACCTCCTGCGTGACAGGCAGGCATTCTAAC